>CAVTXC010000001.1:0-384041 GCA_963738525.1 Bryobacterales bacterium
AAGTATGAGGCGACGCGGTCGGGCGCGCTGCGATCAGTGGCGAAAAGGTCAATCCGGACATGCCCACTAGCGGCGCCCGGGGCCGCCGGGCCATCAGGCCCGTCCGGCGGGTCAGGCGGAGTGAGTCGCCGGGCGTCGGCGGGGGGTTGGGGGTGGGTTGGGTCCGAGGAGGCCGGCTTGGCGGTCGCGTTCGGTTTTGGCTTGGTGGTCGGGCCAGCAGCGGGCGGCCAGGTTGTCGTAGCTGGTCGGTCCGTGGTGGGCGACGGGGTCGATGTGGTCGTATTCGAGGCCGTAGCGGCGTCCGCAGTCGACGCATTGCCGGCCGCTGAACGCGGGGACCGGCCCCAAGTCCAGGGCGGTGCGCAGCGGGGCGGGCAGGTGGCGGCCGAAGTGGGCGACGGTGTCGATGCGGGTCCCATCATGGAGGACGGCTTTGACGAAGGCGTCGGTGGTGAGCTCTTTGGCCGTCTCGACGGTGATCGGGCCGCCGTCGATGATGTGGCAGACCTCGCCCGGGTGGGTGTGGCCCCGCCGCCAGGCGTACAGGTCGCACACGACCACCAACTCGGCCCGGACCCCCGCCGACCCCCCGGCCGCCGACGCCCGGCCCGAACCGGGACCGGGCCCGACCCGACCGAACCCGGCCCCGGACCACCGGGACCGGGATCGGCCCCGCCGGCCTCGACCGCAACGGCCCCGCCGTCACCACCGGCGGGTCGGCGACCGGCGACCGGGGAGACCAGGGAGACCAGGGCGTCGGCCGCGTGGGCCTCGAAGCTGTCCCGCCCGCCGCCGACCCGGGCCTCCCGCCGCCGCCGCAACGCCACCGCCTCGACCCGCCGGACCAGCGGCAACCCCGACTCCGGCGGCAACGCCGCGGCCACATGGACCATCCCGTCCCGGTCCCGCCAATGCCGGAACTCCCGCGCCGCCCACTGCCGCCGCCGCAACTCCCCCGGATCGGCCCCGGCCAGGCGATGGTCCCGGGCCCGGTCCCGGACCTCGGACAGATCCGCGCTGCGGGCCACGCCCAACAACACCGCCTCAGCCCCCGGCGTCTGCCCCTCGGCCTCGACGATCTCCCCGGCCTGGCCGACCGAGATCTCCCCCGCCGCCCACGCCGCCCGCGTCTCGGGACAGCCGTCCAAACCCTCCACCGTGCGCAGATCCCGCCGGGCCGCCGCCCCCGTCGACCCCGACTGGCGGGCCACCCAGGCCGCCCCGTCAGCGAACCCGGCCGCCCGGTGCGCCCCGCAGCGCACCGCCCGGGCCGCCACCACCAGCCGAGCCGACCCGCACACCTTCTCGGTCAACGCCAACTCCTCGGCCAACCCGACGCACTCAACCCCAGACAACCCGGCCGGATCCAACTCCGACAACGCCGACCGCAACGCCACCGCCGCCGCCGCCGCCACCGATGCCAACACCGATGCTGACACTTTCACCACCTCCCCACCCAGAACATCAACAGAACATACGTTCGATGACAACAAACTACATCAGGGGTGAGACAGCTTCGGCGGACTTCAGCGGGTCGCGACCAGACCCTCCTGTTGCAGCCGCACGAGCAGGTCGTGGGGGTTGGTCGCCGCCTCGAGGGCGGCCTCCAGGGTCACCAGGCCGGCCCGGAACAACCCGGCCAGGCTCTGGTCGAAGGTCTGCATGCCGTAGTAGTCGCCGTCGGCAATGATCTCGCTCGATCCGCCCCGTCGCCGGTCCCATCGGCGGCTGATGATCCACTCGGCGACCCGCCCGGTGACGACCATCACCTCGCAGGCGGCCAGGCGCCGGCCATCGATGCCGGCGATGAGGCGCTGGCTGACCACGCCCCGCAGGTTGGAGGCGAGGGTCCGGCGGATCTGGAAATGGTGTTCGGCCGGGAAGAAGTCGACGATCCGGTTGACCGTCTCGGCCGCATCGGAGGTGTGCAGGGTGGAGAGCACGAGGTGGCCGGTCTCGGCCGCCGCCAGCGCGGTGGCGACGGTCTCGGGGTCGCGCATCTCGCCGACCAGGATGACATCGGGATCCTGGCGGAGGACCCGCCGCATCGCCTCGGCGTAGCCGACGGTGTCGCTGCCGATCTCCCGCTGGTTGACGATCGCCATCTGGTCGGCGTGCATCACCTCGATCGGATCCTCGATGGTGACGATGTTGACGGCGCGGGTCCGATTGATGTGGTCGACCATGCCGGCGAGAGTGGTGGTCTTGCCGGAACCGGTCGGTCCGGTGACGAGGACGAGCCCGCGGGCCTGATCGGCCAGTGACCTCCACGGCCGGCGGCAGGCCGAGCTCGCCCAGGCTGGTCGCCGCCGGAAGGACCCGGCGCAGGACCAGTCCGGCCGACCCGCGTTGGCGGAACAGGTTGACCCGGAATCGGCCGACCCCGTTGATGGAGAGGGAGAAGTCGGCCTCCCAGGTCCGCTCGTATTCTTCCCGGCGATTGCCGGGAAGGATCGCCGCGACGATGGCCTCGGTGTCCTCGGCGGCCAGGGCGGGGAAGTCGGTCGGTCGAAGCCGTCCGTCGACGCGCAGGTACGGGGCGGAGCCGGCTTTGATGTGGATGTCGGACGCGCCCTGGTCAACCGCGTGCCGCAGGAGAGGGTCCAGGCCGATGGCGGAGCCCGGCGAGTCAGTGCTCACTTGGCCGACGTGGTTGTCGTGTCGGCCCATTGTGACTGGGTCCAGGAGAAGATATTGGGTGGGAGAAACGAGGGCGGGGTCAGATACCGGAACCGCTCGTCGTAGTTGTAGTTCTTGCTGTAGCCGGAGGACGATACCGGGGTCGACCCGGTGTAGCCGGAATAGCCTGTGCCGGCCATGCGACCGCGATACCGTTCCGACAACGAACCGGTGAAGCTCATCGATCCGTCGAGATTGGCGCCGTACCAGTAGTTTTCCAGCTGGTAGGCGTGGTTGTAAGCGATGACCGCGGCGGCGACGTGGTACACGGTGCACGCGCTGCTGTCGGTCTTCGGGCAGGTGGCGGTCGGATATTCCATGTTCTGCCAGTTGGGAGCGGCGCAGCTGCTGCCCCCGGTGCACATAACGGGGTGGTACAGGTCGACCGCATTGGTCGGCTCGAGGCCGAGGACGGCGGTGTCCTTGACCAGGTTGACGGCCGTGCTCTCGAGGTTGGTCGCCGTCAGGTTGGGATCGGCGTAGGTCGTGTCCTGGTAGACGACGATGTTGTTGTCGCTGCCGATGGTCAGGGCCGACGTGTCTCCCGTCTGGTTCTTACCGAACGATCCGCCGATGTAGGCGTTGCCGACCGTGCAGACCGGGGCATCAGGGTCGAGGACGGTGTCCTTGGCCGTCGGATTGACGGCCAAGGTCAGGAAGCTGCTGGACGGGGCCACGCACGCCGAGGTCGGGTGGTTGGCCGTGGGATCGGTCGGGCCCTCGGCCGTCCAGTTCTTCACGTAGATAACGCCGTCGGGCGGAATGGACATGGGGGTGCCGTCGACCGAGCAGTTGTAGCCCGGGTTGGAGCCTTTGATCGTATCCGGGCTGAGGACGCTGATCGTGCCGTCGCCGTTGAAGTGGATTCGGGTCGGTCCCCAGTAGGTGCATCCGCCCTGGCCATTGTCGAACGACGACGCGGCGATGGTCGGGAGCTGCGAGTTGCTGGGTGGGACCGGTATCGGGCGTTGGTAGGTGATGCCCTTGGCGAAATTCGGTGACGCCTGGCTGGAGCCCCCGCTGAAGTACTGCTGGGTATCCACCCAATAGAGGCCACGGCCCATGCCGTTGGCCGCGGTGGCCTGGGGATGGCTGGCGGCGGTGGCCCCGTAGGGCAAGTGGTCGATCCGGTCCAGCACGGGTGGCCGACGGTCACCGGACCGCTGAACTGGGTGTTGCCGTTGACGAACATCACGTCGTTGGTGCCGACCGGCCCGTTGAAGCTGTCGCCACTCTCCCATTTGGTGATGGTGCAGGGATGGGTCGATGAGTACGGCCCGGGGTAGGTGTTGGTTTCGGGCAGCTGGGAGTGCAGGCTCCTGGGCGTGCTGACCACGCCGACGCCATTGGCGTCCACCGCGGTCTGGTCGGTGCTGGCCGCCGGGGCGAACCAGTAGTTCTGGCAGTACTGGTAGGAGTTGTCGACCGCCGTGGCGACAGCGGTGTACTCGGGCGAGCCGTAGGTCGCCGGATCCTGGGTCTCCCGATCGGTGAAGTAGCCGTAGTTGAGATACGTCGTCCGGGTCAGGGTCACCTGCACCGAGCGCTGCACGAGAGCCGATCCGACCCCGGCTCGCCCGGTCACTTGAAGCACGATCGTCTTGAAGTCGTCGGGCAAGCCGGTCGGGCCCGGCGGGATCGAGTACTGATACTGGGCGTCGTCGACCCCGCCGGGGACGGTCGCCCACGTGCTGCAGTTGGCCAAGCCGGTCCAGGACCCCTGGCCGCCGCACTGGATCTGCTGGGACGTCGGGATGCCGGGGCACGAGGGGTTGCCCGGCCCGGGTGTGTTGCTACTGGCGCACTGGATGGCTTTGGCCAGCGTGTAGCTGGTGTCCTGGTTGACGTTGAGCCGGTAGGAGAGGTCGTCGGCGCCCGAGTCGGCCGCGCCCAGCGCGGCGTTCCAGTCCTCGGAGTGCCGCGAGGTGGCCAGGGAGGCGAGCGAATCCGTGACCACACCGCGGTGATGAGCATCAACACCGACATGATCAGCATCACGGTGACCAGAGCGAACCCGCGGTCCGAGCGTCGAGTCCCGACCGCGAGCCTGACGGCGCGACGGAGCCGACGTCACGCGCAGCGCGCCCCCGGCGGCGTCCGCCGTCCCGCCCGCCTGGGCGGACTGCAAAGCGTCGATGTAGGGCTGGAGCGGGATCACCTGGGTCACCTCGGTCTCGGGGGCACCGGGCAGGGACCCGGCGGCGACGTGGAGGTCCACCCGGACCACGTCGACATTGCTGGTCGCCCCGCCGGTCACCTGGCAGGTTTGATAGCTGG
The DNA here is from genome assembly GCA_963738525.1 of Bryobacterales bacterium. Lineage (GTDB taxonomy): Bacteria > Acidobacteriota > Terriglobia > Bryobacterales > Bryobacteraceae > Bog-113. The sequence continues at coordinate 4,957 of CAVTXC010000001.1, forward strand.
CCAGGTCGGACAGGTTCTGGACGGAGTAGTACTCGAAGAGCGGGCTGGCCGTCTGGACGTTTTCGGCCAGCACGCGGGTGCGGGTCGGCGTACCGGTCCAGTCGCACGGCGGCGTGCTCGTCGCGTCGGCCGCCGTGCTCTGCGGATCGACTTCGGTCTCGGTCAGCGTGCCGTTGACCACGGCCAGGGTGATCTGTTCCGGACAACCGCCACGTTCTTGGCCGTGTCGACGTTGGCGAAGAACACGGCATGGGTCGCGTCGGTGCCGAGGATGAAGCTGGAGGCGAGCGTCGGGTAGACGTAGGCCGCCCGAAGGTCCTCGCTGATGACCTGCATCGCTGCCGAGGACTGCTCGATGCTCTGCTGGCGCGAGACGTTCACCGCCGAGCGGGATTCCAGGTAGTCGAACGCCCCGAAGAGGACAAGGTCACGATCCCGAGGATCGACACCGTGACGAGCATCTCGACCATGGTGAAGCCGACCTCGGAGCGCGCCGATCCGCGGCGCCAGGCGGTCAGGAGGCGCATGATTGAGGCTCACCTGGGTGCTGCCGGCCACGGTCACGGTGGCCAGCTGCCGCCCCAGTCGATCTGCCACTGGCCGGCCGGGAGGGCGAGGACGGGCGGCGGGGCAGGGGCATGGTCGTGGTGGTGGTCGTCGGCGCGGGACGGTTGTCGTGGTGGTGGCGGCCGATGTGTCGTCGTGCTCGGGGTCGGGTGGTCGTCGTGGACCGGAACAGTCGTCGTCGTGGTCGTGCTGGTGGTGGTGGTCGTCGGCGGCGGCGATGGCCGCGGCCGGACCGGTAAGGTGAATTGCGGAGTGGTCCCATCGGGGCAACTCCCACCTGGCTGCGTCACGTGGGTCACCGTGATCGTGGTGCTACCGGCGCGACCTGTCGGTCGGCGTAACCACCACGGGGTAGAGCGGTACCGAAGCCGACGGCAGCCGATCCCGGGGGCGCGCTGATGCGTGGTCAGGTCCTCGCCGGACTGGGGCCGGCGTCGGTGCAGTCCCCGGCCCAGGCCTGATAGCTCCCGTAGGGGTAGACCCGGAAGCTGTTGCCGGTGGGGGCCGGATCGATCGGTTGGTTGGACAACGCGAAGCCGAACCCTGGTAGTCGGTGCGACCGGTGGCCGTCTAGGGCGCCGCTCGGGACGAATGTTGACGGTCAGCGTCGCTGGTGGGCCCATTGGACCTGGTGATCGACCGTTTGGCCGGCGCCAGGGCGTGAGGGTGAACTCGGGGTTGAAATCTGGTTGGGGTCGATGTAGTTGTCGGCGGTAAACGTGTAGCTCTGAGGCGCAAGAGGGCTCAGACCGGTGAACGGGGCGCACCCGTTGGCCGTCGTCACTACCGTTTGCCCGTCGTGGTCAAGATGACGGGGACCCCGGACTCCGGCCCGTCGGGTCCCGACGACCTGGAGCACACTGTGCCGCGACCGGCCGTGATGACGGTGGCCGGCGGAGCGATCATCGTCGACGCCTGGGCCGCGGTGGCGCCGGCCATGTCCGGCCAGGAGACGCTCACGTCGACGACGAGGTAGTGGTCGTTGGACCCGCTGGCCGAGTAGTCGCAGGCGTCGGTGGGCGTATCGGCGGGGCCGAGGGCGTGACGTCCTGAGTTATCGTGTAGCCGACCGGACCGACCGTCGTGGTGGTCGTCGTGCGACCGGTCTGCGAGGTTGCCGAACGGGGTGCTGCGGGCCACGTCGATCGCCTGGGCGGCCAAGGCCGACGCGATCACCCGGTTGCGGTTGTTGCGGGTCACACCCATGGCGCTCTCGAGGGACGCGGCCATTGCGGTGACCACGATGGCCAGGATGGTCAGCGACACGATCAGCTCGATCAGCGTGAAGCCGTCGTCGCCTCGATTGACGCCGCGACGGCGCCGAGCCGTCCGGAGGCGCATAAGTGAAAGATCGGCCGATTCGCGCCCTCCTTGAACACGGAAGGGAACCCCCGGGAAATAGGGGCGACGGCCAGGCGAGCGATCCGAGTCCCGGGCCGGGGGGCGATGAGGGCGAGCGCCCCACCGGCGGCGAAGATCAACACTTCGCCGGACCACCAGGCGAGGGTCGCCCGACTGCGGGGGAGCGACCATGCCGTGGCGACGGCAACCCAGCCGAGGACGGGCAACACCCGGCGGGGGTCCCGGATGATGAGCGCGACGGCGAGCACGGCGATCCCCGGGGAGAAGTAGTACGCGAACACCACCGGCTCGAGGAGGGCCCGGCCGAGGAGGGCGGCCCCAAGTCCGAACAGCAGCGGGGCGGCCCCTGGGCGGCGTCGGATGACCCACGCGGCGACTGGACCGAGCAGCAGGGCGAGGACTCGGGCCGGCCGCGACGCGGTCTTTCCGAGGAGGACCAGAGGCGCGTGGTGGCCGAACGGGATGTTCGTCGGAACCACGGGAGCAAGCAACGCCTTGGACGCATCGGTCCAATCGACGCCGAGCACGAACCCGGCGAGGAGCGCCGGCAACGACAGTGACAACAGCAAGGCTCGGAGCCGACGACCGGCCGGGGCGACCAGGAGGAGGAAGGGGACGGCCAACAGCGCCCACTGCTTGGCGCTGATGGCAATGGCGAGGGCGATGGCCGCCCGGTCGAGCCGACCCGGCCGGCCCGGGTGACCGACGCCAGCAGGCCGGTGAGAGCGATGACATCCTCGGGGTGGCCCCAGATGCCGCAGGGCACCAGCACAGCCACCGCACCGACGACCTGCACCGCCCACAGGCGCTCCCGGACCCCGAACTGCCAGGCCGCCCGCCGGATGGCGGAGAGGAGAGGGATGCCCCACAAGAGCGCGTACGGCCCGACGGCCAGCCACATGCTCGGGTGGGGCACGTTCATGGGGTAGCCCTGGATGAGCCCGAGACGGTCACCCAGGGCGACGGCCGGGGCGAGCAGGATCGGCAAGAGGGGCAGAGCGTAGAAGCCGTGCCCCTGCTGGTACACGTAGCCGAGCGCCCCGTTGGCCACCTGGCGGCCCGTGGTCACGCCTTCCCACCAGTCTCCGGCGACGATCCACGAGGGGACACTGTGGACCAGCGGCATCCACAGGAGCGCGTAGGCGGTCAGCAGCCCGGCGGTCAGAACTCCGAAGACGATCGACGTCGTCCACACCCGACGCGAGCGTTCGGGCGTGACGATCTCCGTCACTTCCCGACGGCGAACGGGTTCCGCTGGTAGTTCGGCGCCGGTCCGGCCGGCACGACCGCCGTGGTCGCCGGGGTCGCAGCCGTCGCCGGCTGGCTGACCGGGCTCGTCGCCGCGGGGGTCGGGCGGTGGATCGGCCCGACCGGGACTCGACGACCTTGCCGACGAGCACGACGAGGAGGAGGACCAGACCCACGGCGAGGAGGGCGACCGCCCGCCGGTTTTTCCCGGCGAACGTCCGGATGGTGATGACCGCGGTCACGAGGCACCGGCCGGCATAAAGAAGACCTCCGAGTCGAGCGACGCCGCCAGTTGCTGGTTGCCGTTGGACGACAGGCTGACGTTGTTGATCACCATCAGTCGGGCAGCGCGTCAAGGTTGCGCAGAAAGCCCATGATCTGGTGGTAGGTGCCGGTGACCGTGATCGAGAGGGCCACAGACGACACCCCGCTCCTCTGGCCGGACGGGGTCGTTGTCGTCCCCGACGAGGCACTCCCGAGCTGAGGGGTGAAGCTCTGCCAGGTGACGCCGGCGCCTGGGCCGCCTGGTAGATCTGGCGGATGGTGGTGTCCAAGCCGGCGGTCGTCGGTAATTCGGATTGCAGTGTGCCGAGCGACGTGCGCAGTCCGGGTACTTCCCCGTCGAGGTGGTGCAGAGTCCCGATCTGGCCAGGAGGGCGGTTTCGGTGATCCGGCTGAGGCGACGGAGCGGCGGGCGGAGTTCAGCTGGGTCGTCTGGGGCCTCCACAGGGCGAAGTACCAGACGCGCCCATGACGCAGATGACCGCGATCGAGACAGCGATGATCCGACGGGTCATGGCGTCTCCTCAGCCTTGTCGTGGCGGGCCGATAAGGCGGCGTCGTGATCGATGCGTTGGACTGGAATCTGGCCTGCTTTGGCCGGGTCATCACCGCCGCTGGCCAGGTTGGACACCCAGGTGCCCGACAGGGCCGGGATGTGCCGCAGGCCGACCAACCAGGCGGCGATGGACAGCTTCCCCTTGTTGGCCGTGGCGTTGAAGTTGACCGTCCCGACGTCGGTTGCCGGTGCCGTACCGGGTTGGTCCGTGCTGCCGGAGAAGGAGCTGAGGGCGACGTCGCTCGGCATCTCGGCGGCGATCTGGCCGAGGAGCCGGTCCCAGTCGACGTCGTCGGCGAGCAGCGATTTGACCTGTGCCTGGTAGGTGTGGACCTCGGCCCGGATGGACACCTTCGACTGCAGCTGGGTGATCTCGGCTTGAAGGGGGGTGAGCTGAGCCTGGGCCGTGGTGCCTGGTCCTGGCCCGGTGGACCTCCATCTCCGCCCGACGAAGGCCGAAGCCAGTCCGGCCGTGACCAGGGCGACCGCGCCGACCGCCACCGCGCCGTGCCGCCGCCGGCGCCGGGCCAGCACGATCTCTTCCGGGAGGAGGGAGATCTGGCCTTGTTGGGGCTCCAGCGGGCCAGGCCGATCGGGGCGAGGAGGGCCGGCGTCGCGGCCGAGAGCCGACCGCCGTCGGCCTCGCTCTTCGCCCCCCGTACCAGGCCGCCGGGATCGGCGACCTCGACCGTCGGACCGAGCACGTCCCGCGAGCGGTCGACCAGGCCCGGCGCCACGACGGATCCGCCGGTCAGCCAGATCCGCCGGAAGCTGGCGATGCGGTTCTGCGCCCGGTAGAAGTCGAGCGACCCGGCGACGGCCTCGACCAGGGGCTCGATCGATGCCGCGAGGATGTCCTGCGACCTCGCTCAGCACATGGGTATGGCTGGCCCCGGCCGATCGTGCTCGAGGCCGGCCTCGCGCTTGAGATCTTCGGCCCGCTGCCGGTCGACGCCGAGGTCGGCGGCGATGGCGTCGGTCAGGTTGGCGCCACCCCCGCTGAGGACCCGGACGAACGCGGCGTCGCCTGATCGCGCACGGCGATGGTGGTGAGGTCGGCGCCGATGGACACCACGGCTTCGACGGCTCCGCCTGGATGTCCGAGGCGTCTTCGGGCAGCGCCCGCATCATGGCCACCGCACCGACATCGACCGCGATGGCTTGGGGAGGCCCCCGCGCCACGGCGGCGAGGTGGGTGCTGACCGTATCCCGTTGGGCGGCGGCGAGGAGGACGCGCATCGTCGAGGCGGTGCCGGGCCCGCTCGGACGTCCCGTTGGAGGACCTGAGCGGACAGGAGGGCTTCCTCGAGCGGAAACGGCACCAACTCCTGGGCCTCGAAGCGGATGGCTGACTGGAGATCCGAGTCGGGAACCGGTGCGATGTCGGCCTGGCGGACGATGACGGCCTGGCTGGAGAGACCGACGACGACCCGCTTCGAGGAGAACTTGCCCTCGGCCCAGAGGCGGCGCAGGGCGGCTCCGACGGCATAGACATCGATCACCTGCCCCCGGACACCGCGCCGTGGGGCAGCGGGACCTCGGCGAACCGGCGAAGGGTCGTCGTCTTGGTGGTCGGCTCCACCTCGGCCGCCGCGCACGGCGAAGGAGCCGATGTCGAGTCCGATCAGCGTCGCCACGGCTGGATCCTCTCCGATGCGAGTGGGCAGGATTCACGCCGGTTGTATCGGCACGCCGGGACCCGGGCTGTAGAGCAGGATCCGGGATCGAACGACGGAAGTGCCCCATCGCCCGAAGGCGATGGGGCACTCCGTAGGAAAACGTTGATAGCGTGGGTCAGGTGCGGATCCACCCGGACTTACGGTGGCGGTGCCGAGGGCACCCGGCCGGACGCCGACGGGCGGTGAGGCCGGTGATAACGGCGGGGACGCCGGCCGCGTTGCTGCAGTTGGCGAGCTTGGTCGCATAGTAGGTACCGGCTGGAGCTTCGCGCCCCGGGAAGGCGACGTCGGCGCCAGGGCCTGATCGTCGATGTACACGCAACCGCCCGAAGCCGACTGGGCCTGGATCATCACGTTGTCGCCGGTACCGTAGGTCGGGGTGATCGCCGGGTCCACCTGGTTGCCGGTGGTCGTCGCGGGAACGGCGGTGGTCCACCCGAGAGCGGGCTCGAGGGCGGCCAGGGAGGCCGAGGTGATGGTGTAGGACTGGTTGTCGGTGAAGAACTCCTTCTCGGCGGTGAGAGCGTTGCGCACGTTCTCCTGGGCCGAGCGGTCGTTGGCCTTGTTCTTGGCACCGAGGAACGTCGGGATGGCAATGGCCATGAGAATCCCGATGACGACGAGAACAACCATCAGCTCGATAAGGGTGAAGCCCTCATCCTTGTGGTTGATCCTCCTGCTAATAACCTTCAGCATGGAATGGCTTCCCCTTATTCGGATGCTATTGCGGTGGGTGAGGAGCAGGGCCGGATGACCCTGCCTGAGTTGTATCGTCCCTTTATCCGACCTGGTTAAGGGGACAAACCGGACGTTCTCAGGAGGCTCTTACTTGACCAGCTCGATGATCCGGAACATGGGGAGGTAGAGGGCGATGACCATGGCACCGACCGCACTGCCCAGCACGACGACCATCAGTGGTTCGAGGATCGAGGTCAGGGAGGACACGGCCGCTTCGACTTCCTGCTCGTAGAAGGTTGGCGACCGCGACCGAGGAGGTCGTCGACCGCCCCGCTGTCCTCGCCGACGGCCAGCATCTGGGTGATCATGGGGGGGAAGATGGGATGACCCGGCAATCGGTTGGACAACGGCTCGCCCATACGGATGCCCGTCTGCATGTCCGCGATGGCGTCCGAAACGGGAGCGGAGCCCACCACTTCGGACGTGATCTCGAGCGCTTCGAGAACCGGCAGGCCGCCCCGAAGGAGGACCGACAGTGTCGAGGAGAATCGGGACAGGGCCGTCTTGCGAACGAGGGGTCCGACGATCGGGAACTCGTAGCTTGAGGTTGTCCCACGTCCGGCGGCCGGAATCGCCGGTGACCCAGCGTCGCCAGAGGAAGACCCCGGCGACGGCCAGGACGACCAGCAGCGGCAGCAGCTTGACTCCGAGGCTGGACACGCTCATCAGGACCCGGGTCGGCAGCGGGAGGGTGCCGCCGAGGGTCTTGTACATGCCTTTGAACATGGGCACGATGAAGATCAGCATGGCGGCCATGATCACGACGACCAACCCGAGCACGACGACGGGATAGGTCATGGCCGAGCGGATCTTGCGCCGGAGCTCGACCTGCTTCTCGAGGGTGTCGGCGATCCGGAGGAGGGTCTCGTCGAGGACACCGCCGCTCTCGCCGGCCCGGACCATGGCCACGTAGAGGCGCGCCGAACGCCTTGGGGTGCTTGGCCAGGGCCTGGGACAGGGAGACGCCGTTCTGGACGTCGCTGCCCACCTGCTCGATGATCGCTTTGAGCGGGGCGGCGTCGGTCTGCTCGGCCAGGATGGCCAGACTGCGGGCCAGGCTGAGACCGACGTTGATCATCGTCGCGAACTGCCGGCTGAAGACGGCGATCGCCTTGGTCTTGATCCGTGGCTCGATGATGTTGGCGTTGAGGCTCCGGCGGACGCTGGCGAGTTTCTGCTCGTCGATGCTGATGGGTGAGTAGCCCATCTCCCGCAGCTTGGTCGGCGACCAGCTGGCTGCTCTCGGCCTCCAGCGAGCCGCTGACGACTTCCCGGAGCGGTCCCGGACCTTGTAGGCGTAGACCTGAGGCATGGCTGGAGTCCTTGTATCGATCAGGCCGAGGCGATGAGGCGGCGCAGGTCGTCTTCGTTGGCGCAGCGCTCGCCGGCCACGGCCACGTCGACCGTGTTGGTCCGCACGAGCTGGGCCAGGGATTGATCCATCGTCTGCATGCCTGACCGGGCTCCGGCCTGCATGGCGCTGTAGAGCTGGTGGGTCTTGCCCTCGCGGATCATGTTGCGGACGGCCGGCGTGGCGACGAGGATCTCGGCTGCGGCGGCCCGGCCCGGGCGGCCGAGCGCGGGGGAGCAGCTGCTGCGACACGACACACTGGAGGGTCGCGGCCAGCTGGACCCGGATCTGCTGTTGCTGCTCGGACGGGAAGACGTCGATGATCCGGTCGATCGACTGCGGGGCGTCCTGGGTGTGCAGGGTGGCGAAGACCAGGTGGCCGGTCTCGGCCGCGGTGAGGGCGGTCGAGATGGTCTCGAGGTCGCGTAGCTCGCCGACGAGGATGACGTCGGGGTCCTGGCGGAGGACGTGCCGCAGGGCTTCGGCGAACGAGTGGGTGTCCTCGCCGATCTCCCGCTGGTTGATCAGGCACTGCTTGTGCGGGTGGAGGAACTCGATGGGGTCCTCGACCGTCATGATGTGCAGGCGGCCGGGTGCGGTTGATGAGGTCGACCATCGAGGCCAGGGTGGTGGACTTGCCCGAGCCGGTAGGACCGGTCACCAGGACCAGGCCGCGGGGCATGGTGGTGACCTCGGCGAGGAGCGGCGGCAGCCCCAGCGTGGTCAGGGGGGGGATGACCTCGGGGATGGCCCGGCACGACCGCCCCGACCATTCCCCGTTGCTGCAGGACGTTCACGCGGAACCGGCCGAGGCCGGCGACGGCGTGCGAGGTGTCGAACTCGAGGTCGGCCTCGAAGCGCTCCCTTTGCTTCTGGGTGAGGATGGCGAAGATCATCCGACGGATGTCCGACCCGTCGAGCACAGGGAAATCGTCGAGCGGCTGGATGTGGCCGTCGACCCGAACCGACGGCGGGAGGCCGGCCGAGAGGTGGAGGTCCGACGCCCTCACCGCGAGCATGGCCTCGAGCACGGCGTTGATGTGGCCGTCGGCCGAAGGGCGGGGCGGGACCAGGACATCGGTCGGCTCGTAGCCGGCGAGCGCCGTCGGGAGCAGTCGGGCGGTCGGCGACAGCTGGGATCCGTCGGGGATGGTCATGTCGGTGCTCGCTCCTGTCCTCTGGCCACCCGGTGACGCGTCGGGCCCGTCAGCCCTCCGGCCGAGAGGGCGTCAATCGTCTCTATCGGCACAAATGCCCCGGTCCTGTAGAGGACGAGCGGACGCCGGCCGCGTCAGACCGGCGGGCGGAGACTCGGAGGCCTCAGGCGACGACGCGGCAGGATCTCCTCGAACGAGGTCAGGCCGGCCGCCACTTGCATCATGCCGGCCTGGCGCAGCGTGAGCATGCCGTCGGCGATGGCGGCCTCGGCGGATCTCGAGCGGAGTGACCGCCCCGGCCGATCATCTGGCTGATGTCCTCGTTGACGTTGAGGATCTCGTGGATGGCGAACCGGCCGAGGTAACCGGTCCGCCCGCACAGGCTGCACCCGTTGGCCCGGTGGATCAGCGGCACGTCGAGGTGGACCCCATCGGCCGCCAGCCGCTCTCGCTGGGCGTCGGTGATCGGGTGGGCCGTCTTGCAGTTGTCACACAGCCGGCGGGCCAGCCGCTGGGCGACGATGCAGTCGATCGAGCTGCCGACGAGGAAGGGCTCGACGCCCATCTCGATCAGGCGGCTCGGCGTGGACGCCGCGTCGTTGGTGTGGAGGGTCGACAGCACGAGGTGGCCGGTCAACGCGGCCTCGATGGCGATCGTCGCGGTCTCCTGGTCGCGGATCTCCCCGACCAGCATGATGTCGGGATCGGCCCGGAGGATCGACCGCAGCGCGGTGGCGAAGGTCAACCCGGCCTTGACGTTCACCTGGATCTGGTTGACCGAGGACATGCGGTACTCGACCGGGTCCTCGACCGTGATGACGTTCTTGCTCTCGTCGGTGAGCAGGTTGAGGGTGGCGTACAGGGTGGTCGACTTGCCGGATCCGGTCGGGCCGGTGACCAGGATGGTTCCGTGGGGCTTGTGGAAGGCCCGCTGGTAGCGCTCCCAGTTGGCCGGGAGGAAGCCCAGGTCGGACAGGTCCATGATGGCGTGGGAGCGGTCCAGCACCCGGAGGACGATCTTCTCGCCGTGGACGGTCGGCAGGGTGGCGACCCGGAGGTCGACGGGCTTGCCGGCCACGTCGATCGACATGCGGCCGTCCTGGGGGAGGCGGCGCTCGCCGATGTCGATGTCGGCCATGATCTTCAGCCGGCTGGTGATCCCGGCCTGCAGGGCCTTCGGATGCAGTAGCGCTGATTGGCCTGGCTGCGGCGGCGCATCAGGGTTGGTCCGCTAACCTTTACACGCTGGCCTCCGACACGTTCCCCCGAAGTTCGGTCGGCTCGGTGGTCGGATTAGGGGGCGTGGGCGGGGCAATTGGCGGGATGCTCGTCGCGCCCGCGGTCGGTCACTGGCTTGACTTCTCGCACGGCGCGTATGCGCCACTATTTGTCATCGCGAGCCTGATGTACCTGGCCGCGCTCCTGGTGATTCAGCGGCTGGTTCCAAGGCTCGAATCGGCCCACGAGCTGGCAGTGACGACAGCCCTACCAGACTGAGTGAAGCTTCCACATCCGCAGAGAACTGAGAGTCGCGCCGCTTCCCTTTGAGTAGAATTCGATCCCGTCGCTGGCCGGGGCGGGGAACACTCGATCGGAAAGCACGGTGACCCCGTCGTTCACATAGACTTCGACCGACGAACGATCAAGCAGAATGTGCAGCATGACGTTCTTGTCCTTTCGGATGGGAGCTTCCTGACGTCCGGGAAACTTGGGATTGAAGGAGACGTTACCGGATTTGGTGCGATCGATGAAGGCTTGGCCGCCGCTGGTAACGCCTACCACGGTGCGCTCGGCCGCTCCCTTGTGAACCAAGACTCCGACTTCCTGCGCGCTGCCCATATCGAACGCGGCCAGGATCTCCATCTCGTGCCCGCGGAACTTCTCGGTGCTGATGTCTTTGTTCACCGACGCCAAATCGCGGTTCCGCATGTTCATCTCCGTGCCGCGTAGTAGCTGCACTTCGTTGACGGGCTCCTGAATCAGGCGGGTTCCTTCCGGCTCCGCTCGCAGTCAGGATCTGACGGGGAAAGGACATGGCGCCGCGCTGCGGGCTGGTGGGTTCATCCTTTGCGTATTCCCAGTTTCCGAACCATCCCTGGAACAGTTTGCGCGGATCGTTGGGCGCGGCGTTGAAATAGGTGACGGCGGCGTAAAAGTCCTTACCCCAGTCCGCCCAGAGGGTTTTGGACGGCGGGTTTTCGTTGTGGAAAGCCTTGCCATCGAAGTTGCCAATGAAATATTGAGTGCCCGATCCGCCTTGAACGGCGCCGGGATTCAGGTTGACGATCATCACCCATTTGCTCTCCTTTTTGGCGTCGGGCGTGGCGCCAACAACACCCAGGCGGAACAGATCGGGGCACTCCCATTGACCACCTAAAGCTCCGGCGGGGCCGAAATCGCTTAGCTGCGACCACTGCAGCAAATTTGCGGAAGCGAAGAGCCTCACCTTGTGCTCGTTAGGAAGAGCTACGGCCATAATCCACTTCTTCGTCTCGGGATGCCAGAAGACTTTGGGGTCCCGGAAATCTTTCATCTGCAGATCGATGATTGGATTGCCCTTGTACTTCGTCCAGGTGCGGCCGCGATCGTTGCTGTATGCGATGTTTTGGGTTTGCTTGGTGGGCGTGTGACCGGTATAGATGGCCACCAGACACGAGTTGTCCTTGGGATCTTTGCTCTTGCAGAGGCCGCTCGTATTGCTGTCGATTACGACGCTCCCGGAGAAGATCATGATGCCGTGCTCTTCCGGAATCGCGACCTTCAGCTCTTTCCAGTGCACCATGTCGGGGCTGACGGCGTGCCCCCAACTCATGTGGCCCCATAGGTTGCCGAAGGGATTGTTCTGGTAGAAAAGATGGAATTCGTTTTTATAGAACACTAAGCCGTTGGGATCGTTGGTCCAGGTTCGCGCGGGACTGAAATGATACTGAAGTCGCCAAGGCTCATGGTAAAGAGGGGCAGTGGCCGCCAGTGCGCTTGCCACTGTGGCCGCGAGAAGCAATCGTTTCATTCGTTATCAGCCTGGAAGGTTTTCGAGTTCCTGGAGTGACCACGGGGGCACTGCGCCGGGGCGGCTCGCGACCCACGCGCCGGTCCGGTTGGCGATGTCGGCGATCTTTGCCGCCGGCCAACCTTGCGCAATCCCGTGGAGAAACGCCGCGCCAAATGCATCCCCCGCGCCGACCGTATCCGCGACTTCCACGCGGTACGCAGGGGCCTCAACGTAGTCGCCATTCACCAACATGGCGCATCCGTTTTCGGCGCGCGTGACGGCAATTGCCTGCAATCCGAAGAGATTTGCATGCGTTTCGCAAAACTCGCGCAAGGAAGGGTGAGTCGAGCCAGTGATCTCCGCCGCCTCTTTTTCATTCAACTTCACCACGGTCGCACGCGACATCAAATCTTTGACGCATTCGAGGTCGTAGTGTCCGCTGCGAAGGTTGACATCGTAGAAACGGATCGCTTTGGGAAAGGTATTCAGCACACGCATGGTGGCGCGCCGCGCGGGTTCAAACGTTTGGAGCAGTGTTCCGTAGTAGATAGCGTCGAAACTGTCGGCGAACAGTTCATCGTCCGGAGTTACGAAATCGTATGCGGCCGGACGGGCGATGCGAAACGCGTTTTCCCCATTCCCGTTGGAGATTACGCTTGCCGTTCCGGTATCCGCCTGCATGCTGGTGGCGAGGTAACGAGTGTTTAATCCAAGCGACTCGGCCTGCCGCCGTGCCTCGCGGCCGCGCTCATCGTCACCTACCGCGCTAAGAAGGTACGATTCGTTTCCCAAGCGCGCCGCATGAACCGCGAAGTTGAAAGGCGCACCGCCCAGATGCTGTTCGCTCCCGATCAGGTCCCAGAGAATCTCGCCGATGCTCAGAATCTTCAAGCGTTCTAGATCGTATCAGAGATTCAACATTCGGGGACGTCCAGCGCGTTCAATGATCGTCGAAGGTGATCACGGTGGAACTACCGAACTTCTGGTAGTTGGTGTAGCGGATCCGAAGCTTGATCCGCAACGGGCCTGAGTGGAAGGGCAAGGTGTCATCGCCATAGGTGACCCACGGCAGCCAAAAGTTTCCGTTGACCGGTTTCCGTATGGTGGTGAAACGCGGAAACAAGTTCTCCTGGTGCAGGCTGTAGATTTGGGGAACGGCCTGCCCTTCGGTCCTGACGATCGAGAAATCCTTCTTGGTCGCCCAGAGCATCCCCTCGAAGAAGCGTTGGTCTTGCAGGATCTGCTTGGGCCTGATTTGAAGCACCCAGCAATCCTGGCCTTCCATGTTCTCTTCGCCGCGGAATTTCACATCATAATTGCGCACAGACTCTTCGCGAAGCACAAACGGCTGGATCTCCCGTAGATCCCGGAAGTCTTCGTCGGTCAGCTTTAGGTTCTTCAGGTTCTGAAGCGGGAGACTGATGAGCTTTTCGCTTCGCTCATGTTCCGGGGAGAAGACGACGTCGCGTGTTTCGCTATAGCGGCCAACTTCGCCGCCGCGATCATTCAGTTCCTGCAACAGGACGAACTGGCGATAGGCGTAGTTGCCGCGCTCCTGAACAGTCTCGTCTTCACGATGCGCAATCTTGCGGATCAGGTCAGTGGGCGGAGTTTCAGCGGCTTGGAGCGAAGCCCCGGCGATAATGGAGCGAACAAGGATGAATAATGACGCGCCGAACAGCGAACTCACTCGTCCGGACTTGAGAGCCTTTGGTTTCACGTGGGGGATCGGCTGCTTGGTGCTGGCGGGTGCGGCTTGGGCGTTTGCCCGTGCGCGCCATATTCCGGCGGCGATCGCATTACCCTTGGGTGCCGCCTTCCTCACCGAGTTCTCATTCTATCTGTTACCCGGGTTTCCGCGGCTTATGGAGTTTGTATCGCGTTTGTTTTCCAGAAACCAGACGGCCCTTCTGTTAGCCGGAAGCTTTGTACTTCCGTATGTCATTTATCACGTGCCGTCTGGTGGTTGGAGGTTACTTCCTTTTCTGGCTTGGTGCTTGATTGGCTACGGAGTATCCTTTTGGTTTCTGATTCGGCCTCAATGGGTGTCGTTGGGTCGGATTATGGATGTGGCATTTCTGGTGTTGCTAGCCGGAGTTATCTTGTCTGGTTTGCTCCGTTGGGTATTTCCAGCACCTTGGCCTAAGTTGCCCGCCGAAGTGCTGGGACATGTGACGTTGATCCGTACGGGGATCGTTGCAGTGCTGCTTCTCCGACGCATGGAAGGGACCGGATTCGGGTTCATTCCCGGGCTTCGCGAGTTAGCGATTGGTTTTTTCTGGTTCTTAGCCGGGGCCGCGGTCGCGGTCCCGCTAGGTACAAAGCTGGGGCAGTTACACGCGTCGACCCATGCGTCGAATGTATGGCAGACGGTTGGGCTCCTTCTTGGTACTTTTTGGGTGGTGGCGCTTTCCGAGGAGTTCTTCTTTCGCGGTCTACTGCAACAGTGGCTCAGCCGGTGGACGCGCAGCAGCCTGGCGGGACTCGTACTTGCATCGCTGCTGTTTGGCGCCTGCCACCTCAGTTTTCGAGGATTTCCTAATTGGCGTATCGCAATTCTTTCCGTGGTCTTGGGTTTAGCTACTGGAGCAGCGTTTTGGCAAGCCCGTAGTATTCGCGCCAGTATGGTGACGCACGCTCTAGCCGTAGGTGCGTGGCGCCTATTCTTGAGTTAACGTAAGTTTACGCAACCACAAAAACGGAACTCTCGTCGGAATAACTTCACATGTTCAAAATGCAGCGTGGATTTTCGCGTTCAGCTCTCTTAATCACTCTTCTCTCGGCTCCGCTTTTCGCGGCTCCGAAAACGGGCCGGTACGCCCTTATTCTTGAAGATCCACCGGCGGTGAAATCGATCAAGTCTGGCGGGCGGCGGGACGCTCCCGAGGTACTTTCCGCGCGCGAATCCATTCGCCAGAAGCAGTCTGCCTTGAAGAGCCAGTTGGCGTCCAAAGGATTCCACATCACCGGCTCAACAAGCATGCTTCTGAACGCGGTGTTCGTGGCCGCCAACCCAACGGAGGTTGCCAATCTACGTGCCATGCCGGGGGTGAAGGCGGTCTTTTTTCTGCCCAAGCAGAAGATGAACCTGAATGCCGCCGTGAATCTGCTTGATGCGCCGAACGCCTGGAGCGCGCTGGGCGGCACCACTAACGCGGGCGCGGGAGTCAAAATCGCCATCCTGGATACGGGTATCGATCAGACGCATCCCGCCTTCCAGGACCCCTCGCTGACAGCACCTTCCGGTTTCCCGAAGAGCGATTCGACGGCCGACATGGCGTTCACCAGCAATAAAGTGATTGTGGCGCGAAGTTATGTGTCGTCTGACGTTACAGGGTTCGGGAGCGATCCTACCGAGACGTTCCCGGACGACACTTCTCCTCGAGATCGCGTGGGACACGGTACCGCGGTTGCTATGTGTGCGGGTGGCAACACGAACACGGGTCCGCTTGCGACTATCACAGGGCTGGCTCCGAAGGCGTATCTCGGAAACTATAAGATCTACGGCTCTCCTGGCATTAACGACGGTGCCTTCACGGATGCGATTCTGATAGCACTTGATGACGCGATGACCGATGGAATGGACATCGTCAGCTTGTCCACCGGCGGTACGCCTTTCAGCGGGCCACTCGACACGGGTTCATTCTGCGAGGCCACTTTCGGATCAAATCAATGCGACCCGGAGGCGATCGCCATCGAGAATGCGGTGGAGAATAACATGATCGTCGTAGTGGCTGCCGGCAACGACGGGCAAGACCTTGGCTACTTCGGTACGTCCACTTATGTTGAGCCGTACAGCACAATCAGCTCGCCCGCTTATGCGCCGAACGCGATTGCGGTGGCCGCAACCGGAAACTCGCATATTGTCGCGCAAGGGGTTCAGATTACCGGGCCTAGCGTTCCGAGCAATTTGACATCAATTATCGCGCTGGAAGATGACGGCGCTTCCACACCTACCGGAGGAGCCTTCACGGCGCCATTAATCGATGCGGCCAGCGTTGGGGACATCTATGGTTGTTCCTCTTACCCGGCTAATTCGATGAACGGCGATATTGCTCTGATTGAGCGTGGCGGCCCGAACAACACCCCGTGCGACTTTTCGATCAAGATACTGAATGCGCAATACGCAGGCGCGGTGGGTGTGCTGTTCTATAACAACGGGCAGACACCGGACATAATCTCCCCTGAGGATTCTTCTGGAAGCCAAGATATTCCGGGCTTTTTCATCGGGACCGCGAGCGGGCAGGCGTTGAAGACGTATGTTGATTCCAACGTCGGCGTGTCCGCAACGCTGAACCCCACAGTTTCCGGATTCACCGACTCAGCGGATACTAACCAGGTCACGTACTTCTCGTCCCATGGCCCGGCGCTTGGAGGAGGGCTGAAGCCCGACGTGGCGGCCCCCGGCGAGAACATCTACATGGCGACGCAGAACTATGACCCCAACGGGGAAATGTACGATCCCACGCGATATACGACGCAAGCGGGGACCAGTTTCTCCACTCCCATGGTGTCAGGCATTGCAGCGCTAGTGCGGCAGATGCACCCGGCGTACACAGCTCTACAGGTGAAGTCGGCGATCGTCAACACTGCTACGGGCGATACGACGGATCCCTATGTAGAGATCAACAGCAGTCCTTCCAGCGTGTTTTCGGTGGGCGGAGGTAAGGCGGAGGCGCTGTTTGCCATTCAGTCGAATGTGACCGTCGAGCCGGCCACGCTCTCGCTTGGCCAATATGGCGTCTCCACAACGACCATCAGCAATACGCAGACGCTTACGGTGACGAATCAGAGCAGCGCCTCGCAGACGCTGACTTTTACCGTAGTGCGCACGAACGCGGATAGTGCAACACAGCTTACCGTAAATCCGTCTACTCTGAACCTTGCAGCCGGCAAAGCCGGAACGGTAACGGTGACGTTCTCCGGCAGCAAGCCCGTAGCGGGGATCTATGAAGGTTCCGTTACTGTGAGTGGGGGAGCACAATCCCTCCACATTCCGTTTGGCTACACGGTGGGTGACGGCGTACCCGCGCAGCTTTACATTCTGGCCGGTGATGGAGATGAGGGCATTGTGGGGCAGGGCACTTCGGAGGGTTTCCTGGCCTTCGGAGTGGTGGATCAATACGGCGTGCCGGTGGCCAATGTCTCTACGCTATGGACAGCTCCAGATGGAGGCAGCTTCCTCGATACGGGTAGCGCCACCACCTCTTACAGCACTCAGACCAACCAGTACGGGCAGGCTTTTGCTACTCCGGCACTTGGTACTTCCGTGGGAACTTACACTTATCATGCCCAAATCAATGGTTTTACGGGCTATGATTTCACCGACACCGCTAACAACCAACCTACGATTGAACCTACCGGAGTGGTGAACGCCGCTAGCTATACATTGGGGCAGGGGATCGCGCCTGGATCTTACATTTCTTTGTTTGGTACCGATTTGGCGCTGTACTCTCAATCAGCCTCTACGGTTCCTCTGCCCATCTCGCTTTATTATACGTCGGTGGGCTTTCAAGCCGGCACGGTGAGCGTCCCGGGCGCTCTCTCCTATGCCAGCGACACGCAGATCAACGTGCAGGTTCCTTGGGAGCTTGCCGGGCAGAGTTCCGTTGCAATCAAGGTGAATATCGAACCTTTATTGGGCCAGGTAATTACGGTTCCGGTGACCACTTACTCGCCTGCGATTTTCGCTCCTGCGAATAACATTGCGGCGGCGGAGAACTTGAGCGGTCAAGTGCTGAGCACTTCATTACCGGCTGTACAGGGGCAATACGTTTCCCTCTACTGCAATGGCTTGGGGCCGGTTACCAACCAGCCGGCAACAGGAGCAGCGGCTCTCGCAGATCCTTCTTTATCGTACACATCCGCCCAAGTGACTGCCACGATAGGCGGGCAACCGGCGACTGTTCAGTTCTCCGGACTCGCTCCGAACTTTGTCGGTCTCTATCAGGTGAACGTTCTGGTGCCGACTGGCTTGACCCCGGGGAATCAGCCGGTCGTACTTACTGTCGGCAATGTTTCTTCGCCGTCAGTGCTTCTGCCCGTTCAGTAAAATGCGCACAGCAGCCGGCTTCGCTCTCATTACACTCGCTGCACTCGGAGCGTGGCCGGCGACTGCTCAATTAGATGAGCAACCGCCCGTTCTCCACCGGCGTGATTCGTCGCCTTCGCCCAGCGATCAAAATAAGAAGAACTCGAAGAAGGATACATCCGACCAAGTAATTGCCAAGGGCGTAGTGCGGCAGATTGATAAACGATTGATTACGGTGGAAGCCACCGATACTCGAATCATCACTTGCAACATCGTGCAAACGACAGAGTTTCTCGGTCCCGACGGCAAGCTGAAACGCGAAGATATTGAACCCGGAATGCACGTTCGGCTGCAAGGTAAGCCGACGGCGGATCGGGAACAACTGGATGCGATCTCGATCGAGATTGAAAACTCTACCGAAAAGCCGGCCGACGAAAAGACCGCAACGATCCAGAAGGTTCCCGATGATGAGGACCGTCCAATTTTGCGGCACGGAATTCCGCCGAAGCGAACGAAACCCGAGAGCGATGACGACGAGGGAGTAACATCGGCGTCATCTCCTGCTTCTAAAGTGGTTGCGGCTGCCGAACCCGAGTCCGCTCCAACTCCCAAGGCGTCCCCCGCAGCAGCTCTCATCCAACAGGCGCGTGAATCCAACGCCTCATTCACCGCGCACCTCCCTAATTTGGTTTGTCAGCAGCTAACTACCCGGTATACGCGGGAATCTAAGATGGCCGGCTGGCAAGCGAACGACGTTGTATCCGCAACAGTTACTTACGTGGATGGGAAGGAGAACTACGCCGATCTGAAAGTGGGCGGGCACTCCGAACACAAGGACATGATGGCCATTAAAGGCCAGCGATCAACTGGAGAATTCGGCTCCGTACTGGCCAGCATTATGGATCCGGGCGATCGTGCCGATTTTCAATTCGTCAAAGACGCCGATCTTCATCGCATTCGCACCAAAGTTTACGATTTCAAAGTGACACGCGCAAATTCAGACTGGACCGTACGCGTGAGCGGGCAGACGATTCTTCCTGGATATAGCGGGCGTGTGTGGATCGCCCGCGATACCGCACGTGTGATCCGCATCGAACGCAAGGCCGATGACATTCCCGCAGAGTTCCCGGTCGACGTTCTGGAGCAAACCGTCGACTACGACTACGTCATGATCGCCGGCCGGAATACGCTGTTGCCCACGGAATCCCAGAACCTCACGTGTGAGCGAGGATCTTCGTTCTGTGCGCGAAACACGATTGAGTTCCGCAACTATAAGGAATTCCGCGGGGACGCCAGTATCAACTTCGAGAAGTGAACTTTACTTTGAAAGCAGCGTGGCCTTTAGGGTGATCTCCGCGCCGGCTAGCACTTTGGAAACAGGGCAACCTTTTTTTGCGGCTTCAGCCTGCTCCTGAAACGCCTTCTCGTCAATTCCAGGTACTTCCGCTTCTGTCTCGAGGTCGATCTTGGGTATAGCGAAACCGTCGGGCGACTTCTCTAGATGAACGCTGGCTTTGGTGTGGATACGTGTAGGCGTGAATCCGGCGCGACCGAGTTGCGCGGATAGCGCCATTGAAAAGCAACCCGCGTGCGCAGCCCCGATCAACTCTTCGGGGTTCGTGCCGACGCCATTTTCGAAACGTGTTTTGAAGCTGTAGTTGCCTTCAAACGCACCGCTGCCAAGCTTTACTTTTCCTTCGCCGTCCTGAACGGCGCCCTTCCATTCTGCTTCTGCAAATCGTGTAGGCATTTAAGTTCCTCAATGACTACGATATACGCACGCTACTCTGAGAAGGAGTGAATGGTCCCGAAGCTGAGTATGAAAGCCGACTGGCGGAACGCCGCTCCCGCGTGGATCGCGAGAAGGCGAATTTGGTGCGGCTGGGAAACGCACGTTTGTTGTACGCCGCCGTAGCTGTTGTCTGCATTTGGCTGATTGCTTCCAACGGAATTGGGATCTGGCCGGTGCTCGCCCTCGGCGCTCTCCTGGTTCTGGTCGCAATGCTGGTTTTCGGGGAGCGTCTGGAGCGACGCGCCCGGTTCGCTCAACGGGCAGCGGATTACTATGCGAAGGCTCTAAATCGTGTTCGGCATCGAAGCAATCCGGGCGGCGAAACGGGGGAGCGCTTTCTTTCGGCCGATCACCCATATGCGGTGGATCTTGATCTCTTCGGGAAACATTCACTGTTTCAATTCCTTTCGGTGTGCCGCACACGTGCGGGAGAAAACCTGCTCGCGAACTGGCTTCTGGAACCAGCAACGCCTCACGAGATCCGGTCCCGTCACTCGGCAGTTTCCGAACTGCGGGATCGGCTTGATCTTCGGGAGGATCTGGCAGTGCTTGGCGAGGATTTCCGTGCCGGCGTTCACCCGGAAGCGCTCACCGCGTGGTCCGGAGCGGCACCCATTCGCATTCCCAAATTTTTCCGAATTAGTGCTCGCATTCTGGCCGGTGTGGGGCTAGCCGCATTGATCTGCTGGATTGGGACGTCTTTCGACCCGCGCTGGCGGTTGGCACTTTTGGCAGTGCTCCTTTGTGAGGCTGCCATTTTTTTCCGCTGGCGCGAGTCCGTGAATCAGATCGCAGGCGCAGTCGAGGAGCCTGGACATGATCTCGCTCTACTGTCAGCTGTGTTGGGCCGCATTGAAAGGGAGCAGTTCACCTCTCCGCGGCTGGGCAAGCTCCACGAAGTGCTCGTCACACCAGCCTCGGCATCGGCCGGCATCGCCCGACTGAATCGGTTGCTGGAACTCCTGGAATCGCGAGACAACTGGCTGCTGCGAGTCATTGGACCGCTCCTCTTGTGGACAACGCAGGTGAGTTTCGCGATTGAGGCATGGCGTCAACGTTACGCGCATGCGATTCCGCTGTGGCTCGAAGCCGTAGCCGATTTTGAGGCGCTCAGCTCGCTCGCTTCGTTGAGCTATGAGCATCCCGAAGACGTGTTACCCGACGTCGTCGACGGAACTCCCCGGTTCCTCTCCGTAGACCTTATTCATCCTTTGCTTCCCGCAGGCGTTTCGAACGACGTTCAGATTGACGAGTCGTGCCGCCTCCTGATCGTCAGCGGTTCCAACATGTCGGGTAAGAGTACCCTGTTACGCACCGTGGGTCTGAACACCGTATTGGCCTTGGCCGGCGCACCCGTTCGCGCGGCTTCGCTCGAACTGTCCGTATTCTCACTAGGGGCTTCCATTCGCACGTCGGACTCGCTCGACGCCGGTATCTCTCGCTTCTATGCCGAGATTCTTCGCATACGGCAGATTCTGGATCTCCGGGCGCCCATTCTTTTTTTGCTTGATGAACTCCTGGCGGGAACTAATTCGCATGATCGCCGCATCGGCGCCGAAGCCATTCTGCGCGCGCTTCTTGATCGCCGCGCACTTGGCCTGGCAACTACTCATGATCTGGCGCTCACCGCCATTGCGGAGACTGCGCCGGAATCCACCAACGTCCATTTCGAAGATTTCATCCAGGACGGGGAAATACGTTTCGATTACCACATGCGCCCCGGCGTGGTCACTCGAAGCAATGCACTTGAACTTATGCGGTCGGTAGGATTAGAAGTGTGAACCGTCGGGCACTTTTCCTTTTCCTTCTTCTAAGCAGTACGACTCTGGCGCGCGATGCTCGTTTCAACTCGGCTTCTAACCATTTTTACAATCTCGAGTACGACAAAGCCGTTACCGACCTGCAGTCGTTAACGGCCTCCCAACCGGACTCCGCCGAAGCGTGGAACGACTTGGCGCAGGGTCTTTTCTACTCGGCCATGTTCGATTCGGGCGTGATGGGGAGCGACCTGATCAAGAACAACGACACGCTTCTCCACAGCCGCAAGATTCCCATTACAGCGCAGCGTGCGACAGCGATTCAGAGCGCGGTTTCACGAGCTACCTGGCTGGCGCAAAGCTGTCTGCGATCCGATCCCAAGAATCCCGCCGCGCTCTACCAATTGGGACTGTCCGATGCTCTCCGCGCCGAATACGCGTTCATCGTGAAGCATAGTTGGATTTCCGGTGCGCGCGATGCCAACCAGAGCCGCAAGCTTCATGAACAGGTCATCTCTTTGGACCCTGCGTTTGCAGATGCTCGTCTGATCCCAGCGTTGCACGAGTACATGATCGGCACACTGCCGCGAATTGTGGCCTTCGCTGCGCGCACGGCCGGTTTCAAGGGCGATCGCGAGCAGGGTTTGAGGACCATCGAAGACGTCGCCCGCCATGGGCAGACGAACAATGTGGATGCTGAGATACTGCTAGGAGTTCTTTACCGGCGCGAGAAGCGTCCCCGCGAGGCTTTAACCATCAATCGCAAGCTGAGCGAGCGCTATCCTCGAAATTTCCTTTTCCGCATCGAACTCGCGAAGGTGTACGCGGATATGGGAGACCAAAAGAGCGCACGAGCCGAGGTAAGTGAGATCCAGGCGTTGATCAATCACAAGGCGCCCGGCTACGATGGCACGCGCGTTCCGATCATCCGCAAAGAACTCGCGGCGTTGTAGGTGTTAACGAAAAGTAGCTGGAGTAAAGCGCGTCTCCTCGCTGACCGGCCGCACGCCAGGCCGGGCGCGGTGCGGAACCCAAGGCTTTCGCCACTTCTCTTCAAAGCGCTTTCGGTTTCTATCGAAGAGTTGGTTGTAGGCATCGCCGGAGAGCTTCGCGAAGGAGCCCTGCCCGAAATGATGGATGAAACAATCCTCCGCAGCCACGACTCTCAAGCCGGCGTTGCGGATGCGCATCGAGAGGTCATCATCCTCGAACATGCCGATGCCGAAAGCCGTATCGAGTTCACCCACCCCATTCCACACGGTCCTGCGCATCAGCGCGCAGTATAGTGGCGCTACCCCGATATCGAGCGCGCGCCCGTCATTCTCGCGTGTGAGGTCGACGGCGAACGATTCCATTTCCTCCACGGTCTCGTATTGGTAGTTGATCTTTACTTCATTCCCTGCGAAGTTTGTCACGGGACATACTAGGCCCACCTGGGGATCTCGATGAAGGTGACGCATCAAGCGGTGTATCCACCCCGGCGTCACCATCGTGTCCACATTGAGAAATAAAAGATAATCCCCCTGCGCCACTCTCGCAGCGCGGTTGTTTCCCGCCGCAAACCCGGTGTTCTGCTCGAGCGCAATAAACCTCACGCGATCCTGGTAGTCGCCTATGGCTGCTGCGGTCCGGTCAGTGGATCCGTTGTCTACAACAACGATCTCGAAGTTGGGATACCCCGTGTTTCGAAAGATGGAATCCAGACAGGACCGCACAAACTCCTCGCTGTTATAGGTGACGATCAGGACGGAGACGAGCGGAAAGAGCGAAGCCACACCCCGATCGATTTGGTCGACGCGCGCGCTCCACGTGTTGGCTTTGGCAAACGCGATGCGGCCCTCGACGAATGCCTTATCGCGAATGGATAAAGCCTCATCGACCTTCGCGCAATACTCTTCCACATTGTGTCCAATGTAGACCAGTTCACCGCACTGCCGCAGTTCGGCCATGTCGGTCGCGATGACCGGTTTGCCTAGCGAGAAGTACTCATACAATTTCACCGGATCGGTGGCCTTTGTGACCTGGTTAATGAGGAACGGAATCAGGCAAGCGTCGAACTGATAAAGGTAGAACGGAAGATCTTCGTAGCGCTTATTTCCGAGTAGGTGGACATTAGGCATTGCTTCGAGAACGGACACATCGCGCCCGAACACCTGTCCGATCAGCACCAAGGAGTATTGAGGACGCCGCTTCGCCAACTCAAGAACAAGGTCAAGATCGATCCAGTCAGCAATCGCGCCGAAGTAACCCACGATGGGTTTCGGGACGCCGTCCAACACGCTGGTGTTGGTTGCCTGCGCATAAAATTGAAAGTCCGCGCCATTCCGGATAAGCAGTGGCCGAAGGTCTTGAGCCTGATACTTGTCCTCCAATTCAGCCCCGGTGACGATCAGGAGATCGCACTCCCGCACAAACTCCTTCTCTTCGGTGACGTTGAAGTCACCCATGTTCTCGAAGGTCTCCCAATCGTCCATGCAGTCGTAGAGCACCTTCGCGCCATGCGCCTCGCGTAGGCGTAGCGCTAAACGCCTCCAGAAGGGAAGTTGCGCTAGAACGATGCCGGCTCCAAAGCCCTTATCACGGAACAGCGCATTCAGCGACTCCGCCATTTGTGTCGCGTGCGCATCGCGCAGTTCGCCCAGGTACACATCGGGAGGTGCGCAGCGCATATGGATCTCCCATAGGTTTTCCCGAAGGTTGACCGCCCTACATAGGTCGGTCGCGGAAGGAGGCACAAAGCGGCTCGGACTAACCCAGAACACGCGATGACCACGGCGCGCCAGTTCCACGGCGATTTGCTGGGGGCGCTGAAAGCGGAAGTCGAAATCGATGATTCCCAGGATCAAGACGTCATAACGGTTGCGCTGCAATGATCCCCGTTCAAGGGGCAACGGGTGAACACGTTCCTCGGCACGTACGAACAATGCCGGAAGATAAGCCGAAACGTCCGGGAAAGACAAATCATACTCCGCGAGCGAGCCGAATTTGCCCACCATTGCACCCAGTGCCCACCGCAGGAACGCGAGCTTCGATCCCCGGACCAAAAGGGTGTACGCCTTACGAACCAGCAGCATAACCTGCCAGGCTCGCTGCGCCCGATAGCTGACTAAATCGTCCAGGAACTTCGACCGGTACCGCTCGATCTCGCTTAGAGTTGCCCGGCGAATTTGCCCCTCATGATCCAACTTGCCCTGCAACTCAAATTTCCCGTGCTGCAGTTCGGAAATGGAACTTTGAAGCAAGGCATTTGAGTGCTCCAGGGTGGAGACCGAGTCACGCAGCATACGGTTCTCCCGCGCCACGCGCATCTGGGCGGCCACGCCACGCTTCAGAAGGTCGAGCGCATCGGGGCTGAACCTTATCTCAGGTGCAGCGCGTTCCGTCAACTGAAGAGCTAACCGCGCGTCTTCCGTCACATTCACCACGGGTGGCGACTGCAAAGGCCGGTGCAATGCTTGCACGAGACGCTCGTTCAACAAATGTGCGTCAATACCCCGAACGTCAAGGGCTCCTTCTCCTCTTCCAACTAGGCGCTGCACCGCATCTACTTTGGGGTCGTAAGAGAGCGCAAGCGAACGAACGCTGCTGAGAGACGCGAAGATCAGCGCGTGGAGGCGCATGCCGAGTACCAAATCGCACCCTCGGAATGCCTCGACAAGTCGATCGGGGGAGAGCGGATCCCTCGCGATTACCACCTGTTCTTGGGAGCGCATCTGTGCGCGAATACGTTCGGCGACCGCGCGGTCGTTTTCCATTTCACCTTCAATTTCCTGAAAGGGAAACAGGATCACGGAACCACCAGTTTCGATTGCGAAAAGATCTAACGCTGCGGCGAGTTCCCTTTCAAGAAACTCTGGATGAACCCCGATCGTCCACCTGCGGGCCGCGACGGCGAGGATCGGTGGCGTTAAACGAGACCCGCGGGGGAGACAGTCTTCCAGCGTCACTGGGTTCTTGGGACGAAAGCCAAAAGCGGGATCGGCGGTTACGGTGACCTTTTCCGCAGGGATGCCGAGGGACTCGATCAGCGTCTTCGAAGCTGGGTCGCGGACCGTGATGAGTTGGGCTGCTTCAAAAGTCGCCCTGGTCAAACGAATGCCGTACTCGGATACGAGGGGTCCTACACCCACACCGTAGATCATCAGCGGCTTGCGGAACAGCGTGGCGAGAAAAGCACAAGACGCGTAGTACGTCACCCCCCAATGCGCATCGGTCAGCACCGTGTCCGGGTCTGCGCCCCAATAATCATGGAACAGACCACCACCACCAATCACCACCAAGTCCGAGCTCTCGATTTCCGTCTGCACCCCCGCGATGTCGTTCCAAGCGATCGCCTGCACCTTGTGATATCGAACCGTTCCCGCCACGTCACCGGACGCAACCACCAGGTTCACTCCGGGGCGTTGTGTACGAAATTGCTCAATGATTACGGCCAGGATTGCTTCGTCTCCGGCATTCCCGAAGCCGTAGTAGCCAAAGATGATGATTTTCACAAAGAATCAACGATAGCAGGGGATATTCTAGTGGCAATGAGTGGTAAAACCTCGATGTCCAAGGCCCTGTTCCGCCGCGGAACACTTTCGTTTACGATGGCTTGCGTGGCGCTTTCGGGAGCGGCTCTGGGGCAGACAACCTCCGCCCCTGTCAACGACCTTCAGCCGACGGCGCTACCGAAGACTTATACAAACCCTTTGAGTCTTTACGATCCGAAGACCGGACCCGCGATCAGTTGTCCGGATCCAGCCATCATCAAGCAGAGCGTCAACGCCATCGACGTCTGGTACCTGTACTGTACGGGCGACCCGCTCAACTCGAACGATACCAATCCGGACGGCTCCCTAAAAAGTCACTACATCTCGACGTTTCGCTCGATCGATCTAATCCACTGGATCTACATCGGGGATGTCTTTCCGGCCCCACCCGCATGGGCCGATCCGAACTCTAATCTGTGGGCGGCCGCGGTAAAGTATTTCAACAATCAGTATTACTGCTACTACGTGGCTCCCTCCACACTCCCGCTGGGCAGCGGTGCGTCGATCGGCGTCGCTACGGCCCCTTCCCCGGCGGGACCTTGGACCGATAGCGGGCAGCCTCTGATCCCACCCAGCGCGCGCGCGACAATTGATCCCGATGTGGTACAGGACAATTCCGGGCAGCGGTACATCTCGTTCGGCAGTTTCTACGGTGGTATTTCAATCGAGAAGCTTTCCGCGGACGGTCTGACCGCCGACGCGTCCTCGATTCAGCAAATTGCAATCGACAATCGATATGAAGGCGGTTCGTTCTACACACATAATGGTTATTTCTATCTTTTTGTCTCCGCAAGTAATTGCTGCAACGGCCCACTAACCGGGTATACGGTTTTTGTGGGGCGAGCCACAAGTCCCCTCGGACCGTTCGTGGATCAGAACGGGATCTCGCTCTCAGATTTCGCGACTGGCGGCAGCATGGTGATCGCGGCGAACGGCAATCGCTGGGTGGGTCCTGGCGGCAATGTGGTGTTTGATGACGATTCCGGAAAGAGCTACATGCTTTATCACGCAGTGGACATGAACTCGCCCTACTTCCCACTGAATCCGGGCTTTACCCGTCGTCCCGCTCTGATTGATCCAATAGACTGGATCAACGACTGGCCGAGCGTTCGGAGTGGATACTGGGCGTCCGCTACTCCCCAGCCAGCGCCGTCTCCGCAACCGAACGTGCCGAATTCATACAATCCCCCTACACCGAAGCCGTTCGATCAACCGGGCACACTGATTCCGTCGCTTTCGGACGAATTTAATTCGAAGACGCTCTCGTCACAGTGGCATTTCATCCACCCTGGCGCGAATAACTCGTATGTTTTGACGGGAACGACTTACAATGTGACGACTCAAGGCCCCGACGAAAACAGCGACGCCGCGCAGGTCTCGATCTTGGGGGAACCCACGCCGGCCTCGGGCGACTATTTAGTGGAAACAAGCGTGGCCACTTCGGTGCCCTTCGATAATAGCTGTTGTTACAATTATGCGCAGCCCGCGCTATTTATATATGGGAATGATGGAAACAGTATTAAAATCGACGTGTTCCCTAGTTTCGACACCCGGCAAACCGAGTTCGGTAAACAGATCAATCCGGTTGCAGCGGGATACCCGAATTACGGAAGCTCGGTAATCGGTCCCCCGGGCGTAACTACCTATCTTCGTATTGCTGTCCATCGCGCCAAGGACTCAAGCGAATACTACACAGGTTACAGCAGCAATGATGGAGTGAATTGGACGAAAGGCTCGACATGGCGACACCAGTTGGGGGGTGGGGCGCAAATCGGCATTGCAGCCCAGAACGCGGCCGGGTTCACGATGGCATTCGATTACGTCCGTGTGTATACATTGCCGTCACAGCAATAAAGTGCCCCGTCTGGTGATTATCTGACTCTATCCGTGCTGCCGGAACCCCGGCGCCTGCTGATAGTTGTCGCTCTGGCGATCATTGCGTATGGTCCGACGCTGCGACTGCCCTTCATTTCGGACGACTATTCGCAGATCCCGCTCGCCCGTCAGTATGCCGCCGCTGGATGGACTCCCTTGTGGCACGACGCTGATTTTCGTACGAGGGCAACCTCAATGGTGTTGGAGGCGGCTGTGGATCGCGCGTTTGGTTTTAATCCGCTTCCATTCTACGTAACGAGCATTCTCTTACATGCAGCCTGCGCTCTGCTGATCGTGAAGTTGTACTGGTGGCGTGAACTTAGTCCTCAGACAACCTTCGCTGCCGCATGCTTTTTCGCAGTGTATGAAGGCCACCAGGAAGCCGTAATGTGGATCTCCGCGGCTAATGACTTACTTGTCACTCTATTCGGACTTCTCACCCTGCTGTTCTGGATGCAATGGCTGAACGACCGCAAAACGTTCTATTATCTATCGGCGGTTGCGTCTTTTGCCCTGGCGCTTCTGTCGAAGGAGTCGGCGTGGGCGATTCCGGTGTTCTTGCTACTACCTCTTTCCAGCAACCAAACCTTCCGAAAGAGAATTTCCTCGACGGTGGTGCCCTTTTTCGTAATTGCAGCTGGGTATATCTTGTGGAACTATCTTTCCCGCGTCGCGGATGTGCGCTACCACGATATCCGCTTCTCGCTGCTTTCGCCATGGCCCGCTGTTTGGATGCGCAGTCTCTGGCGCATTCTGCTTCCCTGGGGCTTGATCGCCCTGGCAATTCTGATCTGGAGCAGAAGGCGCGCGGATCTTCGCAACGGCGTTCTCGTAACAATTTGCTGTGCTTTCGCAGTTCTGCCGTATAGCTTTCTGACGTACATGCCTACTGTGCCAAGCCGCCACACATACCTGGCGAGCGTCGGGCTTGCGTTGCTTGTGGGAATCGCCTGCTCGTCCCTGGTTACCATGAACCACCGTCGAACTCTTGCAGTAGCCGCAGTGGTGGCGTTAATGATCAACATAGAAATACTCTGGGTGAAAAAGATGAGCCAATACCGGGAGCGCGCAGCCCCTTCCGAACTGCTGAAGCTTGCGGCTGCGGATTCATCCGGCCCGGTAACGGTCGAGTGCAGTCCGCTAGGCGAATTCCGGAGCCGCTGGGTTTTGGAGGATGTGGGCTCGCATGGGATTTTCCCGCCCTCCAATCCGAACCGAATGGACTCCTCCTGCTTCGCCCTGAAGTATACGGACCTTCAAGGTCATGTGATCCACGTTCGCAGGCAACTTATCCCTCAAAAGCACAACGCATTTTTCTAACGTGTGTGGATAGGCGGATCCCGAACGTTGGTTAAAGCTTACCGACACTCCTGCCGATAGTGTCGCAGTGACGATCAAATCTGAACGTTTAGCGGCTGTTTATCCCGCTCGCCTGCTATGCGGGAGCTCTGTTTTTGCGCTCGTATTAGCGCTCTTTGGTATATCTCCGGTCCATGCCGGTGAAAGGCAGATGCTGACCGGGCATGTTCCTCAGGGCGTGCGAATGTCGCAGGTCGTCAATAGCGTCGAGCCATTACGACACCTGGGACTTGCAATCGGCTTGCGGCTGCGGAACCGGGAAGAACTCAATACGCTGGTACGCGATATCGCTGACCCGGAGAGCCCGCAATTCCGGCGCTATCTCACCGCGGATCAGTTTGCCGAGAAGTTCGGTCCCAGCGAAACCGATTATAATGCGCTGATTCGCTTCGTTGAGTCTAAGGGTTTCACTGTAACGGGCAAGCATCCGAATCGGATGATCCTCGATGTGGATGGAACCGTGGAAAGCATTGAGAAGGCATTTCAGCTCAGGATGATGAATTACCGCCATCCGAACCGCGGTATATTCTATGCGCCCGACCGCGAGCCCTCGTTTGACTCGGCAGTCCCTGCGCTGGATATTCAAGGCTTAGATAATTTCGAGCTGCCTCGACCGATGGCTTTGAAAACGGCTCCCGTGCCGCAGGCGAAGTCTCTCGTAACCGGATCAGGACCGGGCGGGCTATTCCTGGGGAGGGATTTTCGGAGCGCTTATGCTCCGGCGGTAACATTGGACGGCACCGGGCAAACAGTGGGATTGCTGGAATTCGACGGCTTCTATGCGAGCGACGTCACAGCAAACTTTACGCAAGCCGGTATGACGCCCGTTCCCACGCAAACTATTCTGCTGGACGGTTTCAATGGCGCGCCCGGCGGCGCGAATATCGAAGTCATGTTGGACATCATGATGGCGTCGTATATGGCGCCAGGGTTGTCCAAGGTATTCGTCTACGAAGGCTACTATCCCAACGACGTTCTGAACCGCATGGCAACGGACAATCTGGCGCGCCAGCTGAGTTCATCCTGGGGCTTCAGTCCGATCAACGCAACCACGGAGCAGATATTTCTGCAGTACATTGCGCAAGGCCAATCCTTCTTTCAGGCTTCGGGAGATAGTGGTTCCTACTCCGGTGGAGTGATGTCCCCGTCGGATGATCCTAATGTGACCGTGGTCGGCGGAACGAGCCTGACCACATCTGGTGCCGGTGGACCCTGGCAGTCAGAGGCCACTTGGCCGGGCAGCGGTGGAGGCATCAGCACTCAGTACCCAATTCCGACATACCAACAGGGTGTTAGCATGGCGGCCAATTCCGGGTCGTTAAAGATGCGAAACATTCCGGACGTATCCCTTACCGCGGACGTCCAGATTTTTCTGATTCAGAACAACGGACAGGGAGTAGCTGTCGGCGGGACTAGCGCGGCGGCCCCGTTATGGGCAGGATTCACAGCGCTGGCGAATCAGCAGGCAACAGCAAATGGAGGTTCGGCAGTAGGCTTTATAAACCCATTGATTTACGCGATTGGGGCGGGATCCAATTACCAGACCGACTTCCATGACGTCAACCTGGGGAACAACGGCGGATTTGCAGCGGTGGTGGGTTACGACTTGGCGACGGGCTGGGGAACACCCGCGGGACAGACGCTCATCAATGATCTGACGAATGTTCCCAATACACCGACGTTCAACCTCGCGGCATCTCCGAAGGCCTTATCGTTGGGACTGGGGGCTTCGGTATCGTCCATCATCTCGATGGTTCCGCAAAACGGCTTTAACGGCACGGTAGCCCTGGTGGTCTCCGGATTGCCGTCCGGAGTAACTGCCGCATTGAGCACGCAGAGCACCACCGGTAACAGCACGCTCACGTTGACAGCAAGCAACGCGGCATCTCCAGGGACATCAGCAATCGTGGTGACCGGGACCTCAGGTAGTCTTCAGAGCGCTGTCACGATTACGCTCACCGTGGGCAATTCGACGTTCAGCTTGGGCTCATCGGTCTCGAGTTTGACGATTCCTCAGGGTGCTAGCGCTAGCACGACGATCAGTGTGACACCACAGTTCGGGTTCAACGCGAGTGTCGGGTTAGCGATTTCGTCATTACCAAACGGGGTGACGGCTTCGTTTAGCCCGGCAAGTACGGCAACTACCAGCGTTTTGACATTTACCGCGAGCAGTTCAGCTGCGCCTACGACGGCGAATGTGACGATAACGGGCACGGCGGGTTCGGTCATGCGGACGGTTTCGGTCGGGCTTTCGGTGACTGTTCCGGGGTATAGCATTTCCGCGTCCCCTGCGAGCTTGAAACTTCCGCAAGGAGGTAGCGGCACTAGTGCGATCATCGTCGCCCCGACCAATGGATTTAGCGGAACTGTGAGTTTGGCTGCATCAGGGCTTCCGGCGGGAGTAACGGCCAGCTTCACACCGGCTACCGCTTCAAACCCGGGCGCCATAACTCTCACTGCCAGTAAGACCACCGTAGCAGGAAATGCCACTGTAACAGTAACCGGTACATCGGGAAACCTGACGAGCACAACTACGATTGCCCTTTCCATTTCGGCCCCCTCTTTTGGCCTTTCCTCATCTATCAGCAGCATTAGTGTCCCGCAGGGAGGCCGCATCACGACGACGATCAGCGTGGCGCCCCAGAATGGATTCGCCGGTAGCGTCACCTTAACAGTCGCTGGCCTTCCGAGCGGGGTAACGGCCACGTTCAGCCCAGCGAGCACTTCGGGTACGAGCGTACTAACTTTTGTCGCGACCACGACATCAACAGGAAGTGCGACCGCCACCGTAACCGGCACATCGGGAACGTTGAAGAGCACGGTCTCCATTCCCGTTGCGGTGACGATGCCAGACTTCACCCTAACTGCGACCGCTACCAGTGTGACTCTCCTGCAGGGAAATACCAACACGAGCACCATAAGTGTAGGCGCACTGAACGGATTCATTGGTTCAGTGAGCTTCGCCGTCGTGGGAAGCCCAACGGGCGTGACCGCGACATTCAGTCCGGCTACGGCGACCACATCGACCGCGCTCACATTTGTGGCTGCAAGCACCGCTAAAGTGGGCGCGGCCACAGTGACCGTAACCGGGACTTCGGGCACTTTGAAACACACGAGCACAATCACCTTGAACGTTGTTGCGCCATCGCCCGGGGTGGCGGCGGTCAACCTGGCTTCGGTGGCCAAGCTCATGGGGATGGTGACTGACGGTTCGACTTTCGCCCCTCAAGGACTCGATGGGGGACTCAACGGGGTGGGTACTTCGTACTCGGCAAATCTGTTGGGGGCGCAACAGACAATTAAAGGTACAACGTTCTATTTCGGCGCCGCGAATGCCTCAAATTCAGTGAGCGGGACAACCATTCCCCTTCCTTCCGGAAAGTTTGCCACCCTCAGGTTTCTAGCGACGGCAGTGAATGGGGCACAGACCGGGCAGAAATTCTTAGTGACTTACACTGCCGGAACCACTTCAACATTTACACAAAGCCTAAGCGACTGGTTTGCTCCGCAAAGCTTCTCGGGGGAATCTACCGCTATGTCGATGGCATATAGGGACACCAGCACCGGACTACGAGATAACCGCACGTTTCTTCTTTATGGTTACGCATTCTCTCTTAATAGCGCAAAATCGGTAAGTAGTTTGACCCTACCGAACAATCGGAACGTTGTGGTATTGGCAATTACATTGGGACAGAATTAAGATAGGCTCCGGATTGGCCGGCTTCGGCCTATACTCCGGGCCGCGGCCCGCTTCTGATTTACAAGAACTCCGAATCTAACGTCGTCCCGCTTAGAGCCGCGAACGCACTTCGCGGCTCAAGCTAATTTGCTCCTTTGATCGGAGCAAGAATTTCTCGCATAGGATAGGATTGATCTCGACTGTGCCCCCTGCACATCGTATGGACCGAGATGTGATAGCCTTTGCGCAGCTTCAAATCTCATTCTTTAACAATCCAGAATCGAGGAGAATAATGCGAAAAGGTTTACGGGGCGGAATTACTGCCGGATCTTTGTCATTAATTATTCTGGCCGGTCTTCCGATCTCGGCCCAGAAAATTGACGTTCTGAAAGAAGATGCTCATGGGGTAGTCGGACCAGTATCGAGCATGGCCTTTGGCACTTTAACGCAGGCGAACGAAACAAGCGCACGGCCGCGACTTGCCAGCCCTGTTGCGAACGGAAGTGCGGCACAGGGAGAGGATTCAGTGGTTCAGGAGATCGCCGGACCCATGGTCGCGGCTACCCCTGGGTTAAGCTTCATGGGGCTGGGTCTCGGATTTCCCGGTTTTACTGTCCAATACGCACCGCCCGACACCAATGCAGCTGTAGGAGCCACGCAGATAGTGGAAGTGGTAAACCTATCTTTTGCCGTCTTTAACAAGGCCTCCGGCGCCATCCTGAAAGGTCCTGTAACACTCAACAATCTTTTCACGGGCGTCGATCCATCCTGCTCAAATGGGAGTAACCTGAGCGACCCTGTGGTGCTATACGATCGGCAGGCCGGACGCTGGGTGATTGAGTTCTTCACCGTGAACTCGCCGTATAAATATTGCTGGGCCGTTTCGACCACGAACGATGCTACAGGAACGTACAACGCCTATGCATTCTCAGAACCCACCGGGCTTCCGGACTACAACAAAACGGCGGTGTGGCCGGACGCGTACTACTCTGTGGGCCGCCTGTTCAAAAATGGCGCTACCTATATCGGACCGAGGCCGTGCGCAGTAAACCGGGCGGCGATGTTGACAGGGGCCCCCGCGACCATTCAGTGCCTTCAGATAAACAACGCAAACATCGACGGGATGTTGCCCTCGAATGCAGATGGAGCACAGGAGCCGCCCGCTGGAACACCCAATTACTACATGATCCTGGGACCCTCGGGTTCGAACACGCTGCAACTCTACAAGTTCCACGTCGATTTCACAACTCCTGCCAACTCGACATTTACCGGGCCGACGAGTCTCGCTGTGGCAGCCTATACTCCGGCTCCGAGTTTCGGGGGCGCCGTGCCTCAACTGGGAACGACCAACAAGCTGGACGGTCTCGGTTTCACGTTAATGCACCGGCTATCGTATCGCAACTTCTTGAACACAGCGCATCCGCACGAGAGCTTGGTCGTTACGCATAACGTTAGCGTGGGTTCTGGGACCAGCTTACGGTTAGCGCCGCGCTGGTACGAAATTCGCAATCCGAGCGGGACGCCCAAAGTCTACCAACAAGGAACGTTCTCGCCAGATACAACCTCTCGCTGGACAGCAAGCATCGCGATGGACAAAGTCGGTGACATGGCGCTAGGCTACAGCACATCGAGCTCGACACTGCATCCCGGAATACGCTTCACCGGAAGAATTCCTACAGATGCCGCGGGAACGATGGAAACAGAAGCCGGCATCCTTCAGGGGAACGGCTCACAAACGGGCGGATTGGATCGCTGGGGAGATTACTCCAGCATGGCCATCGATCCAGTGGACGATTGTACATTCTGGTATTCGCAGGAATACATCTCCGTCAACGGTTCCTTTAACTGGTCTACCAACATCGCCTCGTTGAAGTTCCCCTCCTGCAAATAGCCGCCCAGATACAGAAAGGCCACACTCGGAATCTTCGAGTGTGGCCGCTTCCCTCGCCATCTTTTAAGTAGCAAAAAGTACGCCCGCCGCGTCCCCTATGAAGCTGGATCAGGCCGCCGCATGTGAAGCACTACTGTGACAGGCTTTCAAAACTCAAAGCGAGCAATAATCTGACCGACTCGTGAGTTGCTACTGTAAAACTGATCAAAGCGCGTAAATAGAGGATTACTCGCAACAAGATCGTTTCGGCTTGTGGTAAACCCGTTCGAGGCAATGTCGCTAAGGTAGCCACCAGTGAACTGCGGATGGTTCAAAATGTTATAAAACTGCGCGCCGATGCTGAGGTGGAATCGCTCCGTCACATCGAAGCGCTTGCTGAGCGCAGCGTCGATATTATCGGTAGGACGGAGCGCTAAAGTGTTGCGGCCGCCAGTTGCCACCGCTCCATAGCCGGCCACAACATAGCGCGCATTGGAGTTGTTGGCCACGTACGCGACGGTGGTCGAATCATTCAGAGCGACAGCTTGCCCAGCCGAATTGTATGCCGTTACGCCGCTGCCTACATTGGCCGAACCAGCCGGATTGATAATGGTTCGATCACCGGCGGAATCTCCGTTGAGGTTAGAGTCGACACCGCTTTGCACGGTAGCGTATTCAGGGCTCTGGTACGTGTAAGTGCCTGCAATATTCCAGTTTCCAACCAAATTCTTGACAAACCAATTCGAATTTTTAAACGGTTTCCAGTCGTAGATGGGGCTGAACGTAAAACGCTGCCGGTGGTCGAGCGCCGAGGAGGCCCATTCGGCTTTCAGGTCCTGATAGTCCTGAGCGCGCCGCGGCGACAAATAAGTCGAGAAGTTGGTGGCGGTAGCGTCGTCGAGCAAATGACTCCACGTGTATGCCCCGATGAAAGACAACCCATTGGAGTAAGAGCGCTTTAGTTGAAGCGCAAGACCGTTATAGGTGGAAGTGGCCTGCGGCAGGTAGGTCGTGATGTATGCCTGCGATCCATACGCGGCCAAATCGTTCGTCGGGAAGTCGGCCGTTCCGCCCGGCACGATGTATGACCTCACATCAGCCAGTGTCTTCGTGAGAGAAGCCAACGTGGCAGCGGAAGGCATCGTGAGGAAAGTGGGGAGGCTGTTGCTGGCCGAGACCTGCGGATAAATGTTGAGCCGTGACTGATTCCAGAGATGAACGCCGCGGGTGCCCACATAGCGAGCTTCGAAGACGTAGTCCTTTTTAAAAATTCGCTGTACCCCAAGATCCCAAGTAAGCCCGTAAGGCCGTTTGCCGCCATAGGTATAAGAACTCAATACGCCGAGAGCAGCCGCTTGGGTCGTAGGCAGAGCGACGGCGGAGCCGGACAGTCCGCCATTCGCCAAAAATCCTGTACTGGAACTTTGAACGTCATTGGTCTGCTGGAAGTAAGGTGGGGCAGAGTTGGAGGTCAAGTTGGCATAGGTGAAGTCGAATGCCTTGCTGAATCCACCCCGCACGACCCATGTCCCGGCAGCGCCCGGTGAATACGCGAATCCTACTCTTGGTGACCAATCGTTGGGTCCGAACTTCGGCTCACCGACATTGAACACCCCGGGGACGCTGGCCACTGCGCTAAATTTCTGATAACGTGAGGCCACGGGCATCGTGTCGTACTCGTAGCGAAGCCCCAGATTCAATGTCAGGTTTGGACGGATTCGGTAATCGTCGTTGACGAAAGCTTCGTTCTGCAGAAAACCAGCCGGGTAGCTCGTGGGACCCGCGCTCCTCTCACCAAACTCATCCGGTGATAAGTCTTGGAGAAACGTCTCCAGATTGTAGTAGTAGTAGTCACCACGCACGCGCTGGATAAAGTAGTTCGTCAAAATCACGTCGGTGAAGTGATAGCCGAACTTCAGCGTGTGTTTTCCGAGAATCTTGCTGGTGTTGTCCTGTAATTGGAAAAGATTCTGAATAGACCCTGACGGGCCGTCGGGTCCAATATTGAGGCTATTCAAGTCTTCAATGGTGATGTTGGGAAACGCGTCGAGATTCCCGAAAGTGGCATTCGGAACACCGAGTTGGTTGAAGTTCCGACTAAAAGACGCGCGAAATTCATTTTGGAGCGTGGGCGAGAAGTTGTGAAACTCTGAGAGGGAGTAGAAGTAATTGTTGTTCGGCGTTGAAACGTCGAAGATCGGCAGCTGGGCGCCGGTGTCGATTCCTTGATTCTTGTTGTATACCCAACGGCCGCGGAGTTGATCCTTCTCGCTGACGTTGTAGTCGAGTGCGACGATCGCGTTATAGCTGTTCGTATAAGAAGGGGAGATCGTAGAGATCGAACCGACTGGAATAGAAATCCCGGAGACGGTCACGGAACCCTGGTCGTTGGCCGGGGCGACAGGCACGTATTTCTCAAAGACGCCTAGGTTAGTGGAATTGAGGCCGGCGATACCGTTCAATAACGAGACACCGGCGGCTGTGGGGGCAATAATGGGAGTTCCTGGAACCGCAGACTGGCCTACGGGATTGTATTCAAAATTTCCGAAGTAGAAAAGCTTGTCCTTCAGGATCGGGCCGCCAATGGTCGCTCCGAGTCGATTGTTGTCGTATCGGGGAAGGGAGGTAAGTCCCTGAGTTGCGTAGACGGAATCAACGGCGTTCAGGTCGCGGTTTTGGAGATATTCGTAAATAGAGCCGTGAACAGCGTTGGTTCCCGTTTTTACGATAACGTTGAAAATACCTCCTGACCCTCCACCAAATTCCGGACTAAACTGATTTTGCAAAAGAGAGACTTCCGAAACTGCGTCATTCGGAACGTAAACGAGTGGTGAGGGATTGTAATGATTCTGGTTGCTCACTCCATCCAGCGTGAAGACGTTGTTGTCAGGACGTTGACCTGCGATCGCAGGACCTGCTCCTTGGCCCACTCCGCCGGACGACACGACACCTGAGCCGAGTAGGGTGAGATTGTAAATGCCGCTCCCTCGCGAGGCAGATGGCAAGTCCATTGCTTCTCGAGTCTCGAACGTGGTCTGTAGTTGGGCGGTGGTTGTGTCGATAACCGCACCCGCCGCGCTTACTTCCACTGTCGTGGCAGCAGTCCCCACGCTAAGTGTCAGGTTGGCGGTTCCCACGCTGTTGAGATTGACCTGCACGTTTTTGAGGGTGGCGGCCGCGAACCCCGGCGCACTGGCCGTAATAGCGTAACTCCCAATGGCCAGATTGGTGAAGCGATAAACGCCCTCGTGATTGGAGTTTACGGTGCCCTTCACGCCTGTCGCTTCGTTTTCAGAGGTCACGACCGCATTTTCTACAGCCGCTCCGCTGGGGTCGGTAATCGTGCCGGTTACATCGCCGCTCACTGCTTGTGCCATTCCGACATCACGTACCAGAAGCGCGATCGTAAGAAGTGCAAAAACCCGGGCAGCGGTTCGATACAAAGAACCTCGAACTCGGAGGGAGCCGGCACTCGCGGTAACTACACGTCTAGAGAGAAGCGTCGCCATGTGAGATCCTTTCAGAATTGTGGGCAAAGAAGTACCAACAACCTTGCCGAACAACCATGCGGGGGTTGTCTGGCTAATGGCTGGCAACTGGGGCGCGTGGCCCAGGGGGAGGAGATGAACTTGTTAGTTAAATTACGTTACCACCGCACAGAGGGGAATTCAACTAAGTCGATAAATTTAGGTACGAGGCCGAAGTACGTGAACAGGGCTCTCGACAGAAGCTCCGAAGATCTTTTCAGAGCACGCATACGGAACTTCAACGCTCCCGCGAAACTCTGAGCAGGGGTCGTTCGTAGTGAAGATGTGCTGAAAATTGTCTTCGCGGGTGTGCTAATTGTGTTTTCTCTTTCCGGTTAAGAATCGAAGGTCTCATTGCAAGAGCCGAGCGGAGCGATCACACAAACGTTCTCCGAGATTCGGAAGAATGACGTGGTGTACCGCCCCGTAGAGGGGCCGAAATACTTGCTCTGGCTCAAGAACGAATCCGCACAGCGAGCGCTGAAGCCGTACGCGCAGGCATAGCACTTGTAAGGCCGGCAGGCAACCCAGAAAAGCAGCCGGAATGTTACTATATTTGCTCTGGTGGAGGGCGGCAATCACGTCGCCATTGGATTCCGCGTACAGTAGGAATCAGCGGTGGAGGACCATCCCCGTCAGGCTTATATCTTGCTCGACCCAAGACTGGAGTCGTTCCAAAATACCCTGTTACATGAGATCGGCTACGTAGTGATGCGGATGCTGGCGCGTGGAGACGATCTGCCGGTTGCAGACGTCTGTTCCGTCCCCCACGCAACGTCGGCCTTAACCGACCGGCTAACCGCATTCTCTGAAGGCTAGGCCATTCATCTTTAGACTCTTGCCGCTCACTTGGCCAAAAGCCCGTCGATGCGAGCGCAGTACTACCGGAGCTCGGTGCTCTTTGATGAAGGGCCTTACCGTGAAATGGAGTATTTTTCGGCCAGCGTCGGACCTTGCCACGTACGCCCAGACTCAAGCGCGCTACGCCAGCGTACGCGATAACGAGTTTGCTTTTCAAAAGCGCGGAAAAGACCTGACTATCTCCGGGCACAACTGGAAAAAAGCCGTGACTTCCCGCATTGCGTGATGCGAATCAGTTGCTTCAAAGCGAGGGGTTCTATGCTAGTTTCTTTTCCTCTTTACGGTTAGGGGCAGCGACCTACCTTCGACGAATTGATCTTGGAGCGTGGGAAAAGAATGCTGCGGGCCATGCAGGCGATGTTTGCTCGTGTCCACCCAGAGGAAAATACGCCATGGCTCCTTGAATTTGTGACTTGGTAAGCAGACACCCTTCCCGCAGAACGTTTGGAGGTCCTGCAAGCGCCTCATTACGTGAGCCACGGAGTTTTGGTGGACGCAAACCTCCTCTGTTTGGCGCGCGCAATACCAGGCTGCACTCCGGCTGGATCTTAAGAGTCTAGACAAACAGGCGATTTAGCTAGGCGGCGGTCGTGGAATGAGGGGGCGTCGAAAGCCCTGCGGATCTTTTCTCAAGGCTTGGACCTCAGAAAGGTTGCCGCCGTCCGCATACACGTCGCCGCGTTTGGCGATGATGAGCCCCTCATGTTTGATCTGAATACCGCGAACGAAGGAGTGCTGCAATCCATCCCGGCACTCCCCGAAGCTGTGTTCGAAAGGTGGGCGAGCGAACGCGAGCGCCATTCGTTCATGAGTTTGGCTGACTTCAAGGCCAGAGTACCCGGGCGCCCGAATTCCGCTGATTGCGCTTGACGCTGTGGGTTCCTGAACTTCCCCTGGGACTGCAAGGGAACGCGCCGGCGAAAGAAT
This sequence comes from Bryobacterales bacterium, assembly GCA_963738525.1. Lineage (GTDB taxonomy): Bacteria > Acidobacteriota > Terriglobia > Bryobacterales > Bryobacteraceae > Bog-113. The sequence goes on from CAVTXC010000001.1 coordinate 45,099, forward strand.
GTTCGGGATATGCTCGTCACATGTTCAAGCGCGAACTGCTCGCGTGTTTAACCACGGCGATTTTGGGGATTGCTGCCCAGACTGACTGGCCGTCCTATGGGAACGACGCAGGTGGAATGCGTCATTCTGGACTCGCCCAGATCACCGTCCAGAATGTAAACCAACTCGAACGCGCATGGACCTATCACACGGGTGAACTGCCGGCCTTATCCGGGCCACATGGGCAGAGGCAGATTGCCTTCGAATCCACGCCACTCGCCATAGCCGGAACTTTGTACCTTTCAACGCCTGCGAATCGGATCATCGCCCTTGATGGGGAAAGCGGCCGCGAGATCTGGAAGTTCGACCCACAAACCAACCGCGTCGGAGCGCTGAAATATCGAGCCCATCGTGGAGTCGCGTATTGGCCAGGCGACCACCAAACGGGACCCCGCATATTCGCCGGAACACTGGACGGCAGACTGATAGCTCTTCATGCGGAAACCGGTTTACCGGCGCAAGACTTCGGCGACAACGGCGTGGTAAATCTGCGCGCTGGTGTTGCAGACGGTTTTCCGGATTCCACCTACGCCGTGACATCGCCTCCCGCAATCTTCGAGGACCTCGTGATTACCGGAGCGGAAGTCCCGGAAAGTCCTGGGCATGGCCCTGCGGGAGATGTCCGAGCGTGGAACGTTCGGTCCGGCAAGCTAGTTTGGATGTTTCACACTGTGCCGCGCCCGGGAGAACCTGGTAGTGAAACTTGGTCGGCCGACGGGTGGAAACAGAGAACCGGGGTGAATGTATGGACCATTCCGACCATCGACAGTGACCGGGGAATTGTGTTCCTGCCGATCGGCTCGCCAGCTTACGACTTTTATGGCGGCGACCGAAAAGGATCGGGTCTGTACGGTGACTCGCTGGTGGCGCTGAACGCGCGCACAGGCGAACGCCTTTGGCATTTTCAATTCGTGCACCACGATTTGTGGGACTACGATCCTCCCGCTCCGGCCGCGTTGATCACCGTGAACCGTAACGGCCGCGAGATCCCCGCGGTGGCGGAGGTAACCAAGATGGGTCTGGTTTTCATTTTGGACCGGCGGGATGGAACGCCGATCTTCGGAGTGGAAGAAAGGCGCGTTCCCGCAAGCGATGTACCTGGGGAGCAGACTTGGCCGACCCAACCGCTTCCTCTGCGCCCACCACCACTCTCCAGGAACAGCATGACGCCCGAGGACCTGACGGATGTGACACCTGAGTCGCACCGTGTATGCGCCGAGATGCTAAAGCATCTCGAAAACCATGGGCCCTATACGCCGTATGGTTTGCATCCTACCCTAGTGTTTCCCGGAACGCTCGGAGGAGCGACCTGGTCGGGGGCTTCGTTCGATCCCAAACTGGGGTTCCTGTTCGTCAACACCAACGAGATCGGGGCCACTGGGCAGATGGTGGAACAGGGACCAAGCCGGGAAAACCGGTTTCAGCGAGAGGGCGCTGGGGGAGAATATGCGCGGTTCTGGGATTCCCATTTGTGGCCTTGTCAGAAACCGCCTTGGGGCCTCTTGAATGCAATCAATGTCAACACGGGCGAGATCGCGTGGCGGGTACCTCTGGGAGTAAATCAGGAATTGAAGGCGCGAGGGCTGGAGCACACGGGCGCGTTGAATCTTGGGGGATCGATTGCTACAAACGGCGGCTTAGTGTTTATCGCAGCCACCAACGACAAACGTTTCCGAGCGTTTGAAGCGGCGACCGGTCGCGAGTTGTGGTCTTCCGCGATTGATGGAAGCGGTCATGCAACCCCGATGACTTTCCAAGGTAAAAGTGGACGGCAGTTCGTGGTGATTGCCGCCGGCGGGGGTGGATTTTTCGGCAGCACTCCAGCAGACGCGCTGGTCGCATTTGCGCTTCCCCGCAAGCGCTGACGAGTCTCACTAGCGTCCCGGAACCTGTTTGCAAAGAATCACAGTCAATCACCCGGTGCCCAAACTGCCCTAGAGCCGGTGAAAAGGAAGTGTCCAAAAGAAATGTGATTGGGCCGAAACCGTCCAAAGTCTGTCTGATGAGTCAAATGAAAACGAGACTCGATACGTCTTGTTCAGAAGATTCCAGCGGTGGTGAGCGGGACCGATGCTGCAATCGAGTTCGGCGCGACCGTGCGTCTCGTCGCACGCGCTGACGCTATCTTCTCCCACTCCTCGGGCTCTAAGAAACGCCTGAACATCTCTTCGGGAACTACCGACAGGTAGTTCGCTGAGAATCGCGGCGTGGACGTGCTCCGGGATAATACCAACGTAATCTTTCATCTTGAAGTACTCCCGCACACGCTTGTCGGTCGATATGACATTACCTACGGTTGCAGCGAAAGCAAACACAAACAGAAGACTTGCAGCCGCCATCCGCACTGTAGAGGAAGAATCGCGAAGCGTCTTAATGCTCATGAGGGGTCCCTCAAGAGCAGATTAAGTTTGGGGGCATGAAGAAGTCCTCAAGCCGCAATAAAGAAAGTATTAGCGGGGACGTGCCGTGGAGTACAGCCATGTTGAAACCGTCTTTTAGAAGCTCGCGTCATCCTGTGTATCGGCAAGAGCCGGTAGGAGACAATTCGCACGTGAAATGTTTTTGGGTATCATCTCTAGCTGTATCCACAGTCCTTCTTTGCGCGTCCCAGTCCTTTGCGCAGAGCCGCGTGGATGTAAATATAGGCTTCGGGTCTGCATGGGACAAGTCAAACAATCAGGGAATAGACAACGCTACCTCGGTAAATGCGTTTGGCGCTTGTACTATTGGAAGCGGCGACTCCCTTTGCCAGAGCACTCCCAGTATGAACGGCTTCTTCCTGGGCTTTGGTGCCGACGCCATGATCACGAAGCGATTTGGAATAGGCGGGGAGGCGAACTTGCAGCCTACCAGAAGCGACTACGGCCCTCTGCAGTACCGTCAGATTTTTTACGACTTCAATGGGATCTATGAGCCATTCCACAGCAAACGCGTATCCTTGCAACTGCAAGGGGGAATCGGAGGAGCAACTACATCCTTCTCTTATAACCAGAACGCATGCGTGGGTACAGCCGTCTGTACCAACTCTACGGAGCCGGTAGGTAGCGCCAAACATTTTCAGGAGCACGTAGGTGTGGGTTTACAAGTAAGCCTAACTGAGCACATCTTTATTCGCCCTCAGTTCGACTATCACTATGTAAACGGTCTGACGGATCAGTTCAACAGCAACTCAGTTCCCGAGGGCACTGTGTGGGTAGGATATACTTTCGGCTCACGTTAGCGTGAACAAAGACGAACACCCGCTCTTATAAGTTACTTGTAACTGCTTGCGATTTGTACTTGGAAGGACTGTATCCAGGAGACTATCTCGATCAGTCCTTCCGTAGTTTTGGCTGATGTCTGGAACACAGGTATTCCCGGCCGCACTGCATCGATATTTCGTTGGGCGGCAGCAGCGTCGAATTCAACCGCTTGTGCAAGATCGAGCTTCGTGATGATCGCTGCGTCCGCAGTGTGAAAAATTGAGGGATATTTGAGAGGCTTGTCTTCACCCTCGGTGACGGACAGAAGCACAGCGCGTCGCGTTCTCCCCCAGGTCATAGCTGGAAGGACAAACCAGATTCCCCACGTTTTCAATAAAGAGATAATCCAATTCGTTTAGATGCCAGTCCTCAAGAGCCGCGCTCACCATGCTGGCATCAAGATGGCATACGGTGCCGGTGCAGATCTGCTTAACGGGAACTTGGCTGCGAGCAAGGCGTGCGGCGTCGTTGTCGGTCGCCAGATCCCCTACTAATGCCGCAACACGAAAATCGGGTCTCATCAAAGAAAGGATTCTTTCCAGGAACGCGGTCTTGCCTGAACCAGGGCTGGATACCAGACTGATTACGCACACACCAGCTTCCTGGAAGCGCTCCCGCAGAACGCGCGCGACGGCGTCATTCTTCGTTAAAACTTTCTGTCGCACTTCAACCAGTCGCGGTGCACTCATGTTTCCAGCTCCAAAGCTGTTATCTCCAGTTCCGCCCCGCTCACTACCTGACACGACGAATTCCCACACCGTCCGCAATAAAGGCATTGCCCGGAAGTGGGTTTGCCCTCGCACCCGCATGCCGGGCAGTGAATACGAATGGGGATTTCCTCAATCATCAGACACGAACCCTCCATCAAGGTGCCTTCGCACGCCAGGTCGTAAGAAAAGAGCAAGGCTTCCTTCACAACTCCCGAAAGAGGGCCAAGTTTCAGGTGAACCGCACAGACCTTCCCGCCGCCTTGCCGCTGAAGTTCTTCTTCGGCACCTTCCACAATACTTAAAGCGATCGAAAGCTCGTGCACTCGATTGTCATTACATCGTGCTGATGCGTATGTACCTTTTGATATCTGGCATCGCGGTCACGACTGCCACCACCGCCAGTACCATGGCCATCCCGCCTAAAACATTCTTAAAGTTCATATGTCACCTGTAATTCCTTCGCAATGAAAGATTCCACCATATCCGCCGCCGCTTCGATCGCGGCTGCGACCGACGACGTCAAGCCCATACGTCCCTCTTCGCCGCCCAAATCCCCCGGCTCGCAACCCACCAGAAGAACCCGGCCCAGACGGCCTCCCATTGCTCTCGCGGCTCGCAACACCTTGACCGGGATCCATGGTATGTCCATCCAATGTCTGTATCGCCCTCTTTCGGATCATCTCACATCTGGCTCGATCGTGTAAAGCGTCCCGGAGGGTAACCGCGAGAAACGGCGTCCACTAGAATCGTCAACTCGGGCGCTGTCCAGCAAAGCATAAGTCAGATCGACCCCGCGATGCCAAAATCCACGACTCGCACATCGGTCTCGCGGTTCTCCGCGCCAAAACTTGGCCACCTCGCAGCCGAACGCGTCATCGCCTTGAAAGATATTGCCGATACAAGCGACCAGGATGCTCACACCAACTCCACTTCTTCAGGTCCGAAGAAGAAGCGATGTCCGATCTGTCGCGCGACTCCGAAGTCGCGGCCTGGGTCGTCCTCCACCGTCACCGCAAGATGAATGTTGTCTTCAAAATCGCGCTCCACAGATTCGACAATCGCGATTTTTCCGTCTAGAGCGATATCGAAGATGTCGGCCTTCTTGCGCGGATGCAGCCGCACGCGATCGCCTTCTCGAAACTCCAGCTTCGATGCCTTGCGCAATCCGCGAATCGCCCCGTGCATTTTGGCAAATGCTTCTTGAGGTAGAGTCTCAGTGCGATCCAGAATGCCGCGGGCGCGATCGTCTCCCGCACGAACCTCCTGTTTCTCCTCATCGCTGAGGGTAAGGACACGAAGCGTCAGGATCTCGTCAATTTCCGTCCCATCAAAGAAATCCCCGGCGCTTTCGGGCGCGATCTGCGGGTAGTCGTAAAGAATGATGGGTGAGGAGAGCATAGAGCGTCCGCTCACCTTCCCGCCCCGCCAGCACTGGCCAAGTACCGATGTTGCGGCACGCGCGCCGCTAATGCGCGATATTCTTCCGGCGGATCGAGAAGCGAAACAAATGCGCCCTTGGAAACGGCCAGCAGCGTATGCGTTGAGAGCATCGCACAGTCTCCACCCGTCGCCGCGCTCAGATTCATCAATTCGGACAGTCAGGCGATGGACTCGCTCCGCTACCTGGATACACTCGAATTCCACCAGACCCTTCGATCGGCGGGAAGGAAAACGACTGGCTCTCCGGCATCGATCCAAGAAGTAAAGGGGCAAACAGCAGCTCCCGCTCTATCTCGCCTTGCAGGAACCGCATTTTCACTTCTATCTTGGTATGTTCAACTCCTTCCACCAGGCACTCGGTCTGCATCATCGTGGGATCAGACCCATTCACCGGCCCCACTGTCCCGAAATGCCAGCGCTGCTGATTCTTTACCGAGGACTTGCGGTAAGGATAAAGCAGAAAGCCCTCATACAGCACCGCGTTGGCGATCTTCTCGAGTGGTTCGAAGTTCATGAGCGGCTTCTTTCTCGAGGGGAAGCAAGCTTTCGATCGCTTCTTCCCAAGTAGCCATGCCATGCCGCCGCTTGTACTCGTACAGGCGTTCGAACGCGTCGCGTCGCAATCGCAGCCAGGCGCTGTTCGGATAGTAGTGGTCCATCATCTCGCGCCAGATCTCCGAGGGAAGGCGAAATCGCGCTTCCTTATCCCAGCCGATCTGATCAATTTGCAAGGTGCCATCCGGGTGCAGCATAGAAGATCGTTCCGCTGAACTGAAAGCATAACGGCACATCCTTCTCCTGAATGGCGTGGAAATACTTCGCGGCGCCCACATTGAAATCAAATGTGCACGGCACCGGCAATTTCGCTCACAATGTTCCGGTAAATGGCGGCACAGTCGACGGACACATGCGTCCATAAGAGGGACCGCACCGTTTGGCTCCAGCGCTCCGGTTCGCCGAACAGATCGTGAAGGTTGTCCCGTTCGCCGGGATTATAATGCCGCCGCGAAGCCTCGATCAGGATCTGACGCGCGAAGCGCCACGCTTTGAATGGTTTGCGTCGCCATTCGGGTTCGTCACCACGAACGCGGAACGCGATGGTCGGAGCCGCGGCAAAAGGGACGGCTTCCGCGCTGATCAACGTTGAAAGTCAGACCGGGCATGTGCCGCCTTCCGGCGGAGATCATCGAAGAACCGGGCGATCTCGCCCCATACCACCGCGCCGCCGGAAAGGCCGCGCCAGTGTAAACGAATTAAGCCCACCAGTTTGTAGCACTCGTCGATCGGAACAATGAAGTATTCGCGGGCTGCGCCGACGCGATTCACCAGCAAAGCTTCCACATCTGGCTGCATCGTCTCTCAATTCCGGGTTTGCGGCGCGAGATCTCCTCCCACGAGTCCAGACGAAGAAGCGACTCCGCCGCCCCCGCCGGCCCCGGATAGAGAGCGATCACATTCGTTGCGCCGGCGTGCTGTACGAGAAAAAAGCAAGCGAAATCGGAATCATCAGATCGTCCCATTGCGCGTCGCTGATCTGAAAGTTTGGTAACGCTCTCACCTGCCGCGGAATGGGGCGGTAGACTCACCGTATAGAGATCGCGCAAGAATCGCAGGCACAGCGAATACGCCGCGAAGCCGGATCGAAACTATGGGCGTGCTCGTCGTCCAGCGCCGCGCCGCACGTATCGCAGCGCTCCTCCGGTTCGCGCGGACGAACGAACTTGCGCAATGCGGCAACCGAGCTCATGTCAGAGCGATCCTCTGACGAGCGACTCCGAGCGAGCCAAGTGGAACAAAGCCGATTGGCGGAACGCTCTCTCTAATCACGATACTCCGCTGCATCCGGTAGCCGCTTCCCGAAGCGCCGCCTCCACGGCCGCCCCAGGCCGCACCCTCTTCCGGTAAGGCGCACCCGAACGACGCCGTCGAACACGCCAATCAACTCAGCATTCGCCGTGCAACTTTCCAAGAGCATGTTGCACCCGCGTCTCGATATCGTCCGGATGCAAGCCATGCAAGCACCAGCAGACTCGACACCAGATCCGTCGCCGGCAAAACTGTCGGATCGCTGCCTTTCCGGATTCGCCGGTATCGAACACAATCTCCATCATCCGTTCGAGACCTGCCCATGAAATTCCAGAATCGCCTCCATCAGAGCATGGGCAGTCTCGCGGCTTTCGCGGTCGGGAATGTGTTCCAGCCGCCGCACTAGATCTTCAATGCGCCGGACGCGTTCTTCGTCAACTGTCGCCATGCGGCCTAGTGCGCCTGCACCCCGAACATGGACGAATGGCGCACATCGACCGTCTTCCCGTTACCCACATACATGTGCACACCGCAGGGCAGACAGGGATCGAAGCTGCGCACAGCCCGCATGATATCGATGCCTTTGAAGTTCTCCGGCCCGTTCTCCTCGAAGATCGGCGTATTCTGCACCGCGTCTTCGTAAGGCCCGGGCGTTCCGTAGATGTCGCGAGGGTTGGCATTCCAGGGCGTGGGAGGATAGGGATGATAATTGGCGATTTTGCCGTCGCGGATAACGACGTGATGCGAAAGCACGCCGCGCACTGCTTCGTGGAATCCGCAGCCGATCGCTTCCTCCGGCACCTTGAAATCCCGGAACGTCTTGGTATTTCCCTTGTGCAGTTCCGCCATCGCCTGCTCCGCGAAATAGAGAGCCGCCGCCGCCGAATAAGCTTGGAAGTAGGTGCGCGCCCGGTCGCGCTCGATCGCGTTGCTCCACTTGCGGAATCTTCCACTCGAACTCAACTTCCGGCTTGCCGGCGGTCTTCGGCAGATAGATCTTGACGCTGTTACCCGTCGCCTTGATATAGCCGATATCTACGATACCCGCGAGCGCGGTAGCCCAGAAACGCGCAATCGGTCCGCCGCCGGTATCGAGCGCCAGATAATCGCCCGTGCGCTTGTCGTACCAGCGCGGCGACATCACCCACGAGTAGTTACCTTTAAAATCCCGCTTCTGCGGGCGCGGCGTGGTGGTCTGATTCCAGGGATGGTTCCGATCGACAGGGTTGCCGAGCGGATCCTTCTTGACAAACATCTCCTCGTTTTCCCAGCCGTCGTAATAGGAACTGCCCAACAGAATCCGAATACCGAGATTGATGTCGACAAGGTTGGTCGTGACGAGTTCGCCGTCCACCACAACGCCCGGGGTAACATACATCGCGTTGCCCCATTTGTCCATGTTTTTGTACTTGTAATCGCAGACGTCCGGATTTTGGAAAGATCCCCAGCATCCCAGCAGAATGCGTCGCTGTCCTACCTTCTCATAGCCCGGAAGCGCCTCATAGAAGAAGTCGAAAAGATCGTCATGCAGCGGCACAACCTTCTTCATGAATTCGACATACTTCATCAGCCGGACCATGTAGTCCGTGAACAGCTGAACCGTGGGCACCGTTCCCACTCCGCCCGGATATAGCGTGGAAGGATGGACATGGCGGCCTTCCATCAGGCAGAACATCTCCCGAGTCATGCGGCTCATCTGTAGGGTTTCCAGATAGAACGAGCCCGTGAATGGGTTCAACGCGCGCATGATATCGGCGATGGTCTTGTAGCCATGCTGCTCCGCGTGGGGGCACGCGGTCCGTTCCGCCTTAGCCAGCACGCCGGGATTGGTCTCCCTGCACCATCTGTTCGCAGAAATCGACTCCCACCAGATTGTCCTGGTAGAGGTTGTGGTCGAACATGTACTCGGCGGCTTCGCCGAGATTCGTGATCCACTCCGCCATATTCGGCGGCCGAACGCCGAAAGCCATGTTCTGGGCATAGCACGCGCAAGTCGCATGATTGTCGCCGCAAATGCCGCAAATGCGGCTGGTGATGAAGTGCGCGTCACGCGGGTCTTTGCCCTTCATGAAGATGCTGTAGCCGCGGAAAATGGAGGAAGTGCTGTGGCACTCCGCCACTTGCCGGTTGGCAAAATCGATCTTGGTGTAAATGCCGAGGCTGCCGACGATCCGGGTAATCGGATCCCAATTCATCTCCACCAGGCGGCGTTGCGAACTGTCCTGCGAGACGGTGGGGTCTGTGACGGTTGCCATTTGAATCAGCTCCTGATTGCGCCCTGTACTCGACTAGAAGGCACGCGGCCGGTAACCCGTGGTCAGCTTCGGTCCGGTGTGCCGCCACTTTGGTTCTTTATTGACCGTGTGATTCGTGATGCTGCGAAGCGACCGGATTGCCGCCCCGTAAACACTGATAGCCGCGGCCGAAAGTCTCGCTCCGGGAGGTTCATCCATGAAAGGCATGAACTTATCCGGGAAACCCGGCATCGTGCAGCCGATGCAGATTCCGCCCACGTTCGGACATCCGCCGATGCCCGCCATCCAGCCGCGCTTCGGCACGTTGCAGTTCACCACCGGGCCCCAGCATCCGACCTTCACCAGACACTTCGGCGAGTTATAGTCTTCGGCAAAATCGCCCTGCTCGTAGGAGGCCGCCCGGTCGCAGCCATCATGCACGGTTTGCGCCGAATAGCCACTTGGGACGCAACTGATCGTCCAGCGGAATCATCGGCGCGAGACCCGCCAGCTGATACAGCAGGTAGAGCAGCGTCTCCATGAAGTTATCCGGCTGCACCGGGCATCCGGGAACGTTGACGATCGGCAAGCCCGCTTTGGATTTCCAATCCCAGCCGAGATAATCCGCGAGCCCCATGCAGCCGGTGGGATTGCCTTGCATCGCGTGAATGCCGCCATAGGTCGCGCACGTGCCGGCGCCGACAATCGCCGTGGCTTTGGGCGCCAGCCGGTCGATCCATTCGCAGGTGGTGATCGGCTGGCCTGTGTCTGGATCGTTCCCGAGCGCCGCCCAATAACCTTCTTTCTTGATCTTCTCGTTCGGGATCGATCCTTCCACCACCAGCACAAAAGGATCGAGCTTGCCTTCCCACGCCTGATACCAATACTTCATGAAGTCGTCGCCGACTTCATAGGCGAGCACCGGATTGTGAAGGTGAACTTTCGGAAGTCCCGGAATCGCTCCCAGGAGAACATCTTCCACGCTTGGCTGGGATGCGGCTGTGATGGAGATCGTATCGCCATCGCAACTCAGACCCGCCGTAATCCAAAGGACGTGAACTTCTTTTACTGCTGGCGGCCTTTGAGTGGAACGGCCGTAAGGAGCGACTTCTGCCGGCATGGGCGGTTTACCTCTCCGCTTCGGAGTCTCTTACCGGCCACATTCCGAGTCAAGATACTAGTCTTTAAAAAGTAGTCCGAGAGCTCCCTCAGCAGATCCGCGGCAGCTGCTCAGTAAACGGAAGGTCCACAATTCGCGTGCCGCCGATCTCAGTCTTAAGCAGAACCATTCCGCGATGATCTTCCACAGCTCTGCCAATCATCCGCGCCTCCGCGCCTATGGGTGCTGACGCATCGCGTCCACCACTGCACCGCTCGCTTCTGACGCGACAAAAGCCACAAGCTTGCCTTCATTCGCCACAAACAACGGATCTAGTCCGAGGATTTCACAGGCGCCTTTCACGTCCTCACGCACCAAGACTGCGGACGCTTCTATTTCGATCCCGATTGAAGAAGACGAGGCGATTTCACATAGCGATGTCGCTAGACCTCCGCGCGTGGGATCGCGCAGCGCATGCACCTCCCCGGCGCTTAGCATCGCCGCCACAAGTGTGTGTAAGCGGCGCGGTATCGGACAAAATCGAGCCTTCGAACTCCATCCCTTCGCGTACGGACATCACCGCCATGCCATGATCCGCAATCGAGCCGCTTACGATCACGTCGTCCCCGGCGCGCACGTCGGACGCGGAGATACTCACGCCATCGGCCACCATCCCCACGCCGGACGTCGTGATAAACAGCTTATCTGCCGAGCCGCGATTCACCACTTTCGTGTCGCCCGTTACGATCGACACACCCGCCGCGCGGGCCGCGCGCGCCATCGATTCCACAATGCGAGACAGTTCCTCCATCGGAAGACCTTCTTCCATGATGAAAGCCGCCGAAAGGAACATCGGACGCGCTCCGCTCATCGCCAGATCGTTCACCGTCCCATTTACCGCGAGCTCTCCGATATTCCCGCCCGGAAAGAAAAGCGGCGTCACCACGAACGAATCAGTGGAAAATGCCAATCGCGCAGAACCCGACGGAAATACCGCCTGATCGTCCAGCTTGCGTAAATAATCGTTGTCAAAAGCGGGAAGAAAAAGATCCTGAATCAGTTGAGCGCTTAACTTGCCGCCGCTGCCGTGTCCCATCACGATATTCTTTCGTTCCGTAATGGGAACGGGACACGCCAGCACGAAGTCGTTGGGCATCGCCGTCTTATTGCTTCGCGACCAATTCGTCCACGCTGACCAGATGGCGTCCGTAGTTGTAATAAGCCGCGCACGCCCCTTCTGCCGAGACCATGGTCGCGCCGAGCGGGTTCTCCGGACTGCACTGTTTACCGAACGCAGGGCAATCTAGCGGCTTCTTCAACCCCTTCAGGATTTCGCCGCTCATGCACACCGCTGGCTCTTCCGCGTGTATACTCCCCACGTCGAAGATCCGTTCCGCGTCGTATTCGACGAACTCCTGGCGCAACTCAAAGCCGCTCTGAGGAATCACGCCTAACCCGCGCCACGCGCGATCGCATACCCGGAACACCCGGTTGATCATTCCCTGTGCGCTCGCATTGCCTTCCCTCTGTACCGCTCGCGCATAGCCATTCTCCAACTCCGCGCGCCCTTGCTCCAGTTGCCGTACGCACATCAGTACGCCTTGCAGAATGTCGACCGGCTCAAATCCCGTGATCACCACCGGAACCTGATAGCGCTCGACGATCGGCTCGTACTCCACCCAGCCTGAGATCGCGCATACATGACCCGGCCCGAGGAACGCTTGGACCCGATTGTTCGGTGAATCGAGAATGCCCGTCATCGCGGGCGGCACCAGCACGTGCGAGACGAGTACCGAGAAGTTCCGAATGCCTTGCTCGCGCGCCTGCCACACCGACATCGCGTTCGCCGGCGCCGTAGTCTCGAAACCGATCGCGAAGAAAACGACCTGTTTATCCGGATTGGCGCGAGCGATCTTCAAACAGTCGAGCGGCGAATACACGACCCGGATGTTCCCGCCTTCCGACTTGATCTTGAACAGATCGCCATTGGATCCCGGCACGCGCAGCATGTCTCCAAAGGAACAGAAAATGACATCCGGTCTCCGCGCGATTGCATGCGCCCGGTCAATCATCTCAAGCGACGTAACGCACACCGGGCATCCCGGCCCATGCACCAGTTCCACCTGCTCGGGCAGCAGACAATCCAGTCCATACTTCACAATGGAATGCGTTTGGCCGCCGCAAACTTCCATCAGAACCCACGGGCGGGTAATCGTTCGATTGATCTCGTCGACGATCTTCTGCGCGACTCGCCCGTCCCGATATTCGTCAAGGTACTTCATGGCCGGGTTCTCCTTCGCCGTCCTGCAGCTCGCTCAATTGATCCATCTCGGAAAGATACTGATAAGTCCGCTGCGCTTCCTCTTCGTCCACTTTGCTGATCGCGAATCCTACATGCACTAGGACGTAATCGCCGATCCGCGCTTCCGGCACATAGGAAAGACAGGCCTCTCGCGTGATGCCCCCGAAATCCACCTTCGCCATGGGCACCCCGTAGTTCTCATGGAGCGCGCTGATCTTACCGGGAATCGCGAGACACACTGGATCCAGTCCTTTCGAGGAAAGCCGCGCCGATTACAGCCTGTCCCACCGACAAACCGCCGTCGTTAGGTGGAATCTGCTGGTGAAGAAATACCTCAAAGCCATTACGTCGAAGCGAGGTGGCAGTGTTTGTCAGAAGCGTGAAGTTTTGAAACGTACCGCCGCTCAAACAAACCATGTCCACGCCTGTCCGTTCGCGAAGACCGCTACACACGGACACAATCATAAGCGCGATTGAATTATGAAAGCAACGTGCGACGTTCCGCGCCGATTGCCCGGCCGAAATTTCGCGCGCAATCTCCCGCAGCATCGGCCGCGTGTCCACGATCCAGGGATCCGTCTCTTGTTTCAGCTCAAACGGATATGTTTCATCCGTTCCACCCTCGACCGCGGCCTCCAGCAACATTGCGGATTCCCCTTCATAACTGCTTTCGAAACTGATCCCGCAAATGGCCGAAACGGCATCGAAGAGCCGTCCGCAACTCGAAGTCTGCAATGCGGACGTTGCAATAGTCTGGTCAAGGATCTTCCACGCCGGAGCGGATGCCCTGTACCAACACGGCAAATCGATGCGCCGGAAATCTGTTCCCAGGGCGTCGTGCAGATGAGCCGCGGCCATTCGCCAACCCTGCCGCGCTGCCAAATCGCCGCTCGGGAGCGGAACATAGCGTAGATGCGCGCAACGCTTGTAGCCCTCGTAGTTGCAAACCAGGAACTCGCCTCCCCATATCTGAGAGTCGCTTCCCCATCCCGCGCCATCAAATGCCACCCCGATCACACGCTCGGTAAGGCCATTCTCCGCCATGCAACTCGCAATGTGAGCATGGTGATGTTGCACCGCAAGCTTGAGTTCGGGACGCTTCGAAGCCCAACGCGTCGTCAGGTAATCGGGATGCAAGTCATGCACGATCAGTTGTGGCCTGGATTGATACACCTCCTGCAAATTGCTGAGCGTCTCCTCAAAGAATTGAAGCGTTTCATAGTTCTCCATATCTCCGATGTGCTGGCTCGGAATTGCATACCGGCCCTTGGTAATGCAGAAAGTATTCTTCAACTCCGCTCCGGTGGCGAGCACTTCAGGAACGGGTTTCGCCAATGCGATCGCGCTTGGCGCATATCCCCGTGCGCGTCTCAACACCCTTGGTACACCCTCGAAAGTGCGCGTCACCGAATCATCGACCCGCATAAAGATGTCTCGATCATGCGCCAGAAGCTGATGTGCCAATGGAGAGAGCTTCTCGACCGCATCGTCGTTGCGAATCACGATCGGTTCTTCACTGATGTTCCCGCTCGTCATTACCAGGCAAGTAATGGATCCAGCAAAAAGGAGATGGTGCAGCGGCGTGTAAGGTAACATCACGCCGATCTGTTTCAACCCGGGAGCCACTACCGTCGGAAACAACTCCGGATCTCGCATCGGGAGCAGCACGATTGGTGCGGCCGCCGAGTGCAACAACTCCCGCTCGCTGGCGCCAAGCAGACAGGAGCGTTCAACGGTCTCCAAGTCCCGCATCATTACCGCAAACGGCTTGCGGCTGCGCCGCTTGCGGACGCGTAAATTCTCCACAGCGCTCGCCGAGAACGCATCGCAGGCAAGCTGAAACCCGCCCAATCCCTTAATAGCGAGGATCCTGCCCGCGTCTAACGCAGCAAGCGCCTCTGCCAGTTCCATCGAAAGTCTCGGTCCACACACCGGACACGCTACTGGCTCCGCGTGAAAACGGCGGTCCGCCGGGTCGTGGTATTCCGCCGAGCAGGCACTGCACAGAGGAAAGCGTTCCATCGTTGTGTGTGCCCGATCGTATGGGACCGACCGCGTGATCGTGTACCGTGGCCCGCACTGCGTGCAGTTGGTAAAGGCGTACCCGAATCTCCTGTTGTCCGGGTCGTTAATCTCAGCAACGCAATCGATGCATGTCGCCAAATCCGGGGACACCAACGTAAAGCTTCGATCGCGGGTCGCGCTCGGTACGATCCGGAAATCCGGATAACCCGCACCTTCCGGGATTTCCTCAACCTTGCAAGTCTCTACGCGCGCGGCGGAAGGGGCTTCGACCCGTAGCGCTTCAACAAAACGGAGAGCCACGTGTTCCTCGGGAGTGTCGATCTCCACGATAAGCCCACCGCCAGTGTTGAACGTGATTCCAGGCAAGTGGAACCGGTCCGCCAACCGCTTCACAAACGGTCGGAAACCCACCCCTTGAACAACGCCCTCGAGAACAATGCGGTGCCTCGTATTACCTCCCGGCATTCGCGACCGGATACTCTGCTCCAAGTGGCGTCCCGCTCTACAAATATCAGACCGCCACCCTGATACCCGCCGCGGCGCATGAAGCTATTGCAGATACTGCTTAAGATCCGGATACAGCAACTGATGAATCTCGGGTCGAGCTAGATCACCCTTCGTAATGACAGTCGCCGTAAGTTCGATCTTCTTCTCAGGATGCTTTCCGCTGAACTCCTGAGCCAAGGTTTCTACCGCTTCGTAGCCGATCCGAAAAGGGTCTTGCGCAACCAATGCATCGATAGTTCCACCTGCCAAATCGTCGACCAAACCTTGGGTCGTATCAAACGCCACGAACCGAATCTTTCCGGCAACTCCGCGGGATTTCAACGCCTGTGCGCCGCCCACCGAACTCGGCTCTGAAGACGCGAATATGCCGTCCAGCCGCGGATGCGCGGTCAAAATATCTTCCGTCACCTGCATCGCCTTCGACCGGTCGGACATACTGAACTGTTTAGCCACCACGTGAATCCCCGGAAATTCACGTCCCATGACGTCCTCAAAACCTCGCTCCCGTTCCGTCGTCGAAACGCTCCCGGGCGCGTGCATGATTTCGGCGACTTCGCCTTTTCCGCCTAACAACCCCGCCAGTTTGCGCGCGCCTAACTGGCCGGCCTGAAAGTTGTTGGTGGCCAGAAACGTCATGTAGTTTTGAGAGGACACCCCGGAATCGAAAACCGTGACCGGAATGTGCTCTTCCGCGGCGCGATCCAACGAGTGGTTCAGTGCGTCCCGTTCCGATGCCGCTATGGCAATACCGTCCAGGTGACGCGCAATCATCGAGTCCAATATCTCGATCTGCCGGCTGTAATCCGTCTCCTGCGGCGGAGCGTCCCAGATAATTCTCAGATGATACTTCTCTCCGGCCGCCAGTGCGCCAGCGTGAACGGACTGCCAGAACACACTGGAAGTCCCTTTCGGAATGACGGCGACTTGCTTCTCCCCGGATCGCTTACAGGAACAAACGCAGAGGCATACAAAAATCAGCAGAGCGGCTCTACCGCGCAAGCCACCCTCCGTCGATCACGAGATCGGTCCCCGTGATGAAGCCTGCTTCTTCCAGACAGAGATGCACGATCAGCGCGCCGACCTCTTCGACCTTCCCCCAGCGGCCCAACGGGATGGAAGCGGTGAACTTCGCATTCAGATCCGGATCCTCCATAATCCGCTGGTTCATCTCCGTTCCAAACGGTCCGGGGCTGATAGTGTTCACCGTAATCGCCTGCGGCGCCAACTCCAAAGCCAGCGCGCGGCTTAATCCCAGCAGCGCTGCTTTGCTGGAGGAGTAAGCCGTTCGCTCCGGCATGGACACGTGAGCCATAATCGAAGCCAGATTGATAATCCTGCCGTAGCCTTTGTCCTCCATATGCGGAATGAACGCGCGGCACATCAGAAACACGCTGGTCACGTTCGTATGTTGAACGCCGTTCCACTCCGCCAAAGAAAAATCGACAAGCTTCTTGCGCGTATTGATTCCGGCGTTATTAATCAGGATGTCGATCGTACCCACTGCGTCCTTCACCTCGCGCTCCAACCCTGCCACTTCTTCTTCGCTGGAAACATCCGCAACGAAGACGCGCCCATCGCCACCCGCTTGAATCACCTCTCCTGCGACGGTCTCCAGCATCTCGCGATCGCGGGCGACCAGCGCGATCTTGGCGCCTTCCGCCGCAAGCGCAATTGCCATCGCTCGTCCTAATCCCCGGCTCGCACCGGTGATCAAGGCTACTTTTCCGTTCAGACGTGGGGAACTCATGGGAATCGTCGGCATTGTACCGCGATGCAATAGGATAGGTTTTGGTTCGGAGGAGCCAGACATGCAATCACGACTCGTCCCGTTGATCCTTCTCGGATACGCCACCATCGCCCACGCCGACTTCAGCTACCAGCAAACTGTCCGGCTGACCGGAGGGGCCTTGATGCAGTTCGCCGCCATGGCAGGCGGAAAGTTAACCGAACCGATCCTGATCACGGCCTCCGTCAAAGGAAAGAAATTGGCCTATGTGAACGCCCACACCGGTTCGTTAGTCGATCTCGAAGCTCGCACCATCACCACCATCAATTTCGACCGGAAACAGTACTGGGTGCAAACCTTCGATGAGCTCAAACAGATGATGGAGAGCGCCGGTCCATCGGGTAGCACGGTCCGCGACATCCAGGTGACCTCGGCAGACGGTCCGAAAGTCAATAATCTGCTCGGACAGGACACCAAACAGAAAATAGTGAATGTCACCATGACCTTGGCCGATCCGCGCTCCGGGAATAACGTCGACACCCAGATCCATAACGAGATGGATATGGCCACAAGCATCCCCGCGGCAGAGGAACTTCATGCTTTTTACAAGCGGATGAGTGGAACCGGTTGGGCGCCCGGAGGAATGCCCGGGATGAATCGGCCCGAAATGATGAAAGCCGTTACGGAAGTCTATAAGAACGTGAACGCGTTGGAGGGTTTACCATTGCGGACCGTAACGACGGTGAGCGGTTCGCTTCCCGGCCTGCCCAATTTAAGCCCCGGGGCCCCGGCGCCTCTCGGTGCGGGAAAAGTCGGCGCAATCGCAGCCATCATGGCTCGTCGTCAGCAACAAGCCACTCCAGCCGGCGGGGGCACGGCCGGCAGCACCTCGGGATCCAGCGCCCTCCTCGAAGTCACAACCGAGGTCACGAGCTACTCGGATAAACCAGTGGACGCCTCGGTGTTCCAAGTTCCATCGGGTTTCTCCAAGACCGCGGCGCCAACAGTTGATGTGCCGCAGCGCTGATCAGGCTGAACGCACATGGCCGAGATCCTGATCTATACCCCGGACGGCAAGAAACGTTCCGTCGCGTTGGAAGGAAATCGCTTCACGATCGGCCGTTCTTCGGCCGCCGATCTCTGTTTCAGCGATGACAGCGGTCTATCCCGCTTACATGTCGCGTTCGAGCGATCCGACTCCGGATTTCTCGTACGCGATCTCAAAAGTAAAAACGGCACCATTGTCAACGGTTCCCGCATCGGTGAAACCCGTGACCTGCAGCCCAATGACAAAGTCTCTTGCGGCCACTTACTGATCGTCTTTGAGCCTCCGCGACGGTCTTCTCCCGCTGTTGTGTTTGTCGATGAGGACACCGCGCAAACCAGCGGCGCCACGATCGTCACAAATCTCGGAGGTGTTCTAAACGAAGCGCGCAAGAGCAACGGCGTCTCCTCGCACCTCAGCGCTCTCATCCAAGCCGGTAACGAACTGGCTAGTGAGCGGCCGCTCGAGGATCTGTTCCCGGTGATCCTTCAACTGTCTACCGAAGCCGTTTCTGCCGGGCGAGGAGTTTTGCTCACCGTCGAGAACGGCACTCTCGTCGAACGCGCGAGCAAGGGCGAGAACTTCAAAATCAGCAGCGCCGTGCGGGATCGAGTGCTCGAAAGCAAACTCTCCGTGCTCGTTCGCGACACCACCCTTGATGACGCACTGCGTGAGCGCCAGAGTATCGTTGCCGCTCACGTCCGAACCCTGATGGCCGTTCCGCTGCAAACCCGGGATCGTGTGCTCGGCTTGATCTATGTCGATTCCCCTTCCATCCGGCGTGAATTCACTAAAGACGACCTAAACCTGCTCACCGTGATGGGAAACGTAGCGAGCAACCGCATTGAGCACGCGCGACTGGCCGAAGTGGAACAAGCCCGAAAGCTCATCGAACGCGAACTGGAACAAGCCGAGGCGATCCAGCGCAGCGCCCTGCCGGCTGGAGCCCCTTCCGTCGCCGGACTGGACATCGCCGGTCACAACGCCGCCTCCCGAACTGTAGGTGGCGATTACTACGACTTCTTCACCGACGGAGAAGGCCGCGCTGCCATGATGGTCGCCGATGTCTCGGGCAAAGGAATGCCCGCTGCCCTGATGGCGATGGCCCTGCAGGCTCGCGTGCAGCCGTTATTCCAAATTCTACCCACCGCTCCCGGCGCTTTGGGAACAGCTATGGAGCGGCTGAACCGGCTCACTACGGCCAACTGTCCTCCCGGAAAGTTCATCACCCTGTTTGCTTGCGTGGCGGACGGAAAATCGGGATCGCTCGATTGCTGCTGCGCCGGCCACAACCCGCCTTTGATCGTGCGCGCCGATGGCAGCTTCGAAGTGCTGCGTGATGGCGGACCCGTAATGGGAGTATTCCGCGATCTCACCTATCCTCAATCTCGCGCTCATCTCGCGCCCGAGGATCTCATCATCATTTACAGTGACGGAATCACCGAAGCCTGCTCGGGCGAAGACGAGGAGTTCGAAATCGAAAACCTGGCCCGTACCGTTGTTGCCCACCGGGCCAGATCGGCGAAACAGATCATCGAGGCGGTTCTCGAAGCAGTGCGCGAATGGACCCACGATGCTCCCCCCGCTGACGACATCACCGTTATCGTGGTGAAAAAAACCTAATGCGCATTGCGGTCGTCGGACTGGGATTCATGGGGTCCACCCATGCACGAGCCTGGATGAAAATCCCCGGCGCGGATCTTTTTGCCGTCGTGAGTCGGGATGAACGCAAGCTCGCCGGAGATCTCGAGGCAAAGGGCAACCTTTCGAACGAGATGGGAAGTCTCGATTTCAGCCGCGCGCGCAAGTACAAGTCCCTCGACGATGCTCTCGCGGATCCGGAGATCGATGCGGTAGATCTTTGCACCCCCACCGACCAGCACGCCGAGGGAGCCATCCGGGCACTCCGCTCTGGCAAACACGCCTTAGTAGAAAAGCCGCTGGCGCTTTCAACGGAGATAGCTGAAGAAGTCGCCCGGGAAGCAGACCGGAGTGGCCGTGTGCTCATGGTCGCCCAGGTCCTTCGTTTTATGCCGGCGTATGTGATCGCCCGGGAACGAATCGCCCAATGGGGATCCGTCCGAAGTGCGTTCTTTCGACGACGCTGTGCCGCACCCGCCTGGAGCGACTGGCTGAACAATTCCGCCCGCAGCGGAGGCGGCGCGTTCGATCTGCTCATCCACGACGCCGACTATGTTCGCTGGCTGTTCGGCATGCCTCACGGAATACAAGCCGCCGGCGTGGTAGACGAGAAGCTGGGCATCGACTTAGTAACAGCCCAGCTGACTTATCCCGATACATCGGTCACGGTCGCCGGCGGTTGGCACCTGATCGGGCCTTATCCGTTCTCGATGGAGTTCACGATCGTCTGCGACGACGGCGTTGTGGAGTTACGCGACGGAGCACTGTGGGAGTACCGGACCGGTTCGTCTCCCGCCGCAATCCCGTTACCCGATGCGGACCCATTCCAAGCCGAACTGGCCCACTTCCACGAATGCATCCGGCAAAACTGCCCATCTGAGATTTGCCCGGTTCACGAGAGCGTAGATGCTGTGCGCTTGATGGAATCCATACTCCGGGCGCGAACCGAATCTGGCATGCTGGAAGCATGAAAGCCGATCTGGTTGAAATGTCATGGGACGAAAACAAGAAGAAATGGCTGGTTCGCATTGGTGCCGGCGAAGAGGTAATTCGCCGCTTCTGCGATCTGCCGGCCAACGCGGATGAGAACGATCTACGTAGCGCGGCCATCAAAACTGCTACCGACGACGGCTACGAGACCACGGAATCGAGCATTACCGTTCACCGGTAAACTCCTTTGAACTAAGCCGGAAGCGGCCATGTTGTATCCGTTTACCGGCCCTGCCTTTTCGGCCTGATGAACTTGCGCCCCTCTCGCGACGAGCTAACTCGGCGGCGTAAGTCTCCCCTTTGCGTTGCTTCGCGCGGAAAGCGTCCACGTCTTGAGACCACAGCATGCGGAAAACGGTGGGGGCAGAGATTGCCGCGATGAACAGCCACGGCCCGTCGAAATGCGTGGTGATGCTGAACGCCGAATGCCAGCGCGATCAACGTAAGAAGAAAAGCCCAAGTTAGCGGCCTTCTCCGCCGGTATTCCGCCCAAACGGCTGCTCCTTCTCTTTTGTTACCCGTCCCACGTCGCCGAGCCCTTGCCACTGGACATCAAGTTAACTGGCGCTCATCGCGTATTTACCGGCGTTCGCGCAGGCCGATGTTTCAAAAAACTGCACTCAGACAGCGCATGCTGGACGAGCTACGCATTCGTAATTACGCGCCGTTCACCGTTCGGGCACGGAAGATCGGGAATTTAGTCAATCCCATAGCTGTCCGGTCTGGCTCATCTAAAACGATAAAATCCCGGACATCATCAGTAGAAAAGATATTTACGCCACTGATCCTCGCCTTTTCCGAGAAGGCGCATAAGATGACGGCTGGTGTGCAAGCTGAAAGGGCGGGGCAGGCGAGCTAGTTTCATCCCGGCCTCTTCCGGCGTGCGGCTGCCTTTCTTGTTGTTGCACTTGTGGCAGCACGCCACGAGATTCTCCCAAGTCGATTCACCCGCTCGGGAGCGCGGGATCACATGGTCCAGCGTCATCTCGGCGGATGGAAGCGTCTTGTGGCAATACTGGCATGTGTAACGGTCCCGCATCAGGATATTCTTCCGCGACAATGCACGCGTCTGGTGCGGTATCCGCCGGTACTCCAATAGACGGATCACGGAAGGCAACTTAACCGATCTCCGCGACGAATGCACCGCGTTATTCGAAAGCTCTTCGGCCGACGCCACTCCCTTCAGCACCAGCACCAGCGCGCGGCGCGCGGCACAGATGTTGATCGGCTCATAACTCGCGTTCAGGACAAGGACTGGTTTCTGTAGTCTGGTCGAAGTTGCCATCTTGGGATGCTCCTGAGATTTTTTCGCCGGCAGAAACAACTGCCCAGCGGCGGTCTACGTGGGCGAGAGTAAGGAGCACGACCGAACCTGCTCCTGCCTTTTTCAAAACCTGCGCACAGGCGCTCGCGGTAGCGCCTGTCGTGAAAACGTCATCTACCAGCAAGATCCGCTTTCCGGTAAGATCCGTGCGTGACTTAGTGCGGAAAACAGCAGAAACATTCTTCAGACGTTCCGCGTAAGTTAGTCCTGCTTGAGATCGGGTTCCCCGTGCACGAAGCAAAATGAGCTGAACAGGAAGGCCGCTCCGCCGCGACAATACCTTGGCGATCAGCTCACTCTGGTTAAATCCGCGGCGCAGTCGCTTCCACCAGTGCATCGGAACCGGAACGATAAGATCCCATTGCTCTTCTCGCGGCAGCGCGGCCAATAGCAGTCGCCCTAACGGCCGCTCCAGAGACTTGATCCGCGCATACTTGAACAGGTGAATCAGATCGCGTAACGCCCCGTCATATGCGCCAAAGCAATAAGCGGCATCGAACCCTCGGGTGTTACCTGTGCACAAGGAACATCTGCCGGACGAATCGAGCGACGCCTCACTTACGAAAGGCGTGCGGCAGACGCTGCAAAACGTTTCCGAAGTTAAGGGTTCAATCCCTGCGATGCAGTCCCTGCAAACCGGGTACCGCGTAATACCGGGCAAACTGCGGGAGCAAAGGCGGCATTCATCGGGAAAAAACAGGGAAAACAGAGCGTGCGGGATGGAAAGGAATTTTTTGGAAATCGGATCGGGCGCGACGGCCTGAGCACGATTAACGGGGAAAGCGCACCCCGCTTCGCGTACAAGGAAAACTTCGAGGTTTGACAGACAGGCGCATGGGGGACACCGGGTCGTCGAATTTCGAGTTTATGTGGTTCTCTAGGTAGTTGTCAACGCACGTAGCAACCGCGCGCACTTCGACGTCGTTTCTGTTCACGATCGTCCATGCAATCCGTTAAACTTGGATCAGATGCGCGAACAGACCTGGCGATTCAGGTCCGGGAGGGCCGCCAGCATATGAGTATGTGGAATAAACGTCCAGACGAACTAACCCCTACGCCAAGGCCCGCCCCACCGGCGCCCACTCCGGCGGCGGAAATCAGGAAGGAGACAACACCCGTGTCTAGCATGTCGTATAAGACGCCAGAACCAGATGTCAGGAGCGGCCAAGCGACAATCGGCAAAGCCGTGAAAATCAACGGCCAGATATTCAGTAAAGAAGATCTTTACATCGATGGTGACATCGAGGGAACGGTCGAACTGAACGAAAATAAGCTAACGATTGGGCCGAACGGTCGGGTGCAAGCCATGGTGCGCGCGCGCGAGGTGGTCGTACTTGGGGCCATCCAGGGCAACGTAGAAGCCTCAGACCGTATCGACATCCGCAAGGAAGCGAAACTGGTCGGAGACATCAAGACTGCCCGCATCGTGATCGAAGACGGCGCGTATTTCAAAGGCAGCATCGATATCGTCAAAACGGAGGTGAAGCCGGCCGTTTCGGTGGCTTCCGCTGTTGCCGCCTCGGCGCCCGCGCCTCAGCCCCTCCCCGCAAATGTTACCCGTGTGGTAGGTGTTCCCGGTGCAGCAGCGGCCGTGAACGCATCCCCATCCGAAGTGAAACGGTAGAAGGTCAGAGGACAACCCGGTCTTGCTCCCGGATCGTTTCAAGACTCTCTTCGGCGAGTCCTCTGCTGGTAAATCAGCCAGCCGCCCTGACGCTGCTGACGAGAAAGAACTCGTAACAGAGCGTCAGAGCCGCGGGCTGGAACAATTTTTCTTTAATATCCGGGATTTTACTGGGCTCTCCATCCTCGACCTGGGTGGAGCGGTCCAAGACAACATCGATTTCGTCACCAGTCTCGGGCATCGGATCACCACCCAGGCCTTTCTCCAAACCCTGGATCAAACCTTTGGACGCGATGCCGTCAACGAACAAACTAACCCAAGCCTGATCGACGATTTCTTAGGGCAGAACTTAGCGTTCGCCGACGAAAGCTTCGACGGCGTCCTTCTCTGGGACACTCTGCAGTACGTCTCACCGGCCCTGCTCGCCGCCACGGTGGAGCAGTTGTTCCGTATCCTTCGTCCCCGCAGCTACATGCTGGGCTTCTTCAATGCGGACGACAAAAGCCAGATTTCTCCCAATTGCAAGTTCCGGATTGTGGCCGCGAATACCTTGGGGCTGACACAGAAAGGCACTCGAAAACAAGCTCAGCCTTTCAACAACCGCAATCTCGAGCGGATCTTCGCCAAGTTCGATTCAGTAAAATTCTTTTTGACTCGCGAGTACCTTCGCGAAGTGATCGTGCGCCGGTGAGACATCACCAGCGCACAATGAGATAACTCAGATCTACAGCGCGGCAGCTTCTACGAGCTGAGCGGAGTGCCGTAGCGCTTCCGCCTTATCCGTTGCTTCCCACGAAAAAGATTCTTCATTGCGTCCGAAATGACCGAACGCAGCGGTCTTTTGATAGATCGGCCGACGCAACCGCAAATGCTCAATGATCCCGGCGGGAGTCAGCGGGAAATTCGCTCGAATCAGCTCACAGATACGATCCTCCGGCACCGTACCGGTTCCAAACGTGTTCACGTTCACCGAGACAGGCTCTGCCACGCCAATGGCATAAGCAAGCTGGACTTCCGCCCGAGTCGCTAAGCCCGAAGCTACGATGTTTTTCGCAATATAGCGCGCCATGTAACAGGCCGACCGATCCACCTTTGTCGGATCTTTCCCGGAAAACGCGCCGCCGCCGTGACGGCCCATCCCGCCGTACGTATCAACGATGATTTTACGGCCCGTAAGCCCGGTGTCGCCGTGAGGTCCCCCGATTACAAAACGTCCCGTGGGATTGATGTGGTACTTCGTATTGGCATCCACCATGTGGCTCGGGATCACGGCGTCAATCACGTGCTTGCGGATCTTAGCCCGTAACTCATCCGTGGTGACCGTGTCGTGATGCTGGATCGAAACCACAATCGCGTCGATTCGTACCGGCTTGCCGTCCACGTACTCCACCGTCACCTGGCTCTTGCCATCCGGCCGAAGGAAGTCGAGCTCGCCAGAACGGCGAACGTCCGAAAGCCGCCTCGACAGCCTATGCGCCATCATGATCGGCAGCGGCATCAATTCGGGTGTCTCATCGCAAGCGAATCCGAACATCAACCCCTGGTCGCCCGCTCCACCTACGTCCACGCCCATCGAAATGTCGGGGCTTTGCGCTTGAATCGCATTGAGCACGCCGCAAGTCTTTGAGTCGAATCCAAATGCCGCGTCGGTGTACCCGACTTGCTCGACCGTACTCCGCACAATTCGCGGCACGTCCACGTAACAAGTGGTCGTAATCTCGCCAGAAACCACGCAGACCCCGGTGGTCACGAGAACCTCACATGCCACGCGTCCCGAAGGATCTTGGGCAAGAACGGCGTCTAAAACTGCGTCTGAGATCTGATCGGCGATCTTGTCGGGGTGCCCCTCGGTCACGGATTCAGACGTGAAAAGATACTTTTGCTGCGATGCCATCGATTCTCCTGGCGGGTGTTTTGTTGCTACGCTCTCAATTCAAAACCGTGTGTTCGGGGTAGAAACCACAGATATCGCGAACTCTTCCCAGGAGAACGGCTTGGAATGCAAGAACTACCAGCTTAACGCGTGGCAAAAGGGCGGTCAACGCGGACCACGCTCTGGAGTAGAGGAAGGCTTTTAAACGGCAGCTAAGCCGGTTGAATGGCGAAGGACTACGCGCCTGCCCCGGCAGACTTTTCCCGGGCTGCGAAGGGAAGCGTGCGCTCTTCGAGGAGTAGGCGACGTAAGCTCCGAAGATCGTTCAGAACCCGCCGGCTGTTGGTGATATGAGTGTTGAGCTTAACCAGGTTGTAGCTGACTAGCTGAAGAGCTTCCTTGCGGCGCTCGGCCTTCTGTTGAACCGCCAACTGCATCTGCGCGTCCACATCAGCCTGCGCTTCCGCGATCGCTTCAGCCAGCATCGCTACGTACTGATGAGAATTTTCTATATTGTCGAACGGGGTTTCCGATGGATAGCTCACGTGTTCTCCTCGTCCGAAGGAGCCGTGTCGCTCCGTCAGGAATTCTACGATTTTCTCACAATTTCATCGAATCGCGGCGGGGTTGGACCGTAGAAAAGTTCGTGGTACGCTAGTTCTGTTCCGCAGAGCGGGGACGTAGTTCAGTTGGTTAGAACGCCGGCCTGTCACGTCGGAGGTCGCGGGTTCGAGCCCCGTCGTCCCCGCCATACCTCCCAAAATAAACTCAAAACTTCTCCCGGGTGTGATGCGATCCTGTATGGAATCACATGAACGATACCTCCCATGGAGTGAATAGTTTCGTTTACAAAATCGAAGACGCACCAAAGATCCAGAAGCAGTTGCTCTCCCGGTTTCCTGAGTTCGACATCTCTGTCGTTGGATTGGAAGACAGCACCACCATCGAGATCACGGTCTACCCGCGCCAAGGCGACCGGAAACTCGCGTCCACCCACATTTACCAGGAAGATTTCATCGGGCTTCCCGGCGCCACGATCGACGGAGTTCTACAAACGGTGGAGGCGCTCGTCGGGTCTTCGGACCTAACAATCGAGTGATCGACACCGTTTGGTATCCTAAGAAGTTCACCCAACCCAGTTAGTTTCATCTGAGGAGACAAACGCTCTAGGTATGCCTGTAAAAGTTGGTATCAACGGTTTCGGACGCATCGGAAGAAATGTCGTTCGCGCCGGCCTCCATAACCCCGAAATCGAATTCGTGGCCGTCAATGACCTCACCGATTCCAAGACCCTCGCTCACCTGACTAAGTACGACTCTGTACTTGGCCGCTTGCACGCCGATGTAAAGGTTCACGGCGATCACATTCATGTGAACGACAAGAAGATCCGCGTGTTTGCGACCAAAGATCCCGCCGAAATCGATTGGCCGTCGCTCGGAGTCGAGATCGTCGTCGAGTCCACTGGCCGCTTCACTAACGCCGAAGACGCTAAGAAGCACCTGCGGGGTTCCGTCAAGAAGGTGATCATTTCCGCGCCGGCCAGCAACGAAGACATCACCGTCGTGCTCGGTGTGAACGATCAATCCTACGATCCGGCGAAGCACAACATCATCTCCAACGCGTCCTGCACCACCAATTGCCTCGCCCCTTTTGCCAAGGTTCTGCACGAGAAGTTCGGAATCCTCAAAGGTTCCATGACCACCGTCCATAGCTACACGAACGATCAGGTCATCCTCGACTTTCCTCACAAAGATTTGCGCCGTGCTCGTGCCGCCGCAGTCAACATCATCCCTAGTTCCACCGGCGCCGCCAAAGCAATCGGACTGGTCCTTCCGGAACTCAAGGGCAAGCTCGACGGTTACTCTCTCCGCGTCCCCACGCCCGATGTCTCCGTAGTCGATCTGGTCGTTCTGCTCGGCAGAAATGCCACCGCCGAAGAGATCAATCAGGAGTTTAAAGCGGCTGCCGAAGGCCCCATGAAAGGGATCCTGGCATACACCGAAGATCCAATCGTATCGAGCGACATCCTCCACAACGAGAACAGCTCGATCATCGACGCACAACTCACCAAAGTGCTCGACGGAAACCTCGCGAAGGTCGTCTCCTGGTACGACAACGAGTGGGGTTACTCGAACCGCGTCGTTGACCTTGCCATCTTCCTCGCCAAAAAAGGCCTGTAATTCCTCAGGGGCGAGCAATCTTATCCGCTCGCCCCAAACCCCACACTCAAGTTTTGCAGTGCAGTTCCGCGAAGTCCTTCCCTCCCGCATTTTTCTGCTACCCGCTTCATTGTTGTACTTCAATCCACAATCACTATTGCCACATCAAGTTGCGGTGTAGTTTAATGTCGATGCCTATATGCAACTTCGCGTACTGGGAATTGTGCTGGCGGGAGGCAAAGGTACCCGCCTCTATCCGCTGACTAAAGAACGAGCCAAACCCGCGGTCCCTTTCGGCGGGAAATACCGGATCGTCGACTTCGTCTTGAGCAACTTCATCAATTCGGGTATCTACTCGATCTACGTGCTGACCCAGTTCCGCAGCCAGTCGCTGCTGCAGCACCTCAGCGAAGGTTGGCAATTCGGCAGCTTGTTGAAAAATCAGTTCATCATTCCCGTTCCAGCACAGATGCGCTCACCTGGGGAAACCTGGTACCAGGGCACCGCCGACGCAATCTTCCAGAACCTCAATCTCGTCGAGCAGGCGAATCCGCATGTCGTGGCCATCTTTGGCGCCGATCACATCTACCGGATGAACATCATGTCCATGATCGAGTTCCATGAGCATCAAAAGGCCGCCTGCACCGTAGCCGCCATCCCGGTTCCCAAGGAACACGCTTTCGAATTCGGCGTCATCGAGACCGACGACCGTGGCCGCATTCTCGCTTTTCACGAGAAAAAAGCCGACGCCCCCACCATTCCCGGTCGCCCCGATCATGTCTTCGCCTCCATGGGCAACTATGTGTTTTCCACCCGCGCACTGCTGAACGAACTCCAGGCCGACGCGGCCAACGAAGATAGCTCCCACGATTTCGGACGCGACATCCTGCCTAGCCTGGTGCAGCGCGAAGAAGTGTACGCGTACGATTTCCAGGAGAACAAGATCCCTGGTGAGCCCCCGGACCAGCCCATCTACTGGCGTGACGTCGGAACCATCGACGCCTACTACGAAGCCAATATGGACCTTCGCGCCATCTCTCCGGCTCTGAACCTCTACAACCGTCAGTGGCCTCTGCGCACCACCGGCTTCCCCGATCCTCCGGCCAAATTCACCTTCGATATGGAGGGCCGCCGCGGTAGAGCCATCGACACCGTCGTTTCGGGCGGCTGCATCCTGTCTGGCGGGGCCGTAAAGAATTCCGTCCTCTCACGCGGAGTGAAGGTCCATACCGGGGCCGAAGTGGAGGATTCCATCATCCTCGACAACTGCGACATCGGTCGCCGCGCCCGCGTCCGCCGCGCCATCCTCGACAAAAACGTCCGCATCCCGGAAGACGCCACCGTCGGTTACGACCTCGTCAAAGACGCTCAGCTTTATCACGTCACCGAAAGCGGCATCGTCGTGATCGAGGGCAATCGCTCCCACGTCGATATCTCGACCGTGGTGATCTAGCGTTTGAATCCCGTCTCTGCCTTAAACGCCTCGATGGAGTTGTACACGATCGGGCAATAACATGCCCGGTCCACGAGGTCCCACATCCGGCTGACGATCGACCCGTTCCCGCGAACCACGTGCGGAAAGTCTTCACAGTTCGCCGGACGGTGATCGTAAACCAGGCAGAGATTGCCGTCCAGGAACACACAACCCTTTTCCGTTCTGCGGAGGATCAGCCCTTCGTCGTCGCTTTGCGTCGTGTAATCGTTCAGAAATCGTTCCCGGGTCATCCGCAGAGACTTCGACATGTTCTCCACATCCCGCTCGGTCAAACGCACGGTCGCTACTCGGCAGCAGTTTGCGCAAGTCGTGCAATCGATCTCGTCTTCTACCTCTTCGGCCAGACGCCGCAAGATCCGGTCGGAGTGGTCGCGCGACTTTAAATGCCGTCGAAACCGCTCATTTTCGTGCCGTTTCTTTTCGCCAAGCGTCTTTATCTGAACTAAATCGAGCAGCACTACCCTTCAGAGTAGCGAATTTCGGGGTTTGTTCATGTTCTCAAAGCCGCCAGAACCTGTCGCGCCGCTCGCCGTCCGCTCGCAATTGCGCCATGCACCGTCCCGCTGTGTCCTTCTGTTTCACTCGCCTCGCCCGCAAAAAACAATGTATTTGCGACCGGTTCCGCCAACACACGCCGCGCATCTAGCTTCCCCGCTCGCGCATAGCTGTAAGCACCCCGCGCGTAAGGATCCGACTGCCAGTCATGACAATGCCACCCGCACAATTCCTGCCGCAACTTTTCGAATTTCACCTGTGTAATGCGCGCCAACGTCGCGAGGGCCTCATGCGCGATCGCCTGGCCGGAAAGCCCCACTAGTCTCTCCGCGTGCGGCCCCGCCGACCACCCCGTAATCGCCGGCGTACGGACGGGCAAGCTCGTCCACCACGTCGGAAACACCTCCTCGTCGGTGAATAGAAACCCGGCGTCCTTCAGATCCTCCACTCCATCCCAAAACCGTTCCGCAAAGTGGAGCGTCACCCGGAACACCTCCCCCACAGCAATAGAATTCGCCGCCTCAACAACCGCCTCCGGGACCGGCGATATCTCGACGGACCCCGCTTGCAGCACCCCAACCGGAAGCGTCAGCACCGCTGCTCGGGCCATGATCTGATCGGCCGTCTCCGCCACCTCGACCGCCACCTGCCCTTCTCTCCAACTCACCTTCCGAACCGGGCTACTCATTCGAATCGTCGCGGCGGGCTTACGGAGACGGCTCGCGAGCGCGGCGGGAACCCGGTCGTAACCGTTCAGGATCCGAAACTGATGATCGTCATCAATCTCCCGCGCCGCCCTCATATCCTGCGCGATAGACGCCACGCTGATCACCTCCGCCCGCGCGGCGTTGAAGCCCTCCACATAGCGCGTACCCGCCTGTTTCACTCTCTCGGGCGCCTCTTGTCCCGCCGCGAACTCCGCCCAACTCTGATCCGGACCGGCGTGTTCCTCTGCCCGCCCCAGTAATTCCCACATCCCGCTCTGCTCCTCGCGCTCGGAAACCCAACTCCCCTTCCGCCGCGTCCGCGAGTCGAACGACACATCTGCTATCAGCAGATTCCCTTCGTTCGCGATGTCGATCAACTCCGGAGGACTCCCATGGATGAACTCCGCTCCCAGTTCGACCGGCATCGCCAGAAGCGGATCGTGTTTCGTGAGAATGCGCCCGCCAATCCGGTCCCGCGCCTCCAAACAAAGCACGCGCAGCCCGCCTTCCTCCAGCGCTACCGAAGCCGCCAAACCCGCCGCCCCCGCGCCGATCACAAGAACATCGGGATCACCCAAGCTCGCCGCCATGCTTCGATTCTATTGAGCTTTCTTCAAACGGCAGAGCGGATCACCCAGAACGATGTTCTGCCAACTCAGCCCGCGAATCGAAACGTAGTAGCTTTCCGCCAGATTCCTCCCCGCCAGGTACGCCGGTATCAGCGCATCCGGACGCGGCGTAAACCCCAGATACGGCTCGTACACGTGTCCCGCCGCCCCGGTTACGCCTTCATGAATCTCGTCGGCAACCATCGTCTGCGGCGCACCCTCGAACCACGAAGCACGGTCTTTCCATGTGCCAATCGTCCAGTTCGCCGGAGGCCTCTTGAAGGTCCGCCCATTCGTCGAAACAAACTCCGTCATAATCGCGCCCGGCAGCCAATGGAAGCCCAGCAACCTGCGGTGCCGGTCGAAATCGTTCGATCCCCACGAGGCGTACGCGATCACGTCCGTCTCGTCGTAAACCACCTTCCCGCTCTGCTCCAGCACCAGTCGATCGCGCGGCACATGCGCCGCAGCCGCTCGCAGCCAGCCGTTTCCTTGATCCGCATCGTCCGCCCGCAGGTCGATCACAACCTTGCCCCGGTCCGTCGCCGTCATCGAGTTCTCCACCATGCGCGCCACATCCGCAAAGTCGTAACCCGCTAAGCGCGTCACCATATACATCGGAACTTCGGGATGCCGGAACGGCATCTCCAACTTCCCAAACATCGGGTTCGGCAGTGGACCTTCCAAACGAAGGTTCGCCCCCTTCAGCTTCTGATACAGGACCGCCAGTTCCGAGTCCACCGCGGCCGCCGTCGTGTTCAGCATCTCTCCGGAACCAGCCACCTTCAGCGGAACTCCCAAAGTCGTCACCACGTACAGAACCTGCTCGATCAGCTTCCGGCTGCGCAAACACCGGGCGATCGGCTCCTCCACCTGTTCGATGTAAACCTCCCGCGTGATCTCCTCGTCTGTTGTCACCGAGATGCGGCAGACGTTTTCTTTCGGAACGCCCCGGCGATGCGCGTAGTACTCACCGATCTTTTGGGAGTCCCCCGATTGCCGGTTCACCACCAGGAGAACGTTTTCCGGACCTTCCGCCTTAACCCGCCCGACGGACCATCCGAAGAGCGCAACGAGCAGCACCAGCACCGTATGCAAGCGAATCACTGAACGGATCTTATAACGCTCTTCGCGCTCCTTCGCCGCCAGTCAAAAATCGGTCTTCTTTGCTATAATGCGGACTCCAAGTTAGAAAGGAAATCGTTTACTGATTTCCCGTTTATGGATTTCGATCAGCTCCATACATTTCTGGAAATTGTCCGATTAAAGAGCTTTTCGAAAGCGGCCCAGACCTGTTTTCGAACGCAGCCTGCGATCAGCGCCCAAATTCGCCAACTTGAGCAGGAACTGAAAGCCGACTTGTTCGAGCGCTTCGGCAGCCGAATTTCGCTCACCGTTGCAGGCAAGCTCTTCGCCGAATACGCCGAGCAGATGATGGATTTGAAGCGCCGCGCTCAAGACACCATCGACGAATTGCAAGTGGTTCCCCGCGGGGAACTCGTCATCGCCGCCAACGAAGCCACCTGCATGTATATGCTGCCGGCCGTCTTTTCCGCATACAAGAAACGTTTTCCCGCTGTTCAATTGCAAGTGAACCGATCCTACGGATCGCGAGTCGTCGAAGCCGTCATGGAGAACGTCGCCGACTTCGGCCTTCGGCAATACCCGGTCAACGAGAAACGTGTCCAGGTCGAAAGCATCTTTACCGATGAGGTGCGTGTAATCGTGCCGGCCAATAACCCGCTTGTCGGCAAAAAGTCCGTCACCTGCGACGACGTCGTGGCCTTCCCGTTGCTCCTGCCGCAATCCGGAACCACACGCACCCGTTTGGATGTCTGGCTTGAGTCCGTCCAGAACCAGATGCAAATCTCCATGGAACTCGATTCCACCGAGATGATGAAGCGCTTCGTTGTCGCCGGCCTCGGCATCTCGTTCCTTGCCCTGGTGAACTGCCGGGAGGAAATCGCGCGCGGAGAGTTGCACGCGCTCCCCCTGGCCCCCGAACCCATGATCCGCCGTACCGGGCTCGTATATCGAAAAGATAAAGCGTTGTCCAAGGCCGCTCAGGGATTCATTGACGTAACCTTGAGTCACTTCGCTCCGGATCAGCCGGATGCTTTGGGCCCGCAAGATGGCCCGCGTCTTGCCGCCGGCTGAGGAGAGTCACCCATTGACCTGTCCTTCTTGCCAATGCGCGTTTTCAGGTCCGGCCAACCGCTGTCCCCGTTGCGGAACACGGATTATTCGCATGGAGTCCGGTATCGTGAAAACTTCCGCCATACTGATCGCTTCTGCGGATGTCCAGGCGATGTATGCCTCCGTCCGCGAAGTTCCCGAGCCCCTGCGCAAGCGTCTGGTTGAGTGCACTACCGGCCGCAACTCCGGCACCATCGTCATCGCGGACCGGCGAGGCAAAGAAGAAATCGAGCGAACCACCGGTTTTGAGCGGGTCCCCTTAGCCCATAGCTTGCCTGCTTCTTCCTATGCGAAGTGGCGTCGCGTCTGGCCCGCACTGGCGGCTTTGATCGTCGGCGCCGCGGGTGCTTGGCTGGCGTTCGTCATCCGATGGTGACCGACCCCATGAGCCATCCCCATACCGTGGACCAGCGGGATAGCGGAAGCATCACCGATCCCGCCTCGGGGCGTTCTGGCCCCTGCACCGTGGTCTCCGTGCAAGGTCACATGGTCCGTCTCTCTTCCTCCATCCCCGTGCCCCTCGCGGCTTGCGTCAACGTCGAAGCCGGCAACAGGTTGTGGCTCGGTGAAGTGTGGGCCTGCGAGCCCGAAGAGGGCGCCTACTCTGTCGAGATCGACGCCGCAGCCATGCTGAAAGACGTTGCCGCCGTCGAAGTCCTCGCCAGCCGCTTCCGCCACGAGAAAACCTCTCCCGTCGACTCCGAATCCGGTATCGATCCCCTACAAACAGAAACATCCCCTAAACACATCGCATGAATTCCAGAGCCATCGTATTTGGAGCTTCCGGGCAGTTAGGTGTTGAGATTGGCCGCATGCTCGAAGCGCGCGGTATAGAGGTCCAACGCTTTGATCGCGGCGAACTCGACATCGTCGATGCACCCCGCGTCGACGAAGCCATCACCTCCTTCGATCCCGCTTTCGTCTTTAACTGCGCTGCCTACAACCAGGTCGACGTTGCTGAAGCGGAACCCCAATTGGCATACTCCGCCAACGCGTTGGGTGTCCGCAACATCGCCGTCTCCTGCCGGCAGAATGACGCTGCCCTCATCCACTTCTCGACCGACTACGTCTTTGATGGAACCGCCGGACGCCCCTACAGCGAAAACGATGCCACGCATCCCCTCGGCGCCTACGCCGTTTCCAAACTGGCCGGAGAACTTTACGCGCAGGCCTACCTGGACCGGCCCCTCATCATCCGCACCTCGGGAGTCTTCGGTCCTGCCGCACTCACCACCAATCGCGGAAATTTCGTCGAGCTGATGTTGCGTCTTGCCCGCAGCGGGCAAACGATTCGCGTAGTGGAAGATCACATCGCGTCCCCGACCTACGCTCCGCTCCTCGCGCAATACTCCATCGAACTGGCCCTTCGCGGCGAACACGGCATTTTCCACATCGGGGGTGGAACGCCGCTCTCCTGGTTCGATTACGCCCGCCTGATCTTCAAAATTGCCGGAGTGCAACCGGAATTGCACCCCACCACGGAACGCGAGTATCGAACCCCTGCGCGCCGTCCCCGGTTCTCGGCGCTTGCTAATACCCGGCTTGAAGGGCTCTCCATCGGCCCCATGCCTCCGCTCGAACAAGCGCTCCGCGAGTACTTCGAAGCACGCAAAGCCTTCCGGCCCGCGTAGCCGCCAACAGCCTTATTGCTTCTCGTCGGGCATCGCGTTATAACCCTTGCGCGCCTGCACCTTCAGATCCTTGTCCTTGGTCTTAATCTCGAGCTTGTAATAAGAGCCGTCCTTCTTCGGAATCGAACTGACTGACCCTTCGCGGCGAACACGGCATCTTCCACATCGGAGCGTGGAACGCCGCTCTCCTGGTTCGACTACGCCCCACCACGGAACGCGAGTATCGAGCCCCTGCGCGCCGCCCCCGGTTCTCGGCGCTTGCTAATACCCGGCTTGAAGGGCTCTCCATCGGCCCCATGCCTCCGCTCGAACAAGCGCTCCGCGAGTACTTCGAAGCACGCAAAGCCTTCCGGCCCGCGTAGCCGCCAACAGCCTTATTGCTTCTCGTCGGGCATCGCGTAATAACCCTTGCGCGCCAGCACCTTCAAATCTTTGTCGTTGGTCTTGATCTCCAGCTTGTGATAAGAGCCGTCCTTCTTCGGAATCGAACTGACCCTTCGCGGCGAACACGGCATCTTCCACATCGAAGCGTGGAACGCCGCTCTCCTGGTTCGACTACACCCCACCACGGAACGCGAGTATCGAACTCCTGCGCGCCGCCCCCGGTTCTCGGCGCTTGCTAATAACCGGCTTGAAGGGCTCTCCATCGGCCCCATGCCTCCGCTCGAACAAGCGCTCCGCGAATACTTCGAAGCACGCAAAGCCTTCCGGCCCGCGTAGCCGCCAACAGCCTTATTGCTTCTCGTCGGGCATCGCGTAATAACCCTTGCGCGCCTGCACCTTCAGATCCTTGTCCTTGGTCTTGATCTCCAGCTTGTGGTAAGAGCCGTCCTTCTTCGGATCGGTCGACGTATACGCAATCGCGTACTGCGTCCGCATCTCCTGCTGCAGTTCATCGAACACCTTATCCAGCGTGTTGCGCCGGCTCACCTCGTACACATGACCGCCCGTCTCCGAAGACATCTGTTGCAGGTATCCCCGCCCACCGCCTCCAAACGAAAACCCTCCGCCGCGCGCATAGAAGTACGGGTCCACGTAATAGATGCTGTAAATCGTTGTATCCGCCTTTTGCGCGGATTCAATCGCTTTCTTGATCGAGACCTGGCTGCCTTCATCGTCCCCGTCGGTAATCACAACCAACACCTTGCGTCCCGCCTCGCGCGCGAGCCGGTCGTTTGCTCCCAGGTAAATCGCGTCGTATAAGACCGTTCCCGCCTGATGCGTCGCCGTCGGAACCGGCCCTGCAGTAATGCCCGAAAAGCCGAAGTTCGGCTTCAGATTCTCCAGCCCGCGCTGCAGCATCTTCTTCGAGCTGGTAATGTCCTGCAGCATCTCCGTATCGGCTCCGAAACTCAACAGAAACGCCTCGTCCTTCGCCCGGAGAACCGCGTCCAAAAACGCAGCCGCGGCGCGCTGCTCGATGCCTATTAAGTTCTCCTGGCTCCGGCTCACATCCACCAGAAGTCCAATCGTCAGCGGTAAATTCGATTCGCGCGAGAAATACTTGATCTCCTGCTGCTTCCCGTTTTCAAAGACCTCGAAATCGTCCTTCGTCAGCGTGGGAACCAACGCGTTGTGCTTATCGCGTACGGAAGCCATAACGTTCACCAGGTTGACGTTCACCTTAATTGGCGCGTCATCCTCGGGAGGCTTCTCCTCGGCCTTGCTCGTGTCCTTCGCCGAGTCGTTCGGCTCCAACACCGCTCCGTTGTTGCTTCCGCTGGACGTGCGGGACCCGATCTTCGACGTGTCCGGTGCGGCATCCTTCGCCGGCCGATCGCTCCCCGTGCCGAAGAGGGGGCCGTCGTGGGACCCATACTGGGCCATCAAGGTGCCCCAAGCCAATAAGGTGGCCGCAATTCCGGTCGCGAGTGGCTTCATATAATTATTTTCACAGACGGCGGAAATCCCGTTCCTGTTTCACCCAACTACCGTTCCTATGCAGATCGCGCTCGAAAAGCTTCGTCAAGACCCGGTCATGGAGGCCATCATCCGCCAGGTCGGCGACTTCGGAATGACCTACCGCGAACCCCAGTTCGAATCCCTCGTTCGCTCCATCGTCTCTCAGCAGATCAGCACCAAGGTCGCCCGCGTCTTCATGGATCGCCTGCTCGCGCGTATGCCGGATGGCATTGTTACCCCCGATGCCATCCTCCGGATGCGCAAAACCACCTTCCGCAAAATCGGATTCTCCGCCGCCAAGACCGAGTACATTCGTGATCTCGCACGGCAAACGAAAACTGGCGAACTCACCTTCGATCAATTCCCCAATTTGCCCGATGAAGAAGTTGTCGCTCAACTCATTCAGGTCAAAGGCATCGGCGTGTGGACGGCCCACATGTTCCTGATCTTCGCTCTACGCCGTCCCGACATCTTGCCCGTGGGCGATCTCGGTGTCCGCATGGCTATTCGCAAAGCCTACGGATTGGAAAGCCTTCCCACTCCCGCGGAAATGCACCAGATCGCCGAGAACTGGCGCCCCTGGTGCTCCGTCGCAAGCTGGTACCTTTGGCGAAGCCTCGATGGAACCGCAGAGATCTGAACTCCCCATCGGACCACCCGTCGACTCGCAGCCCGCTCTCCGGCCCGAGCCCGCCACCATAGAAGGCCGCTACATCCGTCTCGTTCCCTTGGTCGCCGCCATTCATAGCGACGCCCTCTGGAACGCAACTCACAGCCCGGAGCACGACGATCTTTGGGTCTACCTTTTCGACGGGCCCTTTCGCGACCGCGCCGCGCTTCGACGCGCACCTGAAAACCAAGGAGTCCAGTCGAGATCCCCTCTTCTTCGCCTTGCTCGATCGCGCTTCAAACACCGTCGGAGGCCACGCCGCCCTCATGCGCATCGAGCCCGCTCATCGCGTCATCGAAGTGGGCAATATCCTCTACACTCCCGCGCTCCAGCGCACCAGGGCGGCTACCGAAGCCATGTATCTTCTCGCCCGCCATATTTTCGAAGACCTCGGATACCGGCGCTATGAGTGGAAGTGCAACGCGCTCAATCAACCCTCCCGCCGCGCTGCGCTGCGCCTTGGCTTCACCTTCGAAGGCATCTTTCGCCAGCACTACATCGTCAAAGGACGCAACCGGGATACCGCTTGGTATTCCATGCTCGATTCCGAGTGGCCACCAAACAAGGCCGCTTTCGAGAGCTGGCTCGATCCCTCCAACTTCGATTCCAACGGCCATCAGATCGCGTCCCTTTCCGAATGTCAGACTCGATCCAAAAGCTAACTCGCCAATTCTTCGCGAAACGCGTGTCTATGTTTTAAACTCGGTCGATGGCAGTGGCCCAGCTTAATGGAAAAGTTCCTCAGATCGATCCCCGCTACGCGCAATACAAGCTGGTCATAAAGAAATCGAAGATCCATCGCGTCGGTATCTTTGCCGCCGAAGACATCCCGGCCGGGCGCAAAGTGATCGAGTACACCGGCGAGCGCATCAGCCGCAAAGAAACCCTCCGGCGCTCCAATGAACAAGCTTCGATGATCTACTTGTTCACCCTCGATAACTATTGGACGCTCGATGGCGCGGTTGGCGGAAGCGGCGCGGAGTACATCAACCACAGCTGCGATCCGAATATCCGCGCCTGGATCACCAAAGGTCACATCCTCTACATGTCGATGCGCTCCATTCGCAAAGGCCAGGAGCTCACCGTGGACTACCACTTCTCCAAAACCGTCGAGAGCGTTCCTTGCCGTTGTGGCGCTCCCACCTGCCGCGGAACCATCAACGTCAAGTAGTCTCTTTCCAAAAACTTTGAGAAGTGACACACGGTTGTTTGACTAAATGTTTGCAACCAATCTGCCGATCTAGTTCGTGAAGCCGGGCATGCGTCCCTGCCGGCCAACCCTTGGCAAATCGGGAATTGAAAACGGAATGCGTGAAAACCACGATGCTTAACGGAACGACGAAAACGGTGGTGGTCTGTGACACCCAACCCCTGGCCATTGAAGGGCTGCGCGCTGTCATTGCGGGCACCCAGGGGCTCAAGTTTGCAGGCGCAATGGCCACGCTCGCCGGGACCCTCGATCTAGTCCGGGGCATTAATCCGTCAGTGACTATCCTCGATCGCGCCTTTGGCGCGGGCGCGGTGGTCGACGCTCTGGAGCGGCTTCGCTGCACATCCGAAACCGCCGTCATCGTATGGGGCGTCGGAATGAGCAACGCCGATGCGCTGCGCATGGTCCAATCCGGCGCGAAGGGTGTGGTCCGCAAAACCTCCGATACCCAAAAGGTGCTCGACTGCATTCGCGCGGTCTCTGCCGGCGAAACCTGGATGGAAGACACCATCCTCTATGAATCCGAGCGAAGCGTTTCCAGTTCGCGCTCGAGTCTCACCGCTCGCGAAC
This sequence comes from Bryobacterales bacterium, assembly GCA_963738525.1. Taxonomy (GTDB): domain Bacteria; phylum Acidobacteriota; class Terriglobia; order Bryobacterales; family Bryobacteraceae; genus Bog-113. The sequence continues at coordinate 84,369 of CAVTXC010000001.1, forward strand.
ACCAGGTCGCCGAGCTGGTCGAGAAGGGCCTCAAAAACAAAGACATTGCCCACAACCTCGGAATTCAAACCGGCACTGTCAAAATCCACCTGAAGCATATCTTCGAAAAGACCGGCTGCCGCGGACGCTACGGCCTGGCTTTGACGGGATTACGCGAAAAAGGTTATCTCCCGCTTACCATCTGACGTTCTCCATAAACGTTAGTACAGGGCCTCTCGCCCGGGACTGCGAGAGGCCCTGCTATTTTGGCCAAATGCTATCTTGAAGAGGACGTGGTTTCTCACGCCCCTTCCTATTCAGTGTTTCGCGGCATTTGCAGTAAATGAAAATCCTCAGCCGCTACGTTTTCCGCGAAATCATTAGCAGCGCCCTCTTAGGCATCGTTCTCGCCACGTTTGTCGTCTTCCTGCAAGGCCCTGGAAGACAGCTTTTCGAACTCTTAGTTCGCAGCCCCGCGTCCCCGCCCACCGTTCTCCGCCTCTTCCTTCTTGCCTTGCCGCCCGTTCTGACGTTGACCATCCCATTTGGCGTCCTGGTCGGCATCCTGATCGGGCTCGGCCGCCTGGCGAGCGACGGCGAAATTACTGCCATGCGCGCCGCCGGCGTTCCCAGTCGCATCGTCACCGCCCCCGTTCTTCTGTTCGCTCTGCTTGCCACGTTGGTTGCCGGCGCTGCTTCGCTATGGCTCACCCCCGTCTCCCTTCGCGCCAACGTCAAAGTGATGAATCGCCTGATCGCCGCGCAGCTCACGGCGGATGTTCAGGCCCGCGTCTTCGACGAGCAGTTCCCCAACACAATCCTGTATGTAGGCGATGTCCGCACGACCGACCAGAACTTCGCCGTCTGGCGCAATGTGTTCCTCGCCGATATCAGTCCTCCCGAGCAGCGCCAAAACGGCACCAAGATGGAAGTCGAAGGCCCGCGCGTCACCATCGCCCGCCAAGCCTTCGCCATTCCCGACATCCCGCATAACCGCATCCAGTTGAGTCTCGTCGGTGCCAGCGTCCACGAAATCGGTAAGGACATCATCACCGGCACGCACGTCACGTTTCCCACCGGGAATCAGGTTCTCCAGGCCAATCCTCCTCAGGAGAACCTCGGCAAACCCTTCAGCCGCATGGACACGCCGGAGCTTCATCGCGCGATTCGGCAAATCCCCCGCAAAGCGCCCGAAAGCATCGAATCGCGCATCGAGTTTCACCGCCGCTGGTCCCTTCCCGTCGCATGCCTCACCCTCGGCTTCGCCGGTATCCCGCTCGGAATCACCACCCGCAAAGGCGGCAAGTCGAGCGGCTATATCCTCGCGATCCTGCTTGCATTCTTCGTCTACTACCTCGCTTACATCAGCCTGACCGGAATGGCCCGCCAGCGCGCCATCTCCCCGGAACTGTCTTCCTGGCTGCCCAATAGTCTTCTTCTTCCTGATCGGTTCCGTGTTCCTCATGCGTTTGGAACAGCCTGGCGATCGGGACATGATCTCCATCCTGCGAGACCTCTCCGTCCGCGTCATTGCCTTCTTCAAGAGCTTCCGCGGCGCGGGCCAGCCCGCTCTCCTCGCTCGATCGCGCTTGCGCTTGGTCCCGCTTCGGGCCGCCATGTTCCAGATCGTGGACGGCTACATCCTCGCCAACTTCTCCCTCTACTTCGTCATGCTGCTGGCCAGCTTCGTCGCCATGGCGGAGATCTACAACTTCTTCGAGCTGCTCAGCTTCATCGTCAAGAACGCCATACCGCTGACCAAAGTCTTCAGCTATCTGTTCTTCCTCCTCCCGAAACTGATCTACGACACGCTTCCGGTCAGCGTCCTCATGGCCGTGCTAGTCACGTTTGGCATCTTGACCAAACAAAATGAGATCACCGCTTTCAAAGCATGCGGCGTTAGCGTCCGGCGGCTCTCCGTTCCCGTACTCGTGATGAGCGCCGCGCTGAGCGTAGCCCTGTTCGCCTTCGACTTCTACTACATCCCCGAAGCCAACCTCCGTCAGGACGCTCTCCGCGCCGAAATCAAAGGCCAGCCCGTCCAAACCCACTACCGGCCCGATAAGTGGATCTTCGGCAAAGACGTTCAACATCCCAAGATCTACTACTACCGCTACTTCGAACCCGCCGATCAGTCCATGCTCGGCGTCAGCGTCTACGAGATCTCGAAATCGACCTTCGCGCTCACCCGGCAAATCGGCGCGGAGCGTGCCCGCTGGGACCCTTCTCTTGCCACTTGGGTCTTCGTAAATGGCTGGTCGCGAGATATCGACGGGGTTGTGGAGCGCAACGTCAAGCGCTTCCAGGCAACCACCTTCCCCGAGTTAGTGGAGCGCCCCGACTACTTCCTCAAGGAAGTCAAACAGGATAAGCAGCTCAATTACCTCCAACTCGCTTCCTACATTAGCGATCTTCAGCAAAGCGGCTTCGACACCGTCAAGCTCCAGGTTCAATACCACAAGAAGTTCTCGGTCCCTGTCTTTGCTCTCATCATGGCCATGCTCTCCATTCCATTTGGATTCCTCATCGGAAACCGTGGGGCCATGACCGGTATCGGCGTCAGCATCGCCATCGCGATGACTTACTGGGGTACCAGCCAGTTCTTCGAACAGTTAGGCAATGTAAGCCTGCTGCCACCCGCAGTCTCGGCGTGGGCCCCAGACGCCTTATTCGCCCTCGCCGGCTCCTACCTTCTCCTGCGAATGCGCTCTTAGCTCCGGCTTGATAACGTATTGGACAAAGTTGTCCATTCGATATGCCACGCCGCTTTATACTCCTCTTGCTTTGCGCTGCCGCCGTAAATGCCGCCTACGCCGCGAAGCCCCTCACCGACGAATACGCCCTGATCCTCGACGAACCGCCCCTGGCCAAAGACGGTGCCCTGCTCAGCATCCGTTCGGCCACCGTCACCTCCCGCCAAACGGAACTCACGCGCGAGTTGATGCGCCGGTCCATTCCCATCACCGGATCCACCAAGGTCTTGGTCAACGCTATCTATGTCCGCCTTCCCCCTAGCGCCGCCCTCCGCCTCTCCGGTCTGCCCGGTGTCCGCCAGGTAGTCTGGCTCCCCCCGATGCGACGTCACCTCAACGATGCCCTCGGGCTCGTACAAGTCACCGCCGCGTGGAATAACCCCAAAATCGGTGGCGTCGACAATGCCGGATCAGGCGTGAAAATCGGCATCATCGACACCGGCATCGACGACCTCAATCCTGCCTTCAGCGGATCCGGTCTCTCCCTTCCGCCCGGTTACCCCAAAGGCGAAACGGCCTACACCAACAACAAGATCATCGCTTCCCGCAGCTACGTCCAAACACTCTCCAGCTCCGATCCGCAATACTCATCGCCCGACGACATCACTCCGGTCGACCGCGTCGGTCACGGAACCGCTATCGCTATGATCGCGGCCGGCGCTACCGTGACCGGCCCGGCCGCTACCATCACCGGCGTGGCTCCGGGCGCCTGGCTCGGTAACTACAAGATCTTCGGTTCCCCCGGTATCAACGACTTCACCTCGTCGTCCGCTGTGATCGAAGCACTCGAAGACGCCGCCACCGACGGCATGAACATCGTCACGCTCTCGGCCGGTTTCACGCCCCTCACCAGCCCGCTCGATGTGGATTGCACCTCCACCGGGACGGCCATTCGCTCCTACATCCCCGCGACCGCCTGTGACATCCGGGCTCTCGCGGTCGAGAACGCCGTCAACGCCCTGGGTATGGTCGTCGTCGTATCGGCCGGTGACGATGGCGATAGCGGCAACGTGTACCCCACGCTCGGCACAATCAACTCCCCCGGCACCGCGCCCAGCGCCATTACCGTCGGCGCCACCACCAACGCCCATACGTTCGTCGCCACCGTCTACGCTCAAGCCACCGGACTAACATCCGCGCTCACCCAAATCGACGCGCTCTTCGGCTCTGGCCCGAAGCCATCGGGCCCCGTCACCGCACCTCTCTTCGACATCACCAAAACCGGCGACGATGGACTCGCCTGTAGTCCGCTTCCCGCCAACTCCTTAACCGGCTCGATTGCCTTGGTCGAACGCGGCACCTGCGACTTCGCCACCAAAGTCAACAACGTCCAAGCCGCCGGCGGCATCGCCACCATCCTCTATCTCGCCAACTCCACCGACGCTCTCTTCGTCCCCACCAACCTGGCCAACACCTCCATCCCCACGGTCCTGATCGATAACGCGTCGGGTGCTGGCCTCAAGGCCGCCGCGGATAACACCACCGTCACCGTAACGCTCGATCCCGCTCTCTTCGAAGAAGCCATCACCGCCGATCAGGTCGCGTCGTTCAGTTCCCGTGGACCTTCGATCGGTCTCTTCGCCCCCACGCCCGTCCTCGGCATCAAACCCGAGATCGCCGCGCCCGGCTCCACCCTGTACACCATCACCCAAACGCTCGATCCCAACGGCGACTATTGGGACGCCACCGGGTTCAACGCCGGCGACGGCACCAGCTTCGCCGCGCCCCTGGTCGCGGGCGCGGTCGCCCTCGTCAAACAAGCCAACCCCGGCTTCACGCCCGCTCAGCTGAAAAGCGCGGTCGTCAACACCGCCACCGAAAACGTCCTCGACTCCGGGCAAACCGCCAGTGTGAACGCCGTCGGAGCAGGCAAGCTCGACGCCGCCGATGCCGTCAACGTAGCCCTGACCTGCGTGCCGTCCACCCTCTCGTTCGGCTTGCTCAACGGCTTCACCGCCGTCGCGCTTCCGACCACGCAATCCTTCTCTCTCACCAACATCACCAGCGCGCCCGCTAACGTCTCTGTGACTCTCGTGCAGCGCCAGCCCAATTCCGGTCTAACCTTGACGTCGCCCCCTAACGTATCGATCCCGGCCGGCCAGTCCGCTCTAGTGGTTCTCCAACTTGCCGGATCCGTTCCCGCCGCGGGCTCTTATGAAGGCGAGATCCGTATCTCCGGCGCAGGCCCCGCGCTCCATGTCCCGTATCTCTACCTGGTCACCGACGGCAATCCGGCCATCACCTTCCCCGTTATAGGAGACGGCCTGATCAATTCACCCGGATCACCTTCAAATCTCATCGGCTTCCGCACGCTCGATCAATACGGCTCTCCGTTGAGCGACGCCTCCACCGTCAACTGGTTCGTCGATGCCGGAACCGGCGCGATCACCAGCGCGGACAGCATCACCGACGAGTACGGAATCGCTCTCGCCCAGGTCACGCTCGGCTCCCAACTCGAAGACGATCTCTTCGAAGGCGACCTCGGAAACGTCGGCTGGCAATTCCTCACCACCACCGCCAACGCCCCGCAAATCTCGGCCGTCGTAAACGGAGGGAACTCCTCCACCGGCAGCGTCGCGCCCGGCTCTTACATCACCATCTACGGCACAGATCTGTCGGCCACATCCAGCTTCCTGCGCACCACCTATCTCCCGCCTGCGCTCGCGGCCACCAGCGTCAGCTTCGATGTGCCCTCGGCTGGCATCAGCGTTCCCGGCGCGCTCTCCTTCGCCGGCCCCAATCAGATCAACGTGCAAGTCCCCTGGGAACTCAGTGGCCAGAACTCAGCCATTCTCAAGGTGGATTCCAACTACCTGCTCAGCTTCACGCAAACGATCAACCTGAGCCCGTACTCGCCCGCGTTCTTCGAGTTCTACGACCCCGCAACGAACTTGCTGATTCCGGCCGCGCTCGATTACCCGGGCTTTCAACTCGTCTATTCCGCGCATCCCGTTGCGCGCGGCGCAGTTGTCATCCTCTACGCCAACGGACTCGGCCCCGTCACTCAACCGCAAGCCAGCGGCTATCCCGCATCGGGTTCCGTGGTCGCCTACACCACGGCCGGCGTCACCGTTAAAATCGGCGGCGTCGACGCTCCCGTCTCCTTCTCTGGTCTCGCGCCCGGATACGTCGGTCTCTACCAGATCAACGCCACCGTCCCGACCACCATTGGAACCGGTCCACAATCGATCACCGTCTCCGTCGGCGGTGTCACCTCCGCCGACGCCCAGATCTACGTGCAGTAAGCGGTACAGAACTCCGGCACGGTAAGCTTTGAACGATGAACCAATCGTTCGATGCCGTTCTAGTCGGGGCCGGACAGGCCGCTCCTCCACTCGCGCACCGCCTGGCGCAGAGCGGAATGAAGATCGCTTTCGTGGAGCGCTACCGCTTCGGTGGAACCTGCGTGAACACCGGCTGCATTCCCACGAAGACCTGGGTCGCGAGCGCCCGCGCGGCCCACTCGGCCCGGATCGCCGGTGCGCTCGGCATCCCCATCGCCGGTCCCATTCGCGGCGATATGGCCGCCATCAAGAAACGCAAGGACCAGATCGTCCGGGACTCCTCCTCAGGCGTCGAACGCGGGCTTCGCGAACTGGAAGGCTGCACCGTGTTCCAAGGCACCGCCCGCTTCGAATCACCTCGCACCCTGCGCGTCGGTGACGTCGTGCTCGAAGCGCCCAAAGTCTTCCTCGATGTCGGTTCGCGCGCTATCGTCCCCAACATCGACGGCCTCCGCGACACCCCATTTCTCACCAACTCCACGCTCCTCAACCTCGACCAGCTCCCCGCTCACCTACTGGTCCTCGGCGGCAGCTATGTCGCCCTCGAATTCGCCCAGATGTTCCGCCGCTTCGGCAGCGAAGTGACAGTCCTGCAGCGCGCCGAACGCCTCCTCACCCGCGAGGACCCCGACGTCGCCGACGCCATTCAGCAGATCCTCGAAGGCGAGGGCCTCCGCATCCATTGCAACGTCGCCGCGCAGCAGGTCCGCTCGAACAACGGCGTCATCACCATCGCATGGCCGGGCGGGGAAGCTCAGGGATCCCACTTGCTCGTCGCCACCGGCCGCTCGCCCAACACGGACGACCTTGGCCTCGATCGCGCCGGAATCAAGCCCGACCCGCAAGGTCACATCCCGGTGAACGATCGTCTCGAAACCGAGGTCCCGGGCATCTGGGCCTTGGGCGATTGCAACGGCAAGGGCGCCTTCACTCACACCTCGTACAACGACTACGAGATCGTCGCCGCCAACCTACTCGACGGGGGTGACCGCAAAGTATCCGACCGCATCACCGCTTACAACATCTACATCGACCCGCCGCTGGGCCGCATCGGCATGACGGAAGCCGAGGTGCGTAAGTCCGGCCGCAAAGCCCTCAAGGCAATTCGGCCCATGACTCGCGTCAATCGCGCCGTGGAACGCGGCGAGACGCAGGGCTTTCTGAAGGTGTTAGTGGATGCCGATTCCGGCGAAATCCTCGGCTCATCGCTCCTCGGAATTGAATGCGATGAAGTAGTCCACTCCTTGCTCAACGTGATGTATGCCCGGAAACCGTACACCCTCATCACCAACTCCATGCCAATCCACCCCACCGTGTCCGAACTTCTGCCCACTCTCCTGGAAGCGCTCCAGCCGCTATAATGGCTTGCTAGGAGCCCGCTAAGTCGTTCAATGAACGATATAAAGAAGAGATTGCAGGAAGAAGCCGCAGAGCTCGAACACGAGTTGCGCACAGAGCTCCCCAAAGAGATCCTCACCGCCCGCGCGCATGGCGATCTCAGCGAGAACGCCGAGTACCACGCCGCCAAGGAACGCCAGGGGCTGGTAAATGCCCGGCTAGCCAAGGTCAAACAGCGCCTTGCGGAACTCGCCATGATCGACTTCACCAAGATCCCGCGGGACCGGGTGGGTTACGGATCCAAGGTGAAGGTCCTCGACGTCAACAAGGACGAAGAGATCACCTATAACCTCGTGATGAGCGAGGATGCGGATGCAACCAAGAACATGATTTCCACCAGCTCTCCCATCGGAAAGAGCTTGCTTGCCAAGAAGGTCGGCGATATCGTCAAGGTAAGCATCCCCGGTGGCAGCAAAGAGCTGGAGATCATGGAAGTGACCACCATTCACGACATGACAGCGGGTTGATCATATGACGTACACCAAGGCGTTAGGGCTGTTTTTCGGGAAAATCATCGAAAAAATCGTAAGCGCGCTGGCGCTTTCCCGGATCCACCCCAATGTGCTCACGTTCCTCGGCCTGGTCATCAACGTGTGGGTGGCGTTCCTTTTTGCCGCGGGCCGATTTCAAACTGCCGGACTGGTCCTCATCGGCGCTGGTCTATTCGACATGGTCGACGGTCGAGTCGCCCGCGAAACGAATCGTGTCACTCGCTTCGGCGGCTTCTTCGATTCGGTTCTCGACCGCTACTCCGACCTTTTCGTCCTGATGGGATTGTTGGTCTACTACGCCTCCACCAACCGCTTCTTCTACATCGTCCTGACCGCGATTGCGATGACCGGATCGGTGATGGTGAGTTATTCGAGGGCCCGCTCGGAGAACGCGATTCCAAAGTGCAAGGTCGGGTTTCTGGAACGTCCTGAACGGGTAGTGCTGCTGATCATCGGGGCCCTATTCAACCGCATGGCTCCCGTAATCTGGGTCACCGCCGTGCTAGCGAATCTAACCGTCATCCACCGCATGATCTATACCTACCAGGAGGCCAAGCGGCTTGAAGAAGCGCAGCTTAGACCCTCCCGGATTCACGCGCGTACCACTTAATCTTTGATTGGATTCGTCGGAGAGAACTAATGGCCACCCACGATACCGTTTGCGTCGTGGTTGCGTAGCTCGCGGTTTGCATCATCAAACGGGACTGGTGTGGAGTAAGGCCCGTTAAGCGAGTGGCCAAGCAGCCAAATAAACACGAAGGAATAACTTCGGCTATTCCTTCGCCGCGCTGGCAGCTCTTTTGCGATGCTCAGCCCAACGCTTCTTCTGGGCTGCGGCGATCCGCTTCCGCGCGGCGGCACTCAGCGTCCGGCGCTTGGGGCCTTCCGAGGACGACTCGGGGGCGGATACTGACGCCTTTCTGGACGACGCAGAAGAGACGGAACCGGAGCCATTCAGGTGGGCGCGGAGCTCCTCGATCTTCTGTTCTATGCGCTGCTTCTCTGATTCGTATCCGAGAAGAGCCATCGATAACATCGTTGTATCTTCGTTACTTCTGCCTTTTGGCATTAGATTCTCCCTTTGCACACTATAACAAATCGATTTAAGAAATCACCTAAATTGAGACTAATCATCCAACGTACTAGCGAAGCCAGCGTGTCTGTAGAGCATAAGAAAATCGGTGAGATTCGCCACGGGATGCTTGTGTTAGTGGGCATCTCCAAAGCAGATACCAGGGCGCAGGCTGAAAATGCCGCTCGGCGCCTAATCGAACTGCGAATCTTCCGTGACGAATCCGGCAAGATGAACCGGGACATCCGTCAAACGGGAGGTAGTTTGCTGGTCGTTTCTAACTTCACCCTTTATGCCGATTGCCGCAAAGGCCGGCGCCCAAGTTTCGACCGGGCAGCTAAACCTCAACCAGCGCAATCACTGTACGAACATTTTGTTGGCCAACTTCGGCAACAAGGCCTGGATGTTCAAACAGGAATCTTCGGTGCTGAAATGCAGGTCAGTCTGGTCAACGATGGCCCCGTTACGTTGATTCTGGAATCGGACGCTACTCAAATCGAAGCGTCAATCAGTTAGGCCGTGACTTGTATTTTAAGTACAACTGCAGCTGTTTGTTATTTAAACTTACATCGCGGCCATTAATAAATAAGTGTTTCACCTCCGTTCTGGTTTCGAGGGGATCACCATCCGTGACCATCAAATCGGCTAGTTTGCCTTCTTCGATGGAGCCGAGTTGCTTTTCGAGCCCAAATATTCGCGCGGTATTAATAGTTATACTCTTCAGCGCAGCGTCATGGGAAAGACCAAAGGGTACTGCCGCGGCCGCTTGGTACGGAAGATTACGGGAAAATTCGGCGGAATACGAGGCAAAACAAAATAATATATCCGATTTTGCTAATAGACCCGGCGTAGAGAAAGGTTGGTCATATGGCTCATCTTCCTCCTCGGGCAGCGATAAGGTCGGGCGGAGAACTACCGGAATATGATGTTCCTTAAGAAGCCCCGTCACCTTCCAAGCTTCCGCGCCTCCGGAGAGAATCATTCGCAGCTTCTGCCGGTCTGCAAAATCTACCGCTTCCCGAATTTCACGTTCGCGCATCGCCTCAATCATGACCGGCGTTTCACCGTCGATCACGTCCGTCATAGCCTCTAGCCGGAGATTTACCTGAAAGTCCGAAGCGTGAGCCGCCTTAGCTTTAGAGTACCGCCGCGCATCCTCAATAAAGCCGTTTAACTCCTGTAACCGTTTGTCGTGATCTTTCTTGATTTCGTCATAAGGCTTAGTTACCGGCCCCTCGGGATAATGGAAAGAATGAGTCTGGATTGTAGGCCAAAGAAGGTATAACGCCGCGGAGCCTTTCACCTTCATCTCTTCCGTAGTCCAGCCGTCCAGGTGAATAAAAGAGGCGTGTCCCGCAATCAGTTCCCCCTCTGGAAGCGCTACGACCGAGCTAATCCCGTTCGCTCGCGTGACCAGAATATGTTCACTCGACGGATTCACAGCTTCCCAGGAGCTTAACTGCGGATTGAACTTACCGATCTCCTGAACGTCAGACGACTCACGGACCGCGCCGATTTCGCTCAATCCTACTTCGGAAGCCGCGTCGATAAACCCGGGATAAACATGCAGTCCGGATACATCGATGACGCGCGTACCCGCCGGCGCGTTGAGGTTGCGCCCGACACCGGTAATGCGGCCATTAGTCACCATCACCGATCCGTCCGGGATATCCGCCCCCGCCATAGTATGCAAAGTAGCGCCTTTCAGAAGAAACGTACTCTCATCCGCCGGGTTGGCGCACAACAAGGGCACGGCAAAAATAGCGGCACTAATGGAAATCCAGTACTTCATAGGGTGCGAGCTTTCCCCGGCTTCTTTTCGTCGGGCTTCTTCTCGCTCGCTTTCCGATCCCGTTCTTTCTGTTGTTCAGCCTTCGTTATAAGCAGTTTCTTTTCCTTTTCGGCTGCGGGACGCTTCTTCAAATCGGCGTCGCGGTCGAAGTACAGCGCGCCGTCGATAAACACCTGCGTAACTTTAGACAAAGTGGAAAGCGGGTCGCCATCATAAACGGCCAGATCGGCATCCTTCCCCGGCTCAATCGATCCCACCCGGTTATCGATCATCAACTGCCGGGCCGGATTAATAGTGACTAAGGCGAGTGCCTCGTCCTCCGACAACCCGCCGTACTTCATGCTCTTCGCCGCCTCGGTATTCAAATGGCGCATGAGTTCCGCGTCATCCGAGTTGACCGATACCAGCACCCCTCTACGGACCAGGAGCGCGGCGTTATACGGAATGGCATCGTACGCTTCAACCTTATACAACCACCAATCGCTAAAAGTACTCACGCCCACATTGTGATCGGCGATCTCCTTCGCGACCTTATAAGCTTCCAGCCCATGCTGCAGCGTGCGGACCTTGAAGCCCATCTCATCCGCCACGCGGAGCATCATCAGAATCTCGTCTTGGCGGTAGCAATGGACATGCACCAGGCGCTTCCCTTCGAGTACCTCCACCAGCGGCTCGAGTTTCAAATCCCTCGCCGGCGGGATAGCGGGTCGTGACTGAGCGCGCTTCGCCTCATACTCTTTCCAACTGCTCTGATAGTTCTTCGCGTCGGTAAAAGCGGCGCGGATCACATCCTCCACACCCATGCGGGAAGCCGGATACCGGGGCGGTACATTACTACCGGGTTGCGCCCCACGCCGCTTAGGGTTTTCCCCTAAGGCGAACTTGATGCCCGGCATGGCGCCTTCAAAAACCAACTCATGCGCGGATTTGCCCCAGCGCATCTTAATAACCGTACACTTCCCCCCGATCGCGTTCGCGCTCCCATGAAGAATGTTAGCGGTTGTCACACCACCAGCCAGAGCGCGGTAGATGTCGATATCTTCCGGGTTAAGTACGTCTTCAATACCGACCATGGAAGATACCGAGACACTTCCCTCGTTGATGGATTCCGCGGCAATATGAGAATGGCAATCGATGATCCCGGGTATAACGAACTTACCCGTGCCGTCGATCACGGTTGCACCCGGCGGAACGGCAACGTTCGGACCGGCGGCCGAGATCTTACCGTTCTCGAACACAACTGACCCGGTGAAGTTGCCCTTAGTGACGGTCATGACCGTGGCATTTCGAATCACCGTAGCCGCCGGGCGCGCTACCTGCGCGAGCGCCAAGAGCCCGCAAACTACCAATACGGGCTTCATCGCTTCACCTCGGATCCGTTCTCCCCAAATGCCGGCGTCGCTTGTGCATCCACGGGCGGATTCGCAGGCTTCGGCGCTTCCGGCTGCGGCTCGAACCGCACGCCGTCTACGAAAATGAAGCGCACCTTGGTCTTGTCCTCGAACCAATCGCCGTCCGTGACGACTAGATTAGCGATCTTACCCGCATCCAAAGAGCCCAGCCGGTCGGATACGCCAAAGATCTCCGCCGGACTTAGTGTAAGTGCCCGCAGGGCGAAATCTTTCGATAAACCCGCATCCAGTGCTTTGCGCACCGCTTTGTGGATATCTTTGGGATTATTCAGGCCGTCCGAGTAGAAGGCGAACTTAACCTGTGCCTGAGCCAGCGCCGCTGGCGTAGAAGGTGCTTTATCGCGGGATTCGAGGATGCGTAGAGGGTCGGGCAGCGCGGGATCCGCATCCTTGGGACGTTCCGGCCACTTCAAACTAACCAGCACGGGAACGCCGGCCTGCTTCAGTAATCCAGCCGACTTCCAGGCTTCGTCCCCTCCATAAAGGACCGCATTGATCTTGAGTTCCGCAGCCAGCCGCAGCATCCGGTCGATCTCTACCGCCCGCCGGGCCGGAAGCAAAGCGCGCGGCGACTCAATGAGTCCTTCGATCCAATGGTCATAACCCGGGCGCGGAAGTCCCGCGGGGTGCGCGTTGTAAATGGCCTTGGCCGCTTGATAATGTTCGGCGTCCAGATAAACCTGGCGGATATAAGCGATCGTACCCATGATGGCCGATGGGAACCCGGGATAGCTGTTCTGTTTCATCGACAGATACTGGCCCGCCGGCGAAGCGACGATCATGCCCCCCGCGTTCTCACCGGCAAGATTAATAACGGCCCCTTGTCCCGCAAAGATATTCTCCGTCGGAAAAACAACCGCGCTGGTGAAGCCGCCATCGCGCACGTTGGCAATTACCGGGTCAGAAGGATTCAAGTGGTCCGCTGCGCGGTAGAACGCCGCGTTTAACGGACGATCTTCCGGCCCGTTCGCCGGCGCAGGGGGCGGAGTACCGGGCGTGACCGCGACCGGCGTCGCAGCACGCGGGACACGGCCGGGAGTGGTGGGTGGCGGCGATGCCCCCGGCAGTCCCCACGTACTAAGCGCGTCGATCAACCCGGGATAAACCGTAAACCCGGCGCCCTCGATCACCCACGCATCCGGAGGCGCTGTGAGGTTTTGTCCCACCGCCTCGATCAGGCCATCGCGGATCAGAATATCGCCCGAATCAAGAGTGGGACCCGAAACGCGGACAATGCGCGCGTGATGGACCAGATAAACAGAAGGCGCTGCTGCGTGCAGAACGGCAGCACAGCAGAGCAGGACTAGAGCGCTACAACGGAGCAGCATGAGGTAACTCGTTATAATAAGCGGTTCTCCTTCCCGATGGCGAAATTCCGCAGTTATTCTTACCAGGATGCAGGCGTCAGCATCGATGAAGCCGACCGCGCAGTTAGCGCTATCAAGAAGATGGCGCGGAGTACTTTCACTCCTGGAGTACTGACCGACATAGGTTCGTTTGGCGCGTGTTTCGCAGTGCCAAAGATGCGCGAGCCGGTTCTGATTAGTTCCGTAGATGGCGTCGGAACCAAGCTGAAGGTGGCGTTTCTGGCCGACAAGCACGACACCGTCGGCGAAGACCTTGTCAACCACTGCGTGAACGATATCGCCGTACAAGGCGCGATGCCGCTCTACTTCCTCGATTACTTCTCGGTAGGAAAGTTGGACGCAAAGGTCGCCGCCGCGGTTGTATCGGGAATGGCGCGCGGATGCAAGCGGAACGGCTGCGCGCTGATCGGCGGCGAGACTGCGGAGATGCCGGGCCTCTACCAACAGGGTGAGTACGACCTGGCGGGTACCGTAGTAGGAATTGCGGAGAAGCGTAAGCTGATCACCGGAGCGGCGGTGCGGCAGGGAGACGTGCTGCTCGGGCTCCCTTCGACAGGCTTGCACACCAACGGCTACTCGCTCGCTCGCAAGCTGCTGTTCGAAGTCGCCGGCCACCAACCGGATGCCTATGTGGAGGAGCTTGGACGCACCGTAACGGAAGAACTGCTCGCCGTTCACCGCAGCTATCTGAAAGCAATCCGAGCGCTGCACGATGCGGGGCTCCTGCGGGCGGCCGCGCACGTCACCGGCGGCGGCATCACTGAGAACACCCCGCGGGTGCTCCCGAAACTCCTCGCGGCTCGCATCGATGTACACGCCTGGGCGGTTCCTCCAGTGTTCGAGTATTTGCGTCAACTGGGCAACATCCCGGTGGACGACTGGCGCCGCACCTTCAATCTTGGGATCGGAATGATCCTCGTCGTGGGCGAGAAAGATGCGTCCGCGGCGGAAGCGGCCTTGCGCAAGCTGCGCGAGAAGCCCATCCGCATCGGCGCAGTGGTGGCGCAAAAGCGCGGCGGTGCGCGCGTGGAGTACAGTTGAAGCGCCTCGGCATCCTGCTCTCCGGGCGCGGATCGAACTTCGCCGCCATCGCGCGCAACATCGAGGCCGGCCTGATCCCGGCGGAGATCGGAATCGTGATCAGCAACCGGGCGAGCGCCCCAGGGCTCCGCACGGCCTTGGAAAAAGGGCTTCACGCCTTGGCGTTGCCCTCGCAAGGCATGGAACGCGAGCGTTACGATGAACAACTGATCGCCGCGTTAGAAGCGGCGCAAGTCGACCTCGTTTGCCTCGCCGGATACATGCGGCTCCTCTCGGGCAAGTTCATCCGGGCCTTTGCCGGACGCATACTAAACGTCCATCCCTCGCTGCTGCCCGCCTTTCCCGGGCTCGACGCCCAGCAACAGGCCTTCGCCCACGGCGTGAAGGTGGCCGGATGCACGGTGCACTTCGTCGGCGAAGAACTGGATGCGGGACCGATCGTGATGCAAGCCGCGGTGCCGGTACTCGATGAAGACACAGCCGATACGCTGGCCGAGCGCATCTTGGCCGAAGAGCACCGCATCTTCTCCATCGCCATCGCGCGTGTCCTCACCGGCGGCTACCGCATTGAAGGACGGCGCGTGCTCTCGTGCCCCTGACCCCACCGGCGGTGACGCAAATTCGGGTTTTTTTAAATCCTTTCCTATCAGCGACATAGCCTGATCCGCTCACCTATAAATTACCTGCCCCCTCCCTAAACTAAAGACAGGAGCCTTAACTCATGTCCACCGCAAATCTCTCTGCCCCCCAGCACCAGGTGCTCGTCCGCATCCTCGCCGGGGACACCGTCCAAGCCGCGGCCGATGCTGTTGGCGTTCACCGCAACACGGTCCTTAACTGGCGTCGCTCGTCTCAAACCTTCCAAAACGTCTGGGAATCCGTTCACTATGAACAGGCCATGCACTGGCGTGACCAACTGCTTCCCATCGCCTCGCTCGCGGTCGACACCATCCGCGACATCCTCGCCGACCCGAACACGCCCGCGTCCATTCGACTCCGCGCCGCGCTCGCCATCCACAAGATCGTCTCCACCCCTCCCGCCGCCCAGCCCGAAGGCAAGCGCACCATTAAGGTGGACGTCAGCTCCCTTATGCGTCTCGGCGATCCCATCAGCCCCATCGCCGAAGCCAGCGCACCCGAAGACGAACTACTGAAGCCAATCGCCATCCGCCCGCCGGCCGCAGCCCCGCTTGTGCGTCCCGAAAGCATGCACAACGATGCACAATCGCCCCTCGAAGCAGCGCCCGCAAAAAAGGATGTTCCGGCCCCCGCAAACGCCGCGCCCAAGCGCCGCCTCACCTCCGCCGAGATCCTCCTCAAGCACGACCAAGAGAACGGCGAATTTGGGAGCTACATCAAAGCCAATCGCGCCCGCCCTTGCCCCTGCAAAAGCGGAAAATCCTGGGGCGACTGCTGCCAACCGGGTGCACAAGCCGCATAGCTGCACAACCGCGCCCAACGCATCCCGCTAAATTGCGCTAATTGCGCGAAAGCAGAGGCTGCGCGTGTCGATCCGATCCCCTCGCCGCACCGGTATCTTCATCGAGGCGCAAGGAAAGGCACTTCGCGGCGCCCCCGGCCTTCATGAATTCGGTCATCGGAGTCTCCACAACGTCAAAGCCTTGCGCCCCAAGCCAATGGCGCAGTTCGCTACCCGCGCGGTTCAAAACAACGGTTTCACCAATGTTCACGGCATTACAAGCAAAGTGCCCGGCATCCTCATCGGAAACGGCGAAACGCAAATCGGCCGGGATGCGGCGCTCAATCGCGTCTACACTCGCGGGCCGGAAAGCGGCGGGGTAATAGAGAAGGCGGCCGCCCTCAAGCGGGCAGAAACAGGTGTCAAGGTGGTAAAACCGCGATTCGCACAGTTCGAGCGGCTGGATCTCCACATCCAGAAGCGCTCGGATATACGTCGCGGATGCCAGGTCCGAGCGCACGCCGTGTCCCAGCCAAAGCAGAGGCTCACTCCGATCGAGCAGGGCATCGCCCGCGCCTTCAAAAGCGACGGACCGCGGCAGAAGCTGCACATCGAAGCCCGCCGCCGTGAGCCAGCGGGCGAAGTGCTCTTCCTCGCCCTGTCGCTCCGGGTAACGAAAGCTGCTCAGCACCGCGCGGCGGCCCCAGATCAGGGCTGCGTTCGCGGTGAACACGAGGTCCGGCAGGCCGTCCACCGGAGGGATCAGTTCCACATCGCCCGTCGCCGCGAGAATGTCCCGCAGCCGGTTCCATTGCTCCTCGGCTGCGGCGACGGAAGTGGCCGCGATCTGACCTTCCATCCAGGGGTTGATTACGTAGAAAACCCCAAAGTGCGGGGGCGGGCACATCAGAAAACGGGGACGATTCACCAGGACTCCAGAGGATCTACCATGGTCGCACGTACCACGCCCGCGCGGGACGGCCGGCGGTGCGAGAATACGAGCAGCGTTCCCCATGTCCAGCCTCTCCCGGATCGTCTCCCTCCCGCTTCCCCCAACGGAAACGCCGTGCGAGAGCGACCACGCCGAGATCGTGGCGTTATTCGAAGAGCGACGATCGAGTCTGCACCGCTACCTGCGATCGGTGGGGCTTTCGTCGCACGATGGCGAGGAGATCGTGCAGGAAGCCTTCGTCCATCTGTGCCTGCACCTGCGTCGCGGCCGGGATCGGCGCAATCTGCGCGGCTGGCTGTTTCGAGTAGCGCATCACCTCGCTTTGAAGCGCTACCGGTGGAATCGGGTGCGGCGTCTCGTGTCCGGCATCGACGAACGGCTGCTCGATCGGCATCCCGATCCCGGGCCAACACCCGAGCAGCGGTGCTTGCAAACCGAACGCGACCGGCGTGTCCTCGAAACGGTCGCAAAGCTCGCCGAGCAGGATCGGTTCTGCCTCCATCTGCGCGCCGAAGGACTGCGCTATCGAGAGATCGCCGACGTATTAGGGATCTCGCTCGGCAGCGTGGCCAATTCGCTGGCCCGTTCCGTCGCCGCGTTGAGCGAGGCGGCTCTCCGGTAGCCTATGCATCCGTCCTCCCACGCGACCGAGAAGGACTTGCTGCTGTTTCTGGACGGCGAACTGCCGCCCGAGCCACGGGCTTGGCTGGCCGAACACCTGGCGCACTGCGCCGAGTGCCGCGACCGCATGGATGCCGCCGATCGCACCATGCGCACGCTGGTCGATGCTCACCAGCGCGGAGTCTTCGCCCACAGCGTGGCAGGGCGCCCCGGTTCGAGAGCCGCGTTGGGGTGGGGAAGAGCGAAGGAGGCCGCGGCCGGAATCGCGATCCTCGCAGTGGGCGTCGCAGCCTTGTTATCGTTCCGGCAGGCAGGCGAATCCGGTGCGATTCTGCCCTCCACTCCACGGCAAACGCTGACCCCCGGAGCAACGGTGACCACCGACGCGCGCGCTCTCTGCGGCGTGAACCGGGAACTGCCGCGATCGGCCGTACCCGAATCGTTAGAGCGCCAGGTGCTGCGAGCCTATGGCGTGTCGCATCCGGCCACGGGCGCGTTCGAAGTGGACTACCTGATCACGCCCGAACTGGGCGGGGCGGCCAGCGCCCAAAACCTCTGGCCCGAACCCTACCGGCACACCGTCTGGAACGCGCACGTGAAGGATCAGTTGGAGGCGCATCTGCACGACCTGGTCTGCGCGGGCGAAGTCGAACTCCCCACCGCGCAGCACGAGATCGCGACGGACTGGATCGCGGCCTACAAGAAGTACTTCCATCGCAGCACGCCCATTCCGGCCGCCGATGGCGCGTCTAAAACGTAGCGCGCAGGCGCACGCTGTAACTGCGCGGCGGGGCGACGGCGGTGCCGGACAGCAACCCGGCGAAGTTGATCACGTTCAAACGATCCGTGAGGTTGAAGCCATCCACCTGCAGCGAGAGCGAGCGCTTCTCGCTCTTGAGCAAATCCGCGCCCAGCGAGGCGTCGAGCGAGTAAGTCGGGTGTACGCGTCCCCGATCGAAGTTGACCTGGTTGAAGACAGATGCCCCGAATTGGGCGATCAGCAGTCCGGAGTCGGGGAGATCGCCCGCATCTTCGACCGGAAGGCCGCTTGAATACGAGGCGCTCCACGCCGTCCAGAGGCGCGGATGGATCTGGTATCGCAGCTTGGCGCGTGCCGCGTTGCGCTCGTCCTGGGAGATGGGGAACTTGTCGTGCGCGCCCGCGAGGGCGATGTCGGAGTCGTCTAGAAACAGGCCGCCGGTGATCGGGTTCTGTCCCACCCCGGTCGTGTTCGAGTAGTTCAGGAAGCCGGAGAACGGCCCGATGCGCGGGATCTCGAGCTTCACCTCGACGCCACGGATGTCGGCATGGTGGTACGAAATGGGGAAGCTCACCCCGGTGTTGAGCAGGAGGTCGTCATCCTCGAAGTCGCGCACCTCCCGCAGGTAGTAGTTCGCATCCAGGCGGACGCGGTTGCCGAGTGACTTGGCGAAGCCGAACTCGTAGTAGTTGCCGCGCGAGGGTCGCAGCGGAAGGTACAGGCCCGAGCCGAAGCGGGTTTCGGGCGCGGCCGAGACGAGAAGGTTCTCGAACGGCGGCGTGCCGAAGGTGCGATCGTATGAGGCGTGCAGCACCAGGCCCAAACGCTTCACGTTGTAAGCGACGCCCAGGCGGGGACTCAGGGCCGCTTCGTTGACCAGCAGGTCGTAGTGGTCGAAGCGGAGCCCGATGCTGGCGGTGAGATCCCGAAAGCGGTAGACGTCCTGGGCGTAGAGCGCCTGCTCCCGATCGGGAGAGTGGCCCTGGAACGAGAAGGTCGGGGGCAGGTTGTCGTCAAACACTGACTCCCCATTCAGGTCGTACGAGACGATCTGATAGCCGAACTGCTCGTGAATGGAGGCGTAGCGGACGTCGAAGCCGGTCTTCCATTCGTTCGCGCCGGAGTGTCCGGAGAGGCTGCCGTTGAGGTACTCCTCGTGGAAGCCGCGGTCCTGCTCAGCCTGGATCGGAGTGGAGAGCGGGTTCGACCAGAAGTTGGCGGCGACATCCCGCACGCTCGCGCGGACCACGCCGAGCAGGTCCGGGGAGAAGACATGCTGGAATGAGACGCGCCCGTCGGTCTCGAGGCTGCTGCGATCCTGCCGCTGACCCGCGTCCTGCTGGAGGTAGTCGTTGGGCACTTCGAACCAGGTCTGCTGGCGCGACACGGAGACACGGAGCCGGTTGGAGCTGGAGAAGTCGTGTTCGACCGCGCCCGTGAGGGACGTGCTCGAACCATGGTTGGTGTAGTTGTCGGTCACCGCGGGATCGAGGTAGCGATCGGTGAGGAAGCCCTCGGAGCTGAGGGTGCTGGTAGTCTTGCCCGTGACGTACTGGCCCGACACGAACGCCGTTCCGGTGTCGAAGCTGCCGCCCCCGGCAACCACTTCGCCGTGGAATCCCGGTGAGGTGTTGCGCGTGGTGTTGATCTCGACCACGCCGCCCAGCTTGTTGCCGAACTCCGCCGGGATGCCGCTCGCATAGGTCTTCATGGATTCGACCTGGTCGGCCCCAACCGGACGGAGGAAGGCAGGGGAGCGATTCTCCTGAAGAGGGAAGCCGTCCACCACGAACTGGGTGTCGTATTCGGATTCGCGCGGGTGAAGGATGCCGTTAGCCTCGAGCAGCCAGCCGGGCTGCATGGCGATGAGGTCGATCAACCCGCGCGAGGGCGCTCCGGCGGGGCGTTCCTGAATCTGCTGGGCGCCAATCTGCGCCGAGGCGGCGACCTGGCTGGGGTCGATCAGGGTGGCGGAATCCTTCACCTCGACGGAGGTGCGCACCGATTCCACGCCGAGCGTGGTGGTGTGCGGCGAAGGGACTTCGGAGCGGATCTCGACGAGTTCGCTGCTGGCCGCCAGACCGGGCGCGCTGACGGCCAGACGATAGGCGCCGAACGGGAGGTTCTTGAACGCGTAGGTGCCGGATGCGGGAACCTGCACGGACTGGCGCACATGCGCGGAGTCGTTGGTGAGCTCGACATGCGCCGGGACCGGGGATCCGGAAGAGTCGCGGACCGCGAGACGCAGCTCGCCCGTGCTGGTCTGGGCCGCGAGCGGGAGCGCAAGGACGCCGCAGAGAACGAAAAGGCCGAGTTGGGGGAAAGGGGCGGGGGAACGGGAATCCATGCGGTCCTGAGTGCATAGTCCCTCAGGACCGGATCCGTTCAAACTTAGGCCCCTTCCGGCTCCCAGGGGTCGTAGTTGCCGATGCTCCAGATGTGGCCCTCGGGGTCGCGGCAGCTGAAGCCGCGTCCCCCATAGCTCTGGTCGACGATATCGTGGACGATCTCGGCTTGGGCGGCGCGGACGTTGGCGTAGACGGCGTCGGGATCGTTGACCACGAGGTAGGCGCTTTGGGTGTTGGCCATGCCGACCTCGCCCGGCTGTTTCCACAACCCGGCGTGCCGCTCGGCCACGGAGCCGAGCATGATCATGCCGTTGCCGAAGGTGAGTTGGGCGTGCGCCACCGTCCCGTCGGAGTTGGAGTAGACCGCCTGTTTGTGGAAGCCGAGGACGCGGCATAACCACTCGATAGCGGCGGGGGCGTCCTGATAGCGGAGGCCGGGAATCACGGTGGCGGTGCAGTGTTTCGGGATAGGAGACATGTCCTGATTCTCCCGGAAGGCCGCGAGTCGAGTCTTGGAGATTTGGGAAGTCCGATCAGGCGGTCGATCCAGTCTCGATCGCGACGTGGCCGCTCCATCGGGTGCGGCGAGCGAGGTAGGTGGTGGGGTTGATGCCCGTGAAGGCGTGGAAGTCATTGCTGAAGTGGGATTGATCGAAGTATCCGCAGGCAAGAGCCAGCGCGCTCCAGTCGAGTTCCTGCGAGGTGTTAAGCTGCTGCACGGTCTGGCGGAAGCGGCGGATGCGGCAGTACAGTTTGGGCGTGATGCCCACCTGTTCCCGGAAGAGGTGAGTGAAGCGTCGGCGGCTGAGGCCGGTCTCGCGCGCGACCCCCGCGATGCGTGTCACATCGGGAAGGGGATGGAAGCGTCGGAGAGCGCAGGCAACGGCGGGATGAAGATCGGCAGAACCGCCGGCCGCGCGGTCGAGCAAGGCGTATTCGAGCAATCGGAGTTTGGCGACGGGATTGGGGGCTTCGCGTAGTTGATCGCGGAGATGCGAGGCCGCCGCGCCCCATAGGCAATCCAGCGCGACCTGGTCATTCAGGAACCCGCCGGCGGGTGTCTTGGCGAAGCGCGCGAAGCCGCCGGGCCAGAACTGGAAGCCCATGATCTCGGCGAGATCGGCGGTGTCGATGAGGAGGGATTCGGAATGGACGCCGATGATGAGGGATCCCGGCGTGAGGGCTGTCGGAAGCGAGCGGCAATCGACGGTGTAGTCGCTCGCGAGGTTGATGATGACCTGCAGGGCGCCATTGGGGAAGACGCGCTGGAAGCCCTGCGGAGAGTCGTAGCCGCGGGCATACCAGAGCATCTCGACCGCGGAAGAGAGCGGCGCCGAGGGCCGGTGCTCGATGTATAGAGGGAAGTCTGCGTCAGGCGGCATGCGGATGGAACGAGTCTAGTGCGGCTGGGCGGTCTCGGGTTGCAGTGGAGCGGCGGGAGTGACGCCGAGTGACGCGTCGATGTAGTGGATCGCGGTGCGGGTGCGGGAGCGCTTGATCCAGGCATCCACCTGCGCATCGACGCGTTCACCGGTCAGCTTCTGCTCGATCTGATCGTGGAGCTCTTTGAGGGTCGGAGGATTCGCTTTGGAGGTAGTCTGGCCGGCCACGGACTCCTTGTAGTACTTCTCGACATCGTCTTCGGTGACCTGCACTGCCGGGCGGAAACGAAGGTCGATGAAGCGGAGCAAGGTGAGCTGCCACGTGAGGTAGTCACGCAGGTCCGCATCGGTCAGGTCGTAAGAGCGGAGAAGCTTGTCGAGAGCTTCGGCGCCGCCGCGGGCTTTGACGGTGCTGTTGTAGATCTCCTCGATCTGGGTGGCCGGGGGAGCCGGGTAGCTGCCAAACTGCATCTCGCGGCGGATCAGGGCCTGCTCGATGAGGCGATCGGCGGCCTTCCTGCGGGAGTCCACCGTCGCTTCGGGTGTTTCGCCGTTGAGCAGGGCGCTCAGGCGGATCTCGCGGAGGATCTCGCTTTGCGTGATGGCCTGATTGCCGACGGTGATGGCGATCTCGTCGAGCAGCACTGCTGGCGCAGAGGCGAGAGCGGTGAAGAAGAGGAGGGCGAGAGCGCGCATTTAGAACGTTTGCCCGATGGAGAAGAAAAACTGGAAGTGACTGATCTGCTGCAGTTCGCGCACGCAGTTGCCGGCCGCCGTGCAGTTGACCAGGTCCTGGAAGGAGCCCGAATATCCGTAGTACTTGGGCGGATTGATGCTGTACGCCAGGTCGAGTCGCACCGGGCCGATGGGCGTCTTATAGCGGATGCCGAAGCCGGCGGCATGCACCGTGTAGTTGAAGTCGGTCGGGTCGTCGGGATGGGGCTGGTGGAAGCTGAAGCTGATGTCGCCCGGCTTGTCGAAGATGTTGCCAAAGTCCTCGAAGAGGACCCCGCCGATGTTGTCCCCGATCAGCGGGAAGCGGAGTTCGACGTTGTTGAACAGCAGGACGGAGCCGCCGAGCGGAAACCCGGTAAGCAGATCGCGCGGGCCGGCCTGGTTCTGCGGGAACGCGCGCAGGGTGTCGGTACCGCCCCCGAAGAAGCGCTCGGACAACGGAATCGGATCGGGATCTTCCGCGTTGGTTACGGGTGTGCCGCCGTAGGTGGGGAGAATGCCGAACGACGTTTGACGCGCGAGGATGTACTTCTCGCCGATTCGCGTGTAAGTGGAGTTGCGGCCGAGCACGCGGACGAAGTTGTTGCTGCCGCCCAGGAAGTGGCCGGCCAGACCGAGATCGAGCGAGTTGTAGATGCCCCGATGGGCGTCGGTCGGGTCGTCGCGCCGGTCATTGACCCAGTTGGCGGCGACGATGCCGGTCTTGGTGGAGGCGGAAAGCAGCGGAACCAGTAGCGGATCGATCTTCAGATTGGAGACGCTCACGTTGCGGTAGGTGAGCCGGAAGAAGAGAGTGGTCGCTTTGGAGATGCGGTCGGTCAGCTGCGCGGAAGCTTCCTGGCGCTTGCTGGCAAAGGTGCGGACGTCGTAGGAGTCGTCGTAGAGCGTGGTGATGGTGAGATCGCGCTTGTTGTTGTTGAGGAACCGCGGGATCAGATAGGTGATCTGGGCGCGCTTATCGAACGACGAGTAGCGCGTGCGCAGCGCCAACGTCTCGCCCTGACCGCGGAAGTTGATGCGGGTGGCGTCGAGCTGCAGTTCAGGGCTGAAGCCGGTGACGCCGCCGGGGTTCGATAGGTCATTAGCGGCGGTGCTGCCGCCGATCCGGGCGATCTGCGCGCCGAGACCGCCGGTGATGGCCCAGCGGCTGGCTTCTTCCATGTCGTAGAGGACGAACTTGTGATCCGTCGCGCCGTCGGCGTTCTGGACGGCCATGTCGACTTTGGCGAAGATGCCGAGATCGTAAAGGCGGCGCTGGGTGTCTCCCATCTCGACCGGAGACAAGGGATCGCCGGGGATCATGCGGATCTGCTTATCGACGAGGCTGGGCTTGGTCGTGCGCAGACCGGAGTAGATCACCTGCCTTGCGAACTGCTGGTTGCCTTCCTGAATCGAGTACTTCAGGTTGACGAGGTTGGGCTTAGGGCCAGGCGTGGACGTCCAACTGAACTGAGCGTTGGGGAATCCGTTCTCGAAGTAGTAGTTGAGGATCTGTTCGCGGTCCGCGGCGATGTTGAACTCGCTAAAGGGCTGGTCTTCGGAGGAGTTCAGCGTGGAGATGATGCGGTGGACATCGAGCTTCTGGTTGCCGGTGACATCCAGCTTGGAGACGATCCACTGCTTGCCTTCATCGATCTTCAAGGCGACGCCGAGATCGCCCTTCTTGCCCTTGTAATCGTCGGAGACCTCGCTGGTGACCGCGACATCGCGGAAGCCGTTGGTGCGGTAGAGATTGCTGATGGACTCCTTGTCACGGCGAAGGAACGCGTTGCTGTAGCGGCCATGGCGGAACTGGAGGGACTTCGTCTCGAGGAACATGCGCTCGCGAAGCGTCTTGGTGGTGAAGTAGCTGTTTCCGCTGATCTGGAGCGCGGCGAGGCGGTGGCGTTCTCCAGGGGTGATGAGGTAGTCGATCTCCTCTTTGCCGCCGGCGACGCGCGGATCGCTATACTGCACATCGGCATCGAAGAAGCCTGCCGCTTGCAGCTCGTCGCGGAGGTTGTTGGCGCCTTCCTGGAGAAGGTCGCGGTCGACGGCGTGTTCCTCGTAGACGGGGACGTTGCTGCGGAGCTTGCCTTTGCTGATCTTGTGGCCTTTGGCGCGGATCTCCAGTTTCGGGCCGGCGTCGATGGTCAGAGTAGGGCGCACGCGGCGGAGATCGGCTTCGTAGTCGAGCTTGGAGAGGGTGACGGTAGCAAGCAGGCGATTGGACTTCTCGTACTTCACGCGCACGTTCTGGGCGCCCTGGCTGGTCGCTTTCTGGGTCACCTGTTTCCAGCCGGGGACGAGGAAGCGATGCCACGCGGTAGCCTTGATGATCTTCTTGGTCGTCAGGACGAGGTTCGTGCCGACGATATCCGGATCGATGTAATGAGCGCGCTTGCCGGGGTCGATCTCGAAGGTGATGTTCACCTGCTGCGCGAGATCCGTGTATTCCAGATGATGCGTAATGGTGGCGTCGTAGTAACCGTTGGAGATGAGGAGCTTGCGAATGCCATCTTCGGCCGGACCGAGCAGGGTCGGATCGAAGGGCGTGCCGAGGTCAAGACGGGAGGCGTTGGCGAGCTGTCCGTGATTCGGAGGTTCGGCGATCTTACCCGTCACCGAAACATCCCCGATGAACCACGCATTCTTGGTCAGGAACTGGAGGATCACGCCGCTGGGAGCAAGCTCGGCATTCACCTTGATATCGGAGAAGCGCCCGGTGAGAAACAGGCGCTGGATCGCCATGCGGATATCGGCCTCGTGCAGGGGGCCACGCTCGCGAATGCCTTGAGCCTGCAGGATGTCGTGGAGCTCTTTTCCGTCTAGCGGTTGATCGGGAGGAAAGACGACCTGCGTGATGGTGCGCCCTTCCAATGTCTCCGCAGTCTGCGCGGACGCCGGGACAGCGTAGAACAAAAGAAAGACGGCGAAGGAGCAGGAAAGCAGGGCATTCCGGGATCGCACCAAGTTCATCCTAGCGTATCGAGCGCTCGGAGCACGCGGGATACCAGAGGCCCGTTTGTTACGATCCGGCTAGGGATGCAGGACCAACGTTATGCGCGCCAGATCCGGTTCGCTCCACTGGGTGAAAAGGGCCAGGAGACGCTGCAAAAGAGCCATGCAGTGGTCGTGGGGTGTGGCGCCTTGGGCGGGGTCTGCGCGGAGCTGTTGGCGCGCGCGGGAACGGGCACGCTGACCGTCATCGACCGGGATTACGTGGAGTGGAGCAACCTGCAGCGGCAGTTCCTGTTTGAAGAGTCGGACGCGCTGGAAGGACTACCGAAGGCGATCGCAGCGGAGCAACGGCTGAAGCGGATCAACAGCGCGATCGCGGTGCGCGGCGTAGTCGACGATCTGCGCCCGCGATCGGCGGCTGAACTGTTGAGCGGCGCGGATGTGGTGATCGATGCGACGGACAACTTCGAGACCCGCTATCTGATCAACGACTGGTCGGTGCGGGAAGGCGTTCCGTGGATCTATGGGGCTGCGGTGGGGAGCTACGGGATTACCCTGCCGGTGCTGCCGGGCGACGGCCCGTGCTTCCGCTGCATCTACCCGGAACCTCCCCAGGGCGTGCAGCCCACGTGCGAGACGGCGGGAGTATTGGGACCGTTGACGGCTTTGATCGCAAGCATTCAATCCGCGGGCGCGCTGCAGCTGCTGAGTGGGAACCGGGAGCAGGTAAGGCGTGTGATTGCAACCGCCGACATTTGGTATGGGCCGATCCGCGAGCGGCCTCTGCCGGAGCGGGATGCGGAGTGCGGCTGCTGCGGTGAGCGGGAGTTCGCGTGGCTCGACGGAGAGCGGGAAGCGCCGGTGAGCCTATGCGGTCGGAACGCGGTGCAGATCCATAACCGGAACGGCGCGCTGGACTTGAAGGAGCTACAGGCCCGGCTGGAAGGCGCGGGCGTAGTGCGGTCCAATGAGTTTGCGCTCCGCTTCACCCGCGAGCCTTACGAGATGACGGTGTTTCCGGATGGGCGGGCGATCATCAAGGGCACCACGGACGTGGCGCTAGCGCGCAGCCTTTACGCCCGGTGGATTGCCGCGTGACAAGCGATCAGTAGCCTTGCTCGTTAACAACGATCGCAGTTGGCGAAGACGTCGAGAATGGGAGCGGCCTCCTGGCGGTGATCGCGGAGCCTGTATGCGCGTTCGATTGCAGCGCAATTTGCGAGAAGAACTGCACCGCTTCTTCGTTCTAGGTGGCTGTATTACAGTGCCCGGACACGTGTGTAACGAGCGATCAGTAACCTTGCTCTTTATCGACGATGTTCTCGAGCGCTTCGCCCTTGACGAAGCGCTCGAAGTTGGCAAGGAAGAACTGCATCGCTTCTTCATTCCAGGTGGGCGTGTTGTCGGCGCAGTGGGGCGAGAGGAGCACGTTATCGAAGTTCCAGAGTGGGGACTCGGGTGGGAGAGGTTCCTGCGTGGCGGTGATCGCGGGGCCTGTATGCGCGTTCGATTGCCGCGCATTCGCGAGAAGAACTGCACCGCTTCTTCGTTCTAGGTGGCTGTACTACAGTGCCCGGACACGTGCGTGACGAGCGATCAGTAACCTTGCTCTTTGTCGACGATGTTCCCGAGCGCTTCGCCCTTGACGAAGCGCTCGAAGTTGGCAAGGAAGAACTGCATCGCTTCTTCATTCCAGGTGGGCGTGTTGTCGGCGCAGTGGGGCGAGAGGAGCACGTTATCGAAGTTCCAGAGTGGGACTCGGGTGGGAGAGGTTCCTGCGTGGCGGTGATCGCGGGGCCTGTGCGCGTTCGATTGCCGCGCATTCGCGAGAAGAACTGCACCGCTTCTTCGTTCTAGGTGGCTGTATTACAGTGCCTGGACACGTGCGTGACGAGCGATCAGTAACCTTGCTCTTTATCGACGATGTTCTCGAGCGCTTCGCCCTCGACGAAGCGCTCGAAGTTGGCAAGGAAGAACTGCATCGCTTCTTCATTCCAGGTGGGCGTGTTGTCGGCGCAGTGGGGCGAGAGGAGCACGTTATCGAAGTTCCAGAGTGGGGACTCGGGTGGGAGAGGTTCCTGCGTGAAGACGTCCAGAACGGCTCCGCGGATGGCGTGGGAATCGAGAGCATCGATCAGCGATGGCTCATCGATCACGGGACCGCGACCGACGTTCATCAGCACGGCGGTCGGCTTCATGGCAGCGATCTCGGCGCGGCCGATCATGCCGCGCGTTTGCGCGGTGAGCGGAGTGGCGGCGACTACGTAATCGCATTCGCGGATCATCTGGAGAAGTTCGCCGGGGCCGTAGGTCCGCTCCACGACGGGATCGGTACCAGAGCGATCGGGACGACGGCGGTAGGCGAGCACGCGCATGCCAAAGGCACGCGCGCGGGAGGCGCAAGCGCGGCCGATGTCGCCATAGCCCACGATGCCCATAGTCGCGCCGCTCAGTTCCTGCATGATGAACGGATCCCAGCGCTGGGCGGACTGCGTGGCCAGCAGCCCCCGAATGTCTTTGGCGAAGAACAACGCTCCGGCGATGACGAACTCCCCGAGTGACTAGCTGTAGACGCCGCGCGAGTTAGTCAGGATGACGGGGCTCTCGACCAGGGCGGGGAAGAGGAGTGTGTCGAGGCCGGCCCAGCGGACGTGGATCCAGCGCAGACGTTCTCCACGCGCGAGGATGGTCTCTATCTCCGGGCGGCGGACGGTCCATGCCAGGAGAGCATCAGCGTCGGGAGTGGCCGCGGCGAGGGCTTCGGCCGAATCGCCGATCACGACGCGCGCGCGGTCGCCGATAGATTGGAGAAGCGGGAGATAGGGATCGTCTTTCTGCGAGAGGACGAGCAGCGTAGGTGAAGGCACTGGGAATGAGTTTACAAGCAGCGGACGGTTGTGCGCGAGCTAGCGGACTTCGAGTTCGACCCAGCCGGGAAGCGTGGAGGGCTGGTCCTGCTCGAAGACGATGTGGCGCGTCTTGGGGAAGGGCAGACCGCTCTTGATGGCGCGCTCATAGACGTTCTGTGCGCCAAGGATTTCGCGCGGCTCGGGGTTCTGCGTGTCAAGGAGAACGCTCTTGCCGAGATACCCGCCGCCCCAACCGATGGGCAGGAGACAAGCACCGCGGGCATGGGCTTCGGCGAGCCGCGCTTCGAGCTTCTGGATGTTGGCGCTCAGGCGATCGAGTCCGGGGAGCATGGCGTATCGCGCGTGCAGGTCGAGGACTTTGCGCGCGTATTCATTCGCAGCGCTGAACAGGCGGACGCGGGTCATGGGCTCGCTCCAGCGGAGGACGCGCCGGATCTCGGGCGTGTTGAAGAAGTCGTGTTCGTTCCAGGCGCCTTCGAATGTGGCGCCGGGCTGCGCCATCTCGGCGAACGCGGGGGTCGAGTCGTCCGGGCGGCGGCCATCGACCGCGCCTTTCGGGATCTGTTTCCATCCGAGCGAATACTGCCCGGGAGCCTTCGAGATCAGCGTAGAGACGCGGACGAGATAGAGCTTGAACTGATCGTTAGCGATGGGGCGCGAATCGGAAAGGCCGGCCCAGCGCATGCGGTTGGAGCCGCCGCTGCCGAGCAGATGCTCCTCGGCGAACTCGGCCGGCCGGCGCGGGGGCCGCTCGCCTTTGGCGCGCTGCGCGACATCCTGCGGTGACCGATTCCTTCCAGCTCGCGCTGAGCAGTCCGGTGCGGAGTGCGCCTTTGATGCGCGGTCGCGGGCAGAGTATGGGCCGGCCGTTCCGGCGGCGAACAGCGGGAATGTTCAGCGAGTCGCCCTGCGCGCGATCGAAGTGCCTGGAGAGCGACGGGGACTCGAAGGGAATGCGCCGATCGGCATAGTTCTGCGCGAAGCCGCCCCAGGAGGCGAAGTCCAGCTTGGTCGCCTTCTTGAGCTGCTGAGATAGCCTTCCAGGCGCGGCCCGCGGCTCAGCAGCTTGAAGATGCGCGTCTGGTCAAGCACGTTGACCTGGTCCTTCCAGACCATGTAATCGATGGGCGAGAGCCGCTGGCCGCCGCCGACCAGGGTGGGCGTCAGACAGGTGACGCGGTAGTTCACTCGACGGGACCCGCCGGTTTTCGGGTTCATCGGGATTCGGGCCCGGGGCTTCTCGCCGCCGGGGCCGGGATCGGGATCGATGGGCGTCAGATCGTCGGGTTCGCGTGAAAGGCGGCTCCATAGGACCAGGATCGTTCATGGGCGGCAGCGAAGTCATCGTCGGGACCGCCGGGATCCTCATTTTCGAACTGCTCCAGTTCTTCGTCGGGGGTCGGGAATTCCTCGGGTGGTGCCATTTCGAGGGTGGCAGGATCTTCGCCGGTCAACTCCTGGGTTTCTTCGACGGCTTCCACTGCTCCGTATGGGGTGGGGATTTCGTGCGGCAAAACGGCGGCGAGATCCGGTGCGAGATCAACGTTCATGGGCGCGTCTTCTTCCTGGGTAATGGGTTGTTGAGCTACGTCTTCCTGAGCGGATCGGCTGGGGCTCTTCGGCAGCCGGGGCTTCGACCGATGACGCTTCGACTACATCCAATTGGCGGGGCACATCGGCCGGCACGGGGATGGAGAAGGCCCAGCCCGCATGATAAACGGGATGCGCGAATCCATCCGGCGCAACGTCCGGAGCGCTGCCTTCGAGTGTGTGAGCGGATAGCACGGAACCCTCCTCGATCATCGTAAGCAGCTTTTTGGCGCGATCCGGATCCAGCGGGGCTTTCGATGCGGCCGCCGCGAACGGTGGTGGAATAACTGCCGCGATCCCAATCGACCTGATCGGATTCCGCGGGGGTAGACCAGCGAAAGAGCCAGTGGCACTTGTCGCCGAGCGCGGTCCCTTTATAGATCAGTTGGGGAAGTTTGCCGTCGCGGAATTCGGGGTTGTGCGCGCGTCCCCATCCGCGGGAACGTTCGCCGCCGAATCCGGAATCGGCCAGCAGCCGGATGGCGCGCGCGTAAGGGTTCGCTCCATTGGTCGCGCGTGATTTCGTCGGCGAAGGAGACGGCGAACCAGAGGCCGGCTTTGGGAACGAACTCAAGGCATGCGGTGCGATGCGGCTCGGCGGCGCCGGTGATGCGATCGACCGCGGCGGACGAGCGCACGCTGATCGCGGAAGGGCCCGGACTTGCCGCTGGGCACCAGGCATTGGCTCGCGCCGTCCACGGTCCAGCGATCGTCCTGCAGCGGCTTGCCGGCGAAGATGGATTCCACCAGCGACAGCGGGATGAATCGCGCGCCCGCATAGTGCACGCGGACGGACGGCGCGGGCGGCCAGACATGGCGAGGCGGCGTGACATAGAGCGTGTCGCCGAAGAACGGGAACATGCGAGCTGAAACGTGACCGGCGGACGCCTTCGCCCGAGCGCGCGGCGCGCGGTAACTTCCAGCCAGTACTCGAGCCGTCCGAGCAGCCGCATGGCGTGCGTGACGGCGGAATACAAGCGTGTCGCTGTGATAGATCAGATCGACGCGTTCGCGCGCTCCCGAAGCCGGCCCGATCCGCCAGGGACGCGACGGCCGCAGCTTTACGAACGGGAGCAAGACCCGGGCGAGCGGTGCTCGCCGTTGCAGGAGACGCGGACATCCGTTCGCTTACGCCGTGAGGAAGGCGTTTCCTTTTTCGTTGACTGCGGTCTGCAGCGCGTCCAGAGTCGGGCGCGGCGGCGAGTTCCTGTTCCGGCTTTGCCGGTCGCGTAGTAGTCCTTGCCGCGCCAGACCAGCTTCAGAGTCGCTGAAGCGCACGCGTCCGCTGCCGCGCGAACCGCCGCCGCCGAGCGCATCGTCTTCGAGCAGGCGCAGGCCTTGGACCAAGAGCGCCCAGCAGCGGAGCGTCTTCTTCGCACAGCATATCGAGCACCATGCGCGTCGCGGAAGCGCGCGCCGGCGGGAACGCGCTCAAACGTGCGCGGATTGGCTTGCGACGTGATGCGGTCGATGGCGTTCTCGCTTTTCACTTCGGTGAGTTCGTCGTCGAGATTCTCGCGCATCTGCGGCGTGATGCTGTCGAGATCGAGCGGCGCATCGAAGACCGCAAGACGCGCGGGGCTGGCTGACCGCCTTCCAGCGCTTCGCCCGCAACGCGATCCATGCGGCCCGGAGTGCGGCCGAACAGCAGGCAGATTTCGTCGTCGGGACGGTCGCTCTGATGAATGCGGACTTCCTGGCCTTTGCGCTTCGAGAGGTAGACCAGTTCGGACGGGAACGGCCATGCCGGTGCGACTGCTCGAGCAGCGCGCGGATGCGGCCGCGCAGCGAACTGCCGGGAATATAAGGACGGCCGAAGGCATCTTTGACGACGGGGTTATCGGCGCCGCCGATTTCGAGCGAGCCTTTGCCCGCGCCGACGTGCAGGCCGGTTTCGCAGTGCAGGTGCCTTCCAGAATCAGTTTTCCGAGCAGTTTCAGTTCGGTTTGTGCGGTATGCGCGCTCATCTGGATAGTTCTTCTGTTGCCTTAAGTGCGTTATTCGTTGTAGGCGACGATGGCTTCGAACAGATCGCGGAAGCGTTCGTAGCCGCGCGCTTCGTTTTTGCGCGTGACCTGAAGCAGCAGGCGTTCGATCTGGTCCAGGCTGCGCAGCGAATGCCGCGCGATGGTGTAGGCCAGGCGGGCGCGCAGCATCACGAACTGGTGCTGGCGTTCGTTTTCGGGAGCGCGCACGGCGCGGCGCACGGCGTTGTAAAGCCGGCGGAGCTGGGTGCGGGTGGCCGAATCCATATCGCGCATGCGGCTCACGATGGCGTGGGCCTGGTTATCGAGATAGAGGCTGTCGGAGATGAGCTTTTCGAGATCGATTTCGGGAGCTTCGAAGCGGCGCTCACCGCCGCCGGGACGACTCTCCGCCCGGACCGCCGCGCCCTTCCCGCGCGGGCCACGGTCACCGCCGGGTCCACGATCCCGTCCGGGCCGCCGCGTCCTTCGGGACGCCGCCCCGTGGGCGGACCGCCGCCTGGGACGGCCTTCACCGCCTGGTTTCCCTCGCCACCGGGTCGACCTTCGCGCGGGCGGACGATTCTGCTGCGGCGCGCTTGATTTCCTTCGGCCGGTTTGGCTGTCTGTTCTTCTGCCATTTCGATTCAAACCTCTTTGGACAACCGCGCCCACTCGATAGCCACCACTCCCGCCGGCCGCAGGCGCAGTTGCTTGCCGGCGGCCGGGCGGATGTTGCGGCCCACGATCTCGCTGATCAGGTGCAGGCGCAGCTTTTGAAATTCCTTCTCGCGTTTCGAATAGGCCGCGCGATTGTAGCGGCGCTGAAAGCGATAGGCGTGCCGCAGCAGTTTCTCATGATCGGTCTGCGATTCGTTGACCGAACGACGCTTTTCCGTAAAGCCGGGTCAGCTCGGTCAAGAAACTGACGGCCGGCCGTCCGGAATTCTTCGCTGACCCGCGAGACGGCGTCTTTCAAGCTCGGCCGCATCCGCGAGTTGCTTCCATTCGACCACACGATCGAACAGGTAGATGCAATCCCGATCGGAAGCCTGCGCGATCGCGAGATTGCGCGCGGCCTGATCGAAGACGTGAGCCGAAGGGATTCTTCGCCTGCCGGCAGCAAGGCCACCGCCATGGTGATGCGTCTTGGCTTCGGCGCCGGGAAATTCATTCAGGTTTCTTCGGTGAAGCGGTGGAAGGTGCGCTGCATTTCACCGGCGAAGAGCACCAGCGCGTCCCAGGAGCCGTAGACGGCGAAATCGCTCACGCCCGAATACAAGAATGTTGATGCGCGCCAGAAGTCCCTGCCGCGCACAGCACTTCGAGCTCGCCGGCGAAGAAATGCTTGTACAGCATCGAAAGCTGCACGTGCTCTTCGATGGATTGAAGCCGCCGCAGACGCAGGGCGAACAGATCGACGTGAGCCGCGCAGAACGCCCCAGGCAGGATGGCCGGTGGCGCGGCGCGCCAGTTCGGCGGTGGTGGCCGGCCCGATCTCGGTTTCGTTGCGGGCGGTGTGGCGCGCGATGGTGATGCCGTCGAGCGAAAGGTTGGCCGACACCGTCCAGTTATGTTTGGCGCGGGTCGGTCGTAATGACAGCCGGAAGGTCGGGCTCCAGCCGACGGTGTCGGTCGAGCGCAGCTGGCGAGCGAGATCCGGCGTGAATATGAGTCGTCTGCGGTTCCGGTGTAGCGCTGGGCGTAAAGGGGGCGAAGGAGCGGACGTCGGCGAGCGGCGCGCGATCGCTTGCGCTGCATCTCTTCCTGCAGCCGCTTGCGCACGACGGTCCAGTCACCCAGATTTTCAGTAACGGCCCAGAGCAGGCGAACCTGGCTGCGGGTTGCGCGTCGAGATTTGGGCGGCGGAGTGCGCAGGAAGTCTTCGGCGCGGCCGCGAACGGCATCCGGCAGGCACGAGTAGGAACTGGCCGCCGCCGCTGGCGCCGAGCAGGACCCGAGCGAGCTCCAATTCAGCCAGCAGCGCGCGCGGGACCACTTCGCAGACCAGCGAAATCCAGAGCGATCGCGCGGCGATCACGCATCGTCGGAATGCGTTGCCGGAGGGCGGCGCGGTAAGGAAGTCGTCGAGCGCCGAGCAGTTTCCCCTGGATGAGGATCTGTACGGACATGCCTCAGTCAAGGTAACACGACGCTCGCGCAGCTTCCGCGAGCGGAAGCGCGGGCTTGTTAGGAGGAAAGGTGGAACTGGGTCAGAAGAAACACGGAACGTGTGTAGGGGAAAGAGCCGAGCGCAATGCAACAAGAATACAAAAAACTCCCAAAAGCGCAGTACCAGCAACCCGGATACACCTCTTTCCCCTATAATGAGTCTTCGGCGAACATTTTTTAGCGTAGTTCTGGGCGGGCTGCCGGGCTGCAGTCTGCTCACTCCGTGCTTTTTTGTAAAGCATCGCGAAGAAATAAACCTTGCCCTTAAAGCGAATAATCAGGAGACTCAATGACCGATCAAACTGATCAAACCTATGACGTAGCGATATTGGGCGCTGGATTCGAAGGCGGATTGCTCGCTTCGATTCTGGCCTATAACGGGGTGAAGGTTTTGCTGATCGACGCCGGAACGCATCCGCGTTTTGCGCTGGGCGAGTCGACTGTCCGGCACACGTTCCGCATGTTGAAGATCATGGGCGAGCGCTTCGGGGTGCCTGAACTCAAGAAGGAATTGAGCTCCGGCGAGATGATCCACAAGCACGTTACTTCGGCTTGCGGGGTGAAGAAGAACTTCGGGTTTGTCTACCACCGGCCGAATCAGCCGCAGAATCCGCAGGAGGCCACGCAGGTGGTGATCCCGCCGTTCCGCGAGGGTTACGAAGCGCATCTTTTCCGCCAGGATATCGACGCCTTTTTGACGAATACGGCAATTCATCACGGCGCAACGGTCCATTACCGGACCTCGATTACGGGTGTGGATTTTGACGCGGACGGCGTGACGTTGACGAGCAAGGCTGGCGAGAAGTTCCGCGCCAAGTACGTCTGCGACGGTTCGGGCGGCGGCGCGGTATTGCCGAAGCTGTTCGATCTGCGCGAGAATCCGCCGCGCGTTGTGTTGCAATCCCGCTGCCTGTTCACGCACATGGTGGACGTGAAGCCGTACGACGATCTCGACCTCCCGATGGGCGTGCCCCAGTACGACCGCCGCATGTACGAGGGCACCTGCCACCACCTGTTCGATGGCGGCTGGCTCTGGGTGATTCCGTTCGACAACCGCGAGGGTTCGACCAACAAAGCGGTGAGCGTGGGCCTGAGCTTCGACATGCGAAAGTTTCCGAAGCCGACCGACATCACCCCCGACGAAGAATGGCATCAATTTCTGGATCGCTTCCCGGCCATTAAGGCGCAGTTCAAAGACGCCAAGCTGATCCGCGACTGGGTTTCTTCAGACCGCCTACAGACAACTTGCCGCCAAGTGGTGGGGGATCGCTGGTGCTTGTTGGCCGCGACGTCGGGCGCCGGATTCCTGGATGCACTGTTCTCCCGTGGACTTGCTACCTGCTGCGAAATCATCAACGCAACCGCCGCGTTGCTGTTGAAGGCTGTGAAGGACGGAGATTTCTCCGAACAGCGCTTTTCGTATCTCAAGAAGGTTCACGAGATCGACTCGCAGAATAATGACCGTCTGGTGCGTAATGCTTACACCTCGTTCCGCGACTTCGAACTGTGGAACGCATGGTTCCGGATCTGGGCGTTGGGCGTCGGTTTGGGCGATCTGAAGCTGGCCAGCGTGTTCCGCCGCTACAAGGATTCGCACGACGAGTCAATTCTTCCGGATGCCGAGGAGCCGATGGGGCTTTTCTACAGCCAGCACGAGGGCTTCAAGCAGCTCTTTGAAAACGTGTGCACGAAGATGGAAGGCGTCGAGGCGGGCACGGTAGAGCCGAAGGAATGCGTCGACTACATCTTCAAGCAACTGGCCGAAGCCGATTTTGTGGCGACTTCGAACGGACTTGCGGATCCCGAGCACAAGTGCATCAACCTGGGCCGCCCGATGACCGCCATCAAGACGTTGGGATGGCTGGTAACGTCGGCTCCGCCGGAGATGAAGGAGATGTCGTTGGGGCTGCTGGGCGGGAAGAAGCAAACCGTCGCCGCGGCAACGGCGTAGCCACTGCCCGACGGAATGGCTAACAGTCCGGAAGTCTTGCTGATCGCCGGGGCAGGTTCCGGCATGGGTCTGGAATGCTCGCTGCTTCTTGCTAGCAAGGGGTATCGGGTATTCGGTTCTATATTCCTTGACCGTGAGGAGGCTGCCGTGAAGGAAGCGGCGGCCTCTCGCGGGGTTTCGATAGAAATCGTACGGGCGGACGTGACCAAGCGGGAACAGGTCGACGCCGTTGTCCGGACAGTGCTGGAGAAAGCAGGCCGCATCGACGGCCTGCTTTATTTTGCGGGCATCAGCCTCCGCGGGTTCGTCGAAGATCTTCACGCCGACGACATCCGCAAAGTCTTCGAGGTGAACTTCTATGGCGCGCTGAATTGTATCCAGGCGGTTTTGCCCGGGATGCGCGAGCGCCGCAAGGGAAGGATGCTGATCACGACGTCCGCCGGCGGGCGGATTGGCTCGATGAGCATCGGCGGGTACGTATCAAGCAAATTTGCGCTCGAAGGATTGGTGGAGTGTCTCGCGCAGGAGGTGGAGCTGTTTAACATCCATGCTTCGCTGCTCGAGCCGGGGTTGATTCAGACCCCCCACTTTACGGTGCACCGCAACCGCGCTCCGGGCGCGCTAAATCCGAACAGCCCGTACTACCACTGGTTTTTGCAACACGAGAAGATGGTGGACGACCTTTTGGAACGCAAGGCCTTCACGGTGGCGGACGTCGCCAAGGAAGTCTACAAGATTCTCCAAAAGAAGCGTCCCAAGCTGCGCTATCTGGTGGGACGTGAAGCCAAGATCATCGTGAATCTGCGGCGTTATGTTCCGGGTGAGATCTTCCAGCGTCTTCATTGGCGCATGGTGCGGAAGATTGTTACTAAGCCAAAGAAACAGGCCGTTGAGTTGAGCCCGACGCAGAGCCCGCAGGCGTAATTCTGTAACAGATCAGGTGAGAACGCCCTCCGCGGAATCGGTTTCCGGGTGGGCTTCTCCACTGCGCACAATTCCCCAACGGACACCCAGCGGTCCGATTACCTCAAAGATGATTACCGCCGATAGGACGATGGTCGTGACCGGCGGCGCAAGATTCGGGAGACGCCGGCTGAGCGTGAGCGTTAAGCCGACGGCCAATCCGGCTTGCGCCAGCATGGTCGGCGGCAGCCAGCGCCGCTCGGGACCGGTGACGCCTCCCACCCGCGCGCCGAGCAGGCTGCCGCCCAGTTTCCCGATTAATCTGCCAGCGACATAGAGCCCTCCCGCCACGCCTAATGTGGCGAGCTTGTGCGCTTCCAGGTTGGCGCCGGCAAGAACGAAGAAGATGGCGTAGAGCGGTGGATCGGTCTTGGTGAGGCTTTCAAAAAGGCCGCGGCTGCGCTGCGAGAGATTGACGACGGTCGCGCCGATGGCGAGATTGGCAACCAGGGCGGAAACATCGAGCCACTTGGCTGCGCCCACGCACAGGAGGACGCAGCCCGCGAGAAGCATCAACTGCTCTCCATGTTCGACTGCGCGCCGCGACCAGGCGGATAGGATGAACCCGATCACATAACCGAGAGCGATCGCTCCCAGGAATTGCCAAGCGATGCGGAAGACGGATTGGCCGAAACTTTCCGAGCCGGTTCCGGATTTCTCCGTGAACTGGATGACGGTGACCAGGATGTTGAAGAACAGGAGCGCCATCAGGTTGTCGAGCGCGAAAACGCCGGTGAGCAGACGCGTGAGCGGGCCGTCGGCGTTGCACTCGCGTAGCACCATCAGGGTGGACGCGGCGGCCGTCTCGATCGCCATCACGCCGAGGAGCAAGGCTTGCGCCCAGGATTGTCCGATGAGCTTTTCGGAACCCATCACCAACAGGAAAGTGAGGGCCGCTTCGAACGTCACGATGATTGCGAGCTTGCGGCCGATGATGCGCAGCTGGTCCCATTCAAAGACGGTTCCGATGGAAAAGAGGATTAAGCCTAATGCCACATCGCTCAAGACGCTTAAGGCGGCGAGGTTCGAGTCGCTGATCCAGCCGAGTACGGACGAGCCCAGCAGGACGCCGGTGAGCAGATATCCGGTGACTTCGGGGATGCGCAGAAACTTCACCACGTGGCCGGCGGCCAGTGCGAGCAGGAGGATCACTCCTACCGAGATGAGCTCATTCATTCGGCAACAGCACCTCGGCGGTGTTGTTTTCACGGATGATCTCAAGGTGCAGCGGGGTGGTGCGGCGACGGGTTAATGCGGCGGCAGCTTCTTTGAGGGATCGCACGGGCGCGTTGTCGACGCGCAGGACGACATCGGCTTTTTCGAGTCCGGTGTCGCTCCACGGGCTGCTGGGCGCGACGGAGTCGACCACGATTTGCGAGTGCGCGGCGTCGGCTTTGAGAACCACGCCGTTGACGGTCACGGACGAAGTCGGCGCGGGTTGTTCCGGGGACGCGGCGAGCAGAAGGGAAAGCTTGCGGCGATTGCGTTCCACTTCAATCTCGTGCACTCCTTCAGCGCTATTGAGGGCCTGCAGATCGGCGAAGGAGTGGACAGGTTGATCGTCCACGGCGCGGATCAAGTCTCCGGCGCGAAGCCCGGACGCACCGGCGATCGATCCCGCCCAGACTAACAAGACGCGCACGGTTTGATCGTTCTCGCCGACGCGCATGCCATAGAGGATGCGGAGGCGGTCGCGCACGGGGACGGGTTGAGCGAGGAGCGCAGTGAGTGTGTCGACGCTGACCACCGCGGGTTCCCCGTTGCAGGCGACGATCACGCCGAGGAGCTTGCCGTCAAGGGTGAACAGGCCGCCCCCGACAAGCGGGGAGGAGAGATGGACGCTGGAGACGATTTGTTTATACGCAAACGTGCCGCAGGTTGAGTTGGTGCGGCCCTGGTAGGAGCCTTCGGCGTGGAGCGTTTGATCGCCCTCAGCGCGGGCGACCGCAATAACCCAGTCGTCAACCAGGGGTACGGCTGCGGGATCGGGCGGCTGAACATCCCGCGCGTAGGGGGAAGGCACGGCCCAGAGGCGAAACGGCACAGTAGCGGAGCTGGGGATCGGTTTGAAGTCGAGGAACTGGCTGTTGGCGACGAGCGTCGCGCGCGCGAGATAAGGCGGCATGCCGAGATCGCGGACGGTGATGGCGCGCGCGGCATCCCAGATGATGGCGGTGTGCGGTTCCGAGCTGAGGTGGATGAGGCGTTCGGAGGCGAGCGCGGCGGCGGCTGGAAAGTTCTGCCAGATCTCGCGTATCTGACGACGCTGGGGACTCGGCTGGAAGCGGCCTAGATCCGACTCGGACAGAGGCCGCGCCACTTTGGATTCCGGGCGGAATGCCATGCCAAAGCCGAGCACGCCTAGGGAAAGCAGGAAGCTGAGCAGCGAATACGGGTGGCGCGTTGGGATGTTCTCGGACCAGAACTCCTTCACGCGACGCGCACGGTACTGCAGATATTCTCTGATGTTCACGGCGTTCCGTTGAACCAGAATAGCTTGGGGATGCGGGGCCGGGTTCGATAGATTTGAGACGCGCTATGGTTTCCACACGATCCTTCCGCTATTACGTAGCTTGCTCTCTCGATGGCTATATTGCGGGAGAGAACGGCGAGGTTGATTGGCTCGCTCCTTACCAAAAGGAGGATTACGGGTATGCCCGGTTTCAAAGCGCCGTGGACACGATCCTCGTGGGGCGGAGAACGTTTGAGCAAGCGATGGAATTGACCCGCGGGAAGGGATTCGGGATGCGGACCTTCGTGCTGAGCGGTTCACCGACTCACCAACTGCCCTCGGATGCGACGGTACGCTGCGATTTGAAGCAACTCGTGGCCGAACTACGCGGGGAATCCGGCAAAGATATTTGGGTGATCGGCGGGGGACAAACCGCGCGATCTTGTTTGGAGGTGGGCGCGCTGGATCGAATCGAAGTGCACGTTATGCCGATCGTTCTGGGATCGGGGCGTCCGCTGTTTGGGGCACTGCGCCAAAAGGCGCCGTTTGCGCTCGAGGAGAGCAAGACGTACGAGAATGGCGTGGTGTACCTGTCCTACCGCCGAAAGGTTTAAGGGGCGATGCCGATTAGTGTGCGGGCGCCGTACCCCTCGGGGAGTTCGTAGCGGTCCGCCAGTTTGAGCCGGACGCGCTGTTTGCGTGCTTCGGCGGCAGCTTCCGCCATTTCGGAATCGGCATCGGGACCTTTATAGAAGAACCCAAGGGCTCCGGCGCGGATGGCGGGTCCGAAGAGTGCGCAGGCTTTCACTAGCGGGGCCACCGCACGTCCCGTCAGCATCAACCGCTTTACGTCATGCAGAGGCTTGAGGGCATCTTCCGCGCGCTGGTTGGCTACCGCGACGTTAGAAAGGCCGAGTTCCTCTATGACGGATGCGACGAATCGGGCTTTCTTGCCGACTGATTCGGCCAGGGTGAAGCGCGTGTCTGGGAGCAGCAGTGCGAGCGGGATGCCGGGAAACCCCGCGCCGGTGCCCGCGTCAACGATGTGAACTGCATCCCGGAAGTGCCGCCAGGGCAGGACGGAATCGAGTACATGTTTGATGGCGGCTTCGCGCGGGCTCACGATGCGCGTCAGGTTGAATTGAGTGTTGGTTTCGGAGATGCGCTCGAGGTGCCGCGCGCTCCGCCGGATCAGCGCGTCGCGATGGGGCAGGTCCGGGGGGAGGACGGAACGGAGTTCCGCTTCGAAGCTCACGATAGATCATGATGGCATCATGCCTATCGATGTCGAGTCGTTTCGGAACAGGTTGAAGCAGATGGAGGGGGACGCTCTGGGGGATCTGGAGCGGGACGAGAACGAAGCGCGGGAGTCGGCCAGCGCGGAGGTGGAGGATGCGGTGGATCTGGCGAACTCCGGTGAGGCGCGAGATTCGTCTCTGCGGGCGGCGGATCGCGATTACGAGAGACTCCGGCAGGTGAAGGAAGCCCTGGAGCGGATCGAGCAGGGGACGTTCGGCAAATGCGAGGCGTGCGGACGCGAGATCGAGCCGGCGCGTTTGGAGGCGATTCCGTGGACGCCGTACTGCCTGGAAGACCAGGAGAAGCGGGAGCCGGCTTTCACTCCGCCAACTCTGTAGCGTGGCCGCGGCTGCGCTTCCACTCGTTATGGAGAGCGTGGTAGGCGAGGAAGACGAAGAAGCCGCCGGCCAGTCCGAGGGGATAGCTGATCCAGAGGGACCCGACGCATGGGGCGAACACGAGAGACGCGGCGGATCCGGCCAGGGTAAGAGATTCGGCCGCGGCGGCGAGTCCGGTGGCAGTCCATCGCGAGCGGAGAGAGGCTTCGAGGATGCCACCCAGCGCGAAGCCCTCCGGCAACTTATGGATGACGATCGCCAGCGGCAAGACCCAGCCGGAGAAAGACGAGTGGAGGCCGGACG
The DNA here is from genome assembly GCA_963738525.1 of Bryobacterales bacterium. GTDB lineage: Bacteria > Acidobacteriota > Terriglobia > Bryobacterales > Bryobacteraceae > Bog-113. The sequence goes on from CAVTXC010000001.1 coordinate 126,018, forward strand.
CGGCCAGCGCCCAACCGTCGAAGGAGGAGTGGACGGCGGCGGCGATCAAGAGCGGGACGGCGAACCCGTGGAGGGGCGCGGCGCAGTGGTGGTGATCATGATCGTGGGAGCAGACGGGGCAGATGGGAACACCGGCGCGATCGAGAACCGCGAGGAACCCAAAACCCACGGCAAAAAGGAGAATGCTGAGGAACCAGGATAGATCATGGGCGATCTCCGGGAGCAATCCAAATAGGGCAACTCCGAGCAGCAGTAAGGCGCTCAAGGGCAGGGCGATGCGGATGCGACTGCGGGAGGCGGAATAGAATACGCCTCCCACGATGCCCACCAGGGCGATGAGCGTCGCCAGGACCGAGGGGAGCCACAGAGAGGATTGCGCCAATGTTTCACTGTAGCGTCCGGCGCCGGGGCGTCCGCCGGATTCGCTGAAGAATTGCGGATAACCGAAGACGCCGCCGGTACGTCCGAATTCATGGGATTGCTAGAATATCCCGTGGTTCTCCTGCCGCTTTCGGCGGCACTGTACGTAATCGAAAAATATGATCAAAGTTGATGGTCTGACGAAGCGATACGCGCGTACTGTCGCGGTCGACCACATTTCGTTCGAGGTTAGCGAAGGGCGAAATCGTGGGATTTCTGGGCCGGAATGGCGCCGGAAAAACGACCACCATGCGCATGCTGACCTGTTTCCTTCCGCCTACCGAGGGCGCGGCGAACGTGGCCGGATTCGACGTGGTGGAGCAGCCGATGGACGTCAAGAAACACATCGGTTACCTGCCCGAAACGCCGCCGCTCTACCCGGAGATGGAGGTCGGGCGAGTATCTGCGGTTTGTGGGGCAGATCAAAGGCATTCCGTCGAACGAACTGGCGCAAGCGGGTGGACGAAGCGGCCGAGCGGTGCGCGGTGGCTGACGTCCGCAAGAAGCTGATCGCCAAGCTGTCAAAAGGCTACCGACAGCGCGTTGGGCTTGCGCAGGCGATTATCCACAATCCGGATGTGTTGATTCTGGACGAGCCCACGTCCGGGCCTGGATCCGCAGCAGATCAGCGAGACGCGCGAGTTGGTGGCGAGCCTGGCCGGGGATCACACGATTCTGTCTGAGCACGCACATTCTGGCCGAAGTGGAACATACCTGCTCCAACGTGATCATCATCGACCAGGGTGTTCTGAAGGCGACGGATACGGTGAAGAATCTGCTGCGGCGCATGCGGGGTCAGGAAGTGATTATGCTCGAAGTGCGCGCACGAGGGTTTGGAAGCGGGGATCGGCGCGGCAGCGCGATTGAGCAGGTGCCGGGCGTGAGCCGCGTGCATGATCCACGATTCCGAGCCGGGCCGGGTCGCTGCTGGAGGTGGAGACGCTTGAAGGCGGTCTTCGATTCGCGGCGATCTGGCGCGGGCCGTGGTGCACGCCGGCTGGAATCTGGAAGAGATGCGGGCGTCGGCGACGAGCCTGGAGGACGTGTTCCTGCAACTGACGGCTTCCGAAAAAGGCCGAGCGTGGCCGCGACTCCCGACACCGGCCGCGGAGGTGGTTCAATGAGAAACATTCTCGCAATCTGCCGCAAAGAGCTGCGCGGGTATTTCTCGTCCCCGATCGCTTACTTGCTGCTGACGATCTTTGCGCGTTCTGTTCGGCTATTTCTTCTTCCATCGCGTGGCGTTTTTCGTGCAGAGCAGCATGGAAATGCAGATGGCGGGGCAGTCGCATGCCCATGAACATCAATCAGCAGGTGATCGCGCCGCTGTTGGGCAATACCAGCGTGGTGGCTTTGTTCCTGATTCCGATGATCACCATGCGCCTGTTCGCGGAAGAGAAGCGGCAAGGCACGATGGAGCTGCTGCTGACCTCGCCGATGCGCGATTGGGAGATCGTGACTCGGTAAGTTCCTGGGCGCGCTGTCTGATGTATGCGGCGATTCTGGCGATTTCGATGATCGACGTCGCGTTGCTGTTCGCGTATGGCAACCCGGCGTGGCAGCCGATTCTGACAGGTTACCTGGGATTACTGCTGCAGGGCGGATGCCTGCTGGCAATCGGGAGCTTATATCTCGACGACCACCAGAAATCAGATTGTTGCCGGCGGCGTGACGTTTGCTTTGTGCCTGCTGCTCTGGGTGCTGAGCTGGGTGACGGAGCTGGGGCAATCCACGACGTCGAAGGTTATCGCGTATTGCTCCGTGCTGACTCACTTTGAGCCTTTCTCCAAAGGCGTTATCGATACCAAAGACATGGTGTTCTATCTCACTTTCATTTTCTTCGGCCTCTTTCTCACGACGCGATCGCTCGAATCGCTGCGGTGGAGGTCATAGATGGCGGCGAAGATCAAATCACTGCAGCCAAGCGCACCCAGTACGGCGCTTACGTCACCCTGTACATCATCATCGTGCTGGCCGTGCTGGGCGTATTGAACTGGCTGGCCGATCAGAACAACAAGAGCTTCGATACCACGACCAATAAGCAGTTCTCGTTGTCCGACCAGACGATCAAGACGGTCAAGAATTTGAAGAAGCCTGTGTATGTGACTTACTTCAATCAATCCACGCGGTTCTCGGGCGCGCGCGACTTATTGGAGCGCTACTCGAATCTTTCGAGCAAGCTCCATGTCGACTATGTGGATCCCGACAAAAAGCCCGATGTTGCCAAGGCCGAAGGATTTCGCTCGGAAGGCGGCGTGGTGGTTCGTTCCGGGGATCGCACGGAAGAAGCGGCGTCGCTGAGCGAGGAAGGCGTGACGAACGCCATTATTCGTTCGATCAAGACGACGCAGAAGACGGTCTGTTTCGTCACCGGCTCCGGGGAACTGGCGACCGAGGACACGGAGCGCGGAGGTCTTTCTTACGCGAAAGACCAGCTCGAGAAGAACACTTACAAGACGTCTACATTCTCACTGCTAGAGAAGCAGCAGGTGCCGGCCGAGTGCTCGGCGGTGATCGTGGCCGCGCCTAAGCGGGATTACGTGGATGCCGCGGTGAATGCTTTGAAGACTTACGTGGAAGGCGGCGGACACGTGATGATCTCGGTGGGCCCCGCGATTTCGGCTCCGGGCAACCAGGGATCCGTTTCGACTCCGAATCTGGCGAAGCTCGCGGCGGATTGGGGCGTCACGCTGAACGAGGATCTGATTGCTGGATCCGGGATCGCGCATGCTGGGCTTCAGCGAAGCCGCACCGCTGGGGGTGAAGTATGAATCGCAGCCGATCGTGCGCGATCTGGCGCGCATCGCCACTGTATTCCCGCTGTCGCAGAGCCTTTCGGTAGGAAGTGGCAAGGCGCGAAAAGTTGATCTCCACATCCGATTCGAGCGTGGCTGTGGCTAACCCGAAATTGCCGTTGTCGATCGACCCCGCAACGGCCAAGAAGGGACCGTTCGTGCTAGCCGCCGCAGGGACTGTCGGGAGCGGAGCGAAGCAGGGCCGCATTGTGGTGTTCGGAAGCGGCGACTGGATGAGCAACAGCGCTCTCAGCATCGCGCAGGTCGCGAATCGCGATCTGTTCCTGAACAGCATCAACTGGCTATCGGCGGACGAGGACCTGATCTCGATCCGTCCCAAGGATCCGGACGACCGGCGCATTTCGTTGACGAACACGCAGTCGCGACTGCTGTTCTTAAGCTCCGTTGTGTTTCTGCCGTTGTTGGCCATCGTGTCGGGCGTGGCTGCCTGGTGGAAGCGGAGATAGCGGGATGAAGCAGATGCGCGGACTGCTGATCGCGGCAGTCGCGCTGGCCGTGCTGTCGGGCTTGGTTTACTGGTCGAAGAAACACAAGGCGGACGAAGCGGGCAAGCCGTCGGCCGATGCCGCGCCGAAGATCCTGACGCTCGAAGAGAAGCATGTGAGCGAGATCAGGGTGCAGAAGCAGGGCACGAACCTATGACGCTCAAGAAGCTGGCGGATCAGTGGGAGATCACGAAGCCGGAACCGATGCCGGCCGATCAGGACACGGTGGCGTCGCTGATCTCGACGGCGAGTACTCTCACGTCCGACCGCCTGATCGATGACAAGCCTTCCGATCTTCACCGTTCGGGTTGAAGGAGCCGTTCGCGCAGGTTACGTTGAGCATGGACAACGGCAAAGGCGGCGCTACACTGCAACTCGGGAAAGACACCCCGGCAGGTGGTGCGACTTATGTGAAGCTGGCGGATGATCCGCGCGTTTTTACGGTCGCGACGTTACTCAAAGAACAGCATCGACAAGTCGCTGAGCGATCTGCGCGATAAGCGATTGTTGACCTTCAACACGGACAAGATATCGCGGGTGGACCTGAGACGCAAAGGCCCACAATCGAGTTCGGCAAGAACGGCCAGGACGAGTGGCAGATTCTGAAGCCGGAGCCGATGCGCGCCGATGCGCTGCAGGTGGACGAATTGGTCCGCAAGCTGAAGGACGCCAAAATTCAGTTGGAAGCGGGGCAAGATCGCGCGCGTCGACGTTCCTGCTGCGCGCCGCGAATCGCGACCGTCAGCGTCACCGACAACAGCGGCACGCAGACCGCTGAGATCCGCGCAAGACCAAGAAGAACGACTTACGCCAAGAGCTCGGTGGTCAGACGGAATTTATAAGGTCGGCGCGGATCTCGCCGATGCCGCCAATAAACCGGTGGCCGACTTCCGCAGCAAGAAGCTGTTCGATTTCGGCTTCACGGAGCTGTCGCAAGTGACGGCGCAGGGCACGACGTACACGCGTAGCGGCGAGAAATGGTTCGCCGAACGGCAAAGAGATGGACTCGGGCCAGCATGCAAGCCTGATCGAGAAGCTGCGCGATCTGACCGCCACCGGCTTCGCGCCGAAGAGCTGGCGGGCGCGGCGATCTTCACCGCGGGCGCCACGACGCAGGATAAGAAGCATATCGGAGAAGGTCACGCATTTTGCGTGATGGCGCGAACACCTCGGCCATCCGCGAAGGCGAGCCGGCGATCTACACACTGGACAACGGCGCTGCGGATGATCTGATGAAAGCCGCCGCCGGCATCAAGCCCGCGGCGCCGCAGACGCACATCACCCAAGAAGAAGTAACGCTTGAACGGTCTTCTCACCGATCTCTATGAGCTGACCATGGCGGCGGGCTATTTCGCCGCCGGCAAGCAGCGCGACATCGCCACGTTCGAGATGGCCATCCGGCGGCTGCCGCGCAACCGCGACTGGGTTCTGGTGGTGGCGGGCATCGAGCGCGCGATCGAGTACCTGCTGGATCTGAGCTTCTACGAAGACGAGATCGATTATCTGCGCGGGCTGCAGCAGTTCGCGCATGCGCCCGGCGAGTTCTTCGATTATCTGCGCAATTCCGCTTCACGCGGCGATGTGGACGCGGTCCCGGAAGGCACGGTGCTGTTCGCGGGCGAGCCAGTGCTGACCGTTCGGCGCCGATCTCGGAGGCGCAGATTCCCGAAACATACCTGCTCTCGGCGATCACATTCGAAACGCTGATCGCCACCAAAGCGGCGCGCATCGTGGACGCGGCGCAGGGCCGTCCGGTGCTGGAGTTCGGCACGCGGCGCGCGCACACGCCGGAAGCGGGCACCATCGGAGCGCGCGCGGCCTACATCGGCGGCTGCGTGGGCACCAGCAACACGCTGGCGGCTTCCGCTATGGCATTCCGGTGTCTGGCACGTCCGCGCATTCCTGGGTGATGTCGTTCGCCAGCGAGACCGAGGCGTTTCGCGGCTTGCAGCAAGCTGCTGGGCGATCACACGGTGCAGTTGATCGACACCTACGATCCGATCGAAGGCGCGCGGAAAGCGGCGGCGCTGGGCCGGCCGCTCTGGGGCGTGCGCATCGATAGCGGCGATCTGCTCGCGCTTCGCGCGAGGTGCGCGCCATTCTCGACGAAGCCGGGCTTGCACGATTCGCGCATCATGGCCAGCGGCGATCTGGACGAGAACCGCATCGCGCGAACTGCTTGCCGGCGGCGCTCCGATGGATGCGTTCGGCGTCGGCACGGAACTGGCGACTTCGGCGGACGCGCCGGCCATGGGCATGATCTATAAGATCGTGGAATTGGAAGAGCACGGCCGCCATCGCTATCACCGCCAAGCGCAGTCGCGGAAAGCCTTCCGTGCCCGGCGCGAAGCAGATCTGGCGATTCGCCGATCGCGACGTGGTTTCGCTTTCGGACGAGAAACTGGAGGGCGGCACGCCGTTGTTCGATCCGATGATTCGCGAGGGCGAGCGCGTGCAGGTCCGGAAGCGATCTGGCCGTCATTCGGGAACGCGCGCGCGACTCGCGGCACGCCATCACGAAGTCGGCACGGGGTGGAACGGACCCGGCGCTTGGAAGTGCAGCGCAGACCGCGGAAGAGACTTTGCATGGACGCGCGCTTTTCTGGACATCGATACGCAGATCGACTTTCTGTTCCCCGCGGGCGCGCTCTACGTGCCGGCGCGGAGCGCATTCTTCCCGGCGCTCGCGCAACTTGAACCGCTTCGCGATCAGGACACGCGGAATCCCGCTGATCTCGACGGCTTGCGCCCACGGCGAAGATGACGCGGAGTTTCGCAACTGGGCGCCGCACTGCGTGGTGGGCACGGTTGGACAGCGCAAGCCGGCGGCAGCTGCTGGTGGGCCAGCGCATCTTCGAAAAGCAACACACGGACATGTTCGAGTCGCCCGCACGCGGAAGCGACTCGCCGGCCTGGGCGTCGAGGAGTGGGTGGTCTACGGCGTCGTCACGGAAGTCTGCGTGCAGGCGGCGGCGTTCGGGCTGCTGGCGCGCGGAAAGCGCGTGACCGTCGTGGAGGACGCGGTCATGGCAGCTCGACGCGGCGACGGCGCGCCGCTTCTGGACAGAATTGCGGGCGCGCGGCGGACGCATCGCGACCTCCCGCGAAATACTGGAAGCGAGCTAGCGTGCCGAAAGTGATTGTTGTCGGCGGCGGGCTTGCAGGTCTTGCGGCCGCGGCGGCGCTGGGCGGCGCTGGATGGGAGGTGGAGGTGTTCGAATCGCGCGCTTTTTTCGGCGGTCGCGCGACCTCCTGGCCCGTGCCCGCGCGCGGAAGGCGGCGAGACCGAGGTGATCGACAACTGCCAGCACGTGCTGCTGCGCTGTTGCGTCAACCTGCTGGACTTCTACCGACGGCTCGGCGTGGCATCGGAGATCCAGTTCTTCCGCGAGTTCTTCTTCATCGAGCCGGGCGGCCGCGATGTCCGTCGATGAAGCGCGGCATGCTTCCCGCGCCCGCGCACTTTACCGGATCTTTCCTGACAGATGAAGTGCTTCAGCCTGGCGGACAAGATCGGCGATCGCCCGCGCCATGCTGGCGATTCCGCGCGAACGCAAGCGCGCCGATCTGGACGGCATCACGATGCTCGACTGGCTGCGCGAGAAGCGGCAGACCCAGCGCGCCATCGAGCCGCTACTGGAATCAGGTGCTGGTCAGCGCGGTAAACGAAGATCTGGACCGCATGGCCGCCGGCGCATGGATTTCAGGTGTTCTGGCTGGGCATGCTCGCGCGCGCGGATGCCTACGAGCTGGGGATTCCGAACGTGCCGCTGCGCGAGCTCTATCGGCGCGGACGCGTGGGAGCGCATCGGGCGCGTTGCAGCTTTGAACGGCCGTCTGCCGGTGGAACGCGTCGTGATCGAGGATGGCCGCGTCAGCGGCGTGCTGGCGCGGCGGGATCGCATGCGACGGCCGATGCTACGTCTCTGCCCTGCCTTTCGAGCGGTTGGCCCAGGTCGCGCCCGACGCTGTCGATCGACGCATCGCCGTTCACGCATTCGCCGATCACCGGCATCCATCTGTGGTTCGACCGCCCCATCACCGATCTGCCGCACGCGACGCTGCTCGACCGCACCATCCAGTGGATGTTCAATAAGTCCGAAGGCCGCTACGTGCAACTGGTGGTGAGCGCGTCGCGTTCGCTGGTGGAGAAGTCGCGTCAGGAGATTATCGATCTGGCGGTGCGCGAGCTGCGCGAGTTTTTTCCACGCGCGGCGGAGGCGCAAGCTCGAACGCGCCCAGGTGATCAAAGAAATGCGCGCCACGTTTTCCGCGGCGCCGGGGCTGGAAGGGAAGCGGCCCGCGGCGCGACACCGCGTTCCCGAATCTTTTTCTCGCGGGCGATTGGACCCGGAGCGGCTGGCCGGCCACGATGGAAGGCGCGGTCCGCAGCGGCTATCTGGCGGCGGAAGCGGTGTCCGCGGCGGCGGGCTCTCCGCAGACCTTCCTTCTGCCGGATGTCGGATAATGCGACGGTATGCGTTCACTGCTTCCGCGCTGCTGCCTTGCTAGTCGTGTGCGCGTCTTGCGTGGCCTCTGCGGCCGGACCGCCGATGTCCAAAGTCACGATCCACGTGACTGCCGCGGAAACAGGCAAGCCGGTCGATCGCGCGAGCGTGGTGATCAAGTTCGTCAAGGGCCGCGCGCCGCATGAAGCTCTACAAGAAGATGACCGACACGTGGGAGACGCGCACCAATCAGGAGGGCAACGCGATGCTGCCGCCCATCCCGCAGGGCACGCTGCGCATCCAGGTGATCGCGAGTCAATTACCAGACATTCGGCCAGATCATGGATGTGGATGCGGATGAGAAGACGCTCGAGATCAAGTTGAATCCGCCGCAGCCGCAGTACACGGTGAAATAGATGTCTTTCGAAATCGGGGTAATGTTCTCGGGCGACGGCGGACCTGCCGGCCACTCTTCAGGAGTTGCAGGCGATCGGCTTCAGGGAGGGACAGATGGCGATTCCCGGGGAACTGGATATGCGCGGGGCAAATGCCGAATGGAAGGCTGCGTTGAGTGCGCATCAGATGCGCGTGCACACGTTGTTCGGCGTGTACCAAGGCGAGAGCTACGCGGATATTCCGACCGTGCAACGCACAGTCGGGTTCGTTCCACCCGATACGCGGAAAGAGCGTGAGGCGCGCACTTTAGCTATCGTCGACCTGGCGGCCGAGCTCGGCGTGCCGGGAATTGCGACGCACATCGGTTTTGTTCCGGAAGACCGGTTCGATCCCGATTACATCGCGGTGTTAGAGATGGTGCGCAGGATCGCCGATCATGCGGCCAAGCACGGCATCACCTTTGCGCTCGAGACCGGGCAGGAGACCGCGGACGCGCTGCTCGATTTTCTGCTGGAAGTGAACCGCGAGAACGTCGGCGTGAACTTCGATCCGGCCAACATGATTCTGTATGGCACGGGCGATCCGGTTGACGCGCTCGAAATTGTCGGCCAGCACGTGCTGACGGTGCATGCCAAGGACGGAAACTGGCCCAGCAAAGATGCGCCGGGCTCGTTAGGGACGGAGATGCCGATCGGGAAAGGCAGCGTGGATTTCCGCGCGTTTCTTACGATGCTGCGGAAGATCGGGTACGAACGGCCGCTATTCGTTGAACGTGAGGCGGAAAATCACGACGAACGGCTGCGCGACATCGCCGCCGCAAAGAGCTATCTCGAACAGCTAGCCGTTCAGGACTAACCGCGCCGATGCAGGCTCGCAACCCGGCGTTCACCGAAGCCACGCAAAAGCAGGTCCGCGAGCTCGCGGAACTCGGCTGGTATCACAGCATCGAATTACCGGATGGCGAAGTGATACCCGGGCTGCAATCAATCGGGCAACTGCAATCGCGTATCGCCCGCTTTCCCCTTCCAGCCGATCTGACCGGCAAGCGCGTGCTCGATATTGGCGCATGGGATGGATGGTTCAGCTTCGAGATGGAGCGCCGCGGCGCGGAAGTGGTCGCCGTAGATAGCTTCAAACAGGAGCGCTTCCTGCTCGCGCGAGAGCTGCTGCAGTCGCGCGTCGAATATCGCATTGAAGATATCTGCCGGCTTACTCCGCAGAAAATCGGGTACTTCGACTATGTGCTGTTCTTTGGGGTGCTGTATCACGTCAAGCATCCGATTCTGGCGCTCGAGAACGTCTGCCGGCTGACGCGCGAGACGGCGTTTGTGGAATCGTACGTCACCGACGACGGGTCGGATCTCGCGGCGCCGCCGTTGATGGAGTTCTACGAGACAACGGAGTTGCGCGGCCAATTCGACAACTGGGTGGGTCCAAATACGGCTTGTCTGCTCGGATTTTGCCGCACGGCGGGCTTCGCGCGGGTGACTCTCGAGACGGTGGTGAACAATCGCGCGCACGTCACGTGTAACCGGAAGTGGCCGGAGACCGCCGGTGGAGCAGGCCGCGTGTCGATTGTGGCCGTGGAGAACAGCGTCACCCGCGACCAGACATTCTCGACCGAAGCCGACGAGTACCTCAGCATCTGGTTCAAGTCCGATGAGAGCGGGCTCGGTTGCGACGACGTGTATCCGGTGATCGGGCCCTTCGGAACGCGACCGGTGCATGTAAGTTCGAGTGGCCCAGGCGGATGGATGGCGAACTGCAAACTGCCGCTGGGTTTAGAGGATGGCCAGCACGCCGTGAGGCTGTTGACCGCAGGAGGCACTTCGACTAACGCCGCGCCGATCTGGTTGGGTGAGAGCGTGCACTTAAGGCCGCACATCACGAGGGCGCCGCGTATCGAAGTAGTCGCAGATGGGGTTACCTGGGAACGAAATCAGGTCCGGGTGGGCGCGCATGGGGGCGTGGTGTCGATCTGGGTCGCGGACCTCCCGGGCGAAGTGTCACGGGAACATGTGGCGGTTCGTTGTGGGGACCAACGCTGCGCGGTTTCGTTCTGTTCACTGGTCCAGCCAGATGGATTGCGGCAGATTAACGCGTCGCTTCCAGCGTCGCTGCTCCCGGGAAACCATTTTGTATCAGTGAGCGCGGGTGAATTCGAGTCGGAGCCCGCGCCGGTGAATGTCATCGGCGATTAGGCCGGGAAGAGGAACTTCAGCATTTCGCCGACACGCGAAGCCCACGCGCCTTCGTTGTGGCCGGCGCCTTCAGCTTCGACGTATTTCAGATCCTGGCCTTCCGTCCAACCTTTGCGCACGAGCACGTCGCGCAGCTTGCGCACGTCGGCTACGATGCGTCCGGGGTACCGTCCTTCGGCTGTTCCGATGTCGAGCCAGATCTTCAAAGCCGGCTTCACCGTCAAATGCTGAACATCGTGCAGGATGGTGCGCTTGTCCCACCAGACCGAAGGCGACATGACGGCCAGCTTATTGAACACGCGGGGGTGTCGCAGGCCAATATATAGGGAGACGAGGCCGCCGAGGGACGAACCACCGAGGGCTGTATGCGAAGCATCCTTCTGGGTCCGATAGGTGGTGTCGATGAACGGCTTCAACTCTTCAGCGAGCATGCGGCCGTAGAGGTCGGCTTTTCCGCCATGACCCATGCGCCGGTCCGCCGTGGGAGTGTATTCGTCCAGACGATGCATCCCGGCGTTATAGATGCCGACGATGATTAGTGGCTGGATAACGCCTTGGGAGATCAGCGCTTCGGCCGTCTCGTCGACGCGCCAGTCCTGGCCCTCGACAAAAGAGGTCGCGCCATCAAACAGGTTCTGCCCGTCATGCAGATAGAGGACGGGATAACGCCGGTCTGTGTTTGACTCGTAGTCGGGTGGCAGGTAAACCAGTACGTCGCGCTCTTCCGCCAGGAAGTTAGAACGAAAACCCGAGTGACGTCGAAAGTTTCCCGTAAGTGTATGATGCTTCCCATCTTCGGTGACAGCAGGGGCAGGCGGCGGCTGTTGGAAGAAGGGAAACGGAGTCGGCGTCGAAATCATTAAGGGAAGGATTGTAGCAACTCAGATTCCGATCAATCCAGATCGAAGACGCGCTTGGGTGGTTCTTTATCAGGATCTTCCTGGGCTTGGCGTAGAAGCTCGTCGAACTTGGTTTCAAGGACCTTGCCGTGGATCTGGTGTTCCGCGAAGCTTTTTTGAAACGCATCCTCCCGGCGGCCCGCTTCGCCCATTAATTTCTGGACCGCGACGGACAAGTCATCGATCACCGAACGCTTCTCGATGGCGCGATGAGCAATCACGGCCCGGGTCTCGGGATCGATCTTCAATATAGCGTCACAGCACGGGCATGTGACCTCAAAAAGAGCCTTCACTTTCGCCATTTCTTCATCCCTACCTGTTAGAATCAGAGTACACCGTCCCCCGCTAGATCAGTGAGCGATTTGGCAACAAAGGAGTTCCTGAATATGGATGAACGTGAGCGCGCGCGCGCACTCGAGTTGACGCTCGGACAGATTGAAAAGCAGTTTGGCAAAGGCTCGATCCTGCGGTTGGGCGCTAAGGACTCGGTGATACCGGTAGCGGTAATTTCGACCGGTTCCATTGCGCTTGACGCGGCATTGGGAATGGGCGGTTTCCCGCGAGGACGTATCGCCGAAATCTTCGGACCGGAATCTTCCGGTAAGACCACCATCGCATTACAGGTCATTGCGGAGGCCCAAAAGGCCGGGGGCATGGCGGCGTTTATCGACGTCGAACATGCGCTCGATCCGATCTACGCGCGCAAGCTGGGTGTGGACGTCGACAACCTGCTTGTGTCGCAGCCGGATTATGGCGAGCAGGCGCTCGAGATCACGGCTGCGCTGGTGGCATCGGGATCGATTGACGTTCTTGTGGTCGACTCTGTGGCCGCGCTGGTACCTAAAGCGGAACTCGACGGCGAGATGGGAGACAGCCACATGGGATTGCAAGCCCGCCTTATGTCGCAGGCTTTGCGCAAGCTGACCGGTATCGTCTCCAAATCGAAGACGTGTCTGATCTTCATCAACCAGATTCGCGACAAGATCGGCGTGATGTTCGGCAGTCCGGAAACCACCACGGGGGGTCGCGCGTTGAAGTTTTATTCTTCCGTGCGCGCGGATATCCGGCGCATCGCGGCCATCAAAGATGGCGATGCGGTGGTCGGCAACCGAACCAAGGTCAAAATCGTGAAGAACAAGCTGGCTTCTCCGTTCCGGGAAGCGGAGTTCGACATTATCTATGGCGAAGGCGTCTCACGCGAAGGCGATTTGATCGATCTCGGCGTGCAGCACAATGCCATCGAGAAAGTCGGGATCGTGGTTCAGCTATAAGGGTGAACGCATCGGGCAAGGTAGAGAGAACGCCCGCCAGTTCTTGAAAGATAACTCCGACATCCGGACCGCGATCGACACGGAACTGCGCAAGACGCTGGGATTAATTCGGCCAGATCCGGTAAACGGAGCGCCTATGCCCGAAACGGCTCCGCCTCCACCCGCGCGGCAAACGGCTGCACCCCGGGGCCGCTAGTTTAAAACGCTTGTCTACGGAGGAGAACTAGCTGTAAAATCTTCTCCTCTGTATGTCTTTCTTCTCCTTACGATTTTCAACTGCAGTCTTGTCCGGCGCGATGCTCCTCTGCGGAGTGGCGCGCGCCCAATCGCCCCCTGCGGATATCCCAAAACTTACCTTCGAAAAATACACGCTGCCGAACGGTCTGCAGGTGATTCTGCATGTCGACCGCAAGCTGCCGATGGTCCATGTCAACTGCTGGTATCACGTGGGCTCGAAGAATGAGCGCATCGGCCGAACCGGTTTCGCGCACCTGTTCGAACACATGATGTTTGAAGGGGCGAAGGATTCAAACGGCAAGTACTTCGGCTATGTCGAGAAAGCGGGCGCGAACCTTTTCGAAGGCGGCGTGAACGGCACCACGAGCGAAGACCGCACCAACTACTTCGAGAACGTGCCCAGCGCCAACCTCGAGTACATCCTGTGGCTCGAGTCGGATCGCTTGGCGACATTGACCGATGTGCTGACCAAGACTAAGCTCGATAACGAACGCGACATCGTGAAGAACGAGCGCCGCCAGTCGCTTGAGAACCAGCCCTATGCGCGCTGGTATTACCTTCTCTCGGAGAACTTATTTCCCTACGGACATCCGTACGCGCACTCCGTTATCGGGAGCACGGAGGACCTTACAGCGGCGAGCGTGGACGATGTGAAAGATTTCTTCCACCGCTACTACACCCCGAACAATCTGTCGCTCGCCATTACGGGCGATTTCGATATCGCGCAGACCAAACAACTAGTCGCAAAGTACTTCGGGCCGATTCCCCCCGGTCCCGCGCTTGACCGAGAGAAGCACTTCATCCCCCGGCTGGATGGTCCCAAGGTGCTCGAAGTGAAGGATCATGTGCCGCAGGAGCGCGTCTACTTTGCATGGACGAGTCCGGCGTACTTCGACCCCGGAGATGCCGATCTGGAGTTGACCGCGCTCATGCTGACGGATGGTCTCGCGGCGCGCCTGAGCAAGTCTCTCGTTTACGACAAGCAACTCTGTTCCGATGTGGTTGCGTTCCAGAACAGCCAGGAGATTGCGAGCGCGTTCGTCATCTGGGCCACCGCACGGCCGAAGGCGTCGCTCGACACAATCGAGAGTCTCCTCACAGCGGAGATCACCAGGCTAGCGAAGGAAGGTCCTACCCCCGAAGAACTGAAGCGCGCCAAGACCAAGTGGGAATTTTCCTATGTGACAGGTCTGGAGCGGATCGGCGGATTCGGTGGGCAAGCGGACTTACTGAATCAATACAACACCTTCCTGGGAGACCCGGATAAGTTCGCGGCGGATGTGGAGCGTCACCGCGCAGTAACGGCCGAGAGCGTTCGCCAAGTCACTTCCCGCTGGCTCGACACACCTGACCGTCTGGTGATGCGGTTCCATCCGGAAGACTCCGAGCCGGATACGCACCTAACATTAGATCGCTCGCAAGTGCCCGCGTTCGGGACCGATCGACCCTTCCACGCCCCCGATGTGCAGAGCGCCAAGCTTCCGAACGGCGTGAGCATCTACGTGGCGGAGCGGAAAGATCTGCCGAAGGTCGCGGTGACATTGGCGACGCGCGCCGGGAGCATCAACGACCCCGAGGGAAAGGCGGGGCTCTCAAGCCTCCTCCTCGAAACCGCCAAGCGCGGCACGGCACGGCAGACAGCTATGCAAGTTGACGATACGCTGGGTGATCTCGGAACGGAAATCAATGGCGTTTCACGGCCCGAATATGCATCGTTGTCGCTCGCGGTACTCGCGCAGAATGTGGATCCCGCAATGGCGGAGTTAGCTAGTGTCGCTTTGACGCCGACGTTCCCTGCCGAAGAAGTGGAGCGGGAAAAGAAGAAGAGGCTGGATGCGATCGCGCAGGAGGAGAACGACCCGAATGGGGTCGCGCGGCGCGTGGCCCGCATGTTGGCATTCGGGCGCGGCAGTATTTATGGACATCCGGCGGATGGGTTCCGCTCATCCGTCAGCACGATTACGCCGGTTGACCTCCAGCAGTTTCACGAGAAGCTGTGGAAGCCAGGAACTTCGGTGCTGGTGTTCGTGGGAGACATTACGCTGGCCCAAGCAACGGAAGTTGCGAAGCGGCACTTCGGAAACTGGCAGGGCGGGGAAGCGCCCATGGTGAACATTCCCGCTCCGCAGCCCGAGGGAGCAGGCAAGGTTCTCCTAATCAATCGCCCCGATGCGGCGCAGACCACGGTCATGGAGATTCTGCCAGGGCCATCGCGCTCAGCGGCCGACTATTATGCGCTTAGCTTGGCGGATACCGCGTGGGGCGGTTCGGCGGGCGCGCGGCTCGGCATGAACCTGCGCGAGAAGAACGGCTATTCCTATGGCGTCTTTTCGTTTCCCGCCACTTATTCGAAGTTTGGAAACTGGATCGCCTCGGGAGCTGTGCAAACTGACAAAACCAAAGAGTCGGTGGTGGAGTTTCAAAAGGAACTGCACATGATCGCCGGCGAGAAGCGCATCTCGAATGACGAACTGCAAAACATCCGGAATTTCCGTTTACGCGGATATGCGCAGCAGTTCGAATCGTTGTCGCGCGTGGCCGACCAGATGGTGCAGCTATGGGCGGTCGGGATGCCGATGTCGGAGCTGCAGCGCGAGCCGGATGAGTTGCAGAAGGTCACGCTCGACTCAGTGAACTCCGCCGCTGAGAAGTATGCGAACCCGAGCCATGCGGCGCTTCTACTGGTCGGAGATTTGAGCAAGATCGAAGCCGGCGTGCGATCGCTCAACGTAGGGCCGGTGGAAGTGCTCGATGTGGAAGGTCGGCCAGTCGCACATTAGCTCAATGCGGCGACTAGACCGTCAATGTCGGCGGGCGGGATGTAGAAGTGCGGAGAAACACGCACCCACCCCGTGCGCGGAGCGGCCATAAATCCGGCATCTTTTAGCTTCCGCACCGTGTAGCGCGGCTCTTCACCCGGTTTGCGGAAGGTAACGATACCAGCTCCGGTGCGCGGCGTGCGTGTGCCCATCATTTCGAAGCCCCGCGCCTCCAGAGCTTGGTAGAGGCGGTCGCCGAGACCCTGTACGGCTTTGCCGATCCGGTCGCGGCCCACGCGATCAATGAAGTCGAGCGAAGCGCGCAACCCGAAACAGCCAATCGTATTGAGCGTCCCGCATTCGTAGCGGCCGGCGTCGGTGCGGAGGGTCATGTCGCGCGAGGCGAAATCATTGTAGTTGGCGACGTTGGTCCAGCCCCATTCCGACGGTTCAATCTGTGCCTGGGCATCGTCGCGGACATATAAGAGACCGCACCCTTCCGGACCCATCAGCCACTTGTGGCCGTCCGCGGCGAGCGCGTGGATGCGTGCCTCGCGCACGTTCAACGGAAATACCCCAAGTCCTTGAATAGCGTCGACGAAGAAGAAGACGCCGTGCCGTTCGCAGATCTCACCGATTCCAACCAGGTCCGCGCGATACCCGCTGAGGTATTGCACAAAGCTGATGGCCAGCAGGCGAGCGCCGCGAGCGGCCTCCTCGATTCGCTCGAGGGGCGTGTCGTAAGGGAGGATGGTGACGGTGACGCCGGAATACTCCAGGCGCTTCCAGGGGAAAAAGTTCGAGGGGAATTCATCCTCAAACGCCACAATACGATCCCCGGCTTTCCACCGCATGCCGTTGGCGATCGTGGCGATGCCTTCCGAGGTATTTTTGACCAGCGCGATTTCACGGGGCGATGCCGCGACCAGCCGGGCGGCGCTTTCCCGCAATCCTTCGTAGGCCGCGAGCCAACGCTCGTAGTACAGGCTGCCGAAGTCCAGGCACTCGGCCGCGAGCTTCTGCATAGCTTCAGCCGCGGGTCGGCAGAGTGGCGAAACGCCGGCATGGTTCAGGTAAACGATGTTATTTCGCACAGGGAAAACGTCCCTGTACTCTTCCCAGATCTCAGGCACTTCTTGAATATACGGAAGAGGTTTATAGTAGTGAAATGCGGCTTACTCTGACGGCCCTCGCGGCTCTGTCACTCGGATTGCCGCTAATCGCAGGTCAGCCCGCAACCCCCCGTCCGGGCGGAATCAACTGGTACAGCATTCAGCGCGAGATGGCACTGGGCAAACAGCTCTCGGAAGAGTTGGAGCGCCAGGTGAAGCTCGCCGACGATCCGATCCTGTCCGAATATGTGAACCGCCTGGCGCAGAACTTGGCGCGGCAGTCTGATATTTCCATGCCGGTGACGGTGCGCATCATCGAGTCGGGCGATATCAACGCGTTTTCACTTCCCGGTGGGCACATTTATATGAATAGCGGGATGTTGAAGTTGACCGAGTCCGAAGCGGAGCTTGTGTTTGTCCTTGCGCATGAACTGGGGCACGTAGCGGCCCGGCACGCCACGCGCGAGGCGACGCGGGATCAACTGGCGAAGATCGGCTCCATCCCCGTATCGATCTTGGGTGGTTGGACAGGCGCTATTTCGCGGGAACTAGTCACGCCGGGTTCGCGCCTCGGCCTTCTTAAGGGTGAACGGGATTTCGAGAATGAAGCCGACCGGCTGGGTGTAGATTTAATGAACCGCACCGGCTACGATCCGCAGGCTTCGGTCGACATGTTGGAGCGGGTGGAAGGCCTGGAGCGGAAAACCCCTGGCCGGCTCTCCCAAATGTATGGAACGCACCCAATGACCGCGGCGCGCATCGACCGCACGCAAAAGCATATCTCCGAGATTGCGGACGCGAAACCCGAATACATTGTAAATACTTCCGAGTACGAAGAGATGCGAGTGCGCGCAGTGGAGCTGGAAGCCAAGCGGGTTGCCGCTGAGCAGCCCGTCGGGCCGGTTGCCAACGCCTCGGACCCGCGTTAAGTTTCTGTAACCTGCGCGCACAGTGGTGCGTACATAGAACAGTCGTTTCCTTCCACTGGGCCTATAATGTTCACAGGAGTTCCCCGGCAATGAATCAATTTTCCCGGCAGTCCACCGCTCTCTTTGCGGCGTTCGCGCTCCTCGTCGTCCCTTCCGCTGCATTTGCCGATAGCAAGGAAAAAGATCCCGACCAGATTGGGAACCGGGATGTCGGCAAGGGTGTCAATTTCTATTCCATTGAAAAGGAAATCGCGCTGGGAAAACAGCTCGCTCAGGAAGTGGAGCGCCAGGCGCGAATTGTCGATGACCCGATCATCGCAGAATATGTGAACCGCGTAGGGCAGAATCTGGTGCGGAATTCGGATGCCAAGGTTCCATTCACGATCAAAGTAATCGACTCCGATGAGGTGAATGCGTTCGCGCTCCCTGGCGGATTCTTCTTCGTGAACACGGGCATTCTCATGAAAGCCGATAGCGAGTCGGAGATGGCCGGCGTAATGGCCCACGAAATCGGGCATGTGGCTGCGCGTCATGGGACACGTCAGGCGACGAAAGCGCAGTTGGTCAACATCGGCACCATTCCTCTGATTTTCATGGGCGGCTGGGTTGGCTACGGGATCCGGCAGGGTCTGGGGCTTGCGATTCCCATGGGATTTTTGAAGTTCTCCCGCGCGGATGAATCCGAGGCCGATCTCCTGGGCCTGGAGTACATGTACAAAGCAGGATACGATCCCACGTCGTTCGTTGACTTCTTCGAGAAGATTCAATCGCTAGAGAAGAAGAAGCCGGGAACGATGTCCAAGGTTTTCTCCACACACCCGCCAACCGACGACCGCATCCGGGCGGCGCAGACAAATATCGATAAGTACTTAAAAGCCAAGCCCGAGTACGTGGTCACGACGTCTGAGTTCAACGATGTGAAAACGCGCGTAATGGCACTTCACAACCGCCGTAAGGTGGACGATGCCAAAGACGCCTCTCGCCCGCGCTTAAGACGTGCTCCTGGATCCGGCACGGTAGATGACGGTTCCGGCGGAGATCAGAAGCCAAAGACCGACGAGGACGAACGTCCGACTCTGAAGCGCCGCGACGGCGACAACAGCTAGGCCTCAGACTACATTGCAGCAACAGACCGGGATGGTTCCCCACGAACCATCCCGGTTTTATTGGCCGATACGAATAGTCCTCGCACAGGGTGAAACCTTGGGTTGAGCCCGGCCCATCTATACTGTATTGCAACATTTCAATCTCGCAATGGAGTCCACAAATCGATGAGTGACGCGGCACCGAACTCAAACCTGAAGACGGCTTTGGGAGGCGGAGCGCTTCTCGCGCTTCTCGCCTCAAACATCTATCTGTTCGTGCAGTTGCACGATGTGAAGGCGGATCAGGCCAAGCAGCAGAGCGCCCTATCTGCGCAGATACAGGATTTGCGGGATAACACGACCAGCTTGGCCGTGACGAACCGGAAACATTACGAGTCGCTCAGCGAAGATCTGGATCGGAAGAGCCGCGAGGCCGTGCGCGTGGCATCGAGCGTGAAATCCGAAGCCCTGAGTAAGGTCGAACAAACGCGGAAGCAGTTGGAGCAGGAGCAGGCGCAGACCGCGGAGAAGATCAACACCGATTTGACGGGCGTGAAAGATGCGGCTAATGCCAAGATCGCCGAAGTCAGCACGGACGTGGGTACTGTGAAGA
This sequence comes from Bryobacterales bacterium, assembly GCA_963738525.1. GTDB lineage: Bacteria > Acidobacteriota > Terriglobia > Bryobacterales > Bryobacteraceae > Bog-113. Next base: position 145,689 of record CAVTXC010000001.1, read on the forward strand.
CGCAGGTTAGTTCCACCCAAAGCGAGTTGGAAAAGACCATCTCGCAGCTTTCGAAAGTACAAGGCGATCTGGGTGTGACCAGCGGCTACGTGGCTAAAAACGGCACCGAACTGGCGGCGCTGCGGCGTCTCGGAGAGCGCAACTACTTCGAGTTCCATTTGTCCAAAGCGAAACAGCCGCAGAAGATCGGCGATATTCAGGTACAGCTGAAGAAGACGGATCCAAAGAAGAGCAAGTTCACGCTGAGCGTGATGGCCGACGATAAGACGATCGAGAAGAAAGATCGCACCGCCAATGAGCCCGTACAGTTCTATGTGGCCAAGGCGCGTCAGCCCTACGAGATTGTGGTGAACCAGGTCGGCAAAGACCAGGTGAGCGGCTATCTTGCTACACCGAAGGACTCGGTTCCCCGTTAACGATACAAAACGACACGGGTGAGGTACTGGACCTCTGTTACAGTCTTTGAAGGTTCTCCAAAGACTTATGTCCAAGTATCTCAAGCCCGGTGTCTGGGCGTGCTCGTTAGTCGCTTTGGCCTGCAGCGCTCAAGCGCAGGAAGAGATTCATCAGGAAGCGCATCGCCCGCTTATAAAGCGCTGGCATGCCGACAGCAACGTGCCGTCGGGATATACACCGACGCAGATCCGGCACGCGTACGGCGTGGATCAGATTACCAATCAAGGCGCGGGGCAGGTAATTGGGATCGTGGATGGCTACGACTATGCGAACGTCGAGGCCGATCTCGGGGTGTTCGATACAACGTTTGGACTGCCCGCATGCACGAAGGCCAACGGGTGTTTAACGGTCATCTACGCGGCGGGCGTCGAGCCTCCGAAGAACCGCGGCTGGACCGGTGAAACTTCGCTTGATGTGCAGTGGTCGCACGCGATTGCCCCTCAAGCGAAAATCGTATTAGTCTTGACCGCGGACGGAAAAACTTCAACCCTCTTGAAGGCGGTGCCCGTAGCGGTAGCGAATGGCGCCACGACCGTGAACATGAGTTGGGGCACGCTGAATGAGATTTCCGGTGAGCAGCAGTACGACGCCTATTTTTTCAACAACTCCGCAGTGACCTACTTCAACGCGTCGGGCGACAACGGGACGAATAAGTTTGGCTATCCCGCCGCATCGGCGCTAGTAGTGGGCGCGGGCGGAACAGCCTTGAAGTTGGATTCGACGAACGCGATTTTGAGTGAGACCGCGTGGAGCGGAAGCGGCGGCGGTGTAAGCAAGTATGTACCGGAGCCGGATTATCAACTTGGTTTCCAGAGTTCCGGGCAGCGCGGAATCCCGGACGTTGCTTGGGATTCGGCGCCAAACACGGGCGTAGCGGTCTATGACAGTGAGGACGGGAACTGGGCGGAAGTCGGGGGCACCAGCGCCGCTTCGCCGCAATGGTGTGGCCTTACCGCCATTGCGAATAGCTTGCGGGCGCAGGAGGGGAAAGCTCCAATTGGTGCGAATTTCCTCAATGTAATCTATTCCAACCCCCTGGCGTTTCATGACATCACACAAGGAAGCAACGGACGATGCGGAGCGATTTGTAACGCCGGAATCGGCTACGATTTTGTAACAGGGTTGGGCAGCCCGGATGGTCCGGCGGTAGTGAGCGCCCTGGTAGCCGCCCCATAGAGGTCTGAACGTATGAAGTGGTTTCTTTTTCTCTCCTTTGCGGCGCTTGGATGTGCCCAGATTGCCAAAATGACTTACCCCCCGGCACCGGTTGGAAACCAAGTCGACGACTATCATGGGACCAAGATCACGGATCCCCATCGCGAGTTGGAGAATGCCGATTCTCCCGCAACCAAGAAATGGGTCGAAGAAGAAAACGCTCTTACCTTCTCTTATCTGGCAAAGCTTCCCGGCCGCGAAACCATTCATTCTCAGCTGACCAAGCTCTGGGATTTCGAACGCTTCGCCGCGATGTTTAAAGCCGGCGATCACTACTTTTACTCGCGCAACACCGGGCTGCAAAACCAAAGCGTCGTGTATGTGACCGATTCAGTCCAGGGGCAAGGACGAGTGCTAATCGATCCCAATACTTTGCGGAAGGATGGCACTGCTGCGCTGAATGGCGAAAGCCCGAGCTGGGACGGAAAGTTGTTCGCTTATGCTGTTTCGCAAGCCGGATCGGACTGGAGCGAGTGGCGGGTCCGGGATGTCGCAACCGGAAACGATCTGCCCGACTTGATCCAGTGGACGAAGACGTCTTCGGTGACCTGGACCTCCGATAACCGTGGCTTCTACTACTCACGTTTCCCGCAGCCTTCCGCCGATCAGATGTTGACGGTCTCCATGACCAACTCCAAGGTGTACCTGCACCGGCTGGGGGATCCGCAATCGAAGGACAAGCTCGTCTATGAGCGGTCCGACCATCCCGACTGGATGTTCTACCCGCAGGTCAGTGACGACGGGCGCTATCTGGTCATCAATGTAGCGGCCGGGGATGCGGCGCGAAACCTGCTGTTTTATCAGGATCTGCGCTCTGCCGAGGCGAAGGTTGTAGAACTGATTCCGACCTTCCAATCCGAGTATGAATACATCGGAAACGAGGGCTCGACGTTCTATATCCGAACAACCGATGGCGCGCCTCGCAGCCGGATTGTCGCGATCCATTTGGAACAGCCCGACCATACGGCATGGAAACAGATTGTCTCTGAGGAGCAAGACACCCTTCAGTCCGCACAATTAGTGAACGGGAAGGTTCTACTGGCTTACATGAAGGATGCTCACTCTTCCGCTCGCTTAACGGACTTAAGCGGCAAGAATTTAGGGGAGATCGAGTTCCCGGGAATCGGGACCGCTATTTGGTCTGGCGCTCGCCAGAGGGACCGGGAGCTGTTCTACTCGTTCACCGGTTATACAACACCGCCCGCGATCTTTCGGCTAGACGTAGAGACCGGTAAAAGCTCTCTCGTGCATAGCAGCAAGGTTGAATTCGATCCCGCTACTTACGAGACAAAGCAGATCTTCTACGCCAGCAAAGATGGGACGAAGGTTCCGATGTTCCTTTCCTACCGGAAAGGGATCCGATTAGACGGGCAGAATCCGACTCTTCTCTACGGGTATGGTGGCTTCAATATAGCCCTGACGCCGTCGTTCAATCCGGCTCTTCTCGAGTGGATGAACTTAGGCGGGATCTATGCCGTGGCCAACCTGCGCGGAGGTTCCGAATACGGCGCCGCGTGGCATGAAGCGGGAACCAAGCAGCACAAGCAAAATGTCTTCATCGACTTCATTGCGGCAGGGGAGTGGCTGATCGCGAATAAGTACACGTCGACGCCAAAGCTGGCCATCTTTGGCGGCAGTAATGGTGGGCTGCTGATCGGCGCGGTATTGAACCAGCGTCCCGACTTATTCGGAGCGGCCATGCCCGCAGTTGGGGTGATGGACATGCTTCGGTTCCAGAAGTTCACCTTCGGCGCTTCATGGGTCGGCGACTATGGATCGTCCGACAATGCCCAGGATTTCGCCACGCTGCGGGCGTACTCCCCTCTCCATAACATCCGGAAAGGTGTTCAGTATCCGCCTACCTTAATCACAACGTCCGATCACGACGACCGTGTTGTTCCCGGCCACAGTTTCAAATATGCCGCGACTCTACAGGAATCGCAGGAAGGCCCGGCCCCGATTCTGATCCGCATTGAGACACGCGCGGGTCACGGCGCTGGAAAGCCGACCACCAAGATCATTGACGAATGGGCGGACCGGTTTGTGTTTCTGGCCAACGCGCTCGGTATGGGGCTAGGTTCCTAGCTCCCCCGATCAAGGCTCCGGCGTCTCCGGGATCTTCACTTCGATTCGGTCGAGCATCCTGACTGAGCGGCCTTGTTTCTTGTCTTCGGGTACAACCAGGCGAAACGGACCCTGTTCGGGCCCGAGCGTTTTTCCGTCCATCATATCGGCGACGATGATTTCATTCTCCTGAAATTCGGGGACGACTTCGGCAAGCGCGAGCGTTGCATGGTAGCCATCGCGCCCCGTGGCGTAGATATACGCCGCTACATTCCGCCCTTTGAACTGATCGCCAAAGGGAGCGCCCGCCTGCTTGAGCAGATCGCGCAGGAGCACGCCTTCGTACTTGCGCTCTTTGCCGTGTTCCAAGACCGTGATCATGGTGCGTGGCATTTTGGCGATGGCTGCGGTGGTGAGAGTCATCGTCCGGCTAGGCGCACCCGAAATCGTCAATTCCTGAGCCGACGCGAGGCCGGCCACCAGCAGCAAGATGGTCCATTTATAGCGCATAAAACTCCTGAGCGGTTAACCCCATCAGCTTCTCGCGGACCCCCACTTCGCGCGCACCAAGCCCTTGTGTGAACGCGGCGAGCGCCTGCTTCCAGGTTCCCGCAAGCAGACACACCGGCCAGTCGCTTCCAAACATGCAGCGATTGGGCCCGAACTCGGTGAAGCAGTGGGTAAGGTACGGCTGAATATCGGCCGCTTTCCAGAGTGGTCCGGCCTCGGTGATCATGCCGCTTAGCTTGCAGTAGATCTGCGGACAGCGCGCAACTGTGGCGATATCTTTGGCCCACGGGTCCATCTCGCGTTTCGCCGATCGCAGGCTTTGCCAGATGATCAATCACCATCCGCAGCTTCGGCACGCGATCGGCAACTGTCGGGATCAGCGGCAGATGGCGCGGGATGAATGCAGAGATCGAACGGAATTCCCCGTCGCGCCAGCTCGCGCAAGACCTTCGAGCACCTCGCGGCGCAGCAGCCAGTCGGTCGTCCGGCTCGTCTTGCACCAGGTGGCGGACGCCCTTAAATGAGCGATATCGCTGCAGCTTGTCCAGCGTCGTCGCCGAGCTGCGGCTCGGTCAGGTCGACCCAGGCCACCACGCCAAGAATGCTGCGGCTCCGGATCTCGGCCAGTCTCGAGCGACCACCAGGTCTCTTCCATCGTGTGGCTGGCCTGCACCAGCACGGAGCCATCGATCCGGTTCAGTTCGTAGATCGGCTTCAGATCGGCCGGAAGGAAGTTCTGCTTGAGGATGGTCGGGGTGTCCCTCGTTCATCCAGAAGTAGTTGAAAGCGGTGGATGTCCCAGTAGTGCTGGTGCGAGTCGATGCGCATGAGTTCATAATATTGTCTGAACTTCGCCGCTCCAAGCAACGTATTGTTCTCAAGACGAACCGTGACCTACGCCATCGAATCCGAAGGACTGACAAAGGTCTATAAACAGCGCTGGACCAAGCGCGAGATGCGGGCCGTGGATAATCTTTCTCTGCGCGTGGAAGCAGGGCAGCACGTTCGGGTTGCTGGGTCCGAACGGCGCGGGGAAGACGACGTTCGTCAAGATGCTGCTGGCGTGCACGCACCCGACAGCCGGACGCGCGCTGGTTTTCGGACGGAATTCCTGGGAGCCGGAAGCGCGGCGCGTGATTGGCTATCTGCCGGAAAATCATCGCTTTCCCACTTATATGACGGGGTCGCGACATGCTCGATTTCTACGGCGCGTTTTCCGGCGTCGATAGCGCCACCCGCCGCAAGCGGATCCCGGAACTGCTCGACATGGTGGGCCTGGACCGGTGGGGCACCACGCGGCTCGGCAAGTATTCAAAGGGCATGCTGCAGCGCGTCGGGCCTGGCCCAGGCCATTCTGCATGAGCCGCAAGTTGCTGATTCTGGATGAGCCCTCCGACGGCGTCGATCCCGTGGGCCGAAAACAGATCCGCGACATTCTGAACGGGCTGGAACAGAAGGGCGTGACCATCTTTCTGAACTCGCACCTGCTGCAGGAAGTGGAGCTGTTTTGCCGCGATGTGGCGATCATTTATCAAAGGCAAAGTCGCGCTGGAGGGCAGCGTCAAAGAGCTGACGGCGGGCGGCGGGTATCGGCTGTCGAGGCCGAGCCAGATGCCGGACAACCTGAGCAGCCGAACTGCGGCCGCGCGCACGGCGGTTGCGGCGCAGCAACGGCACACGTCTCGTTCCTGTTCGGCACGCGCGAAGAAGCCAACGAGGCGGTGGATTTGCTGCGGGCCGAACACTGCGAGATGGAATCGCTGGTGCGCGCGTCGAGTTCGCTCGAAGAAGTCTTCATCCGGACGGTGGAACAGAAATGAACAATGTCGGTTACCGGCGCGTTGATCCGCGACACGTTTCGCGAGGCTCTGGCGCGGAAAGTCTTCTGGGCGTTTTTCTTCTCATCGACGGCGCTCCTCGTCTTCTTCCTGCTGATCATGCGCATCGACGTGGTCCAGGGGATGGTCGCGTCGGTACCGATCTTCGGACAGCAAGGGCATCCGCATGCGGGCATGAGCGCGGAACAGATGGTCATGGACCGCGCAGGGCGGTCTCTCGGGATTTCTCTACATGGTGGGAATGGGGCTGGCGATTTTCGCTTCCGCGGGACTTGATTCCGCCGTCTTCGAACCGGGCCGCGTGGAACTGCTGCTTTCGAAGCCGCGTGCACGCGCTATCAACATTCTGCTCGGGCCGCTATCTCGGCAATCTGCTGATTGTCGCGCGCGAACCTGTTCTACCTGGTGCTCGGGTTCTGGGTGATCTTCGGCGTGCAAGACGGGCGTGTGGCGTCCGCATCTGCTGATCGCCGCGGTGATGACGCTGGGCGTCTTCGCGGTGATGCTGGCGTTCATTCTGCTGACCGCGGTTCTGTATGAGAGCGCCGCCGTTTCGATCCTCGCCACGTTCGCTCTGGCGGTCTTAAGCGCGTGCTGGCGGCGAAGCCGATGCTGCGATCGCTGCTCAGCTCGGAATGGTCGCGCAACATCGTCCGGGGCCTCTACTACCTATTCCCGAAACTGCCGGACAGCGCGAACATCATGATGAAGATTGATCACCGCCGAGTCCGGTGGATAGTTGGATGCCGCTGTGGTCTACGGCGCTGTTCGGCGATGGTGATGTTCGGGTCGGGGTTATGGGTCTTCTCCCGGCGGAACTTCTGATGCGGCTCAGCGCTTGCGTTTTCTGTTTGCCTGCGCCGCGTCCGCGCAGATGCATCCCGATCCGGTGTTGGCGCGCATGGTTCCTCCCGGCACCGTATCGCTGCTGGGCGCGCGCATGGACCAGATCAAGACCACGCCGATGTACCAGAAGCTGATCGCGCAGAAGAAACTGCCGGATCTCGACAGGTTCACGCGCGAGACCGGGTTCGATCCGCGCCGCGATGTGCGCGAGTTGCTGCTGGCGTCGAATCAGCGCAAGGCCAGGCCGGTGGCGCTGGCGCGCGGCAGCTTTCAGGTGTCAGGATTCGGCAAATTGAAAACCTTCAAGCATGGGATATACGTCGATCCACGGCGACGATAAGTCGGCTACTGTTTGCTCGATAAGACCACCGCGGCCGCAGGTCCGCTGCCGGGCTTATACGCCGCGCTCGATCACTGGCATTCCGGGCGCCGCTCCGGCAACTCCCGAACTACTGGAGCAAGTGCGGCAGATTCCCGGCGAATAGCCAGATCTGGGCCGTTTCCGAGGGCGGCTTCAACATTCCCGGGCTCATCTGTCACTGCGGCAAGGGCAGTACGGATTTCGGCCAGATCTTCCGCGGCGTGGAGCGTACCGTATTCTGGGCGGACCTGCAGCAGCGGCGTGGACGCCACCATTGTCGAGGCGACGTGAAAACCGAGGGCGATGCGAAGAATCTGGGCCGACGCGGCGCGCGGCCTCATCGGAATGGGCCGGCTGACGCGTTCCGGAGAATCACGAAGAGCTGCTGAAACTCTGGGATGGCTTCCAAGTCGATCAACAGGCCGCGGCACATCACCATCACGTCGAAGACCGCAGGATATGATCGACCAGTCTGGTCGACCTGTTCCAGAGCGGCGAACTCGATGCCGCATGCACGACTTAGCGCCTATAGAGCGTGGATTTGCCGCCTTCGCTGATGTAATTGCGGTTCCACGCGGGAATCTCCGACGACCACGTCGCCGTTCACGACGCACTGGCAGCCGAGCCGCGAATTCAACTGCACGTCGGCCGCGGTTTCCACGCGGTCGGCTTCGTCGTCGTCCATCTCCGAAAGGTTCTGCATGCCCTGCTTTCACAAGCACATGGCACGTGGTGCAGGCGTTGTTTCCGCCGCAGGCGTGGTCCAGGTGAAAGTTGAAATGCATGGCGATGTCGAGCAGGATTCCGGCTTGCCATGTTCGCCATACGGCAGCTTGCCGCTCTCGAATTCAAAGCGTCTCGTTCGCGGGAAGAAAAGTAACTTTGGGCACTTACTGCTTACTCTTGATGACGTCCACAAGTTCCTTCACCGCATCCGCGCTCTTACGCAGCGCGGCTTTCTCTTCGTCGCTGAGCTGGATCTCGTAGATCTTCTCGATGCCCAGCCGCGCCTAACTTGGCGGAACGCCGACAAACAACCCGTTGATTCCGTACTCGCCTTCGAGATAGGCCGCGCACGGCAGCACCTTCTTCTTATCTTTGAGGATCGACTCCGCCATCTCGACCGCGGCCGCAGACGGAGCATAGTACGCGCTGCCGGTCTTCAGATGCTTCACGATCTCGGCGCCGCCATTCTTGGTGCGGTCAACAATCGCGTCCAGCTTTTCCTTGGACAGCAGTTCGGTCAACGGAATCCCCGACACGCTCGAAAGTCGTACCAGCGGCACCATCGTGTCGCCATGTCCGCCAAGCACAACGGCTGTTACGTTCTCCACGGAAACCTGCAGCTCCTCCGCGAGGAATGTCCGGAAGCGAGCGGTGTCCAGCACGCCCGCCATGCCGATTACCCGGTTCTTCGGGAACTTCGAAACCATCAGCGCCGTTTGCGCCATGGCGTCCAGCGGATTCGAAACCACGATCAGAATGGCATTCGGCGAATGCTTCATCAACCCTTCGGTCGCCGTCTTCACGATCTCGTAATTCGCCAGCAGAAGGTCGTCGCGGCTCATCCCGGGCTTACGGGGGAATCCGGCTGTGATGATACAGATATCGGAATTCGCGGTCTCTTCATAGCCGTTGGTTCCGGTGATGCGGAGGTCGTTGCCGTTGATCGGCCCGGCCTGCAACAGATCCAGACCTTTGCCCTGCGGAACGCCTTCCACCACATCGACCAGCACAACATCGGCCAGCTCTTTGCTCGCGATCCACATCGCGCAATTCGCGCCCACATTTCCGGCGCCGACTACGGTAATCTTCTTTCGCACTTCTTGTTCTCCTTGACTTACTAACTCTTGCGCAGCGCGATGCCCAACTCACGGAGATTGCGCTCCGCGATCGGGGCCGGCGCGTCGCACATCAGATCTGTTCCGCGCGCAGTCTTCGGGAAAGGAATCACGTCCCGGATCGACGTCTCGCCCGCGAGGATCATCACCAAGCGGTCCAGCCCCAGCGCGATACCGCCGTGCGGCGGAGCGCCGAATTCCAATCGCTTCCAGCAGGAACCCGAATCGGCGGCGCGCCTCTTCTTCGGAAAATCCGAGCGCGCCGAACACCTTCGACTGAATATCTTGCCGGTGAATACGGATCGATCCCGAGCCCAGCTCCGTCCCATTCAACACGAGATCGTACGCCTTCGACCGGCAGCGCGCCGGATTCGTCGTCAGCTTCTCCAGATCCGCATCATGCACCGACGTGAACGGATGATGCGCCGCCATCCAGCGCTGATCTTCCTCGTCCCACTCGAACATCGGAAAATCCGTCACCCACAGAAACTCGAACTTCTTCGGATCGAGCAGCCCGTGCCGGTCGTTGTACTTTTGCGCGGCATGCAAACGCAGCTGCCCACAAGCCTGATGCACCGTCTCTTCGGGACGATGTCCTTTCGGTTCCCCGGCCCATGTCGCCAGCAGGAGAAGGTCGTTTTCTCCGGCTCCGGTGCGCTCGCGAATCTGCGCGAGTACGCCCGGCTGATCGCGATCCAATCGCTTCGGATCGTCGAACACCCGCAGCCCGCGCTCTTTACCGAAATCCTTCAGCGCATCGCGCTCGCTTCGGCTCAACGCGCCTACATTCGGGATCAGAATCGCAACCAATGGCAGACCATTTGCTGTCAGCGCCGGCAGCAGATCTTCCACTCCAGTCATCGGCGGAATGCGGCGATCCGGCTTGTCGATTCCGTACTTCTCCATCGCCTCCGCATAGCTCATCCGCGGAAACGGCAGCGCGACGTCGAATCCCGCGATCTCGCACACCCTCCGCATCAAGGGCTCGATCACCTCGAATATCTGTTCCTCTTGCGGGAACGACATCTCGAGATCGATCTGCGTAAACTCCGGTTGACGATCCGCTCGCAAATCCTCATCGCGGAAGCAGCGGACGATCTGGAAATAGCGATCGAAACCGCTCACCATCAGCAGTTGCTTGAAGATCTGCGGCGATTGCGGCAGCGCATAAAAATTGCCCGGCTGCACGCGGCTTGGCACCAGGTAATCGCGCGCTCCTTCCGGCGTCGAACGCGTCATGAAAGGCGTTTCGATCTCCAGAAAACCTTGCGCCGTCAGATACTCACGAATCGCAAACGATAGCTTTGACCGCAGAATGATGTTGCGCTGCATTCGCGGACGGCGAAGATCCACATAGCGGTACTTCAACCGCGAGTCTTCGGACACATCAACCGTATCTTCCATCGGAAACGGCGGCGTGCGGGATTCATTCAAAATCCAAACCTTATCGACCAGCACCTCGACCGCGCCCGTTGGCAGGTTCGGATTGATTGTCTCCGGCGTGCGTAACGCCACGCGGCCTTCGGCGGCAATCACATACTCGGAACGCAGAACCTCGGCGCGATCGTGACCCGGCGTGTTCTCGAAGAACACCAATTGCGTCACACCCTCGCGATCTCGCAAGTGAATGAAAATAACCCCGCCCAAATCTCTGCGCCGATGTACCCATCCCATCAGCACCACGCGCTTGCCTTCATCGGAAGGCCGCAAATCGCCGCACGTATTCGTGCGCCGCAAATCACCTAAAAAATCCAGTTCCATTCGTTAGTTCAACCGGGACGCGATCTCGGCGCGGCGTATCCGCTCCTGTGCTCCCGTTTGCATATCCTTCAGTGAATACTCGTGCGCCGCCATCTCTTCTTCCCCGATGATCAGCACGCGGCGTGCGCCGATCTTGTTGGCGGTTTCCATGGCCCGCTTCAGCTTGGCGGTCGTCCCGACTTCCACGGAAGCGCCGCCGCCCCGCAGTTCCCGCGCGAGCACCCCCGCATGCCGCAGCGCGGCTTCATCCATGGGCGCAATATACAGCGCGAGCTGCGGTCCCGGGTCGTCGGTTCCTACGGCCAGCACCAACCGGTCTTCGCCGATCGAGAATCCGATTCCGGGCGAATGAATCTTCGACCCGAGCTCTTCCGCTAATCCGTCGTAGCGCCCGCCACCTAAGACCGAATTCTGCGCGCCCAAGTTTCCGTGGACGATCTCAAACGTGGTGCGCATGTAATAGTCAAGCCCGCGCACCAGCCGCGGCCGCACCTCGAACGCGATCTGACGGTCGGTAAGAAACTGACGAACAGCTTCGAAGTGGACGCGGCAGTCGTCACAAAGAGAATCGAGGATCGATGGCAGTTGAGCGATGATCGGCTCGTCTTCGGGAGCTTTCGAATCGAGCACTCGCAGAGGATTCGTCTCCGCGCGCCTCTGATTATCCGGCGAAAGCTGCGGAATGAAAGGCTTCAAAGCTTCGCGCAATTTCTCCACATAGACGGGGCGGCACTTCGGGCATCCGACCGAGTTCACGTACAGCTCAAAATGGGTGAGCCCGCAGCGCGAAAGAATCTCGACCACCATCTCGATCACTTCAGCATCCGTAGCGGGAGACTCGGACCCAATCGCCTCCGCTCCGATTTGAAAGAACTGCCGGTAGCGCCCCTTCTGCGGCCGCTCGCGCCGGAACATCGGGCCGATGTAATAGAGCTTCTGCACGCCGGGCCGTTGGTCCATGCGATGTTCGATATAGGCCCGAATGACTCCGGCTGTATTTTCCGGGCGTAGTGTCAGTGATGTCTCGCCGTCACGGTCCAGAAACGTGTACATCTCTTTCGTGACGATGTCGGTTTCCGCTCCCACGCCGCGCGCAAAAAGCTGCGTTTCTTCTAAAATGGGCGTGCGAATTTCAAGGTAGTTGTACGCGTAAAACACCTCTCGCGCGATCCGCTCCACGCGGTTCCACACCGCCGTTTCGGGAGGCAGTAAATCCCTCGTCCCTTTGACTGCACGAATCATTTGTACGGGAAGATTTCATGCTAACATGCGGTCCCGAGAGGGGTTGCGACGCGACAACCGCCTCATGATCGTTCCGCCCAGAGCATTAGGTGGGGGCTTTAATGGACGCTGATTCCTGACGTCCCGCCGCCCACCGGAATAACGGCGCCGATAATCGGACTGGCAACGTTGATCAGTCCTAGCGAAGTCGCCGCGCTCGTGACCACCAGCTCCGACCCGTCGGGTGTTACCGCGACGTCGACCGGCGGTTCAGGCGACGGAAGCGAGACAACCGTCTGGCTCGCCGTATCGAAAGCCTCGATCGCATTTAGGGGAATGTTCGCCAAATAGAGCGTGCTACCGTCCGGGCTCAGCGCCATCCCCCCACCATCCACGAATACTTGCGTTGCGGAAAACACACTGGTCGAGACCAGGAACGTATACAAGGAATAGATCCCCTCCCGGAAAATCCCCTCGTAATAGATGTTGGAGCTGTCCTTCGAAACAACCATGTACAGCCCCAGCGAGGGCGCCACTACGCTGTTGATCAAGGCTCCCGTCGACTGATTCAGCACCAGCATATCGTAAGTATTCGGGTCGCTCGAAAATGCCCCAGAGACAAACAGATACTTGCCGTCGGGACTTGTAGCGATCGCGCTTACCGCGAAACCCGAGGGAATTCCCGAAACAAGTCCGGTGCTCCGATTAGTCGCCGTGGAGATCTCAGCGACGCCGCTGCTATGCGACGCAAACAACGTGCTGCCGTCTGCTGACAACGCCAGTTGAGGGGACACCGCTAACGCTGGGAACTCGATCTTGCTCAGAACCTTTCCAGTCTGCGGGGAAAGCGCCCACACGCCGTACGTGTTCGCGACGTAGACGACTGCGCCGTCCAATCTCGGCAGGGTAGTCTGTGGCGAAGGACCAGCGTCGAACTGCCCCTTCGGTTTCCGGGTTGTCACATCCACCACCTCCACCGTGTCGGCTCCGCAGTTTGTCACCGCGACGTTATTGTTTGGGGTAAATCCCACCCCGCAGACGTTTCCGACGGGGCTCATGGATTCTCTTTGCAGCGAGGGTAAAGCGACCAATGTTACGCTCGGGCCGACCTCTCCATACTCGATCGCTAGAGTGGCGCCACCCGGACTTATCGCCAGGGGAGGACCTGCCGTGGTGTTTTGATTTGGCCCCAGAACCAGCGATCGAGTCACTGACAGATTCGAGGCCTGGACCTGCTCAACGGTGACATGTCCCGAAACAGAGCCCACGGTCGTGTAAAACAGCGAACTATCCGCGCTCACCGCAACGTAGGCGTACGCGTCGGCAGGGAGCGTTCCGACTGCCGTGCCGGACTTCACATCCAGCGCGACGATCATGCCGCTCGAAACCTCGACTTGGCTCAGATACAATCGTTCCCCATCCGGAGAAACGGTGATGCGACTGATGTTTTGGATGGCAAATGAGGCTATTTGAGTGAAAGTATTGGTACTGATGAGCGAGAGTCCATTGCCTGAGGCAAGGTAAATAACGTCTCCGCTCGGACTAATAGCCAAGGCCTCGGGATAAGCCGTCACCGTGTAAACGTGACTGGCTTTGAAAGTTGCTAAATCCACCGCGTAAATAGAGCCGGATAGGTTGGAGTTGGACACCAGCAGATAGAGCCTGCTGGAGTCAGAGCTCGGTACCGCCGCTTCAATGGCGCCTGATGGCACGGTGGCTGTGCCTGCCAGCTTGCCCGTAGCCAGATCGTACACCTTCACCGACCTTGCCTCGCCGCCGGGCTGTTGCGTCTGGATCACGAACGCGAGCGTCCCATCCGACGAATATACTGCGCCGGCACCAGTGTCTATGCCCAGCGCGAGCGCTGATGTCTGTTTACCCGAAGGTGCGCTTAAAAACGACAACGTGGAAGCATTGGTTGTTTTGGCGACAAAAGCGTAAGTATCGGCCGCGGTTGCAACCTGTTGAAAAAAGACAGTGGCAGCAAACGCGGCTGGCCAGAAAATGAAAGTACGTTTCATAGAAACCTTTCGTAGCGGGATGGGAATTTCTTCCCGCAAGAACTCCGCAGGCTGGTCATAGTCACGCATCAGCCAATATCAAGTTGCGGTTGTTAGACATGAGTGCTCAGGAGCGATTTGACTTTGGGATCACGTTGACTTTATGGCCTCAGAATTCTTCTAAAGCGTCGGACGAGCTTATTGCAGCGGTGTCTCGCTCTTCGCCATGCGTATCGAATTTTTCCGGACGCGAAGATTTCATTCTAAGATTCGGCCCGAGAGGGTTTGACGGAACAACTGCGTCGAAATCGTCCAGACAGGGAGCCACCGTTCAACAAGCCGTCACGCCTAGAGCGTTCCGCACGTTAATGGACGCTGATTCCTGACGTCGCGCCGCCCACCGGAATCACGGCGCCGATAATCGGACTGGCAACGGTGATCAGTCCCAGTGAGGTCCTCGTGCTCGTGACCACCAGCTCCGAACCGTCCGGTGTTACCGCGACGTCGACCGGAGGCTCAGGCGACGGAAGCGAGACAACCGCCTGGCTCGCCGTATCGAAAGCCTCGACCGCATCCAGTAAAGAGTTCGCTACGTAAAGAGTTCCGCCGTCCGGACTCAGCGCCATTCCGCCACCAAATACAGACACAGGCGTCCCAGAAAACGCACTTGTTGACACCAGGAACGTGGATAGAGAATAGATAGCTCCTCTAAAGATTCCCTCGTAATAGACGGTCGAGCTATCATTTGAAACGACCATAAATAGTCCCAGCGTGGGCGCGACTGCCGTGTTGATCAAGGCGCCCGTCGATTGATTCAGCACCAGGAGTTCGTAACTGTCTAGGTTGCTCAAGGGTGCGCCGGCGGCAAACAGATAGGTTCCATCGGCACTGGTTGCAATAGCGTTCACATTGAAGCCGGCCGGGATCCCCGGAACATAGCCGATAAGGGCGTTGGTTGACGTAGATAATTCCGCGACTCCCTCAGCGTCCATGACGAACAAAATCTGTCGGTTTGCGGAGAAGGCCATCTGGCGAGGGGCGTCGGTGTATCCCGACAACACAAGTTTGGCCAGAACTTTGCCCGTCTGTGCGGAAAGCGTCCAAACGCCCCAGGGATTCGATACGTAGAATGCTCTGCCGTTGGGAGCGGCTAGCGTCAGAAAAGGCGATGGCCCAGCATCCACCTGCGCAGAAACAACACCTTTAGTAATGTCCACGATCTCCGCGGTATCGGCGAGGCTATTCGTGACCGCAACTGTGCTGGCCGGCGTAAAAGCGATTCCGCAGAGCTCTCCCACTGGACTGATCGGGCCCGCCGTCATTGCCGGCAAATTCAGAAAGGTTACGCTCGGAGCCGAAATACCATAACCGACGGCTAAAGTTTTCCCGTCAGGGCTGATGGCTAAGGGCTCTGACGCTTGGCAGGAAAATGCTTTCTCGTTGAAGTCGCCTAGCGTGACCGTGTTAGCGACGGTCAAGGTAGCGGAGGAAACCTGCTCGACTATGACTTGCCCTGTGGACCTCGAATTAGCCACCGTGTAAAGCGTGGAACTGTCGGGAGACACCGCGACATAGGCTTCAAGATCGGCAGGCACTATCCCCGCCAAGGTCATGGCTGGAACATCTAGTGCAATGACCTGGAATGACAACTCCGAACTCACATACAAGCGCTTGCTGTCCGGAGATACGGTAAGAACGCCACCAATGCTCCCGCTAAGGACAACGGAACCCTTCATCTGAAAGGTAGATGCGTCTAAAACGGACACAGTATTGGAGTTCGCTACGTACACAAATTTGCCGTCCGGGCTAAACACGAACTGGTCGATGTCTGAAGACTTGTACACAGCCTCGGTGTCGAATCCCGGAACGTTAATTTGATAGAGCACGTAAACGCCTTTTTGAGCAACCAAAGCGAATACTTTGCTCGCATCCGCGCCGGGACCCAAATAAATAGGCGTCCCATTCGGGAATGAGATTCGCTTAACCTCTTTTCCGGAAGTTAGACTGAACACGTTGACGGTCTCCGGCGCGCTTAACGAAAAATTAAGGACAAAAGCAAACCTACCGTCGAGAGAATAGGTTGCCGGCGCCACCGTTTCCAATTGCAAAGGGAGTCCCGAGGTTTGCCGCCCCGAAGCGGGATCCAGAAACGACAACGTAGAAGCATTGGATGTCTTGGCAACAAAAGCGTAAGTATCGTCCGCAGTTGCAGCCCGCGGAAAAAAGACAGACGCAGCAAACGCAGCTGGCCAGAGAAGAAAACTACGCTTCATAAGAAACCCTTTCTCGAGCGGAGCGGCATTGGCCTGTGAGAAATCCGCAGGCTAGTCATACTAACGCATTAGTCGATACCAAGTTGCGGTCTGTAAGCATGACTCCCCACCGGCGATTCAAGTTCGCGCTAAGTCTGTGAGTTCAGAATTCTTCTAAAATGTCGGACGAGCTTGTTGTAGCGGTGTCTGGCTCTTCGCCGTGTTCATCAGACTGATGCCGGACGTTTGACCGCCCGCCGGGATGAGATTTCCGATGACCGGGTTAGCGAGATTGAGAACGCCGATTGAGTTCCCATTGTTGGTGAGTATCAGCTCCGAGCCATCCGGTGTCACTCCAATGCCATTGATCGTGTAGGCGACAGGCGAGGGCAACAGTGTGCTCGTCTGCGTAGCAATGTTATAGGCGTAAACACTAGCGCCGGAATCGGGAAAGTAAAGCGTTGTTCCATCGGGGCTCAGTGTGAGCACTGGGGTGCTTACAGGCGCGGGATCCATGGTCAGGGTGCCTGCGGCTACGTTGAACGTGTATAGGGCAGGCGATGTGTTGTGGAACTCAGCAATCAGGAGGACAGAAGCGCTGTCCCTTGAAGGTACGAGCGTGACAGGCAGGTAATCCTGCGTGCTGAAATCGGTCAAGAGCGCTCCGCTTGTTTGATCGAGAACCAACAGTCGATCGTCAAATTGGCTATCGGCTACTCCCCCCGCGAACAGATACTTTCCGTCCGGACTCGTAGCGATCGCCGTCACGCTGAAGCCGGCCGGAATCCCCGGCACGTGGCCCATGATCGTATTGATCGACGTGGAAATCTCCGCTACTTGCCCGCCATCCATGGCGAACAGAGTGCGTTTGTTGGCTGAGAGGGCCAGTTGTACAGGATTTCCGTTGTAGCCCGACAACACAACTTTGGCCAAAACTTTACCGGTTTGCGCGGACAGCGTCCACACCCCCCATGGATTCGATACGTAAAAAGCCTTTCCGTTTGGAGCTGCCAGCGTCAACGTCGGCGAAGGGCCCGCATCCACCTGCGCTGAAACAACACCCTTCGTAATATCGACGATCTCTGCGGTATTCGCATAACAGTTGGTGATAGCCACCGTGCTACCTGGTGTAAACGCCAGTCCGCAAAGGTTTCCAACGGGACTGATCGGTCCTACTGTCATCGCCGGAAGTCCGAGAAACGTTACGCTCGGCGCGGAGACGCCGTACCCTACTGCCAGAGTTTTCCCGTCCGGGCTGATGGCCAGCGGCACTGAACTGGAAAACCCTTGATCGTCTACCGGACCCAAAGTAACCGTGTTGGTTACGGTCAAGGTAGCGGAGGAAACCTGCTCGATGGCGATCTGCCCTGTGGGAATCGGGTTCGCCACGATATAGAACGTGGCGCTGTCCGGTGACACGGCGACAGAAGCTGGATCCGCCGGTATCGTCCCTGCCAAGCTCAGGGCCGGGGCATTCAGGGCAACGATCTGGGCCGGTGACTCTGAGCTCACATACAATCGCTTGCTATCCGGAGACACGGTTATCTGATTAACTCCGCCACTCACCACAACCGAACCCTTCTTCTTAAAAGTAGTTGCGTCCAGAGCGGTCACTGTGTTGTAGCCGGCCACGTAAACAAACTTGCCGTCCGGGCTAGACGCGAACTGGTGGAGATCTGACGAACTGTATACCGCCCTAATGTCAAAAGCGGGAACATTGATTTGATATAGGACGTAATTCGACTGCTGTTGATTCACTATTGCAAATACCTTGCTCGCATCTGCGCTAGGGGCGACATAGAAAGGCGTTCCCGGGAAAGAGATTTCCTTCACCTGCTTACCAGATGCCAGACCGAACACGTTGACGGTGTCCGGAGCGCTTAACGAGAAGTCGATGACAAAAGCGAATTTGTCATCCAAAGAATATGCCGCCGGCTGGATTGTTTCGAGCTGAAGAGGCAGTCCGGAAGTCTCTCGGCCGGAAGCTGGATCCAGGAACGACAGAGTAGAAGCGTTCGACAATTTAGTAACAAAGGCGTAAGTATCGCCAAGTAGGGCAGAGGCGCCTAAGCATAAAGCAAACAACAAAGCAGCAAGAGAAACAAAAGGGCGTCTCATCAGGCAGAAGACTATCACGATTTTGTCCGTTTCTAGACTGCTAGTCTCCGCGCGAAAGTACGGTTCGCAACCCGGGCTGTCTGAATCAGAACTCATTTAGCGGCACTAAGGCGGGTAAGGGGCTGGTACGGCAAATCGCTTTACCCGGTTCTTCAGCCCGGATCAACCGCCGCCGAGCCTTTGTGTTACACCCCGTATAATCGGCTGTGATGCGCCGACTGCTCGCCGGAACCCTGCTCGTCTCTACCGTTGCATTCGGACAACTGCCCGCTCCACCTTCGCCACCCGCTCCCGCTTCACCAGCGGCATTTGACGTCGCCGCGCTTCTCTCCGTCGTCCGACTCGGTGATCCGCAAATCTCACCGGATGGGAAGACGGTCGCGTTCACAGCGCAATCCGTCGATCTGCCTTCCAACAAAAAGCCCACTTCGATCTACACAGTTCCTCTCGCCGGGGGAGACCCGAAGGATCTCGGAGCCGGTCAGCGTCCCCGATGGGCCCCCGACAGTTCCAAGATCGTCTTCGAAACCGACCGCTCCGGAAGCTCTCAAATCTGGGTCATGAATCAGGATGGCTCGTACCCCAAACAGCTCACCACCCTTTCCACGGAAGCCTCCGGTGCAACGCTCTCGCCCGACGGCAAGCACCTTGTCTTCACGAGTGAAGTCTTTCCCGACTGCCTTGCCGATGACGCTTGCAACCAGAAAGCACTCGCCGCCACCAGGCAGGCTTCAACTGCCCGCGTGATCGATACGCTTCTGTATCGCCATTGGACGACGTGGGAAGGCGCGCGCCGGAGTCATCTGCTCTCCGCTCCGCTCGACACCATGACCTGGACGCTTGGGCCCATCCACGACCTGACTCCCGGCAAGCGCGATGTGCCGCCCTTCTCGCTCGGCGGCCCGGACGACTACGTCATCTCGCCCGACGGCAAGGAAGTCTGCTTCGCCATGAACACCGACGAGCAACCCGCCGCGAGTACCAACTCCGATCTGTTCCTCACCCCAATCGATACTCCCGATGGCGCCCGCAAACTCACCACCAATCCTGCCGCCGATCAAAGCCCGCAATATTCTCCGGATGGCAAGTACATCGCCTGGCGCGCCCAGCAGCGTCCCGGCTACGAAAGCGACCGATGGCGGCTGGTCATTATGGATCGCGCGACGGGCAACTTATCGGTCTTGACCGATCTCCTTGACCGCTGGATTAACAGCTTCATCTTCTCCCCCGATTCGCGCACCATCTTCTTTACTGCCATGGATCGCGGCCGTCAATCCATTCGTACTATCCCGGTAACCGGCGGCGCGGTTCAGATCGCTATCAGCGGAGACAACATGCTGGACGACATGCAGTTGACGCGCGACGCGAAAACGATGGTGTTCACTCGCCAGTCCGGATCGCAGCCGGTCGAGATCATGATCGCGTCCTCACGCGGAGGCAAGCCCGTCCCGCTCACCCATTTCAACGACGCGCTCTTCGCTGCAGCACTCCGTCAGCGCATATGAAGAGATGACGACCAAGGGATCCGAAGACGCCGACATCCAGAGCTTCGTCGTCAAGCCCCCGGGCTTCGATCCCGCGAAGAAGTATCCTGCCGTGATCCTGATTCATGGCGGCCCCGAGAGGCGAATGGGCGCAAAGCTGGAGCTACCGTTGGAATGCGCAGGTTTTCGCGTCGGCCGGGTACGTGACGGTTATGCCCAATCCCCGCGGGTCCGTCGGCTTCGGCCAGAAATTCACTGACGCCGTAAATGGCGATTGGGGCGGACGCCCCTACCAGGACATCATGGCGGTCACCGACGCGGTGGAGGCTCTTCCTTATATAGATAAAGATCGCATCGTCGCCGCCGGGGCGTCCTACGGCGGCTACATGATCAATTGGATCCTCGGGCACACCAACCGCTTCAAGGCGCTGGTCTCTCACGACGGCGTCTACGATCTGCGGAGTGAAGCCACCGGCACCGAGGAACTCTGGTTCCCCAACTGGGAGTTCGGCGGAATGCCCTGGCAAAAGCCCGACATGTACGAGCGCTGGTCGCCGGGCAACTTCACCACGCAATTCAAAACCCCCACGCTCGTCGTTCACGGCGAGTTGGATTTCCGCATCCCCTACTCCCAAGCGCTCGAACTGTTCACCGCGCTCCAGATGCAGAAGATTTCCTCACGCCTGCTCATCTTCCCCGATGAAGGACACTGGGTCTTGAAGCCGCAGAACTCCGTGCTTTGGTACAAGACGGTGATCGACTGGCTCGATACTTACACTAAGAAGTAAACGAACGGAACCTAATCACACGTGCGATATCTCCTGATTGCCCTCGGGGCGTTGATCGTTCTTTGTTTTGCGAGCCTGTTTTTGCTGGCCACCGGACCACACCTTCAGGTCCAGGCGCCGCCCGCTGCGATTGGCGGAGAGTCGCCGGTCTCCGTTCACATCGATAGCCCGCATGGCGTGCGCCTGGCCACGGCCACCTTGGAGCAGGACGGGAAGAGCGCCACCAAGACCATCGCCCAGGACAAGAAACACCGGCTCGGCTACTTCAAGCACGAACCCCCCCGCGAGGTCACCTTCCAGATCGGAAAACAGGAGCTGCCCGCTCTCCACGACGGGAAGGCCCGCATCACTGTCACTGTCAAAGCCAACGATCTGATCGGCGAGACCGACACCGCTTCATTCGACGTCAACGTGGTGACCACGCCGCCGCACGCGGTGGCGGATGGCGCGCAGCACTACATCAACCAGGCCGGAGCGGAACTGGTCACGTTTCACGCCGACCGGATTATTTACCGACTCAGGCGTGCAGGTCGGAACCCGCCGTTTCCGAAGTTTCCCGCTGCCGACCGATCCGCAGCACGAACGCTTCAGCTTATTCGCCATGCCGTGGGATCAGCCGGGGGATGCGAAGCCGTTCGTGTTCGTGACCAACCCCACCGGCACCGTTGGCCAGGCTACCTTCTGGTACAAGGCTTTTCCCAAGCAGTTCCGCACGCGCGATATTCCGATCGACCGACGACTTCCTCAATAAGGCGGTAAACGACATCGATCCCAACGGCACCGGAAGTTTGATCGACCGCTTCCTGAAGATCAATCGAGATATGCGCGTCGCCAACAACAAGCAGCTCTCCGATATGCGCTTTGAAACGGAAGAGCGCTGGCTGTGGAACAAGCCCTTCTTCGCGATCCTCGGCGCGCGCGAATCCATGTTCGCCGACAAGCGCAATTACATCTACAAGGGCAAGCAGGTCGACCAGCAGGTGCACCTGGGCTTCGACATTGCGGGTACGCAGCACATGCCCATACCGGCCGCCAACGATGGGCGCGTGATCTGGGCCGCCCGCCTCGGCATCTACGGTAACTGCATCGTGATTGATCACGGCTACGGCCTGCAGACCATCTACGGTCACCTAAGCGAATTTCTGGTGAAGAAGGGCGATCGCGTGAAGCGCCAGCAGGTAATCGCCAAGAGCGGCCAAACCGGTCTCGCCGGCGGCGATCATCTCCACTTCAGCATGCAGGTGGACGGCGTCCAGGTGAACCCGATCGAATGGTGGGACGAGCACTGGATCCACGACCGCATCTGGAGCAAAGTTCCCGCTCCGAAGGACTAGACATTCCAAACCGTTCCCATAACGTTCGACGTTTTTATTGCGTCAGACTCCATATGGAACGAAACTGAAGTTCTGAGGATTGAATTGGAGAAAAACGGACGTAAGCTGGCGGTGCTCGATCCCGCGGACCGTTGGTCCACTCAAACGGCAAGCGAGTTGTACGATGTGGCGAGTTGGGGCAAGGGTTACTTTTCGGTTAGCGAAAGCGGCACCGTCCTGGTCCACCCCGACAAGGATCCCGCGCGATCCATCGATCTGAAGAAGCTGGTCGACACGCTTGTTCTGCGCGGCATCTCCCTTCCGATCCTGATCCGCTTCGCGGACATCTTGAAGCATCGTTTGGGTGAGATACACGCGGCCTTTCAGACCGCGATGGCAGACCACAAATATAACGGTGGGTACACCTGCGTTTATCCCATCAAAGTCAACCAGCAGCGCCAAGTTGTCGAAGAGTTTCTTGAATTTGGCAGGCCGCTCGGCTTCGGACTCGAAGCCGGCTCTAAACCGGAGCTGCTCGCTGTGATGGCCTTGGCCGATAACTCTACGCCCATCATCTGCAACGGCTTCAAAGATGACGAGTACATCGAGATGGCCATGCTCGCCCAGAAGATGGGCCGCCGCATCATCCCGGTCGTCGAGAAGTATACGGAGTTAGGGCTGATCGCCCAGTACGCGGAAAAAGTGGGAGTTCGCCCCACGATCGGCATACGAGTTAAGCTAGCTAGCCGCGGTTCCGGTCGTTGGAAGTCTTCCGGGGGGTACCGCTCCAAATTCGGTCTGAGTACGACCGAGGTCGTCCGCGCCCTGGAAGAGTTGAAGCTCTGGGGTATGGCGGATTGCCTTCACCTCCTGCACTTCCACCTGGGAAGCCAGATCACTAACATTCGGCAGGTCAAAGCCGCCGTGAACGAGGCGGCTCGCCTTTACACCGAACTCTCCCGAGCCGGTGCGGGACTTCGCTATTTGGACGTGGGCGGCGGGCTAGGTATCGACTACGACGGGTCCCAAACGGACTTCGAGTCGAGCGTGAACTATACCCTTCAGGAATACGCTAATGACGTGGTTTATCACATCCAGAACGTGTGCGACGAAGGCGGTGTCACTCATCCTACGATCATCACCGAGAGCGGCCGCGCGATTTCCGCTTATCACAGCGTGCTCGTCTTCAACGTGTTGGGTGTCTCGGGATTGGGCGATGAAGAGGTCGCCATCGAAGTTCCCCCGGAACCTGAGCCCGAGCAGCCTCTGATCGATCTGCAGGAGACGTATCGGTCCATGACCGGGCGAAATCTGCTCGAGTCCTACCACGATGCCCAGCAAGCGCTCGATCAAGCGCTGAACTTGTTCAGCTTGGGCTACCTCTCGCTCACCCAGCGTTGCGTCGCCGAGAATCTGTATTGGGCGATTTGCCGGCGTGTGCAGCGGATGGTCCGCGACCTCGACTTCGTCCCCGAGGAACTCGAAGGACTCGAAGCCGCGCTCTCCGACACCTACTTTTGTAACTTCTCCCTATTCCAAAGCATGCCGGACAGTTGGGCTATCAAGCAGCTCTTCCCCATCATGCCCATTCACCGGTTGAACGAGGCGCCCACGCATCCCGCCGTGCTGGGCGACATCACCTGCGACTCCGACGGGAAGGTCGACCAGTTCATCGATCGCCGGGATGTGAAACGAACCCTCGCGTTGCATCAATACACCGGACAGGATTACTACTTGGGCACGTTCCTCCTGGGCGCCTACCAGGAAATCCTGGGCGACATGCACAACCTGTTCGGGGACACCAACGCCGTCCACGTGCGGCTCGGCGAGAACAATGAAGCGATGCTGGATGCCGTGGTGAAAGGTGATACGGTTCGCGAAGTTCTTAACTATGTGCAGTTTAATGTCGAAAATCTAATTAACCGCTTGAGGCGGGATGTCGAGATCGCCGTCCGCGAAGGCCGCCTCGGCTACGAGGAATCGGGACAGCTCCTCCGCTTCTACGAAGAAGGTTTGCACGGCTATACCTATCTCGAAGACCCCCACGTTCGCTGATGTGCATTGTGCATCGTCGTCGAAACGATGCACAATCCTGCACAATGGCCTGCTTCCAGACGCTCTACTTCTTAGCCGCGGAAGCAGCCGTGTGGTGCACCGGGGCGGCGGGTGCCGGACCCACCCGTCGGATCACCAAAGTCTTGATCACCACCGGGGTGTTCGGCTTGTCGTTTGCGTCGCGCGGAACCGCTGCGATCTTGGTCACGATGTCCTGCCCCTCGACCACTTGCCCGAAGATGGTGTGGTGTCCGTTCAGGTGTTCGGGCATCGAGTCGGTGATGAAGAACTGGGTCGCGCCCGTGTGCGGCTGCCCCGTGTTCGCCATCGCCAGCCGACCCTTCTGATCGAACTTGAGGCTCGGATCGAACTCGTCCACGATGGTGGCCACGCCCCCATTCCCCGTCCCCGTACCGGTCGGGTCACCTCCTTGGATCATGAAGCCGGGGATGACTCGGTGGAAGGATATGCCGTTGTAGTAGGGACGTTGCACCTTCGCGCCGGTCTTCGGATCGGTCCACGGCTTTGTTCCACGGGCCAAGGCCACGAAGTTCTTGACCGTAACCGGAGCTTCCTTCTCATACAGCTTGCACACGATGCGGCCCTCGCTCGTATTGAACGCAGCATAGAGCCCTGGTTCCGAGGGGAATGTCTGGGCAGGTCCGGCCGGTGCTTTAGCGACCGGGTGCGCTCGGTGCGTCGGCGTGGTCTGAGCGAAAGCGACCGTAGAAAGCAGCAATAGAGTCAACGATATACGCATAGTGTTCGAATGGAGCATTATACTAGCCAGAGCCCAACCATGCGAATTGTTGCCCTCTTATTGTTCGCGGCCGCTCTTGTTCCCGGCGCCGTATTGAATGCGCCCGTAGCTGGAAAGTGGTCTGGAACCATCGACGTTCACGACCGCAACAGCGGCGATGACATCTCGACGCCGGTCGAGATCCAGATCGATACGCCGCATGATTCGGCTGTATCCGGAAAGATCGGGAGGGAGGGCGAGCAGCCAGTCAGCATCCAGAATGGAAAGCTCGAAGGCAACCACATCTCCTTTGAGGCGTCGAGCGGCGAGACCAGCGGCGCGATGAAATTCGACCTAACCATCAACGGGAACAAAATCGACGGCTTGATGAAGGGTTCAGTCGAAAGCCTTGATATCGAAGGCGTTGTGAAGCTAGTTCGAGCAACGAACTAACCTTAACTACTTCTTTAGCTCGGCCTGGAGCTGCAGGAACGCCGTTTCCTCAAACGTCTTCTTGATTCGCTCGCCGTTCAGCGTCTCGCCCGATCGGGGAAGATCGCCCTTTTGACATCGGAGGAGCATGGCCTTGGCTTCCTCATCCTCCGGTGTGCGGTAAGAACGGCTTTGAAGTCCTGCACGGCATCGGTCGCGCGCCCGTTCTTCCATAGGACGTATCCGAGATTGAACCAGTAATCCGCGTCGGTCTCGTCACCCTCATGCGCCTTGCGAAAGTTCTCAATGGCCTCCGGCCGATTCTTGCGGGATTGCGCGGCGCCCAGATCGTTGAACACCTCGTTCAGTGGAACCTGCGCGGCGACCTGCTGAAGAGTCGAAGCTGCCCCGTCGAAATCGCCCATGTAGTACTGGCAGAGCCCGAACAGAAACCGGGCCTCATGGTAGTGCGAGTCGTTGGCCGCTACCTTATCCAGCCAAACTCCCGCTCCCTTGTAATCCTTCTTGTTGAACGACATTCGTCCGAGCTGAAAAGCCGGCTCGCTGTAACGTGCGTCAAGGCGCGCCGACTGCTGGAACAGTTTCTGCTGCTGCTCGGGCGAACCCACGAGCAGGCCGCGGATGTAACTCTCGACAGCCTCGATCCGGACGGGCGGACGGTTGCGGATGTAGTCGGCTTCGGACGGCGCCGATCGCGGCTGGAAGTACTTGATCACCTGCCATGCCAAACGGGACTCCATCAGGCTAAGGTCCTCGAGCCGGCCCGATTCGAGAAGCGCCGGACCTTCCTTGAGCCGCTTTAGATCCATCGGGTTAGCCGTGAGCTTCAAAGTGCCGCGTGAGGTAGAGTCTCCGGCTGGAGGAGGAGTGAACTCAAGTCGGCCAAATAGAACCTGTCCCGCATCCAGCGACTGGCCGATGCGCAGCACGGTGGCACGGGTCAAAGTTGCCCCGGACCGAACAGACAACCTTTGGTAAACCTCGACACGCTCTTCGCGGGATAGTGCCAGCACCCCAGCGGCAGAGAGCGATTCCCGCAACGTCTCCGCAACGCTCTCGCCGATCCAGTTAAGGTTCGGGTCCTTTGACTCATTGAAGAAGGGAAGAACGGCTACCGTGTCGACAGCACCGTACAAGGGCAGCGTTTGGAGGCACAGGGTGCCGAGAAAGCACAACAGGGAAGAACGAAACAGCACTACTCCGAGTTTACCAATCGGTCTACGGAGACGGCTGCACTGGAGCGGATTTCGGGATCGTCTCCAAAGCCCTCCAGGACCGTAGCCTCCGGTTCGCGGCGAAACCAGGTGACCTGCCTCTTGGCATAGCGCCGTGTATCCCGCTTCATCTCTGTCAGCGCCTCTTCCCGTGAAATCCGTCCGTCGATCACGGCGAGGCCCTCTTTGTATCCCAGCGACTGAAACGGCTTCGCGGAGCGCGGAACGCCAGCCGCAAGCAAGCCGCGAATCTCGTCGAGTAGACCGTGCTCCATCATCCATTCCGAGCGGGAATCCAAAACCCCGTAAAGCCGTTCGCGAGGTGGCAGCAGGACCAGCCGAAGAATGCGGAACCTCTGCAACGACAAGCGGGGGGCCTGCTCGGAGGGATTCCGGCGTGACAAGAGGCGGATCTCGAGCGCTCGAATCAACTTCGGCACGTCGTTGGCGTGAATTCTCCCGGCCGACACAGGGTCCAAGCGCTCGAGGACGCGGTGCAGGGATCCTGAGCGCCGTCGCTCCCGCTCAGACAAACGGACGCGAAGATCGGGGTCCGCCGCAGGAACGGGCGATAACCCGTCGATCAGAGCGCGAATGTAAAATCCGGTACCACCTGCGACGATCGGCAGATTTCCGCGATCCGTAACCTCTACGAGGATTTTCCGTCCAATCGTTACGTAGTCCCCCGCGGTGAAACTTTCCTGGGGATCTACGGCATCTATCAGGTGATGTGGAACTTCAACGCGGTCTTTGTCGGAGACCTTTGCAGTGCCGATATTGAAATGGCGAAAAACCTGCAGCGAGTCCGCACTCATGATCTCGCCTGAGAACCTGCGTGCCAGCCAGATGGCCAGACTGCTCTTTCCCGATCCCGTGGGACCGCACACCACTACGAGCGGCTGAGTCATCTATGACCAAATCGGACACAGACCCGCAGAAAAGAACGCTTTTCGAGCATTATAATGCTAAATAAGCCCGCTTCATTCCGCTCGACGCAGTCGAAGGGCGGGGAAAGATAATCCCTATCATGATGAGTTCGTTGCGCGCGCTTCGCCGTTCGGCCGTTCCGGTCGTGGTGTCCGTTTTCTCGACTGCTTTCCTGGCGCTTGCTCAGGAGCTGCCGAAAGTCCAACCCGAACACAACTCTTCCAGCGATCGCGCTACCGCATATTACAACTTCTCGATGGGCCATATGTACGCCGACATGGCCCAGATGTACAACCGTCAGGACTACATCACCAAGGCTATCGAGTTCTACAAGCAGGCCTTAAAGCTCGACCCCTCGATCAGCTTCATCAATGAGGAATTGACGGACCTCTACATCCAGAGCGGCCAGTTGAACAAGGCTGTGACGGATGCCGAGGAACTGCTCAAGCAAAAGCCGGACGATCTCGGCGCGCGCCGCATCCTGGGACGCGTGTACACGCGGCTGATTGGTGATCCACAACAGGGCAAGATCGACGAGAAGATGCTCAAGCTCTCGATCGAACAGTATTCGAAGATCGTCGCGAAAGACCCCGATGATACCGAAAGCGAACTGCTGCTGGCGCGGCTCTACCGTCTGTCGAAGGACAGCGACTCCGCGGAAAAGACTTACAAAACCGTGCTCGCGAAAGACACGGACAACGACGAGGCCCTTACTGGCTTAGCCGCGATCCTGGCAGACCGAGGGGATGCTAAGGGCGCGATCGACATGCTCAAGCGGTCCGCCGATCAGAACGCAAGCCCGCGGACGCTGGTGATGCTAGCCAGCCTCTATCAGCAGAACAAGCTATACGGTGAAGCTGCGGACGCTTGGCAGCAGGCACTACAAGCCGCGCCCGACAACGACCGTTGGAAGCGTGAGCTGGCGCAGGATCTGCTGTTCTCGGATCGAACAGAAGAGGCGCGAAAGATCTACGAGTCGATCGCCGCTGAGGATCCGAAAGATACACAAGTGCAGTTACGCCTCTCCGAGATCTATCTCCAGCAGCGCGACTTCAACAAAGCCCGCGCGGCCCTGAATGCCGCCAAAGCGGAAGACAAGGACAACCTGGAGGTCAAGTACGACGAAGTTCTCTTGCTGGATGCAGAGGGCAAATCGGATGAGGCCATCAAAGCGCTGAAAGCTATTATCGATTCAGGCGAGAAGGCGACCTACACCACGCAAGAGCAAGCACAGCGCAACAGCTTGCAGGAGCGGTTGGGTATCCTTCAACGTTCGGCAGGGAAGAACCAGGAAGCGATTGCCAGTTTCCGCAGCATCACGGGTGAGGATTCCGAAACTGTCTCCCGCGCCGAGGTGCAGATCATCGAGACCTTCCGGCAATCCAAAGACAACGCAGGGGCGCGACGCGAAGCCGATGCGGCTCTGAAGAAGTTCCCGAAAGAGCGCGCGGTCGTGTTCGAACATGCCAAGGTGCTCTCCGACGCGGGTAAGGTTGATCAGGCCGTGAGCGAGCTCAATTCGCTGAAAGACGGAAAGAACGATCGCGAGATCCTGCTCGTCTCCGCTCAACTCTATGAGAAGGCGAAGCGCTACGAAGACGAAGGAAAGGCATTGGATGCTGCGCAGAAAATAAGCAGCAACAAGGGCGAGATCATCGCGGTACGTTTTATGCGCGGCGCCATGCTCGAGAAGATGAAGAATCTGGAAGGCGCCGAGGCAGAGTTCCGCAGCGTTCTGAAAGAAGATCCCAACAACGCCGGCGCGATGAACTTCCTCGGGTATATGTTGGCCGATCGCAATATTCGTCTGGACGAAGCGCAGCAGTTTATCTCGAAGGCCCTCGAGATCGACCCGCAGAACTACGCCTATATGGATAGCTTGGGTTGGGTCTACTTTCATCAGAATAAGCTCGACGCCGCGGAAGATGAACTTCGGCAGGCTCTGGCCAAGATGAACAGCGATCCTACGGTGCACGATCATCTAGGCGACGTGCTGCTCAAGCGCGGCAAGGTTAAAGAAGCGATTTTGCAGTGGCAGTCGTCCTTGAAGAGCTGGGAGTCCAGTTCTTCGGACTCCGATGCTGACCCGTCTGAAATGGCCATGGTGCAGCATAAGCTCGAGAACGCCCGCGTGCGCATCGCGCAGGAAACACGCGGGCGCGAGGCCCAATAGCATCTCGGCGCCCCCGCAAGCTTCTCCCCACCTGATCGAATTCCGCGACGTGACCGTCATGCGCGGAGTTCGCCCCGGCCTCAAGGATCTGAATTTAGCGATTCGCGCGGGCGAATCGGTGGCGCTTCTTGGTCCGAACGGCTGCGGCAAAAGCACGCTGATTGGGACGATCCTCCGCGAGTTCTATCCGCTTCGCCGTCCGGGGTCGTTCGTGAAAATCCTCGGACACGAGTTGTGGAATATCGATGATCTGCGCTCGAAGATCGGCATTGTGAAAAACAATTTGCTGCCGCCTCGTACCGGGATCGTCTCGGTTGAGGAGTTGATCGTATCGAGCTTCTTTGGAAGCGTCGGATTGTGGAATTATCAGAGACCGACGGCTGCCATGTGGGCCGCTACTGAGGAAGTACTCGAACGGGTTCGTGCGTCACACCTGGCCCAGAGAGATGTGGACGAACTTTCGTCAGGCGAAGCCCGCCGGGCCGAGATCGCACGCGCGCTCGTGCATCGTCCCCAGACTTTGCTGCTCGACGAACCGGCGAATCATCTCGACCCGCGTGCGCAGATCGAACTCCGGCGACTGATCCGTCACCTCGCTCAATCCGGCATCGCCATCGTAATGGTCACCCATCATGTCAGCGACATTGTGCCGGAGATCGAACGCGTAATCATGCTGCGCGAAGGGCAGCTATTCCGCGAAGGTCCGAAGAGCGCGCTGCTGACGAGTGAAACGTTGAGTGATCTCTTCCGCTGTCGGTTGGAAGTTACCCCGAAGGACGGGACGTACTTGGCGTTTGGATTAGACTAGCGAACCACTGCAACGTGCAACTCTCCGTCGCGGTGTGTTCAGCAAGGATCCTCCGCGGTCAGGGTATACAGAGTGGAGTTCTTCGGACTTGCGAACGAGCAGGTGCTTAAGGCGGGCATGACGGGTTCGATGTCCGGTTCTTCTTTGTCCCGCCCACACCGTAGCACATCCGCTGCTTCTCGACGAAGCTGTGAACCACATCGAGCCACGAGAGCTTCCGGTGTCTATTGGGCGTGGCCACAAGGGACGGCACTTATTTGCGTTCCGATTAGACTAGCGGACCACCTGCAACGTGAAGCTTTCCGCCGCGGTGTGTCCGGCGCCATCCTCCGCCGTTAAAGTGTACAAAGTGGATTTCTTCGGACTTACGATCAGGCAATTGCTTAACGCAGGCTTCACCGGTTCGATATCCGGTTCGATTTTCAGCTTCTTGGTCCCGCTCACCCCGTAGCACATAGTCGCGCGATCTCCGCGCTTGATCGCGCCGGGCGATGCGTAGAAGTTGAGGATCTTGAACTGTCCACCGCCCATGAGTTCGTAGGTGCGGCGCGCGTCGGTCCGTACCTTCTCCTCGGTTTGCTCCTTCGCCTCCCGGTCATCGCTCCATCGTGAGTAGAATGTCCAGCCCACATACAGAGCCGCAATCAGGATCGCGATGCTGGTGAACGGAAGAATTTGGGCAAGAATCGGTTTGCGAGTCTCGGGGGGCGGAGTTGCTCCGGCGTTATCGAACATGAGTGTCCTTCAAGGGTGTTCTCAAAAGCAAAAGGGGAAGCCCAATGAGCCTCCCCTCGATTTTACGATTTGACCTACGCTGCCTAAAACGCCGTTTAAGCCGTGCGCATACTCTCCGACTTGTCACCTGAGATGGCAGCCTGGGCCGCGGCCAAACGTGCAATTGGAACGCGGTAGGGCGAGCACGACACGTAATTGAGGCCGATCTTGTAGCAGAACTGCACCGAACTCGGTTCTCCACCGTGCTCGCCGCAGATTCCAACTTCGAGATCAGGCCGTGTTTTGCGGCCGTTGGTAGTGGCCATTTCGACCAGCTTGCCCACGCCTTCTTGATCCAAGACAGCGAACGGATCAGCCTTGAAGATCTTGAGATCTTCATACTGCTTCTGGAACCGCGTATAGTCGTCGCGGGAAAGACCCATCGTGGTCTGCGTCAGGTCGTTGGTGCCGAAGCTGAAGAACTCGGCTTCCTTGGCCACCTGATCGGCAAGTAAAGCTGCGCGCGGGATCTCGATCATGGTTCCCACCATATACTTGAGATCCGTCATGTTCGCCTTGCCGAGCACTTCGTCGGCGACGCGCACCACGATCTTCTTCTGATTTTCGAGCTCTTCCACGCTGCCGATCAGGGGGATCATCACTTCTGGAATGACCTTGATTCCCTTCTTGGCAACCTGTACAGCCGCTTCGAAGATCGCGCGGGCCTGCATCTCGGTGATCTCGGGATAAGTGATGCCCAGGCGGCAACCGCGATGTCCCAGCATCGGGTTGAATTCGTGTAACTGCTCGACGCGATGCAGCAGCTCGGGCAGGTGCTTCTTCAGTTCGCCTACCGGAACTCCGTAAGCCTCGCTCATGGCGCGCTTGCCCTTGATGTCGGCGGTCTTCAGCCGCTCGATGTCCACCATGAGGTTCTCGCGCTTAGGTAGGAATTCGTGCAGCGGCGGATCGAGCGTACGGATCACAACCGGGAATCCATCCATTGCCTTAAACAGACCGGCAAAGTCGGAGCGCTGCATCGGAAGCAGCTTGGCGAGCGATTTGCGGCGGCTCTTTTCGTCCCCGGCCAGAATCATCGCCTGCACGTGCGGCAAGCGGTCCTCGGCGAAGAACATGTGCTCGGTACGGCACAGCCCAATGCCTTCGGCGCCGAACTTGCGCGCGGCAATCGCATCGCGGGGAATGTCGGCATTGGCGCGAACACCGAACTCACCACGAAATTCGTCGGCCCACTTCATGAACTCGCCGAGCGTGGAGTGTTCCGTATCCGGGTCGATGGTCTTGGCTTGACCCAGGAACACGTCGCCGGTGGTGCCGTCGAACGAGATCCAATCGCCTTCGTTGATTACGAACTGCTTGGCGCCGGACTTGATGGTGACGGTCTTCTTGGCATCGTTGATCTGGAGATCGCCCGCGCCGACTACGCAGGGGCGTCCCATTCCGCGCGCCACTACGGCCGCGTGGCTCGACTTTCCGCCGATCGCGGTCAGAATGCCCTTCGAGACGTCCATGCCGTGAATGTCGTTCGGCGTGGTCTCTTTCCGGACCAGAATCACCGGACCGTCTTTGGCGGCGAGCACAGCATCGTCCGCCGTGAGGGCCACGCGTCCCACTGCGGCTCCGGGTGAAGCGGAGATTCCGGTGGTCAGCTTAGTGATCTCTTTGAGCGATTTGGTGTCGAACACCGGATGCAGCAACTGATCGAGCTGCGACGGCGCGACGCGCAGCACAGCCTCTTCCTTGCTGATCATGTTCTCGTGCATCATATCGACGGCGACACGAACGGCAGCGGGACCGGTGCGCTTTCCGTTGCGCGTCTGGAGCATGTAGAGCTTCTTGTCCTGAATGGTGAACTCGAAGTCCTGCATGTCTTTGTAGTGCTTCTCGAGATTGGTGGTGATCTCCTTCAGCTCGGCGAACGCCTCAGGCATTACGTCTTCGAGCTCCGAAATGGGCTGCGGCGTGCGGATACCCGCGACCACGTCCTCGCCCTGCGCGTTGATGAGAAACTCCCCGTAGAAGACCTTCTCGCCGGTAGAAGGATCACGCGTGAAACCTACACCGGTTGCCGAGGTGTCGCCCATGTTTCCGAAGACCATGGCCTGCACGTTGGCCGCTGTGCCAATCTCATCCGGGATCTTTTCCATCTTGCGGTAGTAAGCCGCCTTGTCGTTCCACCAGGATCCAAACACGGCGTTACGCGCCAAAGTCAGCTGCTCGCGCGGATCTTCGGGGAAGGGCTTTCCGGTTTCCTTCTGAACCAGTTTCTTGTAAGCCACGATGATCGCTTTCAGATCGTCGCCGCTCAGGTCCGTATCGAGCTTGGCGCGAATCTTCTTCTTGCGTTCGTCGAAGATGTGATTGAACTGCTCCATCTCGATGCCGAGCGCGACCTCGCCAAACATCTGGATGAAGCGGCGGTAGCAGTCGTACGCAAACCGCGCGTTGCCGCTCTTTTCCGCGAGACCTTCGGTGGTCGCGTCGTTCAAGCCAAGGTTCAGGATCGTGTTCATCATGCCGGGCATGGAGAACTTCGCTCCGGAGCGAACGCTGAGCAGCAGCGGATTGGCGGTATCGCCCAGCTTCTGCCCCATCTCCTTCTCGAGCTTTCCGAGCGCTTTAGAGACTTCGTCTTCAATCTCCTGAGGCACTTCTTTGTTGTTCTTGAAGTAAATGTTGCAAACGTCGGTGGCGATCGTGAAGCCGGGAGGTACCGGGAGTCCGGCGCGGCTCATCTCGGCCAAACCGGCGCCCTTGCCGCCCAGCACATCCTTCATTTTCCCGTCGCCGTCGGCCGTGCCGCCGCCAAACGAGTAAACATGCCTCTTCATTCTTTTGTCTCCTGGGAAGTGGTTACGATTTCAGAAAAGTCTGCGATGGTGGAGAACTCGCGACGCATGGAACTGAGTAGCGCCAGCCGGTTGGCGCGCACCTGCTCATCCTTGGCGTTCACGAGCACCTTATCGAAAAATAAATCTACATGCGGCCGCAAACCCGCAATGGTTTGGAGCGCGGTCTGGTAATCCGCGCCCGATGTTAGTTGCAACGCCTGGAGGTACGCCGAGTAAAGATCGGCCTCCGGGCCTTCTTCGATCAAAATCTGATTGATCGTGCTCTCGCCGGAGACCTGCGCCTGGCGGAGGATGTTGGTGATGCGTTTGAAACTGGCGGCGAGTGGCTCGAAGTTCGGCGTCGGCCGGACCGTTTGAATCGCCGTGAGCCGCCTCTCCACATCCGTGAGATCGGTCCAGCGCGAGGCCAGCACCGCATTCACTTCGTCATACTGGAATCCGCGGATATCGCGGAAATAGTAGCGCACGCGATCGAGAAGAAACTCTTCGAGCTTGGGATCGCCTCCGAGCGACGCGCGCAGATCGATCTTGACGCCGGCTTCCACGGCGATCTTCACAATCCCTTGCGCCGCGCGACGCAACGCAAACGGATCTTTCGAGCCCGAAGGAATCAGCCCGATGGCGAAGCACCCGCGCAAGGTATCGAGCTTATCGGCGATCGACAGGAGTTGGCCGGCACGGGTCTGGGGAACGGAATCCTCCATGCTGACCGGCTTGTAATGGTCGTAAATCGCCTGCGCAACTTCGTCGGACTCGCCCTGCGCGCGGGCATACAACCCACCAATAACGCCCTGCAGTTCCGTGAACTCCTTCACCAGTTCCGTGGTGAGATCGGTCTTCGAAAGCGTGGCCGCGCGAACCGCGTGCTCATCACCTCCCAACTGCTTGACCAGCTCTTCCACCCGGTGCGTTTTATCCAGGTACGACCCGAGCTTCGCTTGAAACGTCACGTGCGCCAAGTCTTCCACGCGTGCGGAAAGAGGCTTTTTCTGGTCGGCGTCCCAGAAGAATCGGGCATCGTTGAAGCGCGCGCGCAGCACGCGCTCGTTGCCGTGCCGGATCAAACCTTCGTGATCCGCGTCAAGATTGATCACGGCGACAAACTGCGGCTCCAGCTTTCCGTCCTTCGTCTCCACCGACAGGTACTTCTGGTGATGCTTCATCACCGTGCTGAGCACTTCCTTGGGAAGAGCGAGGAACTCCTCGTCGAAATGCCCGACGATCGTGGTGGGGAATTCGGTGATGTTGGTCAGTGTCCGCAGGAGCGCGCGATCGCACTTATAGTGCACTTCACACTCACGGATGCGCGCGTAGCGTTCGTCGGCGGAGAGGATGACGAAGTTCTCGCGCAGCTTCGCCTCGTAGTTGTCATAAGTGACCGGGAACCATTTATGTCCGAGTGTCCGGTGTCCGCTAGACAGGTTGAAGCTCTTCACGCCGGCGATTTCGAAGTGAACGATCTCCTGCCCCAGCAAAGCCACCAGCCAGCGAATCGGGCGAATGAAACGGGCGCTGCCTTTTCCGGCCCAGTACATCGTCTTCGGAAACGGGGTTCCCAGGATGATTCCGGGCAGCGCGGAAGCGAGAATGTCTCGCATCTCCCGCCCCGGCATCTTCTTGAGATAGCTGTAATATTCACCTTTAGGCGTGGTGGTCGTGCCCAGGTCTTCCACGCGGCATCCCAGCTTTTTGGCAAAGCCGGCGACTGCTCCTTGTGGGGCCGAAGTCGCGGGACCAGTAACCAGCTCTTCGCGATCCGGCTCGCGCTCCATCACCTCGGCGACACGCACAGCCAGGCGCCGCGGTGTACCGTCCACGCGCACTTCGGCGTGCACTAGCTTTCCGCATTCGACGCGCAAGTGCTCGAGCGCCCCGTCGATCATGTGATCCGGAATCTCTTCCGCCCCAATTTCAAGAAGGAAGTTCAAGCCGCCGCTGCCTCTTGATGTTGATCGACCCATGCTTCGGCAATACCCACGGCGAGCTTACGGACTCGCGCGATCACGCCCACGCGCTCCGTCACGCTGATGGCGCCGCGCGCGTCCAGGGTATTGAACAGGTGACTGCATTTCAGCACGTGATCATATGCGGCCAGCAACGGAAAGCGCTGCTTCGGCTCATACTTCGGGTACAAACCAAGCAGCCGCTGAGCCTCGGATTCGTGGATGTCAAAGAGCTTCCACAGCGCTTCCACATTGGCCATCTCGAAGTTATAAACCGAGTATTGCAGCTCATCTTCGAAGCGCACTTCGCGATACGGAAAGTGCTGCGCCCATTCAATGTCATAGACGCTGTCGCGTACTTGCAGGAACGCCGTCAGGCGCTCGAGGCCGTACGTGATCTCCGCTGGAACCACTTCCAGATCGATTCCCCCGCACTGCTGGAAATAGGTGAATTGCGTGACTTCGAGACCGTCCAGCATCACCTGCCAGCCCACGCCCCAAGCTCCCAAGGTCGGCGATTCCCAGTTATCTTCTTCAAGCTTAATGTCGTGCCGATCGAGGTCGATTCCGACTGCTTCCAGACTGCCGAGATAGTGATCGATCACATCTTCGGGTGCCGGCTTCAAAATCACTTGCAGTTGCTGATGCTTGTAAAGGCGGTTGGGGTTTTCTCCGTAGCGTCCGTCCGCGGGACGCCGGCTGGGCTGCACATAGGCGACGCGATAAGGCTTGGGTCCTAACACGCGAAGGAACGTCTCCGGCGCCATGGTGCCCGCGCCCACTTCAACGTCGAAAGGCTCCTGGATGATGCATCCGCGCTCCGCCCAATATTGCTTCAAACGTAAAACGATGTCCTGGAACGAGTTGCATTTCGGTCTATGCGGCTTCGAGGACCGGCACTGTCACCAGCCGCCGCTCGATATGGCTTTCAATCTGTTGTTGGAGGAACCGGCGAAGGTCCGCCGCCGTTTCGCGGCTCCACTCGGGCTGCGACTCGGCCACCGGTTTGCGCAGGATCTCGCGAGCCAGTTCGCGCGAGGCGAGGCTGAGCTCCGACGAGTTCGCGCGAGTCCGTAGCCCGCCGGCAGTCGATGACACATCAGACCCGTTCATCCCGCGCCGGTAAGAACGACCGCTCGGGGCCTTCCGGATCGTCGAGCCAAGTCCCACACGAGAGGCACGCGTGCAACTCCGGGAGCAAGCCCGCGAGCTTGACCGCCCAG
The DNA here is from genome assembly GCA_963738525.1 of Bryobacterales bacterium. Lineage (GTDB taxonomy): Bacteria > Acidobacteriota > Terriglobia > Bryobacterales > Bryobacteraceae > Bog-113. The sequence goes on from CAVTXC010000001.1 coordinate 182,879, forward strand.
AGAGTGAAGTAAGTGACCGCGCGCCAGACCGCCGCGGGACCGCCGGCAGCGCAGGTGCTCCAACACGGAAGCCAGCAGGCGGAAGATACTTTTCGTTGGGCTCATGAGCAGGCAGAATCTGCTCCGAGACTTCGGCCAAGTAATCGAGCGAGACGCCGGCGGCATAGTCGGAGAGGATGGCGAACTGGCTGTGCAGCAGGTCGCAGGAATCAAGGTTGACCAATTCGCGATTCTCGCGCTCGAAATACGCCATCTTCACTTGCGAAAGCCGTTCCAGTCCCGAGCCGAAAGGCTCTTCGGACGCCTCGCCCGCTTTGCCACCCCGCGCAGTTTGCCCGCGTCTCTGGTGAAGAAGCTGACAATCAGATCCGACTCTTTCAGTGGATATGTCTGCAAAACGATGGCTTCGCTCACACGAGCGGGCATATGTGCTGCTGCGAACGGAAATCTAAGGTTAACACAAGGGCGTATACTAACTGCCGCGCGCGGGGCAGGCTTTATATCCGGTGAAACGCCTTCAGGATCTCCCGGGTGGAGTACTGCAACGCGACCGGCCTGCCATGGGGGCAGGCCATGGGAAATTCGCAGCGGGAAAGCTCCCGCAGCAGATACTCCATCTTGGCTTGGTCGAGGCGCGTGTTGATCTTGATCGCGGCGCGGCAGGCGATCGACGCGGCAATCGCGCGGCGCAGATCGTCGAGCGAAACGCGGCGCGCCTCGATCTCGGCGATCTCCAGAATTTCGAACATTACCCGCTCGAGATCACCCGGACCGACCGCCGCCGGACGCCGCTTTGATGGCGATGGTGCGGTTCCCGAACGGCTCGGTTTCAAACCCGTTGGCCGCCAGTTCGCTTTCGATGCGCGCATACTCGATCTGCTGCCCCGGCGTGAGCTGAATCACCACCGGCATCAGCAGGGGCTGCACCTCGACCCGGCCCGACGCGCGCGCCGCCAGCACCTGTTCGAACAGGATGCGCTCGTGCGCGACGTGCTGATCGATGATCCACAGCCCGTCCCGCCCCGCGGCCAGGATGAAGCTCTCGTGCAACTGACCGAGTGGCCGCAGGTCGCCGATTCCGGCGAGAGAAGCCGGAGCATCGTATATTGCCTCACTCGCCTCGATCGGAAACGCCCCATGTGTGTCCGGCACCCGCAATCGCAACGGAGCGTCACGCGGTTCTGTCGTTGACGAAAGCGGCGGAGCGTCATAGAAGTCCAGACGCGGCGGCGGACCGTTCTGCGGACGCAAGGCAAAAACCGGCGCCTGCTCGTTCTCTCGCTCCGCCGGAATGAAGGAAATCTCCGCATCGGCGACCGTCACCGGCATATCTTCCAGCGCCTGCGAGAACTCCGAGTAGGGCAACTGCGCCGCTGGTTGCGGCGTGGGGCTTCGCCGGAATGAGGGAGCAGGACGTGATTCCATCAACTGTTCCCGGATCGAGTCCCGCACGAAATCATGCACAAAAGTCTGCTGGCGGAAGCGCACCTCCGTCTTCGAAGGGTGCACATTCACATCCACCGCCTCCGGGTCGCAGTCCAAGAAACAGCAGTGCGAACGGGAAGTTCTGGCCGGGCATCAGATTGTAATAAGCGGCTGAGATCGCATGCAGCAGGAGCTTGTCCCGAATCAGCCGTCGATTCACGAAAATGTAGATGGAGTTGCGGTTGTTCTTCTGCACTTGCGGGCGCGAGACGAAGCCGCGCAGGGTGAAACGCAGCGGCGGCTCATCCGGCGTCGCATCTGAAAGGCGCGCTCGCGTCCGGTAAGTTCGATCAGGTCTTCCAGAATGTGGCTGCCGAACACCTGAAACACGCGCTCGCGAAGAGTTCGCGACCGGCTCGCACGCTAACAGTTCGCGCGCGCCGTCCCGCAGCTCGAAAGTCTTTATCCGGGATGCGCCAGGCTGTAGTGCGTGACCAGCGAAGCGACGTGCGCCAGTTCGGTCTGATCGGAGCGCAGAAACTTCTTGCGCGCCGGCACATTGAAGAAGAGATCGCGCACCGAGATGGTGGTGCCGCGTCATGGGCGCGATCTCGTCGCAACGTCAGCATCTTGCCGCCCGCGATCTCGATCGCGTGTCCCGGTCTGCTCTTCCGGCGCGCGCGTTTCGAGCACCAGCCGCGACACGGAAGCGATCGAAGGCAGCGCTTCTCCGCGAAAGCCCAGGGTGGCGATGGAAAGCAGATCCTTCACATCGCTCAACTTGCTGGTCGCATGGCGCTCGAAGGCCAGCAGCGCATCGTCGCGGAGCATCCCGCAGCCGTTATCGCCGATGCGGATCAGCCGCCGTCCCGCGTTCTCGATCTCCACGCGGATGCTCGTCGACCCGGCGTCGAGCGAGTTCTCGAGAAGTTCTTTCACCACGGAAGCCGGCCGCTCGACCACTTCGCCCGCCGCGATCTTATTCGCGACGTTATCCGAGAGTACGCGGATGCGGCCCACTACTGGTTAGGTTACGACGGTTGGAATTCGACGCCTACCGGTCAGTGCTTAACCGTGTTGCTGCGGACCCGTTCTGCGAGCTCGCGCGCTTTCGCCAAAACCTGCGCCTCGTTCAGCGTCAGCACTTTGCGGTCGCTCACGATCTGCCGTCCGTTCACCCAGACATCGCGCACGTCGCTACGCCTTCAGCGCATACACGATCTGGGAAGTCACGTCGTACAGCGGAACGCCGTTCGGCTCGTCGAGCGAGAGGGTGATCATGTCTGCGCGCTTCCCCGGTTCCAGAGATCCGAGGCGCGCTTCTCGAGCCGAGCACGCGCGCGCCGTCGATGGTCGCCATCTCGACGATCTTCCGCGCGGGAAGCGAGCGCGGATCACGCGTGACTCAGCTTTTGAAGCTTGCCCGCGAGATCCATCTCTTCCATCAGATCGAAATCGTTGTTGCTGCCCGCCGGTCCGTCCGTGCCCAGCCCGACGGCGATCGCCGTGCTCGAGCATTGCCTGCACCGGAGCCGCGCCGCTCGCCAGTTTCATGTTGCTCGACGGGCAATGCGCCACGCCGACATGATGCCGCGCGAGAATGTCGAAATCTCTCGCACGCAGCCAAACGCAATGCGCGGCGATGGTCGGCCGCCGCCAAGAACGCCCAATCGCTCCAGCGCTTCGCACAGGCGTGCCATGGCGCTCCGCCTCCGTGTCGTTCAGTTCCTTCTCGGTCTCCGCAACATGGATCACGATTGGCGCATGATAGCTGATCGGCCAGAGCTCGCGCGGCCCGCAGCGTGGCGTCGTCATTGGTGTAAATGGCATGCGGAGCGACCGCCGCTGTGATCCACTCGTCGCCCTGCGAACTACTGAGAAATGCTCGGTGTGCGCGAGTGCCTCTAGCCGGTGTCTTCGCATCCGGCACCGGGAAACCGGATGATGGTCTCGCCCATCACGCCGCGCATGCCCGCCTCTTTCACGGCGCGCGCCGCTACATCTTCGAAGTAGTACATATCGGTGAACGTGGTTGTGCCCGATAGCAGCATCTCCACGCACGCGAGCTTCGTCCCCCACTCGACAAACTCCGGCGTCACGTTTTTCGCTTCCGCGGGAAAGATATAGTGTTCGAGCCAGTCCTGTAAGCGTGAGATCGTCGGCGATTCCTCGCAGCAGCGACATGGCCGCATGCGCGTGCGTATTGATCAGGCCCGGCATCAGGATCGAGTTGGCGCGATCCGATCGCGAGTCCGCCTGGTAGTTCGCGATTGATCTCGCGCGCGCGGACCCACGGCCACGATGTTGTTCCCGCGTACCGCGACTGCGCCGTTCTCGATCACACGATATTGGGGATCGACGGTCACCACGTAACGCGCCGAGACGATCCAATCCGCTCTTTCCGCCGCGGGTAGAAGCGTGACCCAGAGCAACGCAATCGGCCATCGAATTCCGTTAGAGAAACGAAGCATCGAATGCCCTCGGAAATAGAGCCGACATCCGTAATGTCTCCTGTTGCCCGGATAGATTGATGAGGATCACCTCGATATCCCCGCAGAACTCCCACAGAATCTGGCGGCACGCTCCGCAAGGTGGCGTGAGACGGTCCGTGTCCGCGCAGATCGTGACTCGCCGGAAACGCCGTGCGCCTTCACTGATCGCCTTCCACACGGCGACGCGCTCCGCGCACACCGTCAATCCGTACGTCGCGTTCTCCACGTTGCAGCCGCTGAACAGACGGCCGTCCTCGGCTTCGATTGCCGCGCCTACCCGAAAATGCGAGTAAGGTGCATGCGCATGTTCGCGAGCGGCTAACGCTGCTTCGGTGAGTGCTCGGTTCATTGCGCCTCGATCAGGCGCGGCAAAATCGCCCGCAGCAACGTGGCGAACTTTTCGCGCGTACGCCGGCCCACCTCCAACACCTCTTCATGATGGAGCTTGCCACCTAATCCCGCCGCCTTATTAGTCACGCACGAGATGCCGAGCACTTTCATTCCCAGCGCGTTCGCCATGATCACTTCAGGTACGGTCGACATGCCTACCAGGTCCGCCCCGATCCGCGCCAGATACCGGATCTCCGCAGGCGTTTCGTAACTCGGCCCGAGCAGCGCGGCATACACGCCTTCACTTACGGGGATCCCCACCGATTCTGCACTCTTACGCGCGATGATCCGATAACGGGGACAGTAAGCTTCCGTCATATCGGGAAACTGCGCGTGAGGACCCACCAGCGGGTTTGATCCCTGAAGGTTGATGTGGTCGGAGATCAGCACCAGGTCGCCGGGGTTCATCCCTTCAGCGATCCCGCCAGCCGCGTTGGTGACGACCAGCGAGCGTATTCCCATCCGATGCAAATGCCGAACGCCGAACGTCACGTCTTGCGCGGAGTAGCCTTCGTATAAATGCGAGCGCCCCGCCATCACAGCCACTGCCAGATCACCAAGCGCGCCCACGACTAACTTCCCCGCATGTCCCACGGCCGTCGAGCGGGGGAATCCGGGGATGTCCCCATACGCAACGGAACTCACGCCGCTCAGTTCGTCCGCAAACGCGCCTAGTCCGCTGCCGAGAATCACGCCCACCCGCGCTTGCATCTCCGACAGCATAACGAATCAGATCTTCTCGGCGAGAATCAACGGCGAAGGCGCGGGAATGTCGAGAGTGCGCACGTTCTCAAAACCCGCGGCGTGCAGCCACTCGCGAATCTCTTCGAGCGAAAAGGTGGCGCCCTGATCCGTATGCACCAGCATGTTCACCGCGAACAAAAGCCCGTGCAGAGGCCCAGTGCGATCTCGGTTGACCAGGAACTCGGCGATAGCGATGGTCCCTCCGGGTCTGAGTGCGCAGGCGACGCGTTCGAGCAGACGCTGGCTCCGTTCTGCTCATTCACTGTGCAGAATATGCCCGAGCGTTGCGACATCAAATCCGCTCCCAAGGTCGGCCTCGAGGATATCGCCGGGAACGTAGCGCAACTGGTCGCTCACTCCGAAGCGTTCGGAAACCCGGCGAGTCGTCTTCAAAACATCGGGCCAGTCGACCGCGGTCACCTGGACGCGAGGCGACGCTTGCGCAAGCGCGATACCCCACACGCCGGAACCCGCCGCTAAATCGAGCACCGAAACGCTCCCGCTCTCCGCGTGGACCCCGAGTGCCTCCGCCAACGCACGCGCTCCCGGATAGTTCATCGGATATAGTGCTTCCACGAATCCTTCGAAGAACTTCGAGCCTGCGTCTGCTTGGTTCACTCCGGTCACCGGCAGCCCCGTGCGCATCGCGTTCGGCAGTTGCATCCAGTTCGGCATGAGATGGTGCAGCATGTGCGCGAACATCCCGCCCCGGTAGCCGGGTTTGCCTTTTACCAGGAAGGTCGATGCGTCTGGTGCTAACGAGTAAAGACCGTCCGGGCTCTTCACCAGCAGTTCAATGCCGGCGAGCGCATCCGCGACGGATGAAACTCCACGTGGGCTCGACCCGATCGCGGCCGCGAGGTCCCGCGCGTTCAGGGACTCTCGGTCGAGGGCGTCGAACAACCCGTTTTCAATCGCGCTCGCGACCAGGATCGGCGGGGCATAGCCCCACGATATTTTCAGAATGCGTTCCGGTGAAACCGGCGGGGTTTGATGATCGATACCGGCAGGGTGCAAATGCAAATTCCTCCGATGTCGATCTTACATTCAAAGCAGCATTCCGGCGATACAAGCGGACATGAAGTTCGCCATCGATCCCGCTGCTACGGCGCGTAACCCTAGCCGCGCCAGATCGCTCTTTCGGGACGGAGCCAAGGCTCCAATGCCGCCGATCTGAATCGCAATCGAACTGAAGTTGGCAAACCCGCACAACGCATAGGTTGCGATCACGAAAGACTTTGGATCAAGCTGAGCCTTGATCTGTCCGAGCTCTAGGAACGCGACAAACTCATTGAGCACCAGTCGCGTTCCCAGCAACTGGCCGATCGAAGCGCAGTCATTCCATTTGACTCCCAGCAGCCATGCGACCGGCGCAAAGATAATGCCGAATATCTGCTGCAGCGAGGAAGGAATCCAGCCGAGATGGGGCAGGGAATGGATGCCGCCCAGGATGCCGTTCACCAGAGCGATCAGAGCAAGAAACGCAATCAGCATGGCCGCGATGTTGAGCGCCAGATGCAACCCATCACCCGCGCCGTGCGCCGCCGCATCGATCACGTTCACCGCTGTCTTTCTCCATCCGGATCTCGACGCGCCCCGCGGTCTCCGGAGTTCCTGTCTCCGGGATCATGATCTTGGCCAGCATGATGGTGGCCGGCGCCGTCATGATCACCGCCGTCAGCAGGTGCTCGATGCTGACGCCCGCCATCATTACGTACGCCGCCATAACGGCGCCGGATACGTGCGCCATCCCGCTCACCATGATCGTGAACAGTTCCGAACGCGTCATATTGGCGATGAACGGCCGGATCGTCAGCGGTGCTTCGGTCTGCCCCATGAAGATGCTTGCCGCCACGTTCAATGATTCCGCGCCGCTCGCGCCCATTACTTTCTGCATCACGATCGCCATCGCCTTCACCACCACCTGCATGATGCCGAAGTAATAAAGAATCGCGAAGAAAGATGCGATGAAGATGATGATGGGCAGTACCTGAAAGGCGAATACCACGCCCATGGGCCCGTTGCGAGTCCCAGCGGCCCGAAGACGAACTCGCTGCCCGCTGCGGTGTAGCTGAACATGGCGTTCACGGCGCCGCTCAGAGCCTGGAAAACCCTACCAGCGTCGGTTTTCAGAACCATGAGCGCGAAGGCGAACTGCAGTCCCACGCCCCAAAAGATCACGCGCGGTTTTATCGCCCGTTTGTTGCTCGAGAAAAGCCAGGCAACGGCCAGGATGACGGCGATTCCGAGCAGACCCGTGAAGCGGGCCATTCCTCAGCCGACAACCTCGAGAATCAGTTCGCGATCCAAGGGCTTCTGCTGCGAGATGCGGAAAGCATCTTCCACCATCTCCGCGGCTTCTTCGAGCCCTTCTTCGCGCGTGTAGTAGAGGCGGCCAAGCACCGCGCCCGCGTCCACTTTGTCGCCCGTCTTCACTTCCAGAATCACGCCCACCGCGTAATCGATCGCAGTCTTCTTTCTCGTTCCGCCCGGCGCCCATCATGGTGGAGGCGCGGCCGATGTCTTCGGCGTGGATCGCGGTGACATAGCCGCCGCGCGAGGTCGTAGATCTCGCGCATGCCCGGTCGCGTTCGGAAGCAGTTCGAAACTTGTCCAGATGGCTGCGCGTTTCCGCCCTGCGCCTGCACCACATCGCGGAACTTGCGATAAGCCGAACCGTCGGCCAGTTTGTGCTTCGGCGATCTGGCGCGCTTCGTCGAGCGTACGGCGTCAGCTTGGCTAGAAAGATCATGCGCGCCGCCAGTTCGACGCGACAGGCGGCGGAGATCGTCGGGGCCTTCGTTGTGCAGCGTCTGCGAAACTTCCATCACTTCGAGCGCGTTGCCCACCGCGTAACCCAGCGGCTGGTTCATGTCCGTGATCAGCGCCTGCACCCGCTTATCCATGCGGCGGCCGATGCCGACCATCATCTGCGCCAGGCGTCGCGCATCCACCTGCTTCTTCATGAACGCGCCGGTGCCCACTTTGACGTCCAGGATCAAGCGCGTCCACGCCTTCGGCCATCTTCTTCGACATGATGGACGAGGCGATCAGCGGAATGGACTCCACCGTGCCCGTAACATCGCGCAAGGCGTACAGCTTCTTGTCGGCGGGCGCGACTTCATCGCTCTGCCCGATGAAACAGAGGCCGAGCGTGCGCAACTGCTCGGTGAACTCTGACGACGGAAAGATCCGTGCGGAATCCGGGGATGGACTTCGAGCTTATCGAGGGTGCCGCCGGTGTGCCCCAGTGCGCGTCCGGACATCATGGGAACGATCACGCCCGCGGCGGCCGCGATGGGAGCTGCAATCAGGCTGGTCTTATCGCCCACGCCGCCGGTGGAATGCTTATCCACCTTGATGCCCGGAACGCCGGACAGATCGATCATGTTTCCCGAGCGCATCATGCTCTCGGTGAGAGCGCTGACTTCGCGATCTTCCATTCCGGAGAACACCGTCGCCATCAGAAACGCCGACATCTGATAGTCCGGGATCTCTCCGGAGTGTAACCCTGAATCAGGTAATCGAGCTCTTCCGGAGTGAGTTCTTCCCCATCCCGTTTACGGGTAATCAGATCGACAGTTCGCATGGAAACGAACTTCAGGCTACCATCTTAAGCAACTGAAAGTAAAGGAGAATTGGCCGTAGCCAAGACCGTCCCCGGCTATGTCCGGACGCCGCTATTCCGGGCTGAATGACAGGCATCGGGAAGCGGTACTCGCCCCGAAAAACCTCGCCGAACAACTGACAGATCTCCTCGTGAATCAAGTCCGTTATCCACCAAGCAGATGGGGGCCCCGAACGTGGTGCGGCCGCGCCTTTCATGTCCGTCACGCGCCCGCCCGCTTCGGTCACGAGCAGCTTACCCGGCCGCTAAATCCCACGGATTCAGACCGAATTCCCAAAAAGCGTCGAGCCGCCCGCAAGCCACGTAAGCCAGATCGATAGCCGCCGAACCGCCGCGCCGAACACCGTGCGTCGCCATGGCGAGCTGGTGATAGAAGTGAATGTTGACGTTCAGGTGGCGCTTGCGGCTGGGAAAGCCGGTGGACACCAGGCTGTCTTCCAGGCGCGCTGCGCTGGAGACGTGGATCGGGGCTGGCCGTTGAGCGTGGCGCCGGCGCCTTTTTCGGCCGCGAACATCTCGTCCCGCGTGGGATCGTAGATCACGCCCGCGATGATTTCGCCGTCGCGTTCCAGGCCCAGCGTGACGTTGAAAATGGGATATCCGTGGGCGAAGTTGGTGGTGCCGTCGAGCGGGTCCACATACCAGCGATAGCGCGAGACGAGCTCTCATGGCCGCCGCCTTCTTCGGCCGACGATGCCGTGGTCCGGGAACAGCTCGGTGAGGCGCTCGATCACCAGCTTCTCGGAAGCGCGATCGGCTTCCGTCACCAGATCGAAATCGCCCTTCAGCTCAAATCCGATCCGCCGGGCGAAGAAATCGGACGAGCAAGCGCTCCGGCTTCCCGCGCGATCTGCGCGGCGGCTTCCACGAAAGATGGCATGCGGACTCAGGAGTTCCGCTTCGGACAGGTACTTGATGTCGTGTTTGAAGACAAACAGGTTGGGCCCGTCTGCGCGCGTGACGCGGATGAAAGCGCGCGTCGAAGTACTCGATGGTTCCGTCCACCAGTTCGTTATTGCTGAGCTTCAGCCGGACGGGCGTCTGGCTTATCGATCAGATGTTTCAGGTATTTCACTTCTTCGAACGTCTGTTCGGGAGCTTTAGCGCCGGATTTTCCGGAAGGCTGTGGCATGATGATCGCGCACGGTTCAGGCGTCGGCAAAATCGAGCGGTGCCCGGCGACGCGGCCTCGGACTCCCCATAGTAGCCACTGCGCGTCGAGATCTGCAAACCCGGCCGCCGCATCTCCACCCCGATGCGATGGAAGCGGTCGCGCGGCGTGCGGCACGTCATGCGGGTAGTACGCCAAGAAAGTACTGGGTGCGAAGCTCGTTCACGATCTGCTCAAAGCGCGCGGTCGAGCGACGCGCCCAGAGTGGGCACGAAAACGCGGCCGCCGGTTCCCGCCGCGAGGGTGGTCAGGGCGTTCTCGCCGCCGATGTTGCGGCCGGCGTCGTTTTCGATGGGGACGACAGGAGCGGGATAGATGACGACATCGGAGCGCTGCGCGGCTTCGAGAGCGGCGTGAAAGTCCTTGCGAGCTGGTGGTGTCGCCGCCGTCGGTGACGATCACCATCACGTGGCGGCCCTCGCGGCCGTAGAATTCGCCGGCAGCCAGATAGATCGCGTCATAGAGCGAAGTGCCGGCTTCGCCCTGCAGCTGCCGCAGCGCATGATCGATAGGATTCGCGTTGCCGGGTGAACGCGGTCTGCTTCACCACCTGGTAGTTGAAACTGTAAAGGGCGGCGCGGTCCGTATCGTTGCCGCCTTCGAACAGCGCGCGGACGAAGCGGCTGACCGAATCGACTTCGAACTTCAGATCTTTGGCCGTGGAGCCGCTGTTGTCGATCAGGAGGCGAAACCGAAAGCGGCTGCTCGGTTTGCCGCTCGAAGATGGACGATCTTTTGAGGCACGCCGTTGTCGCTGATATTGAAGTCGTCGCGGGTGAGATTTCCCACCAGATTGCCGCGCCGCGTCTTTGGCGGTGACCAGCAGGTGCACCAGGTTGACGCGCACGCGCAGCACGGGCTCGTCCTGCGGCCAACTGCAGCATGCGGCAGCAGACGAGCTCAAGCAGGACCAGGCTAGGAGAGACTCGCGTGCGTCGATCCCACTGCCCCGTCCACCCAGACGTCGCCGTCGACGAAATGCTCCTTCTTCCAGATCGGGCACGGTGGCCTTGAGCCGGTTGATGGCTTCGAAGCAGGCTTCAAAGGCGGGCTTGCGGTGCGGCGCCGAGACGACGATCACCACGCTCGCTTCGCCGATCGCAAGGCGTCCCAGCCGATGCACGATGGCGATGCCGACCGATGGCGTAATGCCCGCGAAGGTCCCGGCCCGAGGTCCTCCATCATCCGCAGCGCCATGCGCTTCGTAGCCCTCGTAGTCGAGGAACTCGGTCGCGCGGCCGCGTGGTGTTGTCGCGAACCACGCCTTCGAAGGTCACCACGGCGCCATCCTGCGTCGCGTTGCATTCGGCTGCACAGCGCGCGCGTGTCGATCGGCTCGCGCGTGAGTGCGAACAATCGGCGCGTCCGAGCCCCCGCTTACGGGAGGCAGGAAAGCGATCTCGTCGCCGGGCGAGAGGGCGGCATCCAACGCGGAGAACTCCTGGTTCAGCGCCAGCCGCAGGTGCGTCTTCATCTGTGCGAAGCGGGGAAATCGCGCGGCATAGTGCGTCCCAGACCGTGCCCAGCGAAGCCGGCTCGGAGAGGTCAATCTGCTCGTGTGGAAAACCCGGTGATGTCCTTCAGCATGCCGAAGAAAAGCACCTTCACCCGCATTGCGAGGCCAAGTCTACCAGACGGTGCTAATCTGCTCACTGCGTTACACTTTTTTGATGGCGCGAGTTCGAATCGCGGGTGCGGGTGCGGTATGCGGAGACCGATCAGATGGGCGTTGTCTACCACGCCAATTACCTGATTTGGATGGAGATCGCGCGGGTGGAATTCTGCGACCATATGGGCTTCGACTACCGCGAGATGGAACAGGAAGGCGTGGTGATCGCGGTGGTGGAGGCGCGATGCCGGTATCTGTATCCCGGCGCGCTTCAACGACGAAATCATCATTGGCTTTGAGCGTTCTCGAGAGCACGCCGAGAGCCTCAAGTTCGGTTATGAGATGAGAACGCGGGAGGCCGGACGAAACAGAGCGCCACGGCAGAAACGGTGGCATCTGTACCTGAGACGAAGTGAACTTTCGACCGACGCGATTGCCGGAGACAGTATCACGATGCGTTCCGGATCGGGGCCAGCAAATCGAGACTACTGCCCAATGAGTTTCTTCAGGGATGGCGATTGGATTCCGGCTTGGCACGTCGGCGGGGACCTCGCCGAATCTCAAGGCTATCGTCCTCTGGCTGACTGGCTTCACGGCGGTGACGTAAGCTTGTAGCGCTTCGAGCGCTTGCGACACCTGGATCGCCTTCTCGAGTTCTTCGCGCAGTTCAGCAATCACGATATTCAGGTCCATATCGCGTCGGGGGGTTAGACTTCAGGATAAAACTCAAAAAAAGCATCAATCGAGTGCTCAAGTTGGTGGCGAATCTCGTGTTCCGTCGCACCCTCCAATAGATGCATGGTGACAGACGCGCTATTGCCGTTTTTCAGAGAGATAGGCGCATCGCTCAACTCCTCCATTTCTTCTGCGGGAAGCAGCCGCAGCCCATAAACCAAGGCCAACTGGGGCATCAGATGAACATCTCTTCGTCGAGAGTTGCCCGATTAACGGGAGCCCGGCTGCCACGAGCGAGCGTTAGCAGTGCTACACGTACTCCGGTGAACACGCCATCGGCGATCTTCACCGGCTTAAGCACGGCAGACTTCACCGCGACACCCGCCTCCTGCACCTGGACCACAGCGTCGTCAACGACGCCATCGATCTTGGCCACCTGCGTCTTGGCCCGAGCAGCTACGTCTTTCGAGACATCGCCATAACGATGCGCTTCGTCAATAACGAGCTGCGACACCTCTATTGACCTTTTCAGCAAATCTTTGAGACATCGCTGTACCGATGCGCTTCCGCCACCACCAGTTGCGAGACATCGGTGGCTTGTTCGGAGATCCGAATCACCTTAGGTTTCAGCGCGGCGGTAGTCTCAGCTCACGTTCTTCACAATCGGCATTGCGGCCTGAAGTCAACGGCTCGACGTTCTGCCGCAACTTGATCACTACCATTGCGATCACGACGGCAACAGCCGCCATGATCACTAGAATGAGAGGGCGGCTAAAAAAACGCCGCCCGCTACTACCTACCGAAATTGCTCTTCCGACATTGTCGCGCCTTAGATAATTAAGCTAAGGTCTCTGAAACTTTCGGTTCCACCTTCTCGCGATAGGCCTGTTTGCCGGCTTCCACGGCATCGTTCAGGTTATCTTTCTGCTTGCTGACGCATCTTGCCTTTGTTAACCAGATCATCGGCGGTGACTTCCAATCCGACGTCGGCCTTCTTCAGATAGTCGGTGCCTTCATTGGCTTTTTCTTTAATAAGCCCGCGGGTCTGCTCGCCTGACTTTGGGGGCAAAAAGAATACCAAGGCCCACGCCAACGCCCAATCCCCAGGAGAAAATTCGTAAATCCGTCTTTATCCATGGTCGTTAACTCCTTCTTCTCGGTGGGCACAGCCCTTAAAGTATACTCTCGAACACAGTAGGAGCAGTTTTAGTACCAAGGTGCGCAAACCGCGCAAGAAACTCGAGGCGCAGGAGCTGTTCGAGTATGCCGTGGGAGCCTGGCGCGGCGGGCGCAATCGACCGCGGAATTGCGCGGCAAGCTCCGGATCCGCGCCGCGGAACCGGGCGATATGGATGGGGTGATTCGGGCCCGGCTCCGCGAGTACGGGTACATGGACGACAAGCGCTTCGCCGAGACAGTTCGCGGCGTCGCGGCTGGAGAACCAGCGCTTCGGCCGGGCCCGCACGATGAACGATTTGCGGGGCCGCCGCGAATCGGCTCCATCGGTGGCCGAAGCGGCGGTGGAGAACGCCTACAAAGACACCGACGAAGTGAAGCTGGTCGAGGACTACATCCGGCGGAAGTACCGGAACGCGCCGCGCGAGCAGCTGTTCGAATAGGACAAAGATCTGGCCGCCGCGTACCGGCGCTTGCTGCGCGCCGGATTCCGGAGCGGAACCGTGATCCGCGGTGCTGAAACGATTCGCCAAAAACCCCGAACTGCTGGACGCGATCGAAGAGCCCCGGAAGAATCCGGCGTCTAAACGGTGGCTGCGAGTTGCTCAGCGTGCCGATTCCGGGAACGTGGATATCGACTCGGTCGCCGCCTGGAGCGCCGCATTTTTCGGTCACGATGATGCCGGTGCCGGTGAGCAGGACGGAAGCCGCGGGAACCGAGTTGGACCGCAGCAGAAACGCGGTCAGAGTTTCGAACTTGCGATGGAGCTTGGCGGTGGAGATGGCTCCGGAGAAGCGCGTCGGCGCCGTCGCGAACGATAGTGCAGGTCATCTCGAGGCTGTAGGGATCGCGCGATGGAATCGGCCGTGACGATGACCGGGCCGAGCGAGCAGCAGGCGTTGTAGGACTTCGATTGCGGCAGGTAGAGCGGGTTCTCGCGCTCGATATCCCAGGCGGAGACATCGTTGGCGAGCGTGTAGCCGGCGATCTTGCCCTTGCTGCCGAGGATCGAGCGCGAGTTCCGGCTCCGGCGCGGTGAATTTGGAATCGGCGCGGATGCCGATGGGCTGGCCGGGGCCGACGCAGACGCGCGCCGTCCCTTTGAAGAAGATCTCCGGGCGGTCCTCTCGGTAGACATGGGCGTACATGCCTTCGCGGGTGCCGTGTTCGGCATCGCGGAAGGACGCGCTGGCTTCATAGGTGCAGCCGCAGCCCCACACTTCGCGCGGATGAATGGGGCTGACGGGAACGGCTGGCTCGTCGCTGGCCGGGAGGCAAGCTGGTCCGCCAGTTGCGGCAGCGGAATCGCCTTCGGCTTCGGAGCGGCGGATCAGGTCCGCGAGGGTGTGAGCGGGGATGGAGCGGACGCGAAGTCGCCCTCGAAAATGGCGGCGACAGTGGCGCCGTCTTTCCGAATTTGACCGAGTTGCATGGTGCGTCGGCAGTGTCCTAGTATTTCAGATAAATGGTCTTGTAGTCGCTATAAAAATCAAACGCGGCCGGGCCTTGTTCTTTGGGACCGAAGCTGGAGTCTTTGGTGCCGCCGAAGGGCAGCTGATATTCGACGCCGGCGCTGGGCAGATTCACGGTGAGCAAGACCGGCTTCGGCGCGGTAGACGAAATCGAAGACGCGGGAAACGTTGGTGGTCTGGATGGAGGCGGACAGGCCGAACGGGATGTGCGTTGGCGATGCGCATGGCGTCTTCGAAGTCTTTGGCGCGCATGACGGCAAGCACCGGACCGAAGATTTCTTCCTGGGCGATGACATCTTTGCGGTTCGACGTCGGCAAAGATGGTGGGCTCAACGAAGTAGCCTTTGTCGAAAGCGCCGCCGGTGAGATGGCGTGCCGCCGACGCGCGGTTCGCCGGCTTCGCCGCGGCCGATCTCGATGTACTTGAGGACGGTTTCCAACTGGCCTGCGATCGACGCAAGGGCCGATATCGATGCCCGGCTTCCATGCCGTTGCCGACCTTGAGCTTGCGGGTGCGTTCGACGAGCGCGGCGAGGAAACGGTCGTAAATGCGGTTCTTCGACGATGACGCGGCTGGTGGCGGTGCACTTCTGTCCGGTGGAGAAGAAGGCGGCGTTGACGGTGTTCTCGACGGCGGAGTTGAAATCGGCGTCGGCCAGCACGATGGTGGGATTCTTGCCGCCCATTTCGAGCTGGATGCGGATACGGCGCTTGGAGGCTTCGGTGTGGATCCAGTGGCCGACATCGTTGGAACCGGTGAAGGAGATGGCTTTGACCGGGCGCGGCATTGACGAGCGCGCCGCCGAGTTCCCCGCCCGATCCGGTGACGAAGTTGACCACGCCTTTCGGCATGCCGGCCTTGTGAAGCGCTTCGACGATGCGCCAGGAGCTGAGCGGCGAGACGGAAGCGGGCTTGACGACGATGGTGTTGCCGCAGATCAGCGCGGGCGCCATCTTCCAGGCGGGAATGGCGATGGGGAAGTTCCAGGGCGTGATGAGGCCGACCACGCCGATGGCTTGCGGATGGCGAAGGTATGGACGCGGTCGCGTTCGGAGGGCGTGAGGATGCCGCCGGCACGCGAGCCTTCGCCCGGCGTAGTAGCGGAAGATGTTGATGGCGCGGCGCACTTCGCCCTTGGCTTCGGGAAGCGTCTTGCCTTCTTCGCGGGTCATCTCAGCGCCGAGCTGATCGAACTCGTGTTCCAGAATGTCGGCGGCTTTGAAGAGGATGGCGCCGCGCGCCGGGCCGGGCATGACGGCCCAGGCGGGCAGAGCTTCGGCGGCGGCGGCGGCGGCGTTCTCGATATCGGCGGCGCGGCCTTTGGGGTGCAGGCCGACGATCTCATCGGTGTTGGCGGGGTTGCGGTTTTCGATGTAGTCGCCGCCATCCACCCACTCGCCGGCAATGTAGTTTGCGAAAACAGGTGTGCTCATGAAGGTGTTAGAATTTCTGATCGTCTGAAACTTTGGGAGCGGCGCGCGCGCCGGCGTCGGTCTTGAAGTAGGCGTTGTTCGGCTGGAAGCCGGAGATGCGACGCGACGATGTTCTGGGGGAAGAGCTGCAGCTCGGTGTTGTAGTCCTGAACGGCCTTGTTGTAGACGCGGCGCGACTGCAGGATCCGGTTTTCGGTGCCTTCCAACTGGAACTGCAGGCTTTGGAAGTTCTGATTGGCCTTGAGATTGGGGTAGTTCTCCACGACAACGAGCAGGCGGCCGAGGGCGCTGTCGATGCGATTGTTGGCGGCGATCTTGTCTTCCGGGCGTGTTGGCGTTGAGCAGGCCGGAACGGGCTTTGGAGATCTCGTCGACGACGGTGGTTTCCTCTTTGGCGTAGGCCTTGACGGTGGCGACCAGATTGGGGATCAGATCGGCGCGGCGCTGCAGGTCGGCGTCGATCTGCGCCCAATCCGCATTGATGGTTTCGCGCTTGGTGGCGAGGTCATTGCGGACGCTGACGAACTTTCCGCCGACCACGAAGACCGCCATAACAGGACGACGATCAGAACGATCAAACCAGCTTTCATGCATCTCCTTTCATACTGCCGGCAACTGGCCGTGGCCAGGCCGTCGACGGCATGTCGATGATGATTTCGATCTGCTTCAGATAATCGCCGAGCAGGGCGACGGGTTCCGAACCCGCCGAGCTTTGACTTCTTTTCGCGGACGTCGAGCAACTTCGAAAACGATTCGGGGTCGACGCCCAGGTGCTGGGCGGCCAAGCTCGACCACGCGCGCGGCGGTCGTGCGGCGCGTCGACGCCGTGCAGCAGCAGAGCGTGGCGGATGAGCACGCAGAAGGTGGTGACGGATTCGACCAGCAGGCGGCGCGAGAAGTTTGCGGTCATCGAGGATGGTGGCGGCCTTTTGGCGGAGGCGAAGCAGTTTGGAGCGGAGCTCGTATTCGACCTGGGCGCGGTAGAAGGTTTCGGGTCGACGACGCAGGCCTTCGATGACATCGGAGCCGGCGAGGACGCGGCGGCTGCGCTGCATGTCGTGGAACTCGATGGGGAAGCAGTCGGTGGAAGCGGGCACTTCGCGCTCGCTCAAGCAGCAGGGGCACGGGTTTCTCGTGAGCGCGCCACCAGGTGAAGACGGGCTGCGAGCGTGTCGAGCTGCCGGGGCGTGACCTCGCGGAGAACGCAGAGGACGTTGATGATCGGAGAAGCCGGGGTCGTGACTGGCCGGGGCCGGCGGCGGAACCATAAAGGATGACGGAGACGAGGTCGTCGCCATGAGCCTTGGTCAGTTTCTCGACGAGTTGACGAAGGAGTGGCTCGGGCGGCTCAGGCTTCATGGGTGACCCTCGATTCTAAACCACGCAGGCGGGGCGGCATGTTACCAGCTACTGGAAGCTCCGCCGCCGCCGGCATCGCCGCCGCCGAAACCGCCGAATCCACCGGAGGAGCCGCCGCCGCCGTTGAAGCCGCCGAAGCCACCCCCGCCGCCGGCCCCATCCGCCGCCGAGCAGATTGCCGAGGAAGATGCCGGGACCAGAAGCCGCCGCCGCCGCGTCCGCCCCGGCGGAAGAGGAAGAGCAGGATGAGGATGCCGAAGACGATGAGGGGCCAGGGAATGCGACCGCCATCGTCGTGGGGCTGGGCGGCGGCTGCGGTAGCGGCAGCGGCGCCGCGGCGACGTGGACGCCCTGGGCTTGCGCGATGGTCTGGCCGATGCGCTGAGCGGCGGCGAGAGTGGCTGGGCCGTAGTGTGCCGGCCTGGAGTTCGGGGCGCATGTCGACGAGGATCTGCCCATCGAGACCGTCGGGCAGCATGGGTTCGAGACCGTTGCCGACTTCGAGGCGGCTGCGATGATCGCCGGTGACGAGCAGGAGTTGGACGCCGTTGTCTTTATTCTTCTGGCCGACGCCGAACTGGCGGAACAGATCGATGCTGACGTCTTCGAGCGGCTCGCCGTCGAGCGTGTGGAGAGTGACGAACGACATCTGCGCGCCGGTGGCGTTTTCGACCGCAGCGCGAAAGGTCTCGATGGCAGCGCGGCTCTCGGCATCGACGACTCCGGCGAAATCGCTGACGTAACCCTGGGGCTTGAGGGATTTGAGGTCGAGGGCGCAGGCCAAGCTTCCGAAGCAGAGAAGCAACAAGGCCGGACGGAGGAAGCGAGAGACCAACGGTACGCAGGTTACCACTTCCACCGCTATTTTCCGCGCGCCGGACGATAGACTACTCTCCATGGCAGAGAAACAGGAAAAAGCAGCGAAGCCGGAGAAGAAGGACAACATCCTTGTGAGCGCAGCCAAGGTCATCGGCACCGCGGCGGCGAAGATTGCGACGCTCGGGAAGACGGAGAGCGGGGAAGCGTCGGTGAAGCCCGCAACCACGCCGAAGCGGCCGGGACGCCTGGTAAAGAAAGAGAAGCATCGCCTGCCACGCCGTGAAAAGAAGGCCCAAAAGAAGGCTGCAGCGAAGGCGGGGATTCCCAGTCCCAGTTAGTTGCAAGGTAAAACCGACGGGCTGAGGGCAGCGGTTCAGCGGCAAGTAGTTTCCTCCCAGAAGCAGTGCTTGGATTGCGGCCGCTGCACCCCGGGCAGGGCTGGTTTGCGACCGGTTTTGGGGCCGATTGTGCGGGGTTTGTGCACAGTTTTGGGTAGCTTTGCACAATCGATGAGTTGGGAACGGGCTTTGTTTGCAACACCGTTGTGCAAGATTGTGCATGGTTTTGGATTGCGGGCCCGCACATTGGCGGCGCGGGTCGGGATGCGGCTCTGCGAGAGATAGAACTCGATCCCGCTGCGCTCGGGTTGTGTTGAGGGCGGGGTAGGGATGATGTTGTGGGCGGCGAGTCGGCGAAGCGGCCAGGCGTTGGGAAGAGGCACCAGAAAGAGACGACAAGGCACGGTGCGATCGGTTTTCGGGGTCGATTGCGCAGGATTGGCACGAGTCTGAGTGGCTTTGCACAAGCCGTGGATTGAGAACAGTCTTTGTTTGCAACCGCGTTGTACAGAATTGTGCATGGTTTTCGATCTCGGTCGCGCACTTTGACGGCTCGGGCTGTGGAGCGATGGCGTGGCTCCACGTCGTGAGCAGAAGGCCATGGGAAAACCGGCGGCGAACTCGGGTATCGCCAATTTTCCTTCGTGGCAAATGGAAGCCAATCGCCGGAGCGTAGCGGTTAGGCGGCAATCGCTTTTCCCCAACAGCATGTTTGAACTTGCGGCCGCTGCGGCAAGGGCAGGGCTCATTACGACCGGTCTTGGAGGTCGATGGTGCGGGTTTGTGCACAGTTTTGGACGGCGGTGCACAATCGATCCGTTGGGGAACCGGCTTTGTTTGCAACGGCGTTGTGCAGAATTGTGCATGGTTGTCGATTTCGGTCGCGCACGTTGACGGTTCCGGCTGTGGAGCGATGGCGTGGCTCCACGTCGTGAGCAGAAGGCCGTGGGAAAACCGGCCGCGAAGTCGGGCATCGCCAAGTTCCCTTCGTTGCAAATGGAAGCCAATCGCCGGAGCGTAGCGGTTAGGCGGCAATCTTTTCCCCAACAGCAATGTTTGAACTTGCGGCCGCCGCGGCAAGGGCGGTGCGGGATCGTGCACAGTTTTGGACGGCGGTGCACAATCGATCCGTTGGGGAACCGCCTTTGTTTGCACCGGCGTTGTGCAAGATTGTGCATGGTTGTCGATCTCGGTCGCGCACGTTGACGGCTCCGGCTTCGGAGCGATGGCGTGGCTCCACGTCGTGAGCAGAAGGTCATGGGAAAACCGGCGGCGAACTCGGGTATCGCCAATTTTCCTTCGTGGCAAATGGAAGCCAATCGCCGGAGCGTAGCGGTTAGGCGGCAATCGCTTTTCCCCAACAGCAATGTTTGAACTTGCGGCCGCTGCGGCAAGGGCGGTCCGGGATCGTGCACAGTTTTGGACGGCGGTGCACAATCGATCCGTTGGGGAACCGCCTTTGTTTGCAACGGCGTTGTGCAAGATTGTGCATGGTTTTCGATCTCGGTCGCGCACTTTGACGGCTCGGGCTGTGGAGCGATGGCGTGGCTCCACGTCGTGAGCAGAAGGCCATGGGAAAACCGGCCGCGAAGTCGGGCATCGCCAAGTTCCCTTCGTTGCAAATGGAAGCCAATCGCCGGAGCGTAGCGGTTAGGCGGCAATCGCTTTTCCCGAGCAGCAGTGTTTGAACTTGCGGCTGCTGCGGCAAGGGCGGAGCGGGATCGTGCACAGTTTTGGACGGCGGTGCACAATCGATCCGTTGGGGAACCGCCTTTGTTTGCACCGGCGTTGTGCAGAATTGTGCACGGTTTTCGATTTCGGTCGCGCATGTTGACGGCTCCGGGTGTGGAGCGATGGCGTGGCTCCACGTCGTGAGCAGAAGGCCATGGGAAAACCGGCCGCGAAGTCGGGCATCGCCAATTTTCCTTCGTGGCAAATGGAAGCCAATCGCCGGAGCGTAGCGGTTAGGCGGCAATCGCTTTTCCCCAACAACAATGTTTGAACTTGCGGCTGCGGCAAGGGCGGTCCGGGATCGTGCACAGTTTTGGACGGCGGTGCACAATCGATCCGTTGGGGAACCGGCTTTGTTTGCAAAGGCGTTGTGCAACATTGTGCACGGTTTTCGATTTCGGTCGCGCACGTTGACGGCTCCGGCTTCGGAGCGATGGCGTGGCTCCACGTCGTGAGCAGAAGGCCATGGGAAAACCGGCGGCGAAGTCGGGCATCGCCAAGTTCCCTTCGTTGCAAATGGAAGCCATTCGCCGGAGCGTAGCGGTTAGGCGGCAATCGCTTTTCCCGAGCAGCAGTGTTTGAACTTGCGGCCGCTGCGGCAAGGGCAGGGCTCATTACGACCGGTCTTGGAGGTCGATGGTGCGGGACTGTGCACAGTTTTGGACGGCGGTGCACAATCGATCCGTTGGGGAACCGCCTTTGTTTGCAACGGCGTTGTGCAAGATTGTGCAGGAATTTCAACTGTGAGCGCGCACATTGGCGCTGCGGCTTCGGGAAGCGTTGCCTCGAGTTCGATCCCGTCGCGTTCGGGCTGAGCCGGAGGCGGCGTGGAGATGATTTTGTGGACGGCGAGCGCAGCGCGCAGGCGAAGCGCCGGCGGGGCTGCCGGATTCTCGAGGATCTCGCGAATCGCTGTCACGGCCAAAGGCGCGAGCGGCAGGACCTCGTCGCGCACTTGCATCATTTGGTCGTAGTGGGATTGCTCCCACGCCGCACGGAAGCCAGGCAAGTTGCGACGCCAATGAAGGATCGTGTTGCGATGCACACCGGCCGCTTCGGCGGCGGCTTTCAGAGTGCTGCCCGCGGAGATGTGAACGAGCACTTTCGACTGCGCGGCGGTGAATGGTTGCGGTGACATATGGCTCCCTACTGCGAGTGTAGAGAGCAGAGCGCGCAGGCTAGGCCGAACGGGAGCGGGTGAAAGCGACTAAGTTGTCTGGATGGAGTAAGTAAATAAATTTGGATTTTGTGTGATGGCTAAAGGTCCGGACTCACGAACAAGTTATTAAACGTGGGGGCGGCCAAGCGCTCGTTGTCGTTGATGGGTCCGTAAAGTCATGCCGACGCGGGAGCTGCGGTAACCCACTCGCGGTAATTAGCGGGTCTTAGAGCTGCGCGTCACTTTAAGCGGACGCGCGCCGCCAGCGCAGGCAGTCTATTTGAAGCGAAGTCGCCGGCGCATGTTCGTGGGCTTGCTTTGATGGAGCATAACTGCCCTAGCGCCGAAGCAATCGCCATGCAAGCGCAACGACTCCCAGGAGAGCTACAGACACGGGGACCGCCGCGCTTCGTGACTTCACGATTGGCCCAGGCCGATACACGAAGAACCCGTTCGCAGCCAGCTTTTGCTCAGTGGCTGGAGAGGGGAGTTTCACTGGGGATTGGCTCAAGGGCCGAATCTTACTCGCATCGAGATTACCGGGCCGATAGTCAGAATCGGTATCCAGGCGCTCCTTGACGTAGGGGTGAAGAATCGCGCCATCGGGTAACTCGCGGCGGTGCGAGGTTGGAAGAATTCTCCAGCGTTTGACCCCGTTCTGATCGAAATACTTGTGCGGGAAGAACTCGAGAGCGCGCCACTTCCAGGTAAGTGATTGATGGATGCAAGATCTTTCCGGGTGGGGGCGAGGATACAGTAGGCGTAGGCTCTCCAGGTGGGGTGGCGTCGGGCCGCCCGTGATGGCTCTGAGCTTCTCCTGGTTGATCAACAAGCCTGCCACCTCCGCCTCTTGCAGCAGCCAACGCAAAGCCTTCTCTGAGGGCGCGGACTGGGTTTGGGGATAGCTTCCTCCAACGTCTGAGTGGACTCCGGGGAACCAAGCCTGAACGATATCCTGAGTGGTTCCCTTGAACATCGGCGTTTGGTCGGCAGGCAGCGGCGGGCCCCACAGGTTTGCCTGGAAAAAGCAACGGCGTTCGTCGATGGAGACGGCGTGTCTACCCGTAGCGACGATAGGGTTCTGTCCATCAAAAAGTAGCTTTACCGGGTCATAGATAAAGCCGATCGAGGAGACAGTGTCCCACACGCCGACGAAATGGATTGGAATGCTACGGGAGAAGGTGGTTTTGAACGCGTCCGCGAGTGGATCGTGTGGAATTTGGGTCTTACTTTGGCTGTACGCTTTCCGGCTTGCGGAAGAGTAGAAACGTAAGAGGTAGGGGAGGTGGCCTTCATTGCCGGGACACAGGAGGCCATAGACGTTCAGAGCGCCGGCGAGAGCACGTACGGCGTAGGCGCCTCGTGAGAATCCGAACAGGAAGATTCTGTCTCCATCCCGATACTGGTTCATCAGGAAGCGGTAAGCGTCGGCGATCTGGTCTGTGAATCCGATGCCGAACGCAAGGCCGCCTAGTTGAGATGCCTTTTTCCCAAGCCAGCTCACACGACCCGGCGTTCCCATCGTGCCAACCCCGGGGTGGTAGTAAGCGACCTGCTGTTCCTCCACACAGAGGGCGGTGTAAAGCTTTACTACGTTGGAGTTTGAATCTCCAAATTCATTGCCTGTTCCGTCACAACAGACAACGATATTTTTTGGTTCGCGCTTGTTCATAAGACCTCAAAGTGTATAGCGCGATTTCGGGTCGGAACGGGTCAACGAATTAAACAAATCTTTTGTGAAAGAGACCCATCGCCAACCCAGGGGCTGGCCAATCATTCGCACCTTTTTGATGTTGCCGCGTTCCCGGAGTCAACGCTAACTTGCCTTTCGTTTTTTAAACCGCGCCTCGTGTCTGCTAAGAAGTCCATGTACTAAGATATCTGAGGAGCATAGCTTGCCTAAAGCCGACAAATTGCAAGGCTCTCTAGATCTGTTGGTTCTGAAAGTTCTGTCCCGACGGCCTCACATTCATGGCTACGCCATTAGCGCTGCGGTTCGGGAGATCTCCGAAGAAGTGCTGCGCGTGGAGGATGGCTCACTGTATCCGGCTTTGCACCGGATGGAGGAGGCCGGTTGGATAAAGGGGAAGTGGATCAAGAAAGAGACGGGCGGGCGCAGTCGAGTTTACGAACTCGCCGCGGCGGGGAAGAAGCAACTGGAAGCTGAAGAGGCGCGGTGGCGGAGTGTCACTTTTGCCATCGATCGCGTGTTAAGGACGGTTTAGCCATGTCGCCCTGTTGCACCATCCATGTTGCGGGCGACCCGCGTGGATCCGTCGGTGACGCTGCGCTCAGAATGAGCATGGGGTTCAGCGGGAATCGGAGATCTGGAAGCTGGGGTTGAGAGTGCCTTTGGCAATGGCAACGGCGAAGAGGTCGGGATAGAACTGGACGAAGGTATTCTCGACGGCGGTGTTGGCGGCGTGGCAGGAGTAACAATCCGCGGAGCGCGGGATGGGCCGGGCGGAAGCGTGGGCAGGATCGGCGGGGACGCCGAAGCCGTAGAAGGTCCACTCGCCGGACTTGGTGGAGCTGTCTTTCACTTCCGCTTCCACGCCGATCTTGCTGGTTTGAAAGTGACCATCGTGGTTGATGGAGGCGTGACTTGCGGAGTTGCGGACTTCGAGAACAAACATGGTTTTGTCCGGCCAGTGTCCGGTCTTCAGGAAGGCACGGTAGGAGTCCGGATTCACGAAGACATTGTCGAACTTGGGCGCGGATGGACGCTCGTTGTTGCCGAGGGGTCCGTAAGTCATGCCGACGCCGGAGCTGAGGAAGACCCACTCGTGGTAATTGGCGGGGTATAGGAGCTGCGCGTCGGCGTTATACCGGACGGCGGGAGCGGACATGGAGTCAGCGGGCGGCGCGGCCGGAGTGGACGACGCGAGGGCGAAGAGAGCGAGGCCCGCGAATAACTTGTAACTACAGTGAAATCGAGGGCGCATGCCTCCAGGGTCTCATGGAGTGACTGCGCGCGAGCTAACAATTGTCAGGCGGGCGCAACTATTCCCCAAACGGCTACTGACGGGGTCACTGCGGAACTGCGACGTGGTTCCACCATTGGGTCAGGCCGATAAACCGCGATACCGTCCGCAGCTAACTGCTGCTCAGCAACGGGAGAGGAGATTCACGGGGGCTTGACTCAGGGGCGGATCTTACTTGTTCCAAATTCCCGGGCCGATATGGAGAATCGGTATCCAGGCGTTTCTGGACATAGGGGTGAAGGATCGCGCCGTCGGGTAACTCGCGGCTATGCGAGGAGGGAGCGGTTTTCTAGCGCTTGATTCCATTCTGGTCGAATTCCTTATGCGGAAAGAATTCGAGAATGCGCCACTCCCAGGTGAGTGATCGATGAATGCTGGATCGTTCGGGATGGGGGCGCGGGTAGAGTTGGCGGGGGCTGTCCAGATGAGGCGGAGTCGCGCGCCGGTGACCGCATTGAGCTTTTCCTGGATAACTATTAGACCTGCAATTTGGGCATCTTGCAGCAGCCGAAGGAACGCCTGCTCGGAGGGCGCGCACTGCGTTTGGGATAGCTTCCTCCAACATCGGAGTGCACTTCGGGAACACCCCAGAGGTTTGCCTGGAAAAGGCAACGGCGTTCGTCGATGGAGACGGCGTGCCGGCCGGTGGCGACGGTGGGATGTTGTCCGTCGAGAGGAGTTTTACCGAGTCATAGGTAAAGCCGATGGAGGAGGCGGTGTCCCAAATTCCGACGAAGTGGATTGCAATGCTGCGGGAGAAGGTGGCTTGAATGCGCTGGCGAGCGGATCGTGCGGAATCGGGGTCCTATTCTGGCTGTAGGCTCTGCGGCTGGCGGACGAGTAGAAGCATCGGAAGTAGGGCAGGTGACCCTCATCGCCGCGACACAGGAGTCCATACACGTTGAGAGCGCCGCTTCTGCGGGTAACGTCCTTGTCTATCTAGTCCAGATTATTGGCGCTACCTGCCTAAGTAGTTGCAATAAGCTTTTTCGTCGCGAGCCCCCGCAGAGAACCAGATGGAATGCAAGAAATGCCGCCGAACTGGTTCAGATGTCTCCATTGCTTCGCTCGGATGTGCAAAGGTAGCTAGATAAATTCCGCCTTCTCTCGGAATGGCATTCATGTAGATGACATTCGTGTACGGCTTTTGATATGCCTCGACATTAGTAATTGTTACGGTGGTCGACTTCCCTCCCAAAAATCCGGGCTGAAACCCGTCGTTGGTGACGCTGGTATAAGGATATTGCCCTTTTCCGGTCTCATACCGGGCGAAGCGCGCCTGATACACCGCGTCGAGATAGGCGTCGACGGATTCACATTGATTGAGGATGCCCTTCTGATTTACAAACCCGGCGTCGAACGCAACGGCCAATTTGTATTGGGAACTTGGATCAGTAGCAACAAACTCGATGAAACCTACACCGGCTGAGTGCGTCTCGACCCGCCATCCGGTGGGGTACTCGAAAGAAAAGTGCTCGTCTTGCGCAAGAGACCAATTCTGGGCAAACGCGATGCACCGTGTTGACGTTAGCAGCAGGCCGACTGAAAGACTCGAAATGACAGTACTTCGCCACAAGGTTTTCAGTGATGGTTTCATTGTTAATCACTTCCTCTGTTATGAAATGTTTATTTCGGCAAATCGCTTCCGGCTTCCAGCGACGTCCTGGAAGATACCGGCTGCAGCGAACATACCGTCCCATTCCTGGATAGACGACAACCGTCCCCGCTCGGCGAATGTCCTTGCCGCAAGGAGTATCCATCCACCAGATATAAGCGAGGAAATCGTCAATAAGGAGTCAGGTTTGTTTACGCGCGTGTCGCGTATCCATCGGACGTGGTTACTTAGGGAGCATTCGTCAGTGCTATGTCCGGGCTTTTGCCGAACTTCCAACGAAGCTTCCAGTGTCCGCAGCCGAACGGGTGGCCGCGGCCTTCAGAGTGGCCGGCGGTGATGCTGAGGATCCCACCGGCGCAGACGAGAAACGCTCCGATGAGCGCGGAGCGATCGGGGACGTTGCCGAAGAACCACCATCCGAGGAGCCCGGAGAAGATCACGACGGTGTAGTTGAAAGGCGAGAGTTCGGTGGCGCTGGCATAGCGGTAGGCCAGGATGAGCAGGTACTGCGTGGCTGTGTAGAAGACGCCAACGCCGACGAGCAGCAGCCAGGTGCGCGCGGGTAGCGGCTTCCACGCCCATATCAGGAAAGGCAGCAGCAAGAGCGTCGAGAAGCCGAAGTTGTAGAACAGGATGCGGGTGGGCGGCTCCGTTTGCGCGAGTTGGTTGGTGGAGACGAGCGCGAGGGCGGAGAGCATGCCCGACGCGAGCGCGAGCAGCGACGCGGGATTGCGCATCATTTGCGGGCCGGGATGAATGATGAGTACGATGCCGGCGAGTCCGATGAGCAGACTGAGCCAGACGATGGGACGCACGGTTTTGCGGAACCAGAGATAGACGACGAACGGAATAAACAGGGGCGCGGCGTTCGAGAGCAGCACGGAATCGAGCAGCGGGAGGGAGCGGACAGCGACGAAGAAGAGGAGCTGGCAGGCGGATCCGGCGACGCTCCGGAAGAGTTGCAGGCGCAGGTGGCCGGTGGCGAGCGATCCTTTGGCGGAGGTTACGGCGGAGGGGACGAACACGAGGAAACTGATCGCGTACTGCATGAAGAGGGTGAGCAGCGGCGGAGACCCCATGGCTTCTTTGCCCAGCGTGCTCATGACGGCGGAGCAGAGGAATGCGGAGACGATGATGCCCACACCCAGGGGTAAGTTGTGACCCGCACTCTTGGCTTTGAGATCCACCGGTTTGTACGCCTCCTCTGATGATAGTTGTTTGGCGGTCACGTCTTGACAATCAAGATGACGAAAGAACGGAGTTGGGCTGAGTCAATTTCGGCCTAAGGACGAGCCACGTACACACTTTATTCAGGGCACGCTGGACATGCTCATCCTCAAAAAGTTTGAGCCTCGAACCGATGCACGGGTTCGGCATCGCGCGGCGAATTGAGCAGATCTCACGCGGTTCGAGGACATGCGCGAGCCAGATAACCTGCCATAGTAGCTCACGTTCGTATTACAGATGTCCGGGGGCTAGGCGTCGCTGGCGTCAGTGTCGCCGACAACCTTGAACTTCGGGAACGTACCGGCGGGATTCCGGCCGGTTTCGATGAACGTCACGGTGGGGAATCCGGGCGCGGCGGCGGGAATTACGAGCGTGACTTTGAAAGCGGGCGCGGTGTACCGATTGTCGAAGGGTTTGTGCGACATCGCTCGCGGCTGGAGTCAGTTGCACGCTGACCGTAAAGTTCACAACGCAAGCGGCACAGATTTACAACGACAAGTTGCCGGTAACGGATGCTTCGGGCGGGGCGCAAACGGTGACAATTACCGAGACCGGAGTGAGCAACTCAAGCTGCATTTCATTACCCACGTGTTCTGCCGGGCGTTTTTCCCGCTCAGACCGGGCCACGTTTACTTACATTAGAGGAGAGCAGATTGAATGACGCACTCCCTATTTATGCCGCATGGCTGGTGTATGACGTGGAATCCGTGGTTGAT
Organism: Bryobacterales bacterium; assembly: GCA_963738525.1. GTDB lineage: Bacteria > Acidobacteriota > Terriglobia > Bryobacterales > Bryobacteraceae > Bog-113. The sequence continues at coordinate 211,044 of CAVTXC010000001.1, forward strand.
CGGGCTTCACGTTGTGACCGACGCCGCAGTGGCGCTGTCCTACTACTCGATTCCGCTGGCGCTATGTCTGATTGCGTGGAAGCGACGGATGGCCTTAAAGCTGGAGCCGATTCTGCTGCTGTTCGCCTGTTTTATCGCATTGTGTGGCGGTGGTCATGCGATCGACATCGTTTCGATCTGGAAGCCGATTTATTGGGTGAAGGGCTTTTGGAATCTGGGTACGGCAGTGGCATCGGTGGTAACGGCGATTGTGTTGATTCCCCGAACGATCGGCTTCATTAATATGCCGGGCCGGGCGGAGAAGCTCGAGCGGGAAGCGACGGAGTTGCGGGAGCACAGCAGTCTGTTGGGAACGGTGCTGGATGCGGTGGAAGAGGCGATTTTGTTGCTGGACGCCTCGGGGCGGGTGCTGCTGCGGAATCGCGCGGCGAACGAAATGTTGCCCGGGGACGTGAGTGAGTGGACGGTGAGCGCCGGAGGAGCGCAAGGGTTGTGGACGTCGCCGGATGGAAGGCAGGTGGAGCGCTTCACGACGGCAGTGCCGGCTTACGGACAACTGTATCTGTTCCGCGACCTGACGGAGCAGCTGCAAACGGAACAGGCGCGCCTGCGGCTGGAGCACATTATCGGGAGCATGAAGCCGGGGTTTGAGGTAGTGTCACTGCCGGAGGAGCGGATCATACAAACGAATCCGAGTTTTGAGGCGATGCTGGGGGCGAACTCGCATTCGCTGGTGGACCGGCGGGCGGATTCGATTTTCGCGGGAACGGCGGAGGAGCAGCAGCGGGTGTTTCGGGCGATCCGCGAGAAGTGCGAACAGGCGTCGTTCTGGGAAGGCGAGACGCGGCAGGCGACCGAGACGGGGGAGGAACTCTGGTGCTCTTCGCGGTTCAACCTCCATGAAGAGAGCGGGCAGCGTTTCTTATCGGCGATTCACCACGACATTACAGAAGAGAAGCGGGTAGCGGAGGAGTCGGCGCGCATGGAGGCGCGGCTGCAGGAGGCGGCGAAGTTGGAATCGCTAGGCGTTCTGGCGGGCGGAGTGGCGCACGACTTCAACAATCTGCTGGTGGGGATCCTGGGGAATTCAAGCCTGGCGATGGACACGATCAGCACCAACAGTCCGGCGCGGCGGATGCTGCAGGACGTGGTATCGGCGAGCGAGTCGGCCGCGAAACTAACACGGCAACTGCTGGCGTATGCGGGCAAGGGGCGGTTTCTGATTGAGCCGGTCGATATGTCGGATCTGGTCCGCCAGATCAGCAGCCTGGTGCAGACGAGTATCCCGAAAACGGTGCAGTTGCGACTAGACCTTGCGTACAATCTGCCCTGTATCGAAGGGGATGCGACGCAATTACAGCAACTGGTGATGAATCTGGTGATCAACGCGGCGGAGGCGATTGGGGAGCAGAACGGCGGGGTGCTGGTGGTGACGGGATACCAGGATCTGGATGAGCAGTATATCGCGTCGGTGCTCGCTGCCGAAGAGATTGAGCCGGGGCGCTACGTGACGCTGGAAGTACATGACACGGGCGTCGGGGATGAGCCCGGACACGGTGGCGAAGATCTTCGATCCGTTCTTCACCACCAAGTTCACCGGCCGTGGGCTCGGGCTGGCGGCAGTGTTGGGGATTATTCGCGGGCACAAGGGCGCAATCAAGGTGTACAGCACGACTGGGGAAGGGGACGACCTTTAAGGTGCTGTTTCCGGCGACGGACCGGAGAGACTACCGGTTCCCAAGCCGGCGGCGACGGTTATCCGAAAGGGGAGCGAAGGCGTACTGGTGATCGATGACGAGCCATTCGTGCGAAGGACGGCGAAATCGATGCTGGAGCGCTACGGGTACACGGTATACGAAGCAGAGAACGGGAAAGAAGGCGTGGATTTGTTCCGTGAGTTGGGGAACAGAGTTTCGTTGGTGCTGCTCGACATGACGATGCCGGTGATGAGCGGCACGGAGGCGTTCCGGCAATTGAAGATGATCGATCCGAACACGCCGGTGATTTTAAGCAGCGGGTACAACGAAGTGGAGGCGGTGCAGCGCTTCACGGGGAAGGGCTTGGCGGACTTTATTCAGAAGCCTTACAGCACGGCTACTTTGACGGCGAAGGTTCGGGATGTGCTGGAAGAGTGGCGTAAGCGATCGAATGAACCATCGCACTAAGCGCGCGAATCGATGATGGGCGAGCAGCAGGGCTTCTCGACGGGCTTAGGCTCCATGAGTTCGGCGCGGGTGAGGTTCGGGTCGTAAAGTTTGAGCTGCCATTTGCCGTCGCGGGGGACGCCAAGAGCCAAGTGATGCATGACGCCGAGCTGGTTGGGGCTGGGGTCGTGGACATTGAGCATGTACTCGAGCCAGTCGGTTCCGTCGGGGACGCGCATGTCCACCCAATCGGTGCGATCGTCTTTCATACCGCCGTGCCACGCTTTCGTGGAAGCTGAGGACTTCGCGATAGAGATGGTCGGAGGCAGCCCGGTCCCTAGCCTGACAGCACGGCTACTTTGACGGCGAAGGTTCGGGATGGACGGGCTTGGGCTCCATGAGTTCGGCGCGGGTGAGATTCGGGGTCGTGGACATTGAGCATGTACTCGAGCCAGTCGGTTCCATCGGGGACGCGTGTACGCCCAATCGGTGCGATCGTCTTTCATGCCGCCGTGCCAGGTTTCGTGGAAGCCGAGGATGTCGCGATAGAGATGGTCGGAGACGGCCTGATCCCTAGCCTGACAGCACGGTTACTTTGACGGCGAAGGTTCGGGATGTGCTGGAGCGCGCTAATCGATGATGGGCGAACAGCAGGGCTTCTCTACGGGCTTGGGCTCCATGAGTTCGGCGCGGGTGAGGTTCGGGGTCGTGGACATTGAGCATGTACTCGAGCCAGTCGGTTCCATCGGGGACGCGCATGTCCACCCAATCGGTGCTATCGCCCTTCGTGCCGCCGTGCCAGGTTTCGTGGAAGCTGAGGACGTCGCGATAGAGATGGTCGGAGACGGCCTGATCCCTAGCCTGACAGCACGGTTACTTTGACGGCGAAGGTTCGGGATGTGCTGGAGCGCGCTAATCGATGATGGGCGAGCAGCAGGGCTTCTCTACGGGCTTGGGCTCCATGAGTTCGGCGCGGGTGAGATTCGGGTCGTAGAGATTGAGCTGCCATTTGCCGTCGCGGCCGATCTGCGGGGGCTGTCGGCTTTGAAGCCGCGGCCTGGACGGTTTGTAGCCCTTGGCGACGCTGGGGACGCCGAGAGCCAAGTGATGCATGACGCCGAGCTGTTTGGGGCTGGGGTCGTGGACATTGAGCATGTACTCGAGCCAGTCGGTTCCATCGGGGACGCGCATGTCCACCCAATCGGTGCGATCGTCTTTCATGCCGCCGTGCCAGGTTTCGTGGAAGCCGAGGATGTCGCGATAGAGATGGTCGGAGGCGGCCTGATCCTTGACGGTGATACCGACGTGGATGATGCGGGTGGAGATGCGGGCATCCGACATGAACTTCCCGAAGGCGTTGGAGTGCAGCGATCCGGGCATGTACTGGACGAACTCCACGCGGTGTCCGTCGGGGTCTTCGATCATGAACGAGATGTTGTTGTCGAGGCCGTTTCTTGAGGGTGGCGGGAACTTTGACGCCGCGGCTGTCGAGGTAGTCGCGGAGCTTCTGGATATCGGTGGTCTCGAAGGCGATGTGGGAGAGGCGATCCTGATCGGCGGACTTGAGTTCGGGGAAGACCTCGATGTACTGATGATCGTTCACCTTGAAGTACGTCAGCAGGAGACCGCCGGTGGGCTTGTCGACGGTGAAGGGTTCCTGATAGCCGAGCGTGTGGCCGTAGAAGTTGCGGGACGCGTCAAGGTTATCGGTGCGCAGGCCGATGTGGGCGACGCCGACGATGGGCGGCCGCACGGGAGCGGGGTTGGACTGGCTCAGAACCAGAAGCGGCGTGGCGAGCAGGCCGAGTGCGACAAGGGAGAGGGCCAGGCGGGACATGGAGTCAGTATATGCGGGGCGAGGGGGCTTTTGGCGAGCGCTGAATCCGGAGATAGACTGAAGCTATCGCCATCCTTTCTCGAATGCGAGGAACTGCAGGCGAGGGGAGGACGTCCAGGGAAGCATGATGCGGGGATGGCGAATTTGGGCCGCGATGGCAGTGGCGGGTTGTGTGATGCCGTTGGGAATGCGGGCGCAGACGGAGATCTACGTCCATGGTTTCCATCGCGTGGACGACCATGTGTGGCGCGGAGCGGAGCCCGGAGTGGAGGGGTTGCGAGCGCTAGCCGCGAATGGGGTCAAGACGGTAATCGATCTGCGGGCGAGCGAGGATCGAACGGACGCGGAGCAGAAGGAAGCGGAGGAGTTGAAGATCCGCTACGTGAATATCCCGATGAGCGGCATTCACGCGCCGGATGACGCGGATGTGGCGAAGGCGCTGGCGGTGTTGAACGATGCATCGGCGTGGCCGGTGTTCGTGCATTGCAAACACGGGGTGGACCGGACGGGGACGGTGGTGGCGTGTTACCGGATCGAGCACGACGGATGGGACAACCAGAAGGCGCTAGCGGAGGCGAAGCAGGACGGGATGCATCCGTGGGAGCGTGCGATGCGCCGCTACATTCTGGATTTCGAGCCGCCGGTAAAGACCGCGCAGAACGCGCATTAGCACGGGCGTGCTGTGTTAGGCTGCGCGTGATGCCCGCGCCCGCGTTCGATCTCGTTTCCGCCGCACGTCAGGAGATGATCCATGACGGATTCCAACCCGATTTTGCACCGGGAACGGATGAGCAGCTAGCCAAGATCGAGGCGCAGGGACCACAACTTGCCGGATTGCGCCCCCTGCAGGACCTGCTGTGGTCGTCGATCGATAACGAGACATCGCGCGATCTGGATCAGATCGAGTATGCCGAGCAGGTGGAGGGCGGAACGCGGGTGCTGGTGGCGATCGCGGATGTGGATTCGGCGGTGGGGATGGGAACGCCGATCGACGAGCACGCGAAATCGCAGACTACGACGGTGTATACGGCGGTGCGTATTTTCCCGATGCTTCCAACGCAGCTTTCGACGGGGATGACGTCGTTGAACGAGGGCGCGGACCGGGCGGCGATTGTGATCGAGTTTGTGGTGGGGCCGGATGGGTGCGTAGGGGCGTCGGAGGTGTATGGCGCGATGGTGCGGAACAAGGCGCAGCTGGCTTATGAATCAGTGGGGACGTGGCTGGAGGGAACGGCGGCGGCTCCGGCAAAGGTGAGCGCGTCGCCGGAGTTGCAGGCGCAGTTGAAGCTGCAGGACGAAGCGGCGTGCCGGTTGCGCGAGCAGAGGCACCGTTTGGGAGCGCTCAACTTCGACCGCATCGAGACGCAGGCGGTGATGCAGAACGGCGTGGTGCGCGATGTAGCAGCGCGCAAGAAGACGCGCGCGGATTTGCTGATTGAAGATTTCATGGTGGCGGCGAACGAGGTGATGGCGAAGACGTTGGCCGACCACCAGGCGCCGTCGATCCGGAGAGTGGTGAAGTCGCCGGAGCGTTGGGGGCGGATCGTGGAGTTGGCTTCCCGTTATGGGGAGAAGCTTCCGGACGCCCCCGATTCCGGGGCGCTCAATCAATTTCTCCAAAAGCGCCGCGCGGCGGATGAGGTGCATTATCCGGATCTGTCGCTATCGGTCATGAAACTGATGGGGCCGGGGGAATATGCGGTATCGAAGCCGGGTGTTGACCAGGGGCATTTCGGGCTGGCCGCGCACGACTATACGCATTCGACCGCGCCCAATCGGAGATTTGCCGATCTGGTCACGCAGCGTTTGATCAAAGCGGTCTTTACGAAAGCAGCGTCGCCGTATTCGGAAGAGGAACTGGGCGGGATCGCGCAGAACTGTACGTTGAAGGAAGATGCAGCGCGAAAGGTGGAGCGCGCCATGGACAAGCGGGTCGCGGCGGTAGCGTTTCAGAACCGGGTGGGGCAGAGCTTCCAGGCAGTGGTGACGGGCGTTACACCAAAGGGAACATTTGTGCGGGTGCTGAACCCGCCTGTGGAAGGCCGCCTGATGCAAGGGGAACAACAGGTGGACGTGGGCGATCAGATTCGGGTGAAGTTATTGCACACCGATCCACAGCGCGGGTTCATTGACTTCGGGCGTGACGGCTAATTAGAGAGTAATCTTCTGGTGCTCGCCGGGGCTGGCCTTGTAGGAGTGTCCGGTAGCAATGGCTTTGACGAAACCGGCGAGTTGGACCATGGTGCTCGAGGGGGAATCCCAGAATTCGGCTTTCTCCACGTGCACGTGTAGCAGCGCCAATTCGGGATCTTCGAGGCCTTTGGGGAACCAGGCTTTGAGGATGGGATTCCAAAGCTCTTTATTCTTCTCTTTATCGCGGAGGAGATGCGCGGTGCCGCTGATCGAAACGTAGGTATTGTCGCTCGGGTTAGCGTAGCTGACATTGACGCCGTGTTCCTTATCGACCTCATCGACTTTGGGGGAAGAGGCGCGCGTGAAGAAGTAGAGGCCGCCGTCAAATTCGGTGTGTTGCGTCGCCATGGGGCGGCTGCGGAGAGAGCCATCCTCATCCACGGTGGTCAACATGGCGATTTTGACGTCCTTGATGAGCTCACCCAGCTTCTTAATGTCTTCGTTCCGGTTTTCCATACACGGGTGTGATGCGCGGCGCTTGCCGTTGTGAGGAAGGGAACGTTTGCGCTAACCCTTGACCTGACGGCGCAGCGTGTAAGAGTCGGGACGCATGTTTTGGCGTTCGAGCTTCTGAGGATCGTCGGTGGCGAGGATGAGCTTGCCGCTGACATGGTTGGAGTTGGGCGAGGCGAGAAAAAGCGCCATCTGGATTTGCTTGTCGGGCGCGGCGCCGCCGGTGATCCGAATGCGCTCGGCTTGTTCCAACTCGTGGGCGCCAGCGGCTTCTCCGGCGCGGAGGATCTCGTCCGTCATGGCGGTGTAGGAGAGGCCGGGATCGAGGCAATTGATTTGGATGTTGAAGTCACGAACCTCTTCGGCGACGGATTCGACGAGCCGAACGATGGCCGTTTTGGACACGGCGTGGGCGGTAACCCAAGGGCGGGAGGCGCTGGAGCCGCCGCCAGCGAGGATGATGATTTTACCGGAGCGGCGCTCGACCATTTGGGGGAGGACGGCGCGGCAGGCGTGTACGACGCCGAGGATGTTGGTGTCGAGCGCATCCTTCCAGTGGGACATGCGCACCGACATGAAGGGGCCGATGGGGCCGAGGATGGCGGCGGAGCAGATCAGGACATGCGTGCCGCCGAAGACGACCTGCATGCGGTCGATGGCTGCAGACATTTGTTCGGAGTCGCGGACGTCGGCACGAATACGGAGGGTACCGACGCCGGGGTGTTCGATCTCGAATTTCGCGGCATCGAGTTCGGCTTGATTGCGCCCGAGTAGAGCGACACGGGCTCCGGCGGAAGCGAAACCCATAGCTAACCGTTTGCCGATGCCACGCCCCGCACCGGTGATGAGGACGCCTTTATCCCTTACGGCCGAGGAGAAATCCGGCAAAGGAACATTATCTCTGATCGGGGGCGGGGACGAAGATGCGGGCGAGATCGGCGAAGTTGGAGGCGATGAGGAGGCGGTCGGAGGGTTGGATTTCCTCGCGCTCGAGAGTCCATGTGCGCTGGTGGGGGACGTAGACGGCGCGGAGGCCGGCAGCGATGGCGGGGTTGATGTCGGATTTGGGGCTATTGCCGATCATCCAGGTGCGGGACGGATCGAGTTGGAAACGAGTGACGAAGTCGAGATAAGCTTCGCGATTCTTCTCCTTCACGATCTCGCAGTGGGTGAAGTGGTGTCCGAGGCTGGAGCGGGCGAACTTGGAACTTTGTTCCGTGTGCTCGCCCTTGGTGAACAGCGTGAGCTCGTGGCGGGCGGCGAGGAGAGGAAGAGTTTCGGCCACGCCGGGGAGTAGTTCGACGGGTTGGGAGGTGATGTGGTGGGCGTAGGACGAGATTTCTTCGAAGTGCGAGAGGTGGGGCTCGCGTTCGATGAGTTTTTCGAAACACTGGCGGAGGTTGCGGACGAAGTTGTGGGCGCCGTAGCCGTGGACCTTGTTGTTGGCGATCTCGATCTCGTCGAGGGCAGCGCGGACTTCGTCGGGAGTGAGCGTGGAGTGGTCGAGCAGGGAGCAGAAGCGATCGAAGGCTTGCTCGAAGTAGACGTTGTTTTCCCAGAGGGTGTCGTCGGCGTCGATCAGGAGGTGCTGGCGCTGCATGGCGAGGGCTATTTAGGATCCAAATTTACTAGATTTACTTGGGTTCCATGGGGGCGAGGCGGAAGGGGATTTCGACGAGGGCATCGACGTCGATGGGCTGACCTTCGCGGAGGGCTGGGCTGAAGCGCCATTTCTCGAGCGCTTCGCGGGCGCTTCGGTCGAGGCGATCGTCAATGCCTTTGACGGTTTCGATGCCATAGACGCGGCCGTCGTGGGAGATGACGAAGGCGAGACGGACGGTGCCTTCGATCTTCTCTTCGACGGCCGTAGCGATGTACTTGGGGTCGACCTTGTGCAGCGGTTCGGGCGCGGAGATGATTTCGTGGTAGTTGGTCTCGGAACGATCGGCGTACCACATGAGCCAGCTGCCCTGGTGGCTGGTGAGGTTGGGGCTCTGGATGGCGACGCTGAATACCTGGCGCCCCATGAAGCGCGGATCGGGTGAACCGGAGACGCGGGTGCCGCTCGGGCGGCCGAGTTCCTCAATGGCGCTATGCGGCGAAGTGTTGCGGACTGCGGCTCGCGCGGCTTGGATCGAACTGGGGGCGTTGTAGGACGGGGACATCGTTCGCGCGATGAGGTTTGGTTCAGCGTCGTGTCCGCCGCCGCGGACAGTGAGGTCGGGGACGGTGATGCCGGAGAATTTCCCAGTCGCTGATGCGCCATCCGGATTCAGTTTCGGACCGGCAGAGAATTGCGCGCGGCTGGAGCCCTCGGGGAGGCGCACGTTCGGGTTGTCGATGGGGTTGAGTCCCACGACAGCGATGTTGGCAGTGGAGGATGAGGCATTGCTGAGCGCGGGGGCGTCAGGCAGATTGCCGACGGATGCGGTGAGCGAGGGCTTGGCCTGAGGACGGAAAGCAAGGGTCGTGGAGGCCTGACGGAGGGTTTGCTCGGTGTTGCTGGTGGTGGCGGATTTGGTGGGCGCGAGCTGCGGAGCATCCGCGGTTTGGATGTGGGCGGTGAGCTTACGGGCTCGCTCAACGGGCGGGAGGAACGGCTTGGGGAGATTGAAGAGCTGGGGAGCGGTTACGCTGGCCTTTAACTCGGGAGCGGCGGCGGGTTCCACGGCTTGGGGAAGGGCGCGGCGCGATTCGACGGACTTCGGCGGCGTGAATTGCCGTTGCGGCGGAGGCGGCGCGGAGAGCGCGATCATGTTCGGCAGCGGAACCGGCGGCTGCGGTTTCAATTGCGGCACTGGGTGGAAGATCACCTGCGGCGCGCGGGGAGCGTTGAGCGGCGAGGAGACGATGGACTGCGAGGCAAGAGTTTCCGCGCGGAGCGGCTTGTTTTCGGCGCGCTTCGCGGGGGAGACATCGGGCAGCTTGCGTTTGAAGTTGTACCAGACCAGGTGCGTTTCGTTGGGTTTAATCATCTGGTCGTAGGCGTTGTGGCGCGCGGGCAGAGGCGCGGCAAAGAGCCACAGAAAGAAGAGAGCGTGGGCGGCAATCGAGCCGAGAATGGGATAGATGCGCGGACCCGACGGGATTCGCGGCCGGTCATGAGACAGCAGCAATCCGATCAGACTCCTGCGATTTTATGTCCGAACCCATTCAGCGGGGCGAGGTGGCGCATGCGCTGCGCCTCCTTGACGCGCGGGACCTGGTTGTGGAGGAACTCGGCCAATTGCTGGAGCCGATCGAGCTCCGAGCGGCTGCGGAGTAGTCGATTCTGGAAATCGACATCGGGGACGGCTTGCGCCAGTTGGAAGCTGAGCTGAGGGTCATCCATGACGGGCTCGGCGAAATGACGGCCATCGCCGGCTTCGGCCATTTCGTTGTAGCTGCGGATGACGCGTTCGGTTAATTCGGGCGGAACGGGTCCGTCGGGGTCGTCATCGAAGAACTCGACTTCGCCTTGGAGGAAGGACAGCTCCTGGTTGAGATAGACGATTTCGAAGCGGCGCTTACCAGAGGTCATGATGTCGAGGCGTCCATCGGGATATTCGGTGATGACCTTTTCGACGGCAACGGTGCAGCCGGCGTTGACAATTCCGTCGTTCTTGGCAAGGACGATACCGAACTCCGATTGATACTTAATGGCTGCGCCGACCATTTCTTTGTAGCGCTCTTCGAATATGTGCAGGGGCAGCTGCGTTCGTGGGAAGACCACGAGCTGCAGGGGGAAGAGCGGAAGCAGCCTGGACATAGCTATTATTATTGCGTGCCGCTCAAGTGGCAGCGAAAGATCGTCCGCGACACCGTGGTGTTGATCACGGGTGCTTCCGACGGTATTGGCGCGGCGTGCGCGCACGAGTTCCGCAGAAGGGGCGCGCGGCTCTCATTAACGGGCCGTTCGGAGCAGAAGCTCGCGCGGGTAGCGCGAGACGGAGATCTTACAACCGCGGCGGATCTGATGGAGGAAGGCACTCCGCGGCTGCTGGTGGACCGGACTCTGGAACGATTTGGACGCATTGACTTACTGATGAACAACGCGGGGCACGGGATTTATTGCCCGGTCAGCGAATCTGGATTACGCGAGACGAAAGCGTTGTTCGAGCTAAACCTGTTCGCACCGCTGGCGCTCGCACAGGCTGTTCTTCCGCAAATGCGGGCACAGGGATCAGGGGTAATTGCGAATGTGGGCTCGATTGCGGGCCGCGTGATGCTGCCTTGGATGCCGGTGTACTCAGCGTCGAAATCGGCGCTGGGGTTGCTGACGGAGAGCCTCCGGCGGGAGGTGGCGACGGATGGCATTCACGTGATGCTGATCATGCCGGGCTACGTGCTGACCGATTTCCAAGCGCATGCGCCGGGCGGGGAGCCACCGCGCAAGGTAGTTGCGAGCAAGCGGTTCGCGATCACGCCGGAGCGTTGCGCGCGGGAAATTGTGGAAGGCGTGGAGCGGAGAGCGCGAGTGGTGATGACGCCGCGTTCGGGTTGGGTGCTGGCGGGTTTACATCGCTGGATGCCCGGCGCTGTACAATCCCACTTGGCTCATCTGAATCGACCGGTGGAACGGGCATGATCCTGAAGCTGAAGCGTACTCCCGGTTTGTACGTGCTGGGGTTCATGGCCAGCGGGAAGACGACGCTAGGGCGGATGCTGGCGGACCACATTGGCTGGACTTTCGCCGACCTGGATGAAGACATTGAATCGCGCGAGCGGCAGGCGGTGGCGGAGATCTTCGATCTGCGCGGGGAGGCGGAGTTCCGGCGGATTGAGCATGAAGCGATGCGGAAGCGGGTGCGCGCCATCGAGTGCGGACGCCCGATGGTGCTGGCGCTCGGAGGAGGCGCATTTGTGCAGCCCGACAATTTCGCGCTGCTCGAGAACAATGGCGTGACGTTGTGGCTGGACTGTCCGTTGGAGATGATCGAGGGGCGATTGGAAAAGAATGGCGGGAACCGGCCGCTGGCGCGAGACCGGGAGCGCATGCGGAGGCTGTATCACGAGCGGCGGGAGACGTATGCGCTGGCGGACTTTCGCATCGACGCTTGTTCGGAGGACCCACTGATCAATCTTCAGGCTGCCCTGGCTCTGCCGATCTTTCGGTAGACCGCGCTCATGAGGGAATTGCGCGCGGACGCTCGCGACATTTTGCAAGCGGCGCTGGACGCGGTGGATCCCACAGAGTGCGTTCTGCGGGCTCTGGCGGAGCTGCCGGCCGAGATCACTGCAGCACAGCGAGTGGTGGTGATCGGGGCAGGGAAGGCTGCGGCTGCCATGGCGCAAGCCGCGGAGCAGTTCTTCGGGGACCGCGTACAGGTCGGTTCAATCAACACCAAGCATGGGCATGGGGCGCCGCTCGGGCGAGTGGAGTGCCGGGAGTGCGGGCATCCGGTGCCGGACCAGGCGGGCGTCGAGGGTTCGAGGAAGATTGCGGAACTGGCGCGCGCGGCGGGGGCGCAGGACCTTGTGCTCTGTTTGATCTCGGGCGGGGCATCGGCTTTGCTGCCGTTGCCGGCGACGCCGGTGAAGTTAGAGGAGATGCAGGAGGTGACGCGGGCTTTGCTGGCGAGCGGCGCTTCCATTCATGAGATCAACCGGGTGCGGAAGCATCTTTCGGCGATCAGCGGCGGTCGCTTGGCGCAGATGGCTGCTCCGGCGCGCGTCGTGGCGTTGATTCTTTCGGATGTGATTGGGGACGACCTGGACGTGATTGGATCGGGTCCGACGGCACCGGATGCGTCGACGTTTGCGGATGCGCGGCGGGTATTGCGGGGGCGCGGCATCTGGGAGCGTGCGCCTGCGACGGTGCGGGGGCACCTTGAACGCGAGGAGGGTGAATCGCCCAAGCCTGGGGATCCTCTGTTTGCGCGGGTCCGAAACGTGATCGTGGGGAGCAACCGGCAGGCGCTCGAAGCCGCTAAGCGGAAGGCGTTGGAGTTGGGTTATGAAACGGTTTTGCTGTCGAGCGTCGTGGAAGGGGAGACGCGGGAGATCGCCAAGATGCATGCGGCCATTGTGAAAGAAATCTGCGCGACGGGAAATCCCGCGGAGCGACCGGCGTGCGTGTTGTCGGGCGGGGAGACGACGGTGACGGTTCGCGGGGAGGGGAAGGGCGGCCGAAATCAGGAGTTCGCGCTCGCGGCGGCGCTCGAGATCAGTGGGATGCGGCATGTGCTGGTGTTGAGCGCGGGAACGGACGGGACGGATGGTCCGACCGATGCGGCCGGAGCGTTTGCGGAGGGAAGTACGGTGGAGCGGTCGCGGGAGGCTGGATTAGACGCGGAGAAACATCTGGAGAGGAACGATGCGTATCCGTTGTTTGAGAGGCTGGGAGATCTGCTGATTACGGGCCCGACCCGGACAAACGTGATGGATGTCCGGATCATGTTGGCGATGTAGGGCTATTCGATCTTGCGCACGGAGATCTCGCCGCGGTCGGTGTTGAGGGCGATGGTGGGGCCGGAAGGATTGGCGCTGCGGAGCGTGTTGGCGCGACCTTCGCCGTTCTGGCTGACGATGGACTCGCCGTAGTCGTTCGAGACGTCGCCTTGACCGGTGGTGGCTTGCAGGTCAAAGTTGCCCTTGGCGGGGAGCGCCATTTCGATGTTGCCGTGGCGTGACCGCACGTCGATGCGGGCAAGCTGGCCTTCTACCGGTTTGAGTTCGACGTCACCGTGGCCGAGTTCGATGTTGAGGGGTCCGCTGAAGTCGTCCAGGTGAACGTCGCGTTCATGCGTGACGAAGCGCATGGGGCCGCCGACATTGGTCCCGCGGAGCTCGCTGAGGTCGAGGGTAATGTTGCCGGGGAGCTTATCTACGCGCAGATCGGTCTGGTCGGAGGCGAGGTGAAGCGGCTTGGTGAGGTCGTGGAATTCGAGGGTTCCGGAGAACCGGCCATTGATGGTGACTTGTCCGGCGATGTTGTCGACCTGGATGTCGCGGCCGTTGCCTTGAACGTCGACGGTACCGGTGACATGACTGGCGCGGACCAGATCGCAGCGATCCACGTCAAGTTTGGCGCTTCCCCCGATGTCCTGGAGGCGAACTTCTCCGCGCTGGGAGGAGACATCGACGGCGCCCTGTATGTTGGTGACGGCCAGATCGCCGGAACGGCCGCGGGCTTCGACGCTCATGCCTTCGGGAACGGTGATCTGGATGTCCATGGCGACGGTGGAGTGATTGTTCTCGGGGGGCGCTGACGTACGGACGAAGAGGGCGTCGCCTTCCGGGGTGAACGTGACTTTGGATTGATCGTTGAAGGTGTTGGCGGAGTTGCGGTCAAAGGCGCGAATCTGCTTGTGGCCTTCGAGGTGGATGGAGCTCTGGTTGGCACCGGTGACGGTGATGCCTCCGCGGATGTTGTCGAGCACGAGGCGCTTGGCGTGCCCCATCTCGGTATCCATGCTGATGGGGTAATCAAACTGTTCGCCGAAGAGTTCGACGCCGCCGGCGCGAATGGGGCTCCAGTTCCAATGCGGGTTCAGGTGGCGCGGGATGCTGAGGGCCAGGCCAAAGACGACGATGGCGATGATCCAACCGAATCCCATGGGCCGGTACGCGGTGGGTCCGCCCCGCCCAGTGCCGTAGATGGCCAGCACTTCAATCAGCCGGATGACTCCGAAGGCGATCAGAAGGAGGGGCCACCAATCGGCCAGGAGATGCCAGACGGATAGCTCTGGCATCGCGTTATTGATGAGGAAGATGGCGCCGAGCCCGATCAGGAGCACCGGCATCGCAAAGGAGCGGTTTCTCACCGGCGGACTCCTGGGGGTGGGGCTTGGGGCGATGGCGGCGGAGGAACCGAGGGAGGTGAACCGGGGTACCCGGATACACCGCGCATCCCTCGACCCCCGCCGGCGAGGGTCAGGACGCCGGCGATAATCAGAATCACGGGCCAAGTCTGGCCGAATTGGAACGGGGTGAACTTATCGAGCAGGAAGAGAACGCCGACGGTGATCATGATGATGGGCCCGCGAATGGCGGGAACGAAGGCCGGAACTAACGCCGTTCATCGATGAACTCCTGCGAGATGGGGTCATTCGAGCGGCGCCCGTAGAGCATGTAGACGCCGAGCAGGATCAGGGCGATGGGCCAGTAGCGGATGAGGCGCTCGAGGGGGATCAGGCCGGTGGTGTCGAGCAGCAGCAGCATGCCGAGACCGATCAGGACGCACCGCGCCCATGGGAAAGCCGGTGCGGTGCCCGTGAAGATTGAGGATGCTCGAGAATTCGTCGACGGCGATGCCATCCTGCCGTTTGCGCGCGGTGTGATAAGCCTCGAGCACCATGTAGAACCACCAGACGCCGATCAGGATGCCGACCAGCGGCGCGAGCCGCCCGTCTGCCGGAGAGACGATGGTAATCAGCAGCCCGAAGATGACGGCGTGGATCAAGCCCTTGGCGTACTGGCCGTTGTAGATGGCTCCCACCCCGGGAATCATGCCCAGAACCAGCGCCAGCCCGGGCGAGCCGTGACCGGGGCAGGGAGCGGTGTACGGGGAAGCTGAGTGGCGGGCACATACGGAGAGCCCATGTCGGCGGATCCGGCGTGTCATACGGAAGGGGCGGAGGAGCCTGGTCGCCTGCGCGACGGCCGGAAGGTGTTCGGCGCAGTAGATCGCGCCCAGGTTGTCCAGACGGCACACCGAGCATAACGGCTTCCCGCACATCCGGCAGTAGGCGACGGCTTACTTTTTCCGGATGATTCGCGCACATGTTCATTTTTCTCCCCCTACCGATCTCGAACAACTGACTTTGGATCTACTGATTCTTGACCGCGGATTGATAGGCGGTTTGGTGCTTTCAGCGGGCTGATGGCCCACCTGTTTGGACTGCAACGCGTCTTTAGCGGCCGCGTTCGGTTGCCGCTTGATCCTGTTCTTCCTGCTGCTGCGCGCCACTCATGGATGCGCGTCCGGACTTCATAAACCACGCGCATGCTCTCATACGCCTTTACGGAGCGGTCCCAGGTGCGGTGCATGCGATCGTCGAACGATCCCCAGATCGGACGGGATCGAGATCGGAGGCGGTGAGCGAACGGCTGGGTACGCCGGCGCAGCGGGTCATCATAGCGAGCGAAAGCACGGTCATCATGGCGCCCATCACGATGCGGGGCTGCATGACGGGCTCGAAAACGCGGCCCAGCCAGCCCCGCCAGCCGGTAGACTGGGCGGGGATCTGGAAGAGGATTTTGTTGACCATGATGGCTGGGGCGTCGGCGGTTCCGCCTCGCTCAGCAGGCCCATGGCTTCACGGATATCCGCTCGTAAGCGGCGCAGGCCGGGCACTGGCTCAGATGGAGGGCCATCTCCGCCCGCAGTTCCGGCGTCTAGCCGTACCGTCGAGGTAATCGCAGAGGGCGCTTTCAAACGCCTCGCAATCCGGAATGTGCATTTCATCCATAAGGTGTACCGATTAAAGCGCGGGCTGATGTTTGCGCAACAGACGCGCCAGTTCCGCCCGGCCGCGATTCAGCCGGGATTTTACCGTTCCTTCGGGGATGCCCAAAACCTGGGCGATTTCCCGGTATTCCAACTCCTGCAAATCACGCAGGATCACAGTCTCACGAAGTTCCGGCGAGAGTTTCACTAAAGCTGCCTGGAGGATTTCACTTTTCTCACGGCTGACCACCAGAGCGTCGGTCCGGTTCGGGCTGCCCGGATTCAGGGGATGCGGGCTCACTTCGACGCGCGGAAGCTGATCTTCAATCGAATCGGTGGCGCGGTCCTGGCGGGTGCGGCGGTAATGGTCGATCAGCAGATTGCGGGCCACGCGGGCGGTCCAGGTGGAAAACGAGCCCTCGTCCATGCGGAAAGACTTGACGGTGCGGAAAATCCGGAGAAAGACGTCCTGGGTGAGATCCTGGGCCTCGGAGTCGCTGCCCGTGAAGCGGTAGCAGATCCCATAGACGCGCCGGGTGTGCAGGCGGACAAGGTCCTCCCAGGCCGCGGTGTCGCCCGCGATGCATCTCTCCACTAAAGCGTTGTCGGGGTCCAAAGGTCTGGTGTTTACCGAAGGTTCGATCCCCGGCTTCGCTCCCACTCGTGCATTTGTCTGGAACGACGCCGGAATCAGAAAACCCGGTCCCATAACTGCCGTCGCCATAACACCTCGTTCCTTTCCCTAAACGCTGCCTTCATACGGGCGATTAGTGGAGCTCTACCATCATAAGTTCAGACTTTCGCCAGGCGTACGGCGAGTTGCTGTCAAATAACTTCGATTTTGTCGCATAATTTGTTGATATCTTGCACTTTTGAGGCACTACCCGGGAGGTACGGCGCGATGATGTGCCCATTTTGCGGTCACATGGAAGACAAAGTAATCGATTCTCGGGAGAGCAAAGAGGGGGACGCGATCCGGCGGCGGCGGCAGTGCCTGGCTTGCGAGAAGCGGTTTACGACATATGAGCGCATCGATGAAGTCCCCTACATGGTGGTGAAAAAGGATGGACGGCGTGAGAAATTCGACCGGCAGAAGGTGTTGAGGGCCTCTTAAAGGCGGCCGAAAAGAGGCCGATCAGCATGGGCCGGCTTTCGGATCTGGTCAACCAGGTGGAAGGGCGAGTGACGGATTCGCCGGACCGGGAGATCTCGACCACCGAAATCGGGGAGTTCCTGATGGCCGGGTTACGGAGTGAGGACAAGATCGCGTACGTGCGATTTGCCTCGGTTTATCGGGATTTTCAGGACGAAGAGGCATTCTTCAATGAACTGAAAGCGCTGATGCGGCAGAAAGTGAGCTAAACTCGATGAGAGGGTGGGATGTGTGCGCTCAAGCAGCCGACGCGCGACAGTTTCTGAAACCCAGGCTTATCTCGGTACATCAATAAACATATAGCACATCTATTTCCCGGGGTTTTGATGGTATCATTTTCCATCTTTATGGAAGCGCATGGAGAAATTTCGCATTGGTGCGGAATCGGATTCTGGTTTGCCGACATTTTGGTTTACGGCAATACGCCGGGCTGTTGCCAAGCTCAGTGAACCCCCAAACAATTCGATCAGGTGTTAATGCAATTTGTACAACCGCTGGCAGAGACGGTTGTGCGCGGATGGGGTAATACTCAATGGATAATTTTGACGATCAGTTTTTAGCCGAGAGTCCGCTGGGGATCAACTTCGACGAAGAGGCGACTAAATTTTTCGATGCCGGAAGCGCCGGCGAACCGGATTTTCTTCATCCGCAGCAGCAGCAGGAAGAGTCGATTTACACAGACGACCCGGTTCGCGTGTACCTGCGCGAGATGGGCGCGGTGCCGCTGCTCACCCGCGAAGGGTGAAGTGAATCTGGCCCGCCGCATGGAGCGCGGCAAGCTGCGGATGCAGAAGGCGATCAGCCGTTCGGCGCTGGTGCAACTGGCGGTGATCGAATTGGCCGAGCAGCTGAAGAGCGGAGTTGAAGAGCTAGACAACATAGTCGATCTGGGCGAGACATGGAAGAAGGGCACCGCGGCCGACAAGAAGCGCCGCGACGGAGCTTCGCGCGATGTTTGCGACGTGGTGAACGCGCAGAAGAAGGGCGTCCAGACTGGCCGAGAAGATCGAGGCCATGCCGCTCAGCAACAAGAAGCCGCGCAAACGGATGCTGGGCAAGTTGAAGCCGCGCGCTGGTGGAGACGTCGCTCGCGATCCGGCGAATTCCGTTTGTGCTTGAAGAAGTGGAGGGAATTTGCGCGCGAGATCGAACGCGCGGTGGAAGACCTGGCGCATCTGGACCGGGAAATCAGGAAGATCGGAGGCGCGCGGCGGATCCGACGGCGCAGCCGCGTGTTCGGGAGCTGAAGCGCGAAATCCGGAAGCGCGAAGTCGGCGGCCGGCGCATCGCTGAACGACCTGAAGCACACGCTGACGGTGATCCGCCACGGCGAGCAGGAAGCCGAGCGGGCCAAGAAAGACCTGGTGGAGGCCAACCTCCGGCTGGTGGTTTCGGTCGCGAAGAAGTACGTCAACCGCGGTTTGCACCTGCTGGATCTGATTCAGGAAGGCAACATCGGGCTGATGCGCGCGGCCGACAAGTTCGAATACCGGCGCGGTTACAAGTTTTCGACGTATGCGACGTGGTGGATCCGGCAGGCGATCACCCGCGCGATTGCGGATCAGTCCCGGACGATTCGTATTCCGGTGCACATGAACGAGAGCATGAACAAGTTCCTGCGGGCTTCCCGTGAGCTCGAAAAGGAACTGGGCCGTACGCCGACCAACGAAGAAATCGGCCGGCGGATGGATATTCCGGTGGAGAAGGTCCAGAAGCTGAAGACGATCTCGCGCGACCCGGTTTCGCTGGAAACTCCGGTTGGGCCGCGACGGTGAATCGGCGCTGGGCGATCTGATTGAAGATCGCTGGGTGGGTTCGCCGGTGGATGCGGTGATCGAATCGAATGTTCGCGACGAGACCGCGGGATTCTGAAGACGCTTTCTCCGAAAGAGGAGAAGGTGATCCGGCTGCGGTTCGGGATCGGCTGCGAGCGGGAGCATACGCTCGAGGAGATCGGGCAGGAGTTCGATGTCACCCGCGAGCGGATTCGGCAGATTGAAGCCAAAGCGCTGCGGCAATTGCGGGCGCCGGAGCGAGCGCGCCGGCTGCGGGCTTTGATGGCCGCGCGGTAAGCGGCGTGGTGCCGTCCGGCACCGGTGTGGAAGCTTTGCACAAGAGAAGGGGCTCTCCGACGAGAGCCCCTTTTTTATTGCAAACGCGAGTTATTCCGTTTCCCGAAGTTGGCGGGCGGGGGAATGAACGATACCACGAAGGACAGTGCGACCAGCGAGAGGAGCCCAAAGACCACGATCATGGCTTGTGGAAATGCAATTCTGAAGCCAAACGCAACACGATTGTTTTGCGCTAAGTACCTGGTACGAAACACAGCCCGATAGTGCTTGAAGTGAAGGTGTGGGTGCAAAGCCGGGGGAAGATTCCGAAGTGAGGAGGTTGGAACAGAGCGATACCCGCGGCAAAGAAGCCAGTGGTGAGAGCGAGCGTGAAGCCAATCTGACGAAGTCGCTGGAAGCGTTATTCCGCCGCCGTGAGTACGCCCAAACACCTCCGATACGACTGGGAAATTGGCGAGCCAGGCTGGCACAGCAATCGGTCAATCCGGGCTTGTGAGGCGCCCAGCTTGTAGCCAGTATGCGAGTTGTCGAAGGCCGTTAAAGAAGAAGGTGGTAGCAAAAACGTTCGTGTAGTCCCAAAAGAATGCCGCGGAAAAACCGATGAAGTGCCCCAGCGGCCGCCGCGAAGGCTCAGGATGATCGTGGCTACGTACATCATGCCTGAAAGAAGCGCAGCCAGCGGATAGGCCGACACCTCCAGTACCAAGATGAATATGGACGCTCCGATGAGGATCAGCCAGGTTGGGGAAGCTAATGCCGCTTTTCGCGTTCGACACCCAGATTGTAAGCGCGTTTGTTTCGCCGGGTTCCCCGGAAGGATGGGCACATCCGGGGATCGAACGACCGGTTTTTACTCGTGTCGTAGGGCTTCCAGCGGCTGGATTTGAGCGGCTCGAAGAGCGGGAATCGTTCCGGCGATTAAGGACACAAGGGACAGCAACGCGATCGCTGCGGTGATGAGCCAGAGGTTGAACCCCTGGAATCCGAATAGCTGCGAAGAGACGGCACGGGAACTGATCCAGGCGCCGCACGTACCGAGCAAGATCCCGGCTGCGGTTAGGACGGCAACCTCGCGGAGTATAAGGCGCATGATGTCGGACGCGGTGGCTCCCAGAGCCATGCGGACGCCGATCTCGGAGGTTCTCCGTCCCACGACGTAGGAGATTACTCCGTAGAGTCCGATAGCGGTGAGCAGAAGGGCCAGCAGGCCGAAGGCGGTAGCCAGGGCGGCGAGCAGACGGTCCGTGTAGATCGAATCGTTGATGCGGCCGGACATGGTTTGGAGTTGAAAGACGGGGAGAGCGCGCTCAATTTGTGCGATGGCGGCTCGTACGGAAGCCGTGAGCGTCTTGTCGCCGGTACGGGATCGGACGACGAACACGGCTTGGCTAGCTTCGGGGTCGCCCACTTGAGCTTGTTCAAAGGGCTGGAAATAGGCGGGTTTGGGCTGTTCCCGCAGACTTAGATTTTTAATGTCGGGGACAACGCCCACGATTTCGGTATCGAGTTTGACGGTGCCGCTGCCGCGCGTCATGTGAAGGCCAACGGGATTTCGGGTTTTAATGAAACGACGCACAAAGGCCTGATTGACGATGGCCACCTTGGGGGCGGTGTCGCCATCGCGGAGATCGAACTCGCGGCCGGCAATGAGCGGCGTGCCGAGAGTGCGGAAGAAGCCAGGCTCGAGTCCGTTTACCTCAGCGTCGGTGTTCTCCCCTTCGGCCGCGGTGTAGCCCTCGACGGTGACGTTGGTGCTGGCGCTCGAGCCGGACATGGGCGCGATGCGGGCTATGGAGACCGAATCCACATCGGGAAGAGATCGCAGACGGTCTTCGATGCGCCGGTACAGAGCCATGCCTCTTTGCGGTGTATAGCCGCGCTGTCCGGCGTCCAGGGAGAACGTCAGCACATTCTCCGGGCGGAAGCCGGGATTCTGGCGCATGAGATTGATCAGGCTCTTGCCGAAGAGGGCAGCGGTCGAGAGCAGCACGAGGGATAAGGCGAGCTGCCCGACGATTAACGCCTGGCGGATCCGGGGTGACAGGTGAGCGCCGCCGGTTGCGGCGGTGCGGTCGCCGAGCATGGAGGAGTCCCCGGCGCGAGCCGATTGCCATGCGGGCGCGATTCCGGAGAGCAGACCGGCGGCCACCATCAGGCCGGTGCAAAAAGCCAGAACGGGGACGCTGACCTGATTGGTCAACCAACCGCCGGCTGCGTCCTGAGGAAGAAGGTGGAGAACCCCGCTGGTCAGCCAGGGCGTGAGCAACAGCCCCAAGCCCGCGCCAGCGGCGGAGACGAGCAGGCTTTCGGCGAGCAGCATGGAGACGATGCGGCTACGGCGGGCACCGAGAGCGAATCGAATGGCAGTATCGCGGGAGCGGTTGACGCCGCGCGCTAGCAGGAGATTGGCTAAGTTCGAGCAACCGATCAAGAGCAGCAAGCTGACCATGGCACTTAAGACGAGGAGCGGCTTGCGCCATTGGCGTTCCATTTCGTTGAGACCGCGCGCGGCGGGGTTAAGTTCGAGTGCGGTCGCTTCCAGGTGCGCGCGAGAACGCTTGTTTGTGATTTTCAGGGTAGTGAGCTGATCGCGCACGGTGGAGGCGAAGATGGGCTGCAGTTCGGCCTGAGCGCGCTCGCGTGGAACCCCAGGCGCGAGACGGCCGAGGATGGTGAACATGGACAGGTCGGGCCGATTGTAATCTTTCGTTCCGGGAGAAATCAGGGCATGGGCGGCGATGGAGATAAACAGTTCCGGTGCGTTGCCGCTGAGAATTCCGCGGAAACCTTCCGGCGCGATGCCGACTACGGTAAACGGGCGGTTGTTGAGCGTAATGGCCTGATTGAGGATGGAGGGATTGCGCCCAAAATGGGCCGTCCAGTAATCGTGTGAGAGCACGACGACCGGGTTGGGCGCGCCGGGTTGGTCGTCGGACGGGAGAAGGAGGCGACCCACTCCGGGCCGGACGCCGAGCATGCCGAAGAAATTGCCGGATACGACCTCGGCACCGATGCGATCCGCGGAGCCTTTCCATTCCATCTGGACGCCCATGGCGGTGCGCGCGGCTACACCGCGGAAGGAGGTCGAGCGCTCCGCCAGGCTACGGTACATGGGGTAGGAGAAGACGGTTTCGTAGTTGTCGCTGCGGCTGGTGCCGTTCATGCCGAACTTTTCCGCGTGGAAGGCGACCAGACTCTGCGGGTCGTCGACGGGGAGGCTGCGGAGAAGTACTTGATAGAACAACGAGAAGATCGCGGTATTGGCCGCGATTCCCACCCCCAGGGTGGTGACGGCCAGCAGGACGAAGCCGGGGCTTTTCAGAAGAGTGCGGTACGCGTAACGTAAGTCTTGAATGAACGCCATTGTGCCTCTGAACTGATTCTTCTCGCGTGTCTTTACGGATGTTACTTTATCGATGCGCGCTTTACTGACGCGCGACAGCATTACTGACGCGCGACGGCGGGGAACGTACTGCAGCGTGGCGAAATTTACACAGCGGCCGGCCCTGCAGGTTCCAGATTCTGCGAACAAACGAGGGGCGGCGCGCGTTACTTCTGATCGGGATACGCGCAATTTATGAGTCTTGACCGAGTCGATCGCATGCTTGCGGAGTGGAAGAGCATCGTGGATTCCGCGGCGCAGACTCTGATCGAACTGCATAACATTCCGAGCTACGAATTTCTGATGGGCGCCTCAGGATCGCCGAAGGTGCGGCTGACGGGGGTGACGGAAGCGCGCGTGGGCCCGGCGATGCAGGCGCTCGAGAAGTCGCTGCGCGATTTCGGGCTGCTGTCGGATACGATTCAGCGCGCGGTGGGCATGCGCCAGCAGATCTCCCGTTTCCCGGGCTGGAGCTCTGAACAGAAGATTCAGGAGATCGAGCGGCTGCTGATGAACCCCTCGATCGCGAACGGGAACGGGAGCGCGAAGCCGGCGAATCAGGGAGGGTTGATCAGCCCCCGGCAGTTGCTGGCCCAGATGAACGACGGCTTCCGGGTGGCACGCGATTCGCTGCAGGAGGTGGACCGGATCTGGAAGCAATTGGATGCCAAGCTGGCGAGCGCCGCGGCGTTTTTGCGCGAGAACCAGGTAGAGCCGGCAGTGGAGGCGTTGCGCAAGCAGGTGGACGGCTTGCGGAGCCGTGTGATCAACGATCCGATTGGGGCAGATATCGATTTCGATCGTGACGTGCAGCCTGTATTGACGCGAGTTCGTACTGCCATGGAGTCGCTGGTGAAACAGCGGGCGAACGTTCGGGAGAACCTCCAGCGCGGCCGGGACCTTCTGCGGCGGCTGGTGGAGATTCGGCACGAGGCCGAGGAATCGTTTGCCGAATGCAAGGAGAAGATTACGGCGCATACGCCGCCTACGCCGCCGCTGCCTCCGGACCGGATTGCGGCGTTGTACGAATGGCTGACGCGTTTGGAAGCGAAGCTGGCGGAGGGGCAGGTGGATCCGGTGTGCGTGGGGCTCGAGAACTGGATGGGGCACGTGACGGAGCTGATCACGGTGGAAGAGCGCGCGTGTCTCGAGAACCGTACGCCGCTGGAACTACGCCGGGAACTGCGCGGCAGGTTAACGGCGTTACGCGCGAAGGCGCATGCCCGCGGGTTTTCCGAAGATCAGAAGATGACGCAGATCGCCGAACGCGCGAACCTGCTGCTGCATTCGCGGCCCACGCCCATGAAGGAAGTGTCAGGGCTGGTGACATTGTACGAATCCCGATTGAACGGCAGAGGCTGATGATCCGTAACATGTAATTGAGGCGGCATGGTCACCGAAGCCTGCAGACAACCGGGATGCGCGGGGAACGTCGAAGAGGGATACTGCAACGTTTGCGGCATCGCCAAAGTCAAAGTACAGACCGCAGTTAAATCCGAACAGAACGGGAACGGCAAGAGCAGCCGAAAGGGGTCCGGGATCATTACCAGCACGGGTTCCGTGCCGATCAGCCGGGGCGCCGGAGAACGGATTCGGACGCGGGGCGCTTCGGCGGGAAGTGCGCGCAAGATCCTGGGCGCGGGGCTGGTTTCGGTTCCGGCCTTGCCTTCGACCGAGCCGGAGCAAGCACTTTTAGCCGACGCGCAAGTTCCGGAGCATAAGCGTTTCTGTTCGAACTGCGAACGGCATTTGACGCGGGAGCGTGGCTTCTGCGGGCAATGTGGACAGAAATACTGCTTCGTCCCGAGCCTCCGGCCGGGTGAAGTGATCGGCGGCCACTACGAAGTGAAGGGCGCGATCGCGTACGGCGGGCTGGGGTGGATTTATCTAGCCTTCGATCGTCTTCTTTCGCGATATGTGGTCTTGAAGGGACTGCTGAATACCGACGATGCGGCTGCGGCGGCAGTTGCGGTGGCCGAGCGCCAGTTTCTGGCGGCGGTGAAGCATCCGAATATCGTTGGAATTTACAGCTTCATCCAGAAGGACGCGGACGGCTTCATCGTGATGGAGTATGTAGGCGGGAAAACGCTGCGCGATATCCGGCGGAACCGGGGACCGCTGCCTCCAGCGGAAGCGATCGCATACATCCATCGCATTCTGGACGCCTTTTCTTATCTTCATCAGAAGAACCTCGTCTATTGCGACTTCAAGCCCGAGAACGTGATGTTGGAGCGGGACGACGTCAAGCTGATCGATTTGGGCGGCGTCCGGCGCATTGACGATACGAAGGGCGATATCTACGGGACGGTGGGATATAGCGCGCCGGAATCGTGCGAAGGTCCGTCGGTCGAGACCGATCTGTTCACCATCGGGCGCACGCTGGCGGTGCTGCTTACGGAGATCAAGGGATTTGGCAACCATCATCGTTATAGCCTTCCGGGTCCTGACGAAGAGCCGCTCTTTGCCGAACACGAGTCGCTGTACCGGTTTTTGCTGAAGGCCACGGCGGAGCAACCGGGCGATCGATTTTCCTCAGCGGAGGAGATGTCGGCGCAGTTGCTGGGGGTGCTGCGGGAGATCGTGGCGCTTGCGACAGGAACTCCCCGACCGGGAACCAGCGTGTTGTTTGGGGGAGACATGCTGGCGCTCACGCGCGTGCCGGGATTGAGCGCGGTGGAGCCGGAGTATCGCCAGCTTCCGTCCCCTATTCTGGAGGGCGCGGATGCCGGGTTAGATCTGGCGATTACGCAGGCGATTCCGGGGAACTCCGCCAAGCGGGCCGCGGCGCTGCGCGAGGTGATGCAGATGACGCCGCGCTCAAGTGAGGCGCGTTTACGGCTGGCCGGCAATCTGATTGACGCCGGCTGCTATGGCGAGGCGGCGGACCTGCTGCAGCAGTTGGAGGCGGCGGATCGGTGGGATTGGCGGCCGCGCTGGTATCGCGGACTCCTGTTGCTGGCGTCCGGCAAACCGCGTGAGGCGCAAGCCGCGTTCGATCAGGTGTATTTTGACTTACCCGGCGAAATCGCGCCGAAACTGGCGTTTGCCATGGCGGCGGAGGCGGCAGGCAACACGGAACTGGCAATGCGGATGTACGATCTGGTGTCGCGGACGGATCCCAGCTTCAGTTCCGCGTGTTTCGGGCTCGCGCGTTGTTTGCGGGAGAGCGGAGACCGAAGGGCGGCGGTGGCGGCCTTGAGCCGTATACCGCCCGAATCCAGTCTGCACGCCTGTTCGCAAGTGGAAGCGGCGCGCGCATTGACGAGCGACGTAAAGGCGATGCCCGGTCTCGAGGAGTTGACGAGCGCGGCGGCGGCGATCGAGTCTTTGCCGATGGATGTATCGGAACGGCTGCAGCTGACGCAGATCGTTTTGAGCGCGGCGTTGAGGCTCCTTTCATCCAAGACGGTCCGGCCAAACACCGCGGTGCAGATCCTGGGCTATCCGCTGCGCGACTTTCATCTTCGCCAGGGTCTGGAGAAGACCTTGCGGGCGATGGCGCACCGGGCGAGTGGCGAGGAGAAGATTCGGCTCATCGATGAGGCTAACCGGGTACGACCGAGGACGATGTTTTGACCGTGCAGTGTTTAGCGTGCAATGCCGATGTGGCGGCGGAGAACAAGTTTTGCGAAGACTGCGGAACGCCAATCGCAGGTCCATCGGGGGACGCGTTGCCGGTGTGTCCGCGGTGCGGCGCATCGGGCGATGAAGTCGATAACGAAGGCTTCTGTTCGGGTTGCGGGCTGCGCCGGGTGGAGCGGGGGCGCGATCATCTGGAGATCGCCCTTTCGGAGCAGTTGGCCGGGGTCACGGACCGGGGTCTCCGGCATCATCGAAACGAAGACTACCTGGTGCTGAAGATCCTGGATGCGGACCGTGGGAAGGTGTTGGTGGTCTGTGACGGCGTCTCGAGTGTGCGCGACCCGGATGTAGCGTCGGCTGCGGCAGCGGAGCGGATTCTGCTGGCGCTCGAAGAATCGATAGGGATGGGGGAACCGCTCGAAGCAGCGCAACTCGAGGCGGCGATCGCGCGCGCGCAGGAGTCGGTTTGTGCGATCCCGCTGCCGAATGCTTCGGAAGCGGACCGTCCGGCGACTACGGTAATGGCGGCGGTGGTGCGTGAGCCGCAGGTTGTTCTCGGGTGGCTGGGCGATACGCGCGCGTATTGGGTCGGGGCGGATGGGACGCGGCAACTCTCGGTGGATCACTCTTGGGTCCACGATGCGGTCGAGAGCGGAGAGATGCGCGAAGAGGATGCGCGGGTTTGCGCCAACGCGCATGCGATCACGCGCTGGTTAGGAGCGGATGCACCTGAAGGCGGGAAGCCGTCGATGGGCGAATTCACGATCCGAGGTCCGGGAAAGCTGGTTTTGTGTACCGACGGTCTGTGGAATTACTTTGATCAGCCGGAAGACCTGACGCGGATTCTCGATGGCTTGGAAGGGGACGCTTTGGCGGTTTCGCGCGGTCTGATTGAATATGCACGCTCCCGAGGCGGGAACGACAACATCACGGCCGCCGTATTAACGGTAGTGACGCCCACAACCTATGACGCAGTTTAAGGCTGAAGTCTTTCAAAACGCGTATCTGCCTCAGGGCGTGCGGGAAGTGCACGCCATTATGACCGTTACGGCGGAGGGCGTGTCCGGGGCGGCGGGGAATTCCGGGGGCGCGAAGCTGATCGGCTTCATCTGCGACAACTCCGGGTCCATGGAGGGTGGGAAACTCCACGCGGCTAAAGAAGCGCTCAGCCGGTTGATCGGGCTGCTTCCGGATGACGCATCGTTCTTCGTGATCGCGGGCGCGGAAGAGGGCAAGTTGGTGGTGCCGGTGTGGCGCGCTACGCCCGATAACAAGCAGCGCGCCATGGCCGCCATTCGGTTGCTGCGAGCGGAGGGTGGCACGTGCATTTCGACGTGGCTCTCGAAAGCGCTGACGCAGTTTGGGTCGATGCCGGACGCGATCCGGCAGGCGGTTTTGCTCACAGACGGCGAGAACGAGGTAGAAGACGAGGAACCGCTGGCCGCGGTGCTGAATTCGTGCGAGGGGGTGTTCCAGTGCGAATGCCGCGGCGTGGGGGCGGACTGGGTAGTTGCGCAGCTGCAAAGAATTTCGGCGCGGCTTCTCGGCACCACCGACATCATCCCGCAACCCTCGATGATCGAGGCGGACTTCCAGCACATTCTGCAAAAGACGCTAAACCGCGATGTGAGCGATGTCGCGATCCGGTTGTGGACTCCGTTGGGTGCGTTCGTGAAGTTCTGCAAAGAGGTGAGTCCGGATTTGGTGGACTTGACGGCGCGCGGCCGGCAGATCCGCCAGCAGATTTTCGATTATCCGACCGGAGCTTGGGGACGCAGCGAATCGCGTGAGTACCACTTTTGCATCGAGGTAAAGCCGGGCGAGATTGGCGACGAGATGCTCGCGGGCCGAGCCAGTCTAGTTGTGACGCAGAACAAGGTGGAGAACAAAGTCGCGGAGGCGCGGATCCTGGCGATTTGGACGGATGACGAATCCAAATCGACCAAGATCGATCGGCGCGTGGCGCACTACACCGGGCAGGCGGAGCTTGCGCTTTCCATCCAGGATGGGCTGGAGGCTCGCGCGAACGGCGATCAGGATCTGGCGACGGCGCGACTCGGAAGGGCAGTTCAATTGGCGCATGCGTCGGGCAACGAGGCGACCGCGAAACTCTTGCGCAAAGTTGTGGATGTGGAGAACGCCGAGGCCGGTACGGTACGGCTGAAGCGTCAGGTGACGAAAGAGGATGCGATGGCTCTGGAGACTCGATCGACAAAGACCAGCCGCATTGAGAAGAGTTAAATTATGACGGCGCTAACTTGTCCTAAAGGTCACGATTCATCGGACGCCGATTTCTGTTCTATTTGTGGGGCGAAAATCCCGGCGGCGACGCTCTCGTTGGATGCCTGCCCGGATTGCCGGGCGAAGCGGGAGCCTTCAAATGCGTCGTTTTGTGAGGTGTGCGGTTTTAATTTCGCTACGGGAGCTCACGGGGAATTGAAGCCAGTGGAACCGGCTGCGTCAATGCCTCCAACAGCAGCGACACCAGCGCCTCCGGCCGAGAGCCTTGCCAAGTGGAGCGTCGAGATTACGGTCGATCCTACGTTGCGAGCCCCGGAGAGTCCAGAGGCGCCGGCCGGTTTTCAGCCAGTCACGATCTCACTCGCCAAGGATTCCAATTTGATTGGTCGAACGAGCGAAAAGCGTGGAGTGTTTCCCGAGGTGGCGCTCGATTGGGATGACGCCGTGTCGCACCGGCATGCCCTGCTCAACCGCGGAGACGACGGGGCTTTGGTCTTTCGCGACGTCGGCTCGGCGAACGGAACGCGTGTGAACGGTGTCGACTTGGAGGCACTGGTGGATCATCCGTTGAAGGACGGAGACACGTTGACGCTGGGGCATTGGAGCCGGATCACCGTGAAGGCATCCTCGTGAGCGCGGCAGCCAGAGCGGGACGGCGCCACCGGCGCGCTGCCGTGATTCCCATCCAAACGGTGCCAGCTCAATCCGAGTGGAATACACCGGCGGTACTTCGGCTGGGGATCTATGGAACAATCGCCGCCGCGTTGCTGTTGATGATCGCGGTGATGACGGGGGCGGTGCGGTTTAGGAGCGCTTTGCAGTCGGTAGGCCGCGATGCCGCTCCGGAGATGATCAACGCGCAGCATATTCTTTCCGCGCTGTCGGCCATGGATGCGGATGCGATTCGTGAACTGCTGACACGTTCCGAAACAGCCGCGGCGTCGAGCGAGTTTGAAGCGGACCGTCAGGAGGCTTCGGATGCGATTGTAGCGGCCGCGGAGAACGTGCGGTCTTACGACACAGCACGGGCTCCGATTGCGAAGCTTGCCTCCGGTCTTTCGGCGTATAGCGCCAAGGTGCAACAGGCGCGCGATCTGGCGAGATCCGGGGACAAGCACTTTCTGGACGCGTACCGCGATGCAGCCAAGACGATGGATGAGGTTCTGCTTCCCTCGGCAGAGGAAGTGGAGCAGGCGAATGGGAGCACGCTGGAGCAGACGTATGCGGCGCAGGGTAAGAACACATCCGGGTCGTTGGTGTTTTTGGTAATCGCGGCACTTTTTCTACTCGGAGTGTTGGGGATGCTGCAGATTTTTCTCGCGGGGCGGATGCGACGGATTGTGAATCCGTTCCTGGTGTGCGCCACGGGAATTACGGTGGTTTTTGCGGGTTATGCCGTGGCGTCATTTCAAGGAGTCGACCATCAGCTGCAGACGGCTCGAACGGATGCGTTTGAGACGGTCCATTCGCTATGGCACGCGCGTTTGCTTGTGTCGCGCGCGGACCGGGATGAGGGACGTGTTCTGCTCGGTCTTGGGCAGAGGAAGCCAAGCGAGCAAGTGCTTCCGGAAAACCTGAGTGCTATTGAACAACTGTCGCCTTCGTTGGCGGAGATGCGTCCGTATCGAGCTTCCGCGGAGCGGATCCAGAAGCTCGAGGCAAGCGGACAGCACGCCGGAGCTATTGCGTCGTACGAGAGTGAGGCGCCCACGGATTTCCGGGCGAACTTGCGCCGGCTCAACGACGCACTGCGCGGTGCGCTGGCGACGGCTCAGGGCAAGTTCGAAGCGACCATCGCCGAGGGGTTCCGGGAGACGGACGGCTTCGACATAATCGCCCCCGTCGTGGCGTTCGTGATCGGGGGCTGCGCGTTCCTGGGCGTGCTGCCGCGATTGCGGGAATACTCTTCGTAAGTGCCCACCACGCGGCGCGGAAGTTCCAGGCGGAAGCCTGCGAGGTCGGATAAGAGACGTGGTTTGATCGACGGTTCGATCACATAAAATCCGACGGTGTCGGAGCCCGACATGTAGTTGCCGGGAATGGTCCAGCTTGCCGCGCGGTTCCACTGCGGAGCGGCCAAATGGGGGTACATGATGGCAATTGCGGCATGCTCTTTCAGCGCCCACGCGTTTAGCCAATCTTTGGAGTACACGCCGTGGCGGCGCGCTACTACCGGATCCATATTGCCCAACCCGACGGCATCGAGAACGCGAGCGTCCGAAAGAAAGCTTACGGCGCCGATGTCGTTCAGGAGAATGCATTGCGTGCCTAGATAGCGGCGCGTGAAAAGGCCCATTTGATACTGCTGCTCGTAAATGTCGCGAACCGACTGAGGAGCGCGATAGAACGCGTATGCCGTTCGGCAGGTTAGCGCGACAAGGCATGCGGTGGCGAGCACGTAGCCCAGTTTGCGAGGCGAGGGTAATCCCCATTCGAAGAGCGCGATGGTATTAACCGCGATCCCGAGCGTCACGAGATAGGCTTCATACCGGAAGAACCAGCCAGTGCGTGCGAACACCAGATGCAGTGTGGCCGTGACCGCGAAGAGCAGGAGCCCGATGCCGCTGTAAGTCCAAAGGGTCCGGTTGCGGCGGTAGCCGTGGATGAGGAGAGTGAGCGCAATGCCAATCAGCAAGGCCACGTGGATGCCGCGCGACCAGCTGCGCAGAAGGCTCGCGAGGAAGCCGGGGTACATGCCGGCAGTGTCCGTATTCGGCAGATTGGCTTTGAGGAGAAGCGAGTTGGGGATGGGATACCAGCCGTGCTGCCAGGCGATCCAACCGTAGAGGAGGAGGGGGAGACTGGACGCAAGCGCGAGCCCGACGGCGGTTCCCCACATTCGCCTCATCGCAAAGAGAAGACCGGCGATGGCGATGAGAAAACACGCCTCATAGCGCGCCATGACTAACAGGGGTGTGAGACAAAGCAGCGCGAGCGTCCATGGTTGCATCCCGTCCTTCAGGAGCGCGCGGCAACAGCCGTGGACAAAGAGCACTGTCAGAAGGGCATGCAGAGCATGCTCCATGCCGGCCATGACCAATATAGGGAGCGGCGTAGCTATCACTACCAGGGTCAGCGCATAAAGGCGCACGCGGGAAGCGAGTTGGCGTTGGCGGAAGATGTAGTCCAGCAATGCGATGAGGGCCCCGGCAATTAGGATATTGAGGCCGAGCGGAAGGAACTCCCTAATACCCGCGAGGCGAAAACAGAGGGCCAAGAGAAGGGTGTAGAGCGGGGAAGAAGTTGAGGAAGAGAAACTGTAGGCGGTGATTCCCCACACGCCGTTGAGGGCGAAATGCTTCGCCATCGCCATGTGGATGTAGGTATCGTCCAGCGGATAACCAAGATGGCCACGGCACAGCTGGATCGAACGCCCTACCAGGCCTAAAAGGAGCAGAACGAAACAGAGAAGAGGAACGGCAACGGGCCACCACCGGCCCTTTGTGAGGTGAGGATGAAGGGCACGCATCTACACGTCTCGGGGTGCGCCGCTCATGAATTCAGGTTAGCCTAGACGCTTTTTTCCGCCTGCCTGAGGATAGGCCGGAAGATGCATTTTTCATCAAACCTTTCGCGCTATCGCACGTCTCACCATGTGAAGGCAAAAGCCTGATATCAGGAGATTAAAGTGAATAGATTATATGTATCCAAGCGGAAAGGATTCGCTGTCCTGGCAACCCTTCTGGTGGGTGGCGGACTGGCGATTGCTCACGCCAGCTTTCAATCCTCGCACGTAAGTTTGAAATTGGCCGATCCCAACGAGCCGCCAAGCCACATTACGATGGCTCCCGCGGCGAAGATCGCGATGCCCGCCGTGGTCAAGATCTCGGCTTCGAAGCTCGTTAAGCCCACGGCCATGCAAGCGCCACAAGGGATGGATCCTTTGTTTCAGCAATTTTTCGGTAACGGAAATTTTCAAGCTCCGCGCGCCCATCGTGAAGGCGGTCTGGGTTCCGGTGTTATCGTCAGCCCTGACGGCTACATCCTGACCAACAATCACGTAGTGGATGGCGCGACCGATGTGAAGGTCACGATGGCTGACCGGCGCGAATTCAAAGCCAAAGTGGTCGGCACGGACGCTAAGACAGATATCGCGGTGTTGAAAATCGAGGCCTCGAGTCTTCCCGTGATCACGGTCGGCAACTCGTCAAAGATTCAGGTTGGCGATGGAGTTCTGGCGATCGGAAATCCCTACGGCGTGGGGCAGACAGTCACGATGGGAATTGTGAGTGCCACCGGCCGGTCAAACCTGGGTATTGAAGACTATGAAGACTTCATCCAGACGGATGCTTCGATCAATCCGGGCAACTCTGGAGGAGCGCTGGTGAACGATCGCGGCGAACTGGTGGGGATCAACACCGCTATTCTGGCGGGTGGTTCCGGTGGAAACCAGGGCATCGGTTTCGCGGTTCCGGTGAATCTTGCCCGGCAGGTGATGGACGAGATCGTCACGCACGGTCAAGTCACGCGCGCGTCTTTGGGCGTGAAGGTTCAGGAAGTGACTCCGGCGATCGCGAAGGCGATGGGCTTAAGCGCTCCGAACGGCGCACTGGTTAGCGAGGTGGTGCCGGACAGCGCGGCTCAAAGGGCCGGTCTGCAAAGCGGCGATGTGATCACGGAGATCAACGGTACGCCGATTCTGGAAAGTAATCAGCTGCGCATGGTGGTTTCGATGATGAACCCCAGCCAATCGGTAAACCTGAAGGTATTCCGTAATGGCCAGACCAACGCCGTCACGGCCAAGTTAGGCGCGATGCCGGGCGAACGGGTGGAACGGGCGAGCAATGACAACACGGGAACCGAGAAGGCTCTCGAGGGTGTTTCGGTGGAAGACCTGGATGGACAGACTGCTCGGCAGCTCGGTCTACCGGCAAATTCCAAAGGCGTAGTGGTGACCAACGTTGATCCGGAGAGCGCAGCAGCGGCTTCCGGGCTGAAGGAGGGTGACGTGATCCAGTCGGTGAACCGGCAGGCTGTCACCAATGCGGACGAGTTTGGCCGTGCAGTGCGCAAGAGCAATGGCGGTTCACTTCTCCTGGTAAATCGCGACGGCCAAAGGCTGTACCTGGCAGTTTAGGGGCAGTCGAAGTAAACGGGGCGCGGACTCAGCTGAAGGCGGTCCGCGCCTTTGTTTTTGCGTGCTAAAATCCTCGGCTACTGTGCGAGGTTCCCTCCTGGTGGTTCTCCTGGGCGTTCCAGCTCTTGTTCACGCGCAGCTCACCAACGCGTTGAATCCTCAAATCAAGGCCGCGGTGGAGGGCATTTCACAGGAGCGGATCACGGCGACTCTGCAGCATTTGGAGACGTTTGGAACGCGCAATCTGCTTTCGTCCGATACAGATCCGGAGCACGGTATCGGCGCCGCTCGCCGGTGGATCGCCGAGCAGTTTCGGAGTTGCAGTCCGCGCCTTCAGGTTCAGTTTGATTCGTATCGGGTGAAGAAGCACGGGCGTATCGTTCACGATGTTGAACTGAACAACGTCGTCGCGATCCTTCCGGGCGCTAGACATCCGGAGCGGCAGGTTATCGTTTCGGGTCATTACGACTCGATCGTAATGGTGAAGAAGCCTGCTGGCGAAGTTCCGGCCGATGCGGAGCTCTCTCAATCGGTGGATTGGGAGAAGACCGCGGAGACACCGATCGCGCCCGGGGTCACCGATGACGGAAGCGGTGTGGCTGTTGTGCTCGAGTTAGCGCGCGTGCTCAGCCAGCAGCAGTTTGACGCGACGCTGGTTTTCGTCGCCTTTTCCGGGGAAGAGGAGGGGCTGATCGGCAGCACGCTTTACGCAACAAGGGTTAAGGCTGCCGGGGAGAACATCGAGGCTGTACTCAACAACGACATCGTGGGGAGCGAAGTCTCGGGAAACGGACAGCGCGATAATCGCGCGGTAAACCTGTATTCGGCGGACCCCGGCGATAGCCTGTCGCGTATGGTTGCGCGGTATACGAAGGAGATCGCGGAGCGTTACCAGCCGGAGATGAAGGTGAATTTGGTGTTCCGTGCCGATCGATTTGCCCGCGGAGGAGATCAGACTCCGTTTGAGCAGGCAGGATATGCGGCTGTGCGGCTGACTACAACAGCGGAAAACTTCGCTAATCAGCACACGGTGACGGATACGTTTGCGAACACCTCACCTTCCTATACGACACTTGTGGCGAAGGTGAATGCGGCTGCGGCCGCCAGCCTGGCGATAGCGCCGGCGCCTCCAATTACGACCCGCGAAGTGAAGGGCGGAGAACAAAAGGGGCGTCGCGTGCCCAATCTGTCTCGTGGGAAATCGGGCTACGATGCGGTTCTGCGCTGGACGCCCGGAGAGAAGGATGCCGATCTGTTGGGCTACTCGGTGCTAATGCGTTCGACCCTGTCTCCGTTTTGGGAGAAAGAGGTTTTTGTAGGGAACTTGGTCGAGTATACGCTTCCGAACGTCTCTATTGACGATGTCGTGTTCGGCGTACGGGCTTTCGATAAGCAGGGCGATCCGAGCCCGGTTTCCGCTTACGTGATGGTGACGCGGCCGTTGGATAAGGTTGAGACGTACTGATTCTGGTATTCTCGACATCCGAGATGCTCAAACGATTGTTGGCGTACTCCCTTTTGCTCGCTCCCGCGCTTTGCGCTCAGCCTCTCAGCCGCCACTCGATGCGGAGCAGCGCACCGCATGGTTCCGTGACGCCAAGTTCGGCATGTTCATCCACTGGGGCGTCTACTCCGTGATCGGCCGCGAGGAGTGGGCCCGCAACATCTTCCACATCCCGCAGGCCGAGTACGACACGTACATTCCCGGCTTCAACCCGGTGAATTTCGATCCTTACGCGTGGGTCGATCTCGCCCAGAACGCCGGCGCGAATTACATGGTGATCACTTCCAAACACCACGACGGGTTCTCAATCTTCCGCAGTACGTCAGCAACTACGACATGAGGCTTACGCCCTATCCGGACGATCCTCTAAAGATGCTCTCTGAAGCCGCGCAAGGCCCGCGGAATGCGCCTCGGCTTTTATCACTCGATCATGGATTGGCATAACCCCGATTACCGGCCTAAACGCGACTGGGAGTCGAGCGACCCCAATGCGGGAGGCGATCTCAATCGCTACATCAGACTATCATGGAGGCCCAGATCCGCGAGTTGCTCACCCGCTACGGCGATGTCGCCGACATCTGGTTTGACGGCGAATGGGAGCACACGACCCAGGAGATGCGCTCCAACGAGGTCTATGACATGATCCGCAAGCTCCAGCCTAATACTTTGATCAACGACCGGCTTTTCAAGCGCGAGCCCGGCAATAAGGCTGATTTCGGAACGCCTGAACAGTATGTCCCGGCGACCGGCCTCACCGATCCTTCCGGCAAGCCCATTTTTGGGAATCGTGCGTCACGATCGACCCATCAAGCTGGGGATACAACCGCTATGGCACCGAGTTCCGCACGGACCGCGACCTGATTCGCATGCTGATCGAGGTGGTGAGCAAAGGCGGCAATCTGCTGTTGAACGTGGGCCCGCGGCCGGATGGGACCATCCAGCCCGAGTTTGTTTCGCGTCTGCAGGCCATGGGAGCGTGGATGAAGGTCAATCATGAGGCGATTTATGGGACGAGCGCGAGTCCGTTCACGACTCTTCCCTTTTTCGGACGCGCGACCCGAAGGGCGACACGATCTATCTGCATGTGTTCCAATGGCCGCGTCGATGGCAAACTGCGTGTGCCGGCAGTGGAGAACCGGGTGATTTCCGCGCATCTGCGAGTGCGCCTGGGGCGACGCTGGCCGTAGCGCCGACGAGGGCGGTGATACGGTGATCTCGCTGCCGGCGAAGGCTCCGGACCAGATCGCAAGCGTGGTGGCACTGCAGCTGGACGGAGCGCCGAAGGTTGGCGAGTATCGCATTGCGCCGGACGCGAGTCGGGGCGGTGAATTTGGGCGCGGAGTCCGCCGCGATCGAGACCACCTTCGAGCAGAAGGCGCAAGCTCGAAAACGCGCTGAATCACGTGTTTCTGACGAGTTGGTCGAAGGCCGAAGATATTCCTTACTGGAACATCAACGTGCCGCAGGCCGGGAAGTATCGCGTGACCATCAGCTATGCGTCTACTAAGCCGTCGCTCGGTGAAGAATATTCGGTGCTTGACGGCGGGGCAAGCTTGTCCGCCAAAGTGACCAAAGCCAGCGGAGAGTGGGTATTCGGGCAGGATCAGATTGGGGAATTGGCCTTGCCCGCGGGCGCTTCCACGGTGAAGATCAAGATTGCCGGAAAAGAGGGACGCGACGTGATGCAACTCGAGCGGCTTACGCTGCAGCGAGTGTCTCCCTAGGCTCTGGTAGGCTGCGGGTATGAGCGAGTTTCGAATCGATAAAGACGCGTTAGGCGAGGTGCGCGTGCCCGCCGAACATCTTTGGGGCGCACAGACGCAGCGCTCCATCGATCTGTTCAAAATTGGCGTGGATCGTTTCGTCTTCGGGCGTCCCGTGATTCGCGCTTTGGGCATTTTGAAGAAATGCGCCGCGCTTGCGAACGGGGAGTTGGGCGAGTTGTCTCAGGACAAGGTGGACCTGATTGTCCGCGCGTCGGAGGAGGTGATCGACGGCCAACTCGATCGCGAGTTTCCGCTGGTGGTCTTCCAGACCGGTTCGGGAACGCAGACCAACATGAACGCCAACGAGGTGATCTCCAACCGGGCGATTCAGTTGGCCGGGGGCGTGGTCGGTTCGAAGAAGCCGGTGCATCCGAATGACGATGTGAATCACAGCCAGTCCTCAAACGACACGTTCCCGACGGCCATGCACATCGCCGTAGTGGAGGAGATCAGCAACCGGACGGTGCCGGCGGTCCGTGCTTTGAGGGACACACTGGACGCGAAGGCAAATGCTTTCGGGGACATAATCATGGTGGGGCGCACGCACCTGCAGGATGCGACCCCGATTACGCTGGGCCAGGTGATTTCGTCCTGGGTAGCGCAGCTCGATCAATCCATCGAAACCATTGAACGATCGTTGGGCGGAGTATTTGAGCTGGCGATCGGCGGTACTGCGGTAGGGACGGGTTTGAACGCAGATGCGCGTTTCGGGGAACTGGCGGCGAAGTACATTGCGCGGGAGACGGGCAAGCCGTTCGTTTCGGCTGCCAACAAGTTTGCGGCACTATCCGCGCATGACGCTGTGGTGAACGCCAGCGCGGCGCTGCGAACGCTGGGCGGAGTGCTGATGAAGATCGCCAACGACGTGCGGTGGTATGCGAGCGGACCACGCGCCGGTATCGGGGAACTGCTGATTCCGGAAAATGAGCCGGGGTCGTCCATCATGCCCGGGAAAATCAATCCGACGCAATGTGAAGCGCTGACCATGGTGGCTGTTCAGGTCTTCGGCAACGATGCCGCGGTGGCGTTTGGAGGCTCGCAGGGAAACTTCCAGTTGAATGTTTATAAACCTGTGATGCTGGATAACGTGCTGGAATCGGCAGGGCTCCTGGCGGATGGGTGCCGGTCGTTTGATGAACATTGCGCACGGGGTATTGAGCCGGATCGCGATCGCATCCGTGAGCATTTGGAAGATTCACTTATGACGGTAACGGCGTTGAACCCGCACATCGGCTACGAGAAGTCCGCCAAGATCGCATTAGCCGCTCACCGGGAACATAGCAGCCTTCGCGAGGCTGCCCTCAAATTAGGTTTTCTGAGTGCGGAGGAGTTCGACCACTGGGTCCGTCCGGCGGAGATGACGAAGCCTCTGAGCAAGTAAAACGGCGCGGTTGGATTTCTGACCGGCAGTGGTCTATAATCAAGGTTTAGTTATCCAGGCCCGCGTGGTCATCAGGCCGCTCGGGCCGCAATTCTGTTAGAGGTCAGTTCATGTACGCAATTGTTGAACGGGCGGGAAGCAGTTCCGCGTCGCTTCGGGCGATACGGTGCGCGTTCCCACAATTCCCGGCGAAGTTGGTTCTGAAGTGACGCTGGGCCGTGTTCTGGCCGTGTTTCCGGGCGAGCGGCGAAACTTAGCGGGCGAGCGCGCCGTGTCCAACGCTCAGGTGAAGGCGACCATCGCGGGCAATGACCGCGGCAAGAAGATTCTGGTCTTCAAGTTCAAGCGCAAGAAGCAATACAAGCGCACCAGGGCCATCGCCAGGATTACACCGAAGTGAAGATCGGCGACATCGCCGTCATAGGTATATGCAAGCATGGCACATAAAAAAGGTTTAGGCAGTTCCAAAAACGGCCGCGATTCCAATGCGCAGCGGCTCGGCATCAAGGTTTTCGGCGGACAATTGGTTCCCGGCGGCTCCATCATCGTGCGGCAGCGCGGCACCGCGCATCAAGCCCGGCATCAACGTAGGCTGGGGCAAGGACGACACGCTTTTCGCCAAGATGACCGGCGTGGTCGAATTCCGCGACCGCGGGCCGCATGGGCAAGTTCGTGAGCATCAAGGCCGTCGAGTTGAGGCTGAGCCCGCTCCCGAACTCGCCGCGGTTAAGTTTTCTCAACTTCATTCTCCCTTGGGCAGGCAGTCGTTCGTGGTTGCCTGCCCTGTTTTTTTTTCAGGTATCTTTTCCCAATGTTTATAGATGAAGCTCGAATCCTGGTAAAGGCCGGCGACGGCGGCAACGGCTGTCTGGCGTTCCGTCGCGAGAAGTATGTTCCGCGCGGCGGCCCATCCGGCGGCGATGGCGGACGCGGCGGCGACATCTTCATGCGCTCCACCGTCACGACAATACGCTGCTGCGCTACCGCTTCAATCCCGAACATAAGGCCGGAGCGCGGCCGGCACGGCGAAGGCAGCGACTGCCACGGCAAGGACGGCGAATCCATCGAACTGACCGTGCCGGTGGGCACCGTGGTCTACGACGAGCGATCGAGACCAGGTGCTGTTCGATTTCTCCGGAGCCTGAGCAGGTGTTCCGCGTGGCGCGCGGCGGCCGCGGCGGACGCGGCAATGCGCGCTTTACCACTCCACGCATCAGGCGCCGACCGAGCACGAAGACGGCAAGCCGGGCGACGAGAAGCAGCCTTCGCCTGGAACTGAAGCTGCTGGCGGACGTCGGCCTGGTCGGATTCCCGAACGCCGGCAAGAGCACGTTGATCTCGCGCATTTCCGCGGCGCGGCCCAAGATCGCCGATTATCCGTTCACCACGCTGGAACCGAACCTGGGCGTCGTGAAGATGGACGATTATCGCAGCTTCGTGGTCGCCGATATTCCCGGCATTATCGAAGGCGCGCACGAAGGGCACGGCTTGGGAATCCAATTCCTGCGGCACATCGAGCGCACGCGGCTGCTGGTGCACCTGGTGGACGTGTCGGAAACGGGCCGCGATCCGGTGGAAGATTTCGAAATCCTGATGCGCGAACTGGCGGCGTTCAGCGAAGATCTGGCGGCGCGTCCGATGATTCTGGTGGCGAGCAAGATGGATGCGGCGGCGTCCGTGGAAAGCGTAGGGCGCTTTGCGGCAACTGGCGGCGGAGCGCGGATATGCGCTTCTTCGCGATTTCGAGCGCCACGGGGCAGGGAATCGAAGAATTGAAATACGCCATGGCCGCCGCCGTACTGACGCCGGTTCCGCAGAGCGCCTGATTTACTCGGGCTGAAAAACCTGTTCGAGCAGTCGGAAAATTCTACGGCGCGATGGTTGACCTGGTCTGGTGATCGCTTCCAGCGCGCGCATGCGATCCGCCATATGTAAACAAGCCAGCACAGCGACCCGCGACGCATCGCTCGATCCGGCGCGTTCCGCGATAGAATGCATCAGGTCATCGACCTCGCGGCGACCTCGGCCAGCATCCGAGGGATCGCCCTGCGAAGTCAGCGTGTAAGTCTGGTTGAAGATCGTGACTTTGATCGGCTTGCGGATATCAGGTTTCGAGTCCATGAACGGACACCTGGTTACAAGCTTAGCTGATCGATGTGTCCGAGAAGTTTTTCGATGCGGCTGCGAACCTGCGTGCGCTCCTCGCGCATGGCCTTCATCTCTTGCGTAAGCCGCTCGATTTCGGAATGCGCTTCGGTCAGATCTTTGGTCAGCGAGTCCCGCTCTCTGCGGAGCCGCTTACAAGTGCAACGGCCTTCTGGATGCGCTCTTCCAGGCCGGAAAGAGCGTCGATTTCGAACTCGATTGCGGAATTATCGGCCATGTCTCGGACAGCTTATGCAGGTTGAGCGCCAGGCTTCGGAGCCGCCGCCAGATGCGGACTTGGCCTGTTCCACCAGCACCGCGAACGCGGTCTGATCGGCATAAGCGATTTCCGACAGAACTTTGCGATCGAGCGTGACGCCGGCCAGTTTCATGCCATGCATGAACTTGCTGTAGTTCAGCCCCGCGGCTTTGCAGCCGCGCCGATGCGGACGATCCACAGCGAACGGAAATCGCGCTTCTTGCGCTTGCGGCCCGTGTAGGCGAACTTGAGCGCGCGCTCCACCGCTTCCTGCGCGGAACGGTGCAGCTTGCTCTTCGTTAAGAAATAACCGGAAGCCAGTTCCAGTGTTTTATGGCGCGAGGCTCTGCGCTTGGTACCACGTTTAACTCTAGGCACGTTTTCTTCTCCTGTTGATTATTGATGAGGTGAGCGGGCACGTGCGGTGGCGCCGTTCACACAAGGGATCAGAGCTTCGAAACAGACGCTGTTCTAGTAAGGGATCATCCGCTTGAGCTTGGCTTGATCCGCCTGCGTCTGCTACCACTTCGGTGTGCAGGCGATTCTTCCGTTTCCGGGCCTTATGCGTAAGCTGATGTCGCCCAAAAGCATGACTGCGCACGACTTTGCCGGTTCCGGTCTTCCGGAACCGTTTGGCCGCACCTTTATGGGTCTTGAGTTTTGGCATTGCCTGACCTGCTTTGGATTTGGAACCTGATCTGCGATTGGGCGCCTGACGCCGGACGACAGCGAAAGCCACTCAACCCACAAGGTCTAAGAATACCAGAAAGCTACTGGTTTTCTTCGTATTCCTCGAGCCACGCCATCTGGATCGCTTCCAGCTTGCCTTCGGTGGAAGCGGCGGGATTGTCGCCGAAATCGGGCAGTTCGGTGATCCATTTGTGAAGATCGGTGTAACGGATATGCGTGGGGTCGATGTCCGGATGAGCTTCGTACAGCGAGAGAGCGATATCTTCCGTGTGGTCCCATGTAAGTCCAGGCATGCGGTCTATGGTATCGAATCCGGCTTCCGGGTTGTGGGCGGAAGCGCCCCGCAGCTATTAGATATGGGTGCCCTTCAGCGCGGATTGCACGGCGGAATTCATCATTTTCGGCCAAAGGCCGGGTAGCCTTGTCGAGGGCCTCGATCTTGGCCGGATCAGCCGGTGATCGTCGGTGCTGGCTCGCTCACCAGCTCGCGCTTCGGCGCGGGTCAACGGCGGCGCGTTCTTCGTCGCTCAGTTGCTCCCACGCCGCACTGGTCTTGGCCTTTTGCGTGGCCAGCGAGAATGGTATCGGCTTCCACGCGCGCTTCGGCGACCTGGCGCGCGCGAAATCGGCCTCCGCGTTGATCGAACGACGCTTCGATCATGGCTTCCACTTGCTCGTCGGTCAGCCCGTAGGTGGGCTTCACGTCCATCGACTGTTCCTTGCCGGTGCGGGCGTCGCGCGCCGTCACGTTCAGGATTCCGTTGGCGTCGATCAGGAAACGCACTTCGATGCGCGCCAGACCGGCGGGCAGCGGATCGATATCTTTCAGATCGAACACCAGCAGCGACCGGCAGTCCTTGACTGAGTTCGCGCTCGCCCTGCACGACGTGGATGCGCACGTTGCGCTGGCCGTCGATCGGAGGTGGTGAATGTTTCGCTCGCGCTGGCCGGAATGGTCGAGTTGCGGTGGATGATCTTGGAGACCAGGCCGCCCATGGTTTCGATGCCGAGCGAAAGCGGCGTGACGTCGAGCAGCAAGTTGATCTTCCACCGACCCGCCCAGGATGCCGGCCTGCACCGCGGCGCCGAGCGCCACCACTTCGTCGGGATTCAGATCGGTATGGGGCCGCGCGCGGAACAGCACTTCCACCGCGTTGCGCACCATGGGGATGCGGGACGAGCCGCCCACCATCACCACTTCATCGATCTGCTCCACGGTCACGCCGGAATCCTTGATGCATTGGCGGCACGGGCCCAAGCGTGCGATCGACGATGTCGCGGATCAGGCTTTCGAAAAGCTCGCGCGTCAGTGTGCGCTGGTAGTGCCGGCCGCCCCACTCGAAATTCGAGATCGACGGAGAGAGACGAAGAAAGCCGCTCCTTGGCGCTGATCACGGCGCGGCGCAGCAGCTCCATCGCTTCCGCGTCTGACTGCAGATCCAAGCCCCACTCGCTGGCGATGTCTTCGATGGCGATCCGCATCATGCGGTTATCGATATCGTCTCCGCCCAGGTGCGTGTCGCCATTGGTGGCGAGCACTTCGAAGATGCCGTCATGCAGCTTCAGAATGGAGATGTCGAAGGTGCCGCCGCCCAGATCGTAGACGGCGACGATGCCTTCTTTGCGCTTGTCGAGCCCGTAGGCGAGCGCCGCGGCCGTGGGTTCATTGACCAGCCGCAGCACTTCCAGGCCCGCGATGCGTCCGGCGTCTTTGGTGGCCTGCCGCTGCGCGTCATTGAAGTAGGCGGGGACAGTGATCACGGCTTTCGAGACCGGCGGCTCCGATCGCGTCTTCGGCCGGCATCTTCAGTTCGCGCAGCACGTAAGCGCCAACTTCGGGCGGGGTCAGGACGCGTTCGCCGACCTGTAGACGGATGACCGCATCGCTGCCCTCCGCGATGTGGAAGGGAAGCAGGTGCAGCTCTTCCGCGACATCGGCTAGAGCCCTTGCCCATGAGCCGTTTGGCGGAATAGACCGCGCGCTCCGGATGCGCCAGCAGGATGTGCGCGGGCGCGTTCGCCGGCCACGACGGAGCCATCCATCAGTCGACCGCGACAATGCTGGGAACGATCCCGGAAAGGATCCGCGGGCCGTCCGGCTCCATCAGCGCGGCCAGGCTGTTGGTGGTGCCGAGATCGATGCCGATGATGTGTTCTTCCGGAGTGCCGAAATCAATCTGAAACATAATTTTTCAAGTGCCTTGCCGGTTTCAAGTACGAGGTTGGAGATGTATTTCCGGTGATTCAAGCGGGCGCGCAGGCTGGCGAGCCGCTCCGGCTCGCGGGTTCGCATCCCAATCCTGGAACGTGCGTTAACAGCTTGCGAATCGGAGGCTTCCAGCATGCCCTGGAAGCGTTCCTGCGCCTCGCGCAGCTGAGGAAGCGCATCTGCATCGCCCATTTTTAGTTCTTCCAGAGCCATGTTGAGTTCGAAGACTTCTTCGAGCAACTCCGGCGGAACCTTCTCTGCGATCGCCGCCCGGCTTCCACGCCTTTCAGCGTAAAGAAGATATTCGGCGCGCGAGACCGGAGTCGCGCAGCGTGCGGTAAGCGTCGTTCAGGAGGGCGGAGGAGTCGAGAGCCTTCTGCTGCTCAGCGGCGCTCGACCGCGCGAAGCGATCCGGATGCCACTTGCGGCTTAGCGCGTAGAACCTTTTTTCCAGGTCCTTGCGCGTCGATGTTCAGTTGTTCGGGAAGTTCGAGGAATTCGAAGTAATTCACGCTCAACCGGCAAAGCTGGTCCCGCAACCGCAGCTTTTGCTCGCGTTGGGATTATCGAAAACGAAGCCGGACTGCATCAGGCTTTCCTTGATAATCGAGGGTGAGTCCGCGCAGGTAGATGAGACTTTTGGGGTCGATGAAAATCTTCACGCCGTCGAACTCGAAGACCTGATCGCGCTCCCGCGGCTTGACTTCGAATTTGAACTGATAGCTCAAGCCGGAGCAGCCGCCGCCCAGAATTCCCAGGCGCAGACCTCCGAAAACGCCTTCGCGCTCGAAAGTCTGCTTGATCTTCTGGATGGCCTTCGGCGTGACCTGAACGGCAGCCGTTTCGGTCATATTACGCTACCGTCTGGGCAACTTGC
Source organism: Bryobacterales bacterium (assembly GCA_963738525.1). Taxonomy (GTDB): domain Bacteria; phylum Acidobacteriota; class Terriglobia; order Bryobacterales; family Bryobacteraceae; genus Bog-113. Next base: position 255,379 of record CAVTXC010000001.1, read on the forward strand.
TGATGGACGCCCTGCTTGCTCTTGTAGTCGGTGATCGCGGCCTTGATGGCGTCCTCAGCCAGCACGGAGCAGTGAATCTTCACGGGCGGCAAGCTGAGCTCATTCACAATCACGGTGTTCGAGATGGCGAGCGCTTCGTCCACGGTCTTGCCCTTCAACATCTCGGTGGCAAGCGAAGAACTGGCGATCGCGCTGCCGCAGCCGAAGGTCTTGAACTTGGCGTCTTCGATAATGCCGGTGGATTCGTTGACCTTGATCTGCAGCTTCATGACGTCGCCGCATTCCGGCGCGCCTACCATCCCGGTGCCCACGTTGGGATCTTTCTTGTCGAGCGATCCGACGTTACGGGGATTGTTGTAGTGATCGAGTACTTTATCCGAATATGCCATTTTGTTTTCCTTTCCGTTCGAAATCCGTTTGGTTGACTAGTGGGCCGCCCACTGCACTTTCGAGAGATCGACGCCTTCTTTCGCCATCTCATAGAGCGGCGAAAGCTCGCGCAGCTTGCGAACCACATCGATCACGCGATCGGCCGCATAATCCACTTCTTCTTCCGTATTGAACCGGCCGATGCCGAAGCGGATGGAGGAGTGCGCGATATCGTCACCCGCGCCCAGCGCTTTCAACACGTAGCTCGGTTCGAGCGTGGCCGAGGTGCAGGCCGAACCGGACGAAACCGCGATATCGTTGATGCCCATCAGCAGGCTTTCGCCTTCCACGTAAGCAAAGCTGATATTCAGATTGTGCGGCAGGCGCGATTCCATGGTGCCGTTGATGTACACCTCATCCAACTCGGATTTCCAGACTTGTTCTTCAGCTTGTCACGCAGGTAGCGCCAGCGCGCTTGGACTTCTTCCGCCATTTCCCGCTGCGCGATGCGCGCAGGCTTCGCCTAATCCGACGATTCCAGGAACATTGAGCGTACCGGACCGCATGCCGCGCTCATGGCCGCCGCCATCGATCTGGGACGTGATCTGCACGCGCGGATTGCGGCGGCGGACATACAACGCGCCGACGCCTTTGGGCCCGTAGAGCTTGTGCGCGGTCAGCGACAGAATATCGATATTGTCGCGGATCACGTCCACCGGAACTTTGCCGACGGCCTGCACCGCGTCCGTGTGGAACAGAACGCCGCGCTCTTTGCACATGCTGCCCGATCTCAGGCCATATGCTGGATCACGCCGATTTCATTGTTGGCGTACATGATGGTGACCAGGATGGTTTTATCGGTGAACGACTCGCTGCAGCATTTCCAGATCGATCAGGCCGTTCGGCTGCAGCGGGCAGATAGGTGACGCGCGCGCCGCGCTTTTCGAGGTGTTTGCAGGTGTCGAGGATGGCCTTGTGCTCGGTGGCGGCGGTGATGATGTGATTGCCGCGTTCGGCATACATCTCCGCCACGCCCTTGATGGCGAGGTTGTTGGATTCGGTGGCGCCGCTGGTGAAGATGATTTCCTTGGGCAGTTGCGTCGATCAGGCTGGCAATCTGCTTCCGGGCGTTTTCGACGGCCACTTCGGATTCCCAACCAAAACTGTGATTGCGGCTGGCGGCGTTGCCGAACTTTTCCGTGAAGTACGGGATCATCGCTTCGAGCACCCGTGGATCCATCTGGGTGGTCGCGTGATTATCGAGATAAATAGGTGTTTTCATCGTTGGCAGGTTTCCTTACAGAATGTGCAGAAGGTCGGAGCGAGGCCCTGTATCAGAAGATGCCGCGGGCGGGAAACTTCGGTTCGGATTTTCGGGGCTGGGCCAGATCCTGCACCGTCATGGTGTTGAGCAGCTCCAGAATGGCTTCGTGCACTTGCCGCAAGGGGCTCGCGCACGGTGCATCGATCGGACTGGTCGCACTCCCCGTGCTCGGTAAAGCAGCTGGTCAGTATGATGGGGCCGTCGATGGCGCGGATCGACTTCGAGCGCGCTGATGGCGGCGGCGTCGCGGGCCAGCCGGTAGCCGCCATTGGTGCCGGCGACGGACTGCGTGAGGTTCGTTTTGGTGAGCTTTTGCAGCACTTTGGCGAGCAGCGGGAGCGGGATGCCGTAGGTGTCCGCGATTTCCTTGGCGCTCGACGTTCCCCGCGGGCTGACGGCGATGTGCCGCAGTGCGATGAGCCCGTAATCCGCTTTTTTGGTCAGCTTCAACATCGCTGCAAGGGCTAAAAACCGACTGTGAGCCCAATTTGAGTGTATCGGCCGGGGGAAACGCCCGTCAAGTTGCGAGGCATTGCCGGCCGCCAGCTTGGAAACGGGTAGGAGACCCCGTTGCTATACTCCAAAAATGAAAGTCGCCATCCTATGCGGGGGACTGGGAACACGGCTTCGCGAAGAGACGGAATTCCGTCCGAAGCCGCTGGTGGACGTCGGCGGGCGGCCGGTTCTCTGGCACATCATGAAGCTGTATGCGCACTACGGCTTCCAGGACTTTGTACTGTGCCTCGGCTACAAGGGCAACATGATCAAGGAGTATTTCCTGAACTATGAGGCGATGAACAATGACTTCACGATCTGCCTCGGGCGCAACTCTAAGATCGAGTACAACGACGGGCACACGGAACAGGATTTCCGCGTGACTCTCGCCGACACCGGGCGCCGACACGATGACCGGCGGGCGTATGCAGCGTATCCAGAAGTACATCTCCGATGACACGTTCATGGTGACTTACGGCGACGGAGTCAGCGATGTCGATATCTGTAAGCTGCTGGACTTTCACCAGAGCCACGGAAAGCTGGCTACCGTCACAACCTTCCGCCCGGTATCCCGGTTCGGCATCCTCGATATCACAGGCGAACCAGGTCATGAACTTCATCGAGAAGCCGAAATCGGACGCATGGGCGAGCGCGGGCTATTTTGTCTTCAACCGCCGGGTCTTCGACTACCTGGACGGCGATGAGTGCGTTCTGGAACGGGAGCCGCTGGAACGGCTGGCGGCGGAAGGGCAGCTCATGTCCTATCATCATGAAGGCTTCTTCTACGCGATGGACACGTTCCGCGAATTCCAGATTCTGAACGACCTTTGGAAGAGCGGGGAAGCGCCCTGGAAGATATGGGAATGAGGGCGAGTTACTGGCGGGATCGCCCGGTGCTGGTCACCGGCGGCACCGGATTGGTGGGCAGCTGGCTGATCAAGCGCTTGATCGAAGCGGGCGCGGACGTCGTTTGTCTGGTGCGGGACTGGGTTCCGCAGAGCGAGGCTGGTGCGCAGCGGCGCGCTGGACCGGGTGAAGGTCGTTCGCGGGGATATCCGCGATCGCGAGATTGCTGGAGCGCACGCTCGGCGAATACGAGATCCACACGGTCTTTCATCTGGCGGCGCAGACGATTGTCGGCATCGCCAATCGGAATCCGATTTCCACGTTTGAAAGCAATATCGCAGGGCACGTGGAACGTGCTGGAGGCGTGCCGCCGGTCGCCCTCGGTGAAGGCGATGATGCTGGCGTCGTCCGATAAAGCTTACGGCGATCAGGAGAATCTGCCTTACTCGGAGGACGACTCCGCTCGAAGGGCGGCATCCCTACGATGTCAGCAAATCGTGCGCGGACCTGATCGCGCAAGCTTATGGGGTGACTTACGGGCTTGCCGGTGGCGATCACGCGCTGCGGGAACTTCTATGGCGGCGGCGATTTGAACTGGAACCGCATTGTTCCGGGCACGATCCGTTCGGTGATGCGGGGTGAGCGGCCGGTGATTCGGTCGGACGGCAAGTTTATCCGCGATTACTTCTACGTGGAGGATGGCGCCGCCTGCTTACATGCTGCTGGCGGAACGGCTGCGCGGAAGACCCGGCGCTGCGCGGACAGGCGTTCAACTTCTCGAACGAGATTCAGGTGACGGTGCTGGAGCTGGTGGAAATCGGATTTTGAAGAAGATGGATTCGTCGCTGAGCCGGAGGTGCGGAACGAAGCGTCGCACGAGATCCGGCATCAATATCTGAGCGCGGAGCGGGCGCGGAAGATGCTGGGATGGCGCCCGCTGTTTACCCTCGACGAGGGTTTGACGCGGACCATCGAGTGGTATCGCGAATTCCTGGGAGGGTTAGATGAGTTCTCCGGCCGAGAGCTTGCGGCAGCGCATTCTCGATCTCGTCAGTGAGTATCACGAGGCTGCGTTTGCGGCGCGGCCATTTGTGCCGGGCGAAACTGCCGGTGCCGGTGTCGGGACGGGTGTTCGATGGCGAAGATGTCCAAACCCTGGTGGATTCGTCGCTCGATTTCTGGCTGACCACGGGGCGCTTCGCCGCGCAATTCGAGAAACAGTTTGCGCGCTTTTTCGGCGTGCGCACGGCCACGTTGGTGAACTCAGGGTCATCGGCGGATCTTCTGGCCGTTACCGCTCTTACGTCGCCCAAACTGGGCGATCGCCGACTTCAGCCTGGCGATGAAGTGATCACCGTGGCGGCCGGGTTTCCCACCACGGTAAATCCGATCATCCAGAACGGTCTGGTTCCCGTGTTCGTCGATGAAGTGATTCCAACCTATAACATCGACGTGCGCATGCTGGAAGAGGCGCGTTCGGATCGGACCAGGGCCGTCGTCCTCGCGCATACTTTGGGAAACCCGTTCGACCTTCGCGCGGTATCGGAGTTCGCCCGTCAACATGATCTGTGGCTGGTAGAAGACTGCTGCGATGCGGTGGGCGCGACGTTCGGAGGGCAGAAGGTCGGGACGTTCGGCGATTTGGCCACCGTCAGCTTCTATCCCGCGCACCATATCACGATGGGCGAAGGCGGGTGCGTTCTGGCCGAAAAGCCTCTGCTGAAGACGCTGGTCGAATCGTTCCGCGATTGGGGACGAGACTGCTGGTGCGAGCCCGGCAAGGAAAACACGTGTGGGAAGCGGTTCGACTGGCAGCTAGGTAGCCTGCCTCACGGATACGATCACAAATACACGTACTCGCATATCGGCTACAACCTGAAGATGACCGATATGCAGGCGGCGGTCGGGGTGTCGCAGCTGAAAAAGCTTCCGGAGTTCATTGCCAAGCGGCGGGCGAACTTCAAGGCGTTGAAGGCGGGATTGAAAGATCTGGAGGAGTTCTTCATCCTTCCGGAAGCGACGCCCAACTCTGAACCGAGCTGGTTCGGGTTTCCGCTCGCGGTCCGTCCAGACGCGCCTTTCAGCCGGAACCAGGTGATTGCTTACCTGGAAAGCCGGAAGATTGCGACGCGATTATTGTTTGCGGGTAACCTTCTTCGGCAACCGGCTTACCAGAACATCCGGCACCGCGTGGTCGGTTCGCTCGAAAACACGGATTTCATCATGAACCAGGTTTTCTGGGTGGGTGTTTACCCGGGGATTACGCCCGCCATGATCGAGTACATGTTGGAAGTGTTTCACCAGATGCCGGTAGCCAGTCTCACGGTGCTCTGAGGTTTGAGCGGGAACGGGCTGGCGGAAGATCGGCGACACATTCTTTCCCATACCGCCGACCTCTGGGAACCCCTTCGTGGGAACCGGGTTTTCCTCACGGGGGGAACCGGTTTTGTCGGGAGGTGGTTGCTGCACAGCCTTCTATGGGCGGACGAAGAGTTCCGATTGAACATACAGGCGACGGTTCTTACGCGTGATCCGGCTCGCTTTCGGGAGAGTGTGCCGGAGTTGGGGGCTGATCGGCGGGTCGAGTTTGTTCCGGGCGACGGTACTTCGTTTTCGTTTGCTGGCGAGTTCCCGTTCGTGATCCATGCTATGACGGAGCGGCAGTTCGCGGCTACGCCCGGGCAGCCCGAGTCGATGTTCGGGGCGGATGTCATGGCTACCCGCCGGGTGCTTGAGTTTGCCCGGACGCATGGCACGCGGCGGATGCTTTTCACCAGTTCCGGGGCTGCGTATGGCAAGCAGCCGTCCGCGATGACTCACCTTCCCGAAACGTACGAGGGAGCGCCGTCCACCACGGACCCGAGTTCGGCGTACGGTCAGGCCAAGCGGGTCAGCGAATGGCTTTGTTCCGCACATGCCACGCAATTCGGGTTTGAAGCACCAATCGCGCGGTTGTTCGCCTTTGTTGGACCGTATCTGCCGCTCGATTTGAACTTTGCGGTGGGCAATTTCCTCCGTGACGTGCTGGCTGGCGGCCCAATCAAGATCGGTGGTGACGGGACGCCGTACCGTTCCTATCTTTATGCAGCCGACCTTGCCGTCTGGTTGTGGACCATTCTGCTGCGCGGCGAGTCGCGGCGGATCTATAATGTCGGATCTCCGGAAGCGATCAGTATCCATGAGCTAGCGAACACAGTCGCGCGGGTAACACTTGCCGGAACGCCGGTTGAGGTGGGGCAAAAGCCGCTTCCCGGCGCCGCTCCGTCGCGTTATGTCCCGGATACATCCCGAGCGGAGAGCGAGTTGGGGCTGCGCGTCTGGACCCCGTTGGACGAGGGAATTCGGCGCACCTACCGATGGCATTCCCTGGGAGCAGCAAGATGAGCATTGAAGACGCCATGGCAGCAATTGAAGTGGCGGTACCCCACCCGGAGAATGGTCTTCCGGAGGACGTGTTCCTCTTCATTAGCCGCTTGAACCCCCTGATCAATGTGGATCTTTTGGTGCAAGATGACGCGGGCCGAACGCTTCTCACGTGGCGCGCCGACCGGCATTACGGTCCCGGGCTGGCACGTTCCCGGCGGCATCATCCGGTATAAGGAATGCGCTGAACAGCGCATCCGCATCACGGCTCAACAGGAACTAGGCGCGGGTGTCGAGTTTGACCCGGCTCCGCTGGCCATTGTGGAGACGATCGGCCCGGAACGAGAGCGGGGCCATTTCATTTCTATGCTCCACCGTTGCCGGCTGCAAGGGGAGCCGGCGCCGGGGCAACGTGCGGATGTGGAGTTCCCCCAACCGGGGCAGTGGCAATGGCACGAGTATTGTCCGGAGAACCTGATTCGCGAACAGCGGGAGTATGCCCGCTTCTTCGCGCCGAAGCCGGGAAGCTAAACGGCGGCTTCGTGCATTTCCAACTGTGGAGTCTCAGCCGTGGACATGCGTTTATAATGCAGAAAGCCGACTGCGCCCCAGATTCCCATGATCAGATACGAGATTGCCTGAGCAAGGATGATGTAGGCAATCGAGTCGGTTTTGGTGAAGCCGAACGGAACCAACACCGTTACCGCAACAAACTGATAGATGCCAACGTAACCGGGGGCGGATGGAAGAGCACTGGCTAACCCGAGCGCTGCGATCAGGAGAAATGCCATGGGGAAGGTGATGTTCAAACCCAGAGCGTGTCCGCCGATCACGGTACTCGTGGCATCCAGGCACCAGATCAGGACAGTCAACAAGACGAAGCTGGTGAGCCGGCCGACGTCGTGAAACGCTCGCAGGCCTCGGAGGCTATGTTCCAAAAGATGCATCAGCTTGCACTTCAATGTTTCCGAGCCTGGACAACGTTGGAGAAACCGTCTTGCCAGGGTCTCCGTATGGGGAAGCAGGGCGATCCCGAGAACTCCAATGGCGCCAATTACCGCAAATCCACGCGAAGCTTTGGCGAGCCAGACAGGCTTGTCGGGCAAGAATAAGAGGACCACACCCGTGATTACAACCAGAGCGATTGCGTCGGCGGCTCGTTCTGCGAAAGCGGTCGTGAGTACATAAGCTTTACGGAGCGAGGTTCGCGAACTGATCATCAAAGTTCGGACAAGCTCGCCCGCGCGGGCAGGCAAGAAATTGTTTCCGAAATAACCCGCCGCGGTGGCCCAGAAAGCCATCTTCACGGTAACGGGACCTTCAGCGGTGAGAAGTAAACGCCAACGGAAAGCACGCAAATAGAGCGCGAGGGAAGCAAGCACGCAGCACAACGCGAGAGGCAGGCGCCGGGCGTGGACGATGAGAGCCCAGACCCTGCTCCACTCAATACCGCGGAGCGACCAGATTAGTAAGACAACTGCAAGCAGAATCGCGGCTAACGTCGTGACCACTTTGCCGAGGTGCTTGCGTTCAGATGGCACTCTTCAGGTTATCAGCTTCCAGCCGGGCGCCTGGTCCCAAACGTTCCCTTTTCAACCATCCCAGTACCTGTTCGGTGCAGGTGTTTAGGGCGGTTACCATGTGGTCCGTTTCGATCGCGATCAGGGAGTGCCTGCCCGCCGCACCGACCGGCACTTCAATTAGCGTTCGGTATTGCTCCCGAAGATCGGGCAGGCTCTTGAGGTCGACTCGGGAGCCACGGATCGCAGCAGCGAGGAAATAAAGGGTTAGTTCGACCTGATCGAGGAACTTGCGCACTCCTTCCTGTGGGCCAACTTGCTCCGCCGTTGTCCCTTCGAGAGTCATCACCGCATAGATGAATTCGTGCGAGGTAGCGAGCATGGCAGTAACGGCGCTCGCCAACTCGGGGGTTGTGCCCGGCTCCATTCGGATGCGCTCTGCCGAGGCTTCGGCGTTTGACCGAGCCACGCGCGCGGCTTGTCGCAATCGATCGAGCATCTCCCAATTCAAGGTGTCCGGATGGGCGAACGCTTCTTGGATTCCACGGAGATAGGCGCGGTAAGCCTCGAGGAGACGCGCAAACGATTCGCCCGATTGCGTTCTTTCCCAGGTTGGCCATAGCGCATAAGCGAGCAGCGCCAAAGCGCCGCCGATCGCGGTGTTCATCGCGCGCAACGGAATGACTTGTTTGGGCGCAATGCCGGTGTTGGCGATTAGGGCGACCACAAGGCCACTGACCGCAATGACGAAGACTCCATAGTTGGCTGGCCCGATCCAGCGCAGGGCTAAGGTGAAGGCGCCCACGAAGATGACATCAGTCCAGGGGCTTGCGGGGAACAGGTGATAGATGATGGTCGCGAAGATGAGGCCCACGAATGTCCCGGCAACGCGGAAAGCCCCGCGGGTGAAGGTTGACATGAAGTCGGGCTTTAAGACGATGGCGATGGTCATCGGGATCCAATAGGAGCGCTGCCAATCGAATCCCCGGCCAATCATCTCGCCGACGGCGACGCAAACGGCTAAGCGTAGTGCGTGGCGGAAGGCTACTGAGCGGGTGGAGAGATTCGCCTTCAAGATGGAGACTTGCGTCTGAAACTGAGCTCTCGAGCGATTTGCCGGCCGCATACGGGAAGGCGCCGGGGCAGGAGCGGAGAGCCGATCCGTCAGTCGCACGGCGGTGCGGATCTGGCCCAGCACCGCATCCATGACGGAGACGGCATCCCGCGTGAGAGCAAGGAAAAAGGTTGATGATCCAGGCCAGGGATGGCGGCGGAGACATTCCAAAAGATCGGCCGCTTTGTCCAGCGATGGTTTAGCACCTGGGTCTCGGGACGCGAGTGTTTCACTGACGTCGAACAGCACCTGCGAGCACTCGGTCGCGAACTCGTCCATTAAGATGACGAGCTCGGGCTTGTTCTCTTCCCGCAGGAGCCGCCGCCGGATGCGACTCAGCGTCAGGAGCCTCAGCCGGATGCGTTCGGCTTGGCTGAGAAGTGAGGTGAGCCGCTCGAATTCGGTACTTCGGTCGGGATAGGCGAACGACTGGTGCGCTACCGTGAACGTTGCGGACGCCAAGGGCGCCGTACCGGATTTCAACTCGGTGTTGGATAGCCGCGAAAGCTCCCGGTAAATATCAGACAGAATGTGACGTTCTCGCCGATAACGACGCACCGGCCAGAACACCAACGAGAGACCTGTCTGGCAAAGTGCCGCTCCCAAAGCGACGAAGCCGGAGAGAAAGGCTTGTTGCGGAGTGAGAGGCCGTGAAGCGAACACCACCAACGTGACTAGACTGATGGTACCGAGGTCGCCGGCCGTCGTGCCGAGTGCGACGAGCAGTCCAGCAACAAAGGCCCATGCCGCGGCCACCATGACGGCCAGAGGATTGTGCCGGCCGGTGAGTCCGCCGACGGCCAGAGCTAACGCCACCACAAAGCTGGCGAGAGTCATACGGCGGGCACGTTCGCGATAGGCATCCTCGCCATCGGAGTACGCCACATTGAGTGCGCCCAGAGCACCGACTAACCCTAAGGACGTCTGGCCCGAGATCCCTCCCAAAACCAGAGGGAGCATTACACCCACGGTGTTTCGGATTGCGATGCGAGGCCGGATCTTCTCGGTCTCGAAGCGCGTCAGGGTTCGCCAGAACGACGCCCAGGGATTGGACTGCATGCTTGTTCAGAATGCCATGGGTCACGCAGATGTCCCGGTCGGGATTTGAGGATTACTTTCCGGACCAGTAAGCCTGGAAGCCGCGGTAGTCTGCCGGAAGGTTGGCTAGAATTACCCGCCGGAGTTCTAGAATATCCAGTTCGCCCTGCTTCTGATAGAGCAACTTGCCCTCTGGCGAGAGCAAGACGGTGTACGGCACGCCATCTTCCCATTTAGGGTCAAACGCGGATTGCAGCGCCGCGGTGTCTTCCGATGCGAAGAGCAGGTTGCGCGTGGACGCGTGCTGTTTTTGCAGCACGTTTAACACCTCGGACTTTTCATCCGGCATGTTCGCCGACACGGTAACGAAGGCAAAGTCGCGTGGTTGATACATCCGGTATGTGGTTTCCAACTCCGGAAGCTCGTGAATGCAAGGGCCGCACCAGGAAGCCCAAAAGTTGATGAGCAACAGTCTGCCGGTGGGGTTGCCACGAAGCTTCTTCAGTTCCCCAGCGTCCGCGGGATCGAGGGTGACCGGTTCGGACTCCCATTTCTTCATGGCCTCCAGGCGGTTCTGTTGCTTTTCCTTCCATTTTGTCGAGCAGCCAAACACACCGGTGTGCGGAACGGCAACCGGGCGTGAGCCAAGAAGAGCTTCAATGGCGTTTCGCGCGTCCTCGCTTTTCACGAGCTCCTGACGATAGCTGTTGTCGAATCGTCCCTCGTATTGCAGATTGCGTTGCCGATCGAATACGAAGACGTGCGGCGTCGCCTTCGGACCGTACGCGTTTGCGACTGACTGGGTGTCTCCGTCATATAGATATGGATAGTCGAGACTCTTCCATTCCGCACGGATCTTCATCTCCTCCAAGGTGTCGCTGGTGTCCGAGGAATCGAGCTCATCTACGCGGATCGCGTTCGGGTCGTTGGGCTGAATCGCCACCACGGCAACACCTTTCCCGCGGAAGTCAGCGGCGAGCCGCTTGATCCGCGTCTCATACATCTGAGCAATGGGGCAGTGGTTACAGGTGAACACCACCACTAGGACCTGGCTGGCAGCATAGTCGGCGAGATCATGAAACTTGCCGTCGACGCCGGGTAGATGAAAAGGCGGCGCGTGCGATCCGATGGACAGTGTCGGATGGTTCTCATTGGCGGCAAACAGCACGGGGACGGCCGCGAGCAGACAGAGCGGAATCAATTTGTGCATCGGCATTTCCTTCGATTGGAGCAGTTTCCATAGGAACACGACTGGAAGTAACAACTGAACTTTACCGCCGAAAGTCGCGTATCTGCTTTTCACAGCCGAACTGCAATGGCGACAGCGGAAAGGAAGTGGAAAACGTGCGTCTCCCGTTGTTGATCTTGCATGTCCTCGGTGGCACGGTCGGCCTGCTCTCCGGCACGGTCGCTGTGGCTGTCGGGAAGGGTAGCCGTCCGCATCGGATTTCCGGAAACGTCTTCACAATCGCGATGCTGACGTTAGCGTCGAGTGGCCTGTACCTCGCAATTCTGAAGTCCCAGCGCGGCAACATTGTTGGCAGCCTTGTCACCTTTTACCTGATCATCACTGCGTGGCTTGCCGGCCGTCGGCGGAGCACAGGCCCACTGGACTGGGCCGCGATGCTCGTTGGGATCGGCGGAGCGATGGCCGCGATCACGATTGGGGTACAGGCGATCCAGATCCCGGCTGCCGATAAAAGCGCCCCCGCTTTTATGAGCTTCTTTTTTGGCGTGGTTCTCCTGCTTGCCGCAGCTGGAGATTTCCGCGTTATCGCTCGCGGCGGAGTCGCTGGCCGACCGCGCATCATCCGTCACCTGTGGCGGATGTGCTTTGGACTTTTTATCGCTACAGGATCTTTCTTCCTGGGCCAACAACAAGTTTTTCCGGCCTTTCTACGCGGCTCCGTCTTACTGACGGTAGTCGCCCTCTTGCCGTTTCCACTGATGATTTTCTGGTTGTTGCGCGTTCGCTGCAGCAAGGCATATAAGAGCCACATCTCACTTCCGGCGTCGCTTTGAAGTTCTTCGGGCTAGCGACACGCAGATCGCTGAGGCCGGAGGTATAGAAAAGGACAACCGATCAAAGGCGATTGTGATCACGCGATACGGGCCACCGGAAGTGCTGCAACCGGGAGAGCTCGCAACGCCGGTTCCCGCAGAGGATGAGGTCCTAATCCTCTTGACAGCTTCACGACGAGAGGACCATTGTTCCTTCTTCCAGCAATAAGTAGGTTGCTCAAACCGAACCGTAAGGTTATAGGAGCAGATATCGCGGGGCCGGTTGAATTCGTTGGCAGAGGCGTCAAGTTGTTGCGTGCTGGAGACGGTGTTTTTGGGGCATCGTTTACAGGAGGGTGTAGGCGGGTTTTCCGAGTAGGCGTGCACCACGGATAATCGATTGGCATTGAAGCCGGCCAATGTAACGTTTGAGAAAGCGCCAGCTGTTCCAGTGGCGGCTGATCACTGCCCCGCAGGCACTTCGCAATCACGGAGAGATCGAGTGGGGCAAGAGAGTTCTGATCGATGGCGCGTCAGACCGGGTGAAGACCTTCGCGACCCAGATCGCCAAATCTTCCGGTGCAGAGGTGACTGCCGTTTGCCGTTCGGGGAATGCAGATAAGGCACGATCGATCGGTGCTGACCATGCCATCGATTACAGCGAGAGGATTTTACGCGCAGCCGGCAGCTCTACCATTTCATCCTTGGCGCTAAAGCGCATCATTCGATTTTCGAGTATAGGCGCCTGCTTAGCAAACGGGATTTTTGTGATGACCGGAGATGATTTCGCTAAGATTCTCCAGGCAGTTTCGTTGGGACCACTCCTTTCCCGGCTGGGCAGGAAGAAAATTCGGTTTTCATCGCGAAGATCAATGCCAAGGGTCTGGCAGTGTTGAGGGACTTGCTGGAAACCGGGAGGATTGTGCCCCTCATCGATCGGTGCGACCTGCTCAGCGAGACAGCTGAAGCTGTTCGCTACCGGGAAGAGGGCATGCGGAGGGGAAGGTTGTAATCGTTATTCAACCGGCCTGCAGTGTAATTCCGCAAGCGTTCTCAAGAATTCGCGAGTTCGGCTCTGTTGTTTATATACTGATGCGGTTCCACAGGAAATGGAGGGTTGACACGTGTCAAGCTCATCTCGACGGGATTTCATTCAAAGCGCGCTTCCAATTGCGACAGCATCCACTTTTCTCATCGTGAAGCCCGAACTGGTTCGCGGCGCGGGGAAGGAGCGCCTGCGGGCGGGACTGGTCGGCACTGGCCAACGCGGAAGCCAAGCGGTGGTCGATCTGATGACGGGCACGGAAAACGTGGATCTTGTCGCGATGGGCGATCTGTTTGAAGACAAATTAGAAACATCTTTGCGTGGTTTCGCCGATAAACCCGAATATGCAGGGTGGAAAGACCGGATCCAAGTGCGGCCCGAGCTGCGCTTCGTAGGTTTCGATGCCTTTCGGAAGCTCGTTGCAACTGACGTCGACATCGTGATGCTCGCGACGCCGCCCGGCTATCGTCCAGAACATTTTGAAGCGGCGATTAATGCCAATAAGCATGTGTTTTGCGAGAAGCCGTTTGGCACGGATGCGAAGGGCCTTCATCGTTTCATGGCCGCCGCGAAACAATCCGAAGAAAAGAAGCTAACCGTCGTTTCAGGCGCTCAACGCCGTTTCGCGGCCGATTACCAGGAGACAGTGGCAAAGATCCAGAATGGCTCGATTGGGGACGTTGAGGCGCTTTATGCGCATTGGATCGGCAGCCCTGTATTCCCGATCAAGACTCCCGAGGGGCGCAAGCCCAATTGGGGAGAAATGACATGGCAGCACCGGCAATGGTATTCCTACGTGTGGCTCGGCGGCGACCAGATCGTGGAGCAGCATCTGCACAACATCGATGTATGTAATTGGGTGATGAACGCGCACCCTGTAAGTGTTGTCGCGAGCGGGGGCGCCGCGTGGCGGCCGGATCAACCGGAGTTCTATGGCAACATATTCGACCACATCGTGGCCGAGTTCGTGTATCCAAATGGAGCGCGGCTGCTCAGTCATTGCCGTCAATATCCGAAAGGCTCGTACGAGAACATCAGCGAGCGCGTGGTGGGGAGCCGTGGCAGTTCAAATTGCCACGATCTGGGGAGCGTAACCGGGCAGGATGCACGGACGAAATTTAAGAATCCGCTCGACAACCCTTATGTACGGGAACATATGGCTTTGGTCAGCAGCATTCGCGGAGACGGGCCGTACATTAACCACGCGATGCGCGTTGCCGAGAGTACGCTGACCTGCATCATGGGTCGTGAAGCGGCGTATTCCGGTTTGGAGATTACGTGGGACATGATGATGCAATCCCACCAGGATCTGCAGCCGAAGGCATTTGGCTACGACCTCTCCATGGGAATCCCACCGCGTCCGATTCCCGGTGAGTACAAGTTTGTTTGATGTTTGCTCGTTTATTCCTGGCGCAGAGCGATTTGCGGATCGATGTTGGTGGCCCGTCTGGCGGGCAAGTAACAAGCGATCAACGCGATCCCCATCAACAAGAGGGACGCAGCCGCAAAGGTGAGAGGATCTCTGGGCCCCATAGAGAACAGCAAGCTTCTGAGATACCTAGATAACACCCAGGCGCTCGCGAATCCGGTGAAGGCGCCGGTGAAAATCAGGGTTGCTCCATTTCGGAGAACATATAGAAGCACGTCGGAATGTTGAGCGCCCAGAGCCATGCGGATTCCAAACTCGCGGGTGCGATAGCCGACGGAGTAAGAGATGACTCCATGAACCCCTACCGCTGTTAGCAGGAGCGCCACTCCCGCGAACATCCCGAGCAGCCATGTGTATAGCCTCGGTTCCCCCATAGAACCAGCAACCCGCATTTCCATGGTTTGGACGTCAGTGACGGGCTGATCGGGATAGCGGCGATGAATCGACTGGCGCAATGAGGCCGCCAAATTCAGGGGATTATCCCGGGTACGCACAACCAGCATCGCACCGATAGCCGGGCCTAAGTACTGCTGATAAGGACGAAATAGCTCGGGCTCCGCGGGGCCGCTTAGGGCATGGGAGTGTGTGTCTGCGACCACGCCCACGATAGTGATATCCACCGGGCCGGTCAGTTTTTGGCCTATGGGATTCCGGCCCGGCCAATACTTGCGCGCGAAGGTTTCGTTTACTAAGGCGACCGGTGGGCCGGCCGCGTCATCGTGTGAGGTGAACAAACGCCCAAGTCGCAGAGGAGTTCCGATCGCTTGGAAATACGCCAGACTGACGGCGCGGTAGGTGGCGCCGACCTCCTCACGCGGATGTTCGGGGAGCGAGAAGGTGATGGATACGTTTACCATTCCCATAGGGATGGCGCTCGCCAAGCCGGCGGCGGTCACTCCAGGGAGACGCTCGGCTAAGGCGGTAATTTCTGCAAGACGTCTAACCAGAGCGGGTTTGTCTTTTGATAACTGGGCACTTGCCGGCACCATCACGGTTAGCAAGTGATCGGCGCGAAAACCCGGGTCCACCTTAGACAAGGCGAGGAAGCTTCTCATGAGCAGACCGGCTCCGATGAGAAGTGTAAGCGACAGCGCTATTTCGGAAATCACCAAGCCCTGACGCCATCCGATGCGCCGCCGGTTCTCCGTCGCCGTTCGGCCCATTTCACGAAGATTGAACCGGGAGAGAAGAAGCGCGGGACCCATGCCGAAGAGCAGCGCGGTAACCGTCGTGGTGCCAAGCGCGAAAGCCAGCACCGCCAAATCGACGCGGGTTTCACCTAAGCGAGGAACACTGTGGGAAGCGGGAAGCCATGCTACTAGTACGCGGTTGGCGACGAACGCGAACACTATGCCGAGTATCCCGCCCATAAGCGCCAGGACGGAGCTTTCGAGGAGCACCTGCATAACAAGCCGTTTGCGAGCCGCCCCCAGGGCGCTGCGTAGTGCGAATTCGCCTTCCCGGCCAACGCTGCGCGCGATGACCAGGTTAGCGACGTTCAAGCAAGCGATCACGACCAGCAGACCTACCGCGCAGCAGAGCATCCAAAAAGCTGTTTTGTATTTGGCGGTATCCCGCTCGCTCAGACTCTCGACGTTCAGACGGAACTTCCGCTCGGAGACCGGGTAAGGGCTTACGATCGCCGGACGCAGCCGCTCCAGTTCCGCCCTAGCCGCGGAGACCGGAATGCCGGGCTTCAATCGAGCGACCACGTCGCGGTACTCCTGTAGCGGATTTTTGATCTGGTCCCGATCCGGGATCCAAAGGGTCGTGAACGAGCTTGGGAAATGAAAGTCCGCCGCCATTACCCCGATTACGGAGTAGCTTTCGCCGTCGAGCATAACCTGCCTCCCGACCACGCCCGGGTCCGCTTGGAACTGTTTCTGCCAGACGGAGAACGCTAAGATCACGCCCCGGGGGTTTCCAGGGATGAAATCATTGTTCGCGAAAACGCGTCCAAGAATCGGCCGTGTTCCAAGTGCGGGGAAGAAGTCATTTTCGACAATGCGGGCCACCAGATTTGCGGGTTCTCCGGCACCGCGGAAGGTCAGCGCCCGAAGGAACCCATAGCTTCCAAAGTGGTCAAAGGAATGACTGAATTTGCGCAAGAACTGGAAGTCGGCTACCGTAAGAGCCCCCGTGCGTTGATCTGCCTCTGATCTCGTAATTTGGACTAGATGGTCGGGATCAGCATAGGGCAGGGGACGTAAAAATACAGCACGGAACGCGCTGAATACGGTGGTCGCCGCGCCGATGCCGAGCGCCAGCGACAGGACAGCGGCTACCAAGAACACGAGGTTCTTCCGCAGCATTCGGAGGGAAAAGCGCAGGTCGCTCAACATGGAATAAAGAAAGACACCGCGCGCCGCCGAAAGGTTCCCCCGGGTTAGCTAGAAGGGCGTCGATTACGGAAGAAGTCGTCTGCCACGGAAGTAACGCACCCAAACAAGCGCGATCGCGAGCACCGGGATGGCCAAGAAGAGCCCGAGGGGCCCGAACAGAAGGCTGCCGCATATTAAGGCGAGAAACACAGCCACTGGCTTGAGGCCAAGGGGTTTGCCCATGAGCCGCGGGGTCAACCAGAATCCTTCGATGGCCTGCACGACCAGCCAGGTTCCTAGCGCAATGGTGAGACCGGTCCATCCGCCGTCGCCGATCCAGTCGGCGAACAATACGATCGCGATGCCGATCACGCTGCCGATCCGCGGAATCAATCCAGCCAGGGCACAAAGAATTGCGAGCAGCGGCCACAGGGGAACGCGTGCAACGGCGAAACCGATTCCATAGAGCACAGCTTCAGACGCGGTGATCAGCAGCGTCGCCCGCGCGTAGAGTCCCAATACGCGGGCAGACGCTTTGAGGGGATTGTCGCGGGGTTCGGGCGGGAAGGCTCCCGGAAGTTTGTGCACCAGTTATCCCTCAAAAAAGCGGTAGCTGCGTTGGCTTATCCGAGCGACGGTTCGCGGGGCGGTCATCATGGACACTTCGCCCGTCGAGCGACGGCGAGATCGTCATCTCATGCGCGACCAACGCTTTCAAATTCGCCTCAGGTTCCATACGCTTTTCTACTCTCTGCACAAACCGGTCCAATTTTCGGAATCCCTCAAGCTTTTTTCCGCCATCCAGTTTGGCAGTATCCAACGATCGCCTCAGTACCTGGATGGATTCGTCGTAAGTCTTCAAGGGAACCGGAAAGGGATGACGGTCTTTGCCTCCGAGTGCAAACGAAAAGCGTGCCGGATCCGAAAAACGCACAGGTTTTCCGTGCACCACCTCCGCGATCATGGCGAGACTCTGGAGCGTTCGCGGGCCCAGATTCTCAGTGAGCAGCAGATCCGCGAAGGTGCGCAAATCGCGTTCGTAGGCGACTGCCAGAACCGCGCCGAGCCGTTTGGCATCTACATCGGCTGAACGGACATCATGGTGGCCAGGCATGACCAAATGACGAACAGCGTCAAGGGTTTTTGCCGGCGATTCACGAGTGATCTGCAGCAGCGCGTCTCGCGCGGGGGCTGCCTGAGAATCGACCAAATTCATGATTTCGCCCATGTGTTCGCCGGCAATTCCGGTATGGGGTTCCGAGACGAAGTCGCGCACGTTGCGAGAGTGCCAGTGGTAGCGGCGCGCCAACCCGGATTGAGGATTCATCCCCTGCTGCACGATAGCCCACTCACCGTCAAGCGTTACCAAGAATGAG
This sequence comes from Bryobacterales bacterium, assembly GCA_963738525.1. Lineage (GTDB taxonomy): Bacteria > Acidobacteriota > Terriglobia > Bryobacterales > Bryobacteraceae > Bog-113. The sequence goes on from CAVTXC010000001.1 coordinate 273,620, forward strand.
TGGAGATAGATTTGGAAACCATCGGCAATGCAGTTGTTGTCGATTTTCGCGGTTAGACGGCTGGTTCGAACCAGTGCGTCGGCGTCCAAATTGCGTGTCTGTGCCACGGCTCGCAATTCGTCAGGCGTCCTGCGCGATTGTTTGCCGCGCCCCCCGCACACGTAAATTCCCAGTTCCGCGGCTCTCGGGTTCAATCCGCGTTTCAGCGCGCTGAGAACAGACGTCGTGATTCCTGATGAATGCCAATCCATTCCCATGACGCTTCCGAAGGCCTGGAACCAGAACGGATCGCTGAGTCGTGAGAGAACCTCCGAATGACCGTAGTGGTGCAGCATGCTTTCCACGATGGCAGTCCCGAGTTCCGTCATCCGGTCGGCGAGCCATGTGGGGACGCGGCCGCCGTGGAGAGGAAGGTCGGCGAATCCGGAGCGCTTCACTTCTTTATTGTGACGCCATCACCTTGACAGAGGAGCGCAAAAGAGTGCGTGAAACGTGTAAGATAGCTCCGGCGATGTCCCTTCCCGTAAAGCGCCGGGCTGTGTTACTTATAGCGACATTTGCGGCTATAGCGTGTTTGCGGGCGGCCGCTCAGGTTCCCGCGGACCAGAGCGCTCCAGAAATCTCGTCGCACGACGCGCCCGCGACATTCAGCTCAAGCGTCAATTTGATCGTGGTGCCCGTGGTCGTTCGGGATAAACAGGGTCACACCGTTGAAACGCTGAGAAAAGAAGATTTCCAAGTCTTTGATAACGGCAAACCGCAAGCAATTTCGAAGTTTTCCGCGGAGCATCGAAGCGAGAAAAAGGGAACCGGTAATCCAAGCGGCGGATCCGGTTCGCAAGCGGCAAGGAGTGGAGAAGAAACGGGCTCCTCGCCTGTGGGGAATCCCGACCGGTTCATCCTGTACATGTTCGACGACTTGCATCTCGAATTCGCCGATTTGGCACGTGCGCGTACCGCCGCAGGCACTTCGATCCAGGAATCGCTCGCACCTCAAACTCGTATCGCTCTGTTTACGACGTCGGGGGTAACGATGTTGGATTTCACCGACGATGCCGCAGCGATTCAGGCCGCCTTAGCGAGACTCAAGCCCCGGGGCCATTCGATGACTTCCAGTGGCCAGTGTCCCGCCATCAGTTTTTTTATGGCCGATGCCATTGTGAACCGGAATGACGGGCAGGCACTGCAGGCGGAAGTGATGGAAACGCAGAGTTGTACGTCTTCGCAGGTTCCACTCAATGCACAGCGGCAACTAGTCATGTCGGAGGCAAGGGGTGTGTTAAATCGTGGCGAGGCCGAGAGCCGCACCTCGCTTCTGAGTATCAGTAACGCCGTGCGGCGCTTGTCTACTTCGCCCGGCGACCGTTCGCTCGTTCTGGTATCACCCGGGTTTCTTACCCCGGAACTCCTATCGGATGTCTCTGAAGTTATTGACCGCGCGATCCAGTCTCGCATCGCGGTCAGCTCAGTGGATGCGAGGGGGCTTTATATAACCGGGGCGTATAGCGATGCGAGCAAAGACATTCGCAATCCGACCGCGGAGTTGCTGAAAAGCGGCTACGATCGCCAGGAAGCCGAAGCACAGGCGGACCTAATGGGGGAATTGGCGGACGGCACTGGAGGAACGTTCTTCCACAATAATAATGACCTTCTTCACGGGTTGCGCCTAATTGCCATTCCGCCGGAAACTTCATATGTCCTGGGTTATTCCAATCCGACGGTAAGGCCGGACGGAAAATTTCACACCATCAAAGTCAAGCTGCGAGATGGCTCCGGTCTTGCGGTGCAAGCGCGCCGAGGCTACTTCGCTCCAGCACACTCGGTAACGGCCGAGGAAGAGTCGAAGTCAGCGATTCAGGACGCCGTGTTCTCCCGAGACCAGACCAGCGATTTTCCAATTCACGTGCGCAGCCATTTCTTCAAGACCACCGATGTGGACGCCAAGGTGTCGGTAGTGATCCACGTCGATATTCGCTCAATCCGCTTTGTGAAGGCTGAGGACAGGCAGAGAGACACTCTAACCGCAGTGGCGGCTCTATTCGATCGAGACGGAAACTACGTAGCCGGCAAAGAGAGCACGCTGCAGATGCGATTCCGTGACGAAACGCTGACCAGAGCTCGCAACACGGGCGTTACCTTGAACACCAGCTTCGATGTGAAGGTGGGCGCTTACTTAATCCGCACGGTTGTCAGGGATTCCGAGGGCCGAATGGTTTCGACCTCCAATGACACAATAGAAATTCCTTAGAAGGAGAGTTAGATGCGCTGTCGTCTCGGTGTTTGGAATGCCGCATTTCTTTTACTGGGAAGCGGTTTGATGTGCGGACAACAGGGAACCGCGCCGGTCACGCCAAACTCGCAACCGGTGTTTAAGTCCGAGTCCCGGTTGGTTCTGGTCGATTCGGTCGTTACCGACAAAAAAGGTAATTATCTACGGGATTTGACCGCAAAGGATTTTCGCGTTTGGCAAGACGATTCGGAACAGGAGATTAAGACATTCTCCTTCCAGGCGGACCCGGCGTCGCCCACCCGAAATCGTAAACAGTTCATCGTTCTTTTTTTCGATAACGCAGCGATGTCGTTGAGCGATCAGATGCAGGCGCGGCAGGCGGCCGCCAGAATCATCGATGCGAATGCCGGACCGAACCGACTTTTGGCCATTATCAACTTCAACGGAGTTCTGCAAATATCGCAAAACTTTACCAAAGATATTGATCTTCTGAAAAAGGCGATCACCGGCGTCAAGTTGCCAATGGGGCCAGCGTTGGACGGCGAGAGTATTGGGGGTATCGAAGGGGATTTTGCACTCCGTGATTCCATCATGGCACTGCGGACCGTTGGAAAAGGGTTGGGTTCTGTTCCGGGCCGAAAGACACTGGTCTACTTCACCGCGGGTTTCCCCTTGGGACCCGAATACCTTTCAGAGGTGACAGCTACCATCGACGCGTGCAATAAGTCGAATGTCGCGATTTACCCGATTGACGTTCGCGGCTTGGTTGCTCCGATGGGGGCAGGATTGATTGATTCACCGTATAGCTATTCGATCGTGAAAGCTTTTTTCATTCCCCAAAAGGGTGGCGGCGGTGGTGGTGGAGGTCGCGGTGGCGGCAGCGCTCCGGCCCCTGTTGGTGGATCGGGTGGTGGACGAGGCGGGTCAGTAGGCGGAGGCACTGGCCGCAGTGGGGGACAACCGGGAGGCCTCTCCGGTGCGGCTGCGAACCCCTTCAACCAATCCAGAAGCTTGCTTCCGAAGTTCTCTACGATGCCTAGCACTAATCAGCAGATCATGCATCTCTTAGCGGACGGTACAGGGGGATTCGTCATCGCGAATACGAACGACCTTGGAAGCGGCCTCGAAAAGATCATGAAGGAGCAGGACGAGTACTACGTTCTTGGCTACACTCCGCCGGTGGAAGACGGCGACAGTACCTGCCACACCATAAAGGTTAAGGTAAGCCGGGGTGGCTCGGTAGTGCGATCACGGACGGGTTATTGCAACGTCAAATCGGTTGATTTCCTATCGGGCAAACCGATTGAAAAAGAACTGGAGACGCGAGCGGCGTCTCAGGGCGGCGGGAGTGGTGCCGCCAGTATGCAAGCACCATTTTTCTACACATCACCGAATGTGGCGCGCGTGGATGTCTCAATGGAGATTCCCTCGGAGCTGGTGACGTTTACTAAAGAAAAGGGAAAGTTTCGCTCGACCGTGAATGTTCTGGGAATTGCATATAAGCAGGACGGAAGCGTAGGCGCGCGGTTCAGCGATGAGGTCAAACTCGATCTGGAAAACAAGAAAGAGGTCGAGCAATGGAAAGAGAAGCCGCTTCACTATGAGACGCAATTTGAGGTAGCGTCGGGCAGCTATCAATTGAAGGTTGTTTTCAGTGCAGGCGGAGCAAGTTTTGGGAAAGCCGAAGCGCCGCTGGTTGTGGACCCTTACGATGGTAAGCATTTCGGAATCAGCGGCATTGCACTGAGTAAAGAAGCGCATTCGATCTCCGAACTGGATCTGAATCGTGACGCGGCATTGATCGAAGATCATAAGCCGTTAGTCTCGGGTTCGATGGAGATCACGCCATCGGGTTCTACGCATTTCAAGAAGACGGACCCGACCATCATGTATGCCGAGGTTTATGAACCGCTTCTGTTAACTGATAAGATTCCTACCGTTGCCGTCGCCATGCGCATTTTGGATCGGAAGACGGGCGTGCAGAAGCATGATTCGGGACTGCTGCGTTTGGACAAGACGGTACGTCCCGGTATTGAAGTGATTCCAATAGGGTTGAGTTTCTCGACGGCGGCGTTGACTCCAGGATCGTACAAAATCGAGTTAAGGGCTTTGGACTCTGACGGAAAGTCGTCGGTGAGATCGGTTGACTTCGACGTTGAGTAGAATGCGCCGACGTTCTGAGCGATGACTCCGAATATGCTCGGCGCCTACGGAGAGTGGGCTTCGAAGGTTGTGGCGGATCCGCCCACCCTGTCTTTCCGTCAGAATGGACTCCGGGATCTGGATGCGTGGCGTGCCGTGGCGCGTGCCCGTTTTCGCGAAAGACTGATGAGTCCGGCAGGCGGTGCGACGCCTGTGGCGATGGTTCAACATCAACTCGAGTTCGAAGGTTTGGAGATTGAGCATCTGCAGTGGCAACTACCCTTTGGTCCGCCTACAGAAGCGCTGGTGCTCAAGCCGGCTGGCGCGAAGGGAAAGCTGCCCGGGATCGTGGGACTGCATGATCACGGCGGCAACAAATATTTTGGGCTCCGGAAGATTACCCGGATGTCCTCGGAACTGCATCCAGCAATTGTCCACCACCAAAATGTCTTTTACCAAGGCATGGCTTGGGCCAACGAACTGGCGAGACGCGGCTATGTCGTGGTCGTGCACGACACGTTCACTTTCGGAAGCCGGCGGATGCGCTTAAGAGACTTACCGCCGGAGTTGCGGGGCGACCTGGTGGAGAAGAACCCGGAAGCGCAGGACGAGATCGATCGATATAACCAATTCGCAGGCGAACACGAACACACCATCGCGAAGAGCCTTTTCAGCGCAGGGATGACGTGGCCCGGTGTCTTTACCTTCGACGATCAGCGAGCCCTAGACTACCTGGCGTCGCGCGCGGACGTGGATGCGACGCGCCTCGGCTGTTGCGGACTTTCAGGTGGCGGCCTCCGCACAGTTATGCTGACCGGCGCGGACGAACGCATTCGTTGCGCGTGCTGTGTGGGGATGATGACGACGTGGCGCGACTACCTGTTGAACAAGAGCTTAGACCACACCTGGATGTGTTATGTTCCGGGCCTGCCAGGTGAATTGGACTACCCTGAGGTGCTTGGGCTTGCAGCGCCAAATCCGATTTTGGTGCTGAACAACCGGCAGGACACCTTGTTCACACTTCCGGAAATGCAGCGCGCAGACCGCATCTTAACCGAGGTTTACGGGAAAGCGGGAGTACCGGAGCGCTATCGGGCGAGCTTCTACGACGGGCCTCACAAGTTTGATCGCGCGATGCAGCAAGAGGCGTTCGCGTGGTTCGACCGCTGGCTTGTCTCCGCGAAACGATAAACCCGCGGTACGTCACGGCGGCGGGCGTGCTCTGATGGACTCAATGGTGTTTAAACAATTTGCCGCGCAAACAACGTCGCGTGTAAGGTCTTCAATCCGCGGCCATGTGCTCCGCATTCCTCTCTTTTACGGGCTGGCCCTCGCTGTGCTGGCGTTCGGTTTCCGGCAAGCGGCTCGCTCAGCGCCCGGCAGCACAGGGCTGATAACCCTGGACTGTACCGCAAACCTCCCGTCGTGCGCAGAGATTGCGATCCGGGGGGATGCTCCGGACCGCAGCATGTTTCACGGTTTTGCAGACCCCAGCATCCGACGCGATCCGAACTCCGGCGACCTCTTCATGAGTTATTCGTATCCTCGGCATTTGAGAGATACCGGGGTCAACATCGTGGACATTCACTTGGCACGGAGCGCGGATGGAGGGAAGACGTGGGACTACGTCGGGCCCTTGTTCAGGAGCCGCCCGGTTTCGAATTCGCAGTCGCAAGGGTATGCCGCAGACAACATGAGTTCCAACGAGGTGTTGGACATTCTGCCGGTGAAACAGCAAGGCGCTACCGCTTGGTACACGGCGAGACTTGTTTATCTGGTCGGAAGAGGCCAAAGCTTCCCTTATACCCAGTTAATGAGTACCAGCTATATCGCCGTGTCCTTAGCCCCTACGACTGGAAATTTGCGGAACCTCGAACAAATGAAAGAGGCACGATTGGGTCATGCCGGCACAGACTCCACGATGAAGCCGACATTGAATCTCGCCGATCTGAATCCGGCACTTGCGAGTTGCCGGTTCTTCAATGAGCCAAGCATGGTTTACCAGGACGAAACTTTGTTCTTGGCTGTTTCCTGTGGTTACGGGGCGCAGAGCTTGTTTGGCGTGAACAAGCCTCGGTTAGACCCCACGAAGGATTTCTTCGCGATGCTTTCTACAAAGCCCGCGGGAACGGATCCAGCTGCCTGGCACTGGAAATATGTGGGCGCTTTCGCGCTTCCCGAAGAGGCCCGCGCGGTTAGTAAGCAGGAGGGCCGCACCTATGACTCGTTCACGCAGCTTGAGTTTTTCCGCAAGCCTGACGGGACGGTGTTCGCGTTACTAAACCCGCAAGGCCGCTCCGGTATCGCGTCCGGGTTCCGTCCCAATCCGGAGAGCCACTTCGGATGCAGGGTATTTCAGATGTCGCCCGATCTTAACTCGCCATCTCTCGTCAAATCAGCATCGGGAGTTCCGCTGGTTCTGGCGCGAATAGACGGCTCCGATCTTTATCGTGGCGGCAATGCGGGAACAGGTTCCTGCAGCTACGACCCTGCATCGGCAACTGGCATTGTGATGGCTCGAAAGCTCGTCCGCGATCCGCAGCAGGGATTTATATCGAGCCTTCACAGCACCGGGCTGCACCCTTGATTCTTTTCAAATCGAAATCGTGATCGAAAGGCGTTCAACATCATGCGACCGACAGTTGGTCACTTGAGAGGCTAAGGTCTGCGCTGATAAATTCGTCGGATAGATGCGCGGCCGCGATCAGTTCGCGCGGATCTTTGGTCGGTACGCCTACCAAGTAGCCCTGTACCTCATCTCCGCCAAGTCTCCTGACTAGATCCAGCTGATCAGAGTTCTCGATACCTTCGACGATTACGCGCATGCCGATGTTGTGAGCTAATGCCACGACGGAATGAACCATTGCTTGCCCCTCCGGCTTCATTCCAAGATCTTTGATGAACGAGCGGTCTATCTTCAGTGAGTCAAACGGGGATGATTGAAGCGCGCTCAGGCAAGAATAGCCTGTACCAAAATCGTCCAGGGCTAAGCCGACTCCTACCGCTCTGAGCCGGCGCATTGTTTCCGCGGGGTGAAGAGCGTCATTCATCATCACGGATTCGGTCAGCTCGAGTTGTAGAAGTTCCGGTCGAAGACCAGTTCGGTCCAGCAGATTAATCACTTCTTCCGCGAAACCGTCGCGGCTAAACTGGATACCTGAGACATTCACTGCCAACTGAACCGGGTTCGGTGTAAGGGAGGGCCACGCGGCAGCTTCCATACAGGCCCGCTCCAGAACATAAGCACCGAGGAACACGATGGCCCCGCATTTCTCAGCAACCGGGATGAACTTGGATGGCGGGATGACGCCCAGAGTCGGATGTGTCCACCGTGCCAAAGCTTCAAACCGAATCAGCGCACCGGTTGCCGCGTCGAACTCTGGCTGATAGTGAACCGTAATTTCACCTCGCCCGATGGCGCCGCGGAGTTGCTGCTCGAGGTTTGATTGCTCCCGGAGTTCGGAGCCGAGTTCCGGAGTGAAGAAAACGGCGCGATTTCTCCCCGCGCGTTTAGCGGAATACATTGCGCTGTCAGCATGCTTCAGAAGTTCCGGCATGTCCTCGGCATCGCGTGGGAAAAAGGCTATTCCTATGCTTGCGCCGATGAGTATTTCATGGGTGTCTATGAGAAAAGGCTGGGCGAGCAGATTGAGCAAATCGTCACCGACACGGCTGACCTCCTGATTGGAGTGGACATCCGCCAAGACCACGGTAAATTCGTCTCCGCCCAAGCGCGCCAGAGTATCGCTCTGCCGCACGCGCGACTGCAACCGCGCTGACACTTGAATCAACAGGCCGTCTCCCGTTGCGTGGCCAAGGCTATCGTTCACCAGCTTGAAGCCGTCTAAATCGATATACAAGAGAGCGATCTGACCACCTTCGCGCCGAGCGGATGCCGCCATGATCGCCATTCTGTCGAAGAGGAGCCTACGATTCGGTAGGCCAGTGAGGGCATCATTAAGGGCCTGAGATACTGCGGCGTCCTTGGCCCGCTGTAAGTCCGCCTGATTTTGCCGGAGCTGCGTGACATCGATAGCTGTCGTTTCATAAAACGTTCCTTCGCTAGTTTGCACTGCCGAAACGTTCTCCAAAAGGCAGACCTCGCCGCCATCCGAGCGTCGAAGGACAGCGTCTACATTGCTTAGCCCTGTTTCTGCGATCGCCTCATGGAGATCTTGGTCTTCCGCCGAACCGAAACGGAGTGCCCAATAGGATTGCCCGATAACTTCGGTACGGTTTTCGAAGCCGAGCATTCGGGCGAACGCCGCATTGCAATCGACGATTGTCCCGTCGGTCCGCCATCGGAACACTCCCGCAAGATTTCGTTCGAAGAGGCGCTTGTATTGGGTCTCGAGTTGCATCTCGCGCTCGAGTCGGGCCCGGATAGTCGCCGTTTGAGCGCGGACGGTACGCCTAAGCTGTGTGATCCAGATCAAAATGGCAATCGCTAAAACTCCGATTGCGCCCGCAACCGTCAAGAGTCGTTTAATAGTGAACCAAGCGTTGCCTTCAATCACCACCACGTCTTTCGGAGAACAGATCAACACGGTGAGCGTCACGCCTGAACCCTTAGGCGATTGGCCGATCAGCGCAATACCGGTCAGCTCCAATAAGGCGTTTCGGGGGAGACTAACGACTTCTTCGGCAGAGGATTTCCTGGACAGAGTCGCGCGGAACCGCCGTCCACCGTCTGTCAGTAGGAAAATGTGCTCGCTTGGGGTGTCCGTCTGCTCCACTAACCGCCCTTGAAGCTGAACCTGTCGATGATCCAAAAACCCGTTTAACACCCCAGAAACACTCGACCGAACGGGGGAGATGTGACTCAGGCCGGTCGCCATTCCGAGGGCCTTTACGGTAGCGTCGGACAACAAAAGTCCGTGTTCACCGCGGGTTGGAAATCCGAAGACGTCGACCATCGTGCCCGGATGAACCTGAAAAATGTCAGCTGCGGTTACGCCGATGGCTCCCGAGCCGTCGTCCGCGAAAAAGAGGCCGGCCCGCTCCCAAGTGACCGTTCCTCGAACGTGGACCTGGGGGACGAAGCGCATGTCGGCCTCGTGTTCACTCAGTGTGCCAATAGGCTGGGCCGCGGAGTTGATGTCATTCTGCGATGCCGTCTCTACAAGCTCGACATCAGCCAAGCGCGATACAAAGACTTGCGCCCCCAGCCTGACGCCGGTTCCGTCGAGCCGCGATCCGGTGACACCTGTTACCCTAACTCGCGCGCCCACAAGTCGAGAAGCAGCCGCGTTGTCGTTCTGGGGAATGATCACCAGAGCCCAATCCGTCCCATCAAATATTCGAAAGCAGATGCGATTCCAGGGTTGATTTCCGGGCCGAAGAACGCCTTCGGTCTCGACGTACTTACTGTCTTCTGCGCCGCTGTTTAGCTGCTCCACAGTGACGGCCGCCGGCTTGGGAAGCGAACTATCGCCGAGCACGTTCACCCGCGCCTTCGCCAATACAGGTGCGACATCGCCGGAGGCGGTGACCGCGTTCACCCGGACCCGGCTTCCCGGAGGAAACGAGGTGCTCACACCGTGGACATTCACGTAAATCGCACCCGTCTTATCCTGCAGAAACAGCAGTCCCCATTCCGGATCGGAATAAGTAACTACGCCGTCGAGTTCTACCGGGTACCCGAGCTTCGCTTCCGTGTTGCTCATGGAATTGATGCTGTGTACGGTTCTAAGCGGTTCTAGATGCATCCCTGCGCAAGTTTGGCGGCCTGTTGAGAGCAAAGCCAGAACCCCTGACGCGGCAACGAACGCGAAACGACGCACGGTTAGCGCAAGACGCGTTCTCGCGACAAAGTTCATGTCTACGTCAATGTCCTCTCAGGCTCTATCGGCGCTTGGGGCTATAAACTTGAGAGCAACTGATATGGGGATCCCACAACCCCCTAAGAACGAAGCCTACTAGCGGGCAGGTGATCGCATGCCGAATTCCGGCCGTGCTGCCGAGCGTGTCACAGGTACTTTCGACTAGCAGCCATGGTCGGCTCTGTGCTGATTGATGGCACCCAGGGCTCTTTCCTTCCTACCTAGCGCATCCTCGATGTTCTTGTCGAGTTCCAGAATTCGCTGCTGATCGCCGGATTCGACAACATCGGCCTCTTTGCGCGCAAGCTCGGCCAATTCGAGTAGGTGATGTTGCGCCAGCCGCTCAAGGCGGACGCGTACCTCGCAAGTCTCGGAGCTTTTGCGTTCCATAATTTTAAGAGACTAGCACTTTAATTAGGCGTGTTTACTTAATCAATTTGAGGACGCATATAATCGAGCGAATCGGTTATGCAAGGCCGAATGGGAAAGAAATGACCGCCGCACAGTCAAGCAGAATCGGTGATTCTTTTCATCTGACTCCTGCCATTGCCGAACAAATCCGCGAGCAATCTTATGCAGGTCTAAAGGCTCTCAGGCGGAGAGGGCTGGAGATTGGCGGGTTTCTCGCGGCTGTTCCGGAGTCCGGCGGGTGCGCCACCGTGCTGCATCTCGTAAAATCCGAGTACCTCTCGGGACCGCAGTTTACTCCTTCGCCGGCTGACCTGCTCGCATTCCGTGCGCAGATCGTGGAAGCTCAATCGCTCGGAAAGCGACCCTTAGCGTACTTTAGGAGCAATCTCCGCGACACCATGGAACTAGCGCCGGCCGACATCGCCGCGGTGGGCTACGTCCTGGCCGATGTTCGCTTCATCTTATTGAGCCAGCCCGCGTCGGACGGTACGGTGAATTTCGGTCTTTTCCGTCGAAATGCCCCGAATTCCTGGCTGGGACCGGAAGACCCAGCCGACTTGATCGCATCTTCAACGAGTGCCGAGGTCCTTGATCTCCCTAAGGTCGTCCCAGCTGAAAGCGTGACCGTCGTCGCGGCGAACCGAAATTCAAGGCGGTTTCGGCTGTTGATACCGATCATGATATGCGTGCTTTCCCTAGTTTTTCTGGCCGGTCTTGGACGCTTGCTCTGGGTCGGTCACGGCCGCGTCATAGACCTTCATCTACGCGCTCGGCCCGAGGGAACCGGTCTGCAACTCACTTGGGACCGCGGCGTAGCAAAGCGGGGCAACTTTAGCGCTGCGAAGCTGACTATCACCGACGGCGGTACCGTACGCGAAGTTTCGATGGATGCCACCGAGCTCGCGAGCGGGTCAATCTACTATACGCCAGATTCGAGCAATGTTTCGTTCCGTCTTCAACTGGGTTCGGATGAAAGTCCGGGACCTGTAGAAATGGTGCGCGTCCTGAACGCATCATCGGCTCAGGTGCACGCTGAGGTTGCACCTGAGCACTCCGATGAACTTTCTTCGCAGAAGCTGGCGAATAAGGCTTCCGCTAGTACACCGAAAGCACATACCGTCGTTGCGCCACCCCGAAAAACCCTCACCGGTTCGGAGAACCGAAAAACTGTGAAGGGGGATGTTCGGGGTAGCCCTCGCGAAAAGCTCACAAGCGATAAGCCAAAAGCGAAAGCGGTGCGGGCAGTCGCCAACGCGGCCGCTCCGAAACAGTCTTCCGGTGCGCTCCCGACTATCCAGGCCGAAACGCGTCCGTTACGGGAAAACGCGACGGAGGTCAAAGCAGAGAAAGAGGTTCCAACCCAGGATACTTCGCATTCATCACACCGGCCTTCACAACCGGAGACCGCAGTTCTTTTGCAAGCCTTGAAAACAACCACTTCCACTCCGCCGACGCCAATTAGCAGAGTGGTTCCCGATGCTAAATCGACCGGGTGGAACCTGAATTTTCCGGTCGACGTATCGGTGCGAGTAAAAGTGAACTCCATGGGACGCGTCGACTCAGCTTTAGAGGTTCCGACAAGCGGGCCTCGATTCGACGCCTTGGTCAATGCGTGCCTGCGCGCGGCGAAGGGATGGCGATTTGAGCCCGCGACTAGGCGTGGTGAAGCCGTGGCCGGGGAGCATACGATTGTTTTTCATTTCGCCGGGCGGTAGCGGTTTGGGTCGGCAGATTTGATGAGGCTGAAAGCTTGGATCAGAATGAAGCGAGCATAGTCCGGGTGAGAATAGACAAGTGGTTGTGGGCGGCCCGATTCTTTAAGACGCGGGCGCTCGGTTCGAAAGCATGCGAACTAGGCCGAATTGAGGTAAATGGCCAGCCGATCAAGCCTTCCCGCGAGTTGCGGATCGGCGACCTGTTGCGAGTCAAGAACGACGGCGGTGAGTTCCAGGTGGAAGTCGTGCTTCTGAGCGAAATTCGCGGACCATCCGCGGTGGCGCAAACTCTTTATCGCGAAACGGACGCCAGCCGCGATTTGCGGTTCCGGATGGCGGAAGAGAAGAGAGCGGCCCCTCATTTTGAATCGACGCGGGATGGAAAACCCTCGAAACGCGACCGGCGGGAGATCGAGCGGCTCCGGGGCAGAAGATGAGGTGTTTGCACGCAGTGAGCTACGCGGATTTTAGATCGGTTGAAAATGCGGGGAAGCGCACGATTGCGGTGACGAGCATGATCCCGGTGGTGATGTAGAGCGCCTGGGAGTAGCAGCCAGTGGATTGCCTGATGGGAGCAATGAAGAGTGGCCGAAGAGCGCTGCCAAAGCCCCACGCGGTCAGCATCAATCCATATACGAACCTACATTTCTGGGGCCGAAGAAGTCGGTGCAAAATGCCGGCATGGTGCCCAAGCTCCCGCCGTAGCAAAGCAATACAGCCACATAAATGACGAAGAACAGGGCGTAGTTGGTCACGTGGGGCAGCCAAGCGAGCAGTGCCGCCTGCAAGAGGAACATCCGTGCGAACACGCCCTTTCGGCCGATCGCGTAGGATAGCCAAGCCCAAAGGAAGCGTCCCAGACCGTTTGCAATAGAAATGGTCCCCACCATCGCAGTGGCCGCCGCGACCGTTGTACCCGTGATCTCGCGAACCATAGGGGCCGGTTGCGAAATTATGGAAATTCCCGCGACCACGTCGAGGAACAACATAGCCTAAAGCCCATACCACTGCCACGTCTTCAACGCATTCGCTCAACGCAAGATTTGCAGTCGATGCGGCCTGCGATGTCGACTCCGTTGGCGCCCATCCGGCGGGTGCGTACCCTTCAGGCGGATTCTCCATGAAGATCGAGGACCCTGCCCCTACAATGAGATACCCAGTTCCCAGGGTCGAAAACGTGTTCAAAACGCCAACGGCAATGAGGTGCTGAGCGACAGGCGCGGTCAGCAAGGCGCCTACTCCAAACCCGGCTACCGAGACCGGAGATGAAGCCGCGCCGGTCGGGAAACCATTTCACCAATGTTGCGATCGGGATGGTGTATCCCAGCCCGATGCGTGCACAGCCGATCACTCCGTAGCTCAGGTAGAGAACTCAAAGCCCATGATCCGAAATCGCGCCAGAATAACGCCGAGTCCATATAGAACTCCGCCCACGATCCCCACCGTTCGGGGCGCTACTCTGGGCAATACAAGTCCGGCGATGAAAGCTGCCCAGCCGACCGTAAAATACAAATGGTAAAGGCGAGCGTTACTTCAGAGATCGTCCTAAGAAATCGGCTGGTCAGAGGCGTACGGAACACGCTCCAGGCATAAACCGCCCCGGGGGCGACCTGCATCACGATCCCCGCTACAGCAATGACCCAGCGATTTGGCGAACTCGAGTCCATGCGCTCTCCAGCGAAATCGCCTGTGCATGTCAGACACAAAAGGGGGCCCGGGCTCACGCCACTCGTGGATTGTTCTTACCGGCCGGAGATGAATTCTGCATCTAACAGAATGTTTTCATCCTCCTGAATGACGAGTTCTTGTAACACTGACAAGAGTTGATCCCCGGCGTGGTCCACATTCTCGAACGCAGCCCGGAATGCAGCAGTTGCGGCTGGAATGCGATCGGTCCCGGAGGTTCCTGCGAAGGCCATCGACCAAGCTGGAAATAGTCGTTCGGAGGCGCGCCCACTCTGCACAACCGTTATTTCGCTGTGACGAGGGTCGCGCTGGATCTTTTCGAAGATGTGCTCGATTGACGCCAACGGTCCTTCGAGTATCTGGGCGAAGTTGCCATCGTTATACATAAGCGCGCCCGAGATCCCGATTTTGGCGTTATTCGCTCGAGCGGTTGCCAGGATGTGTTGAATTTCGCGGGTCACATCCAGCTCACCACCTTGTAATCGGTTGCGGCTGCAGTAAACGAGTCTATAAAGATTGGAGTTCATGGGGTTATTACGGGATTGGGACGTTCTCGTCGCGGGAATGGACAACAAAGATCGGCTAACAGCTTTTCTAGTTCACCTGCCGGGACCGGTCTACTAAACAGGTAGCCCTGGACGGACTCACAACCGTCGGACTGAATGCGATCCAGTTGATCGGAGGTTTCAACGCCCTCGGCCATGGTGGTGACCCCGAGACTTTCGCCCAGAGAGGCAATCGCTCGAACGATAGCTCGATGCTTGTTGCTATCTCCTCCGGGGCCGACTAGCGAACGATCAATCTTGATTTTGTCGAACGAGAAGCGCGCGAGTTGGCTTAAGGAAGCGTAACCGGTGCCGAAGTCATCCATGGCGATTCGGACACCCATCGCTCGGAGATTTTGCATAGTCCTTAGCACGCATTCTTCGTTTCGCAATAACACGCCTTCTGTGATTTCGATCTCCAAACGATTTCCGGCTAACTGAGTGGCTGATAACGCTCGGCTGACAATCTGGGCAAAACGCCCCGTCTCAAACTGGGTAGGCGAAGCATTAACAGCGATCAACACGTGTTCCGGCCAGTTCCTGGCCTCGCGGCAAGCCGTTTTAAGAACCCATTCGCCGATCGCATGCATGACCCCAATCTCCTCGGCCATGGGCAAAAAATCGCCTGGTGAAATGAGACCCCGATCCGGGTGACGCCAGCGCACGAGTGCTTCGAAACCGAGAAGTTTTCGCGACTTGATATCCACTTGGGGCTGGTAGTGAACTTCGAGCTGCTTGAGCGCGAGCGCCCGCCGAAGATCCAGTTCGTTCGTGCGGCGCGCTTGCGCTCGCACCTCCATATCTGCGCTGAAGAAATTGTAAGCGCCGCGTCCCGTGGTCTTCGAATGGTAAAGCGCGAGGTCCGCACACTTAAGAAGCCCTTCGAAAGTGTCGCCATCCGTTGGGGCGATCGCGATTCCCAAGCTTGCGCCGACGTTGACTAACTGACCTTCGATCAGGTACGTGCGGCCCACGAGGTCGACAATGCGGCGCGCGATTTCAGCGGCTTCGTTCGGCGCGTCGATAGGGCCGAGCAAAAAAGCAAATTCGTCGCCTCCAAGCCGCGCAACCAGGTCGGTATCCCGAACACATGACTGCAGACGCTGGGCGACTAAACGAAGTAAGGCGTCACCAGCGGCGTGGCCCAGGGTGTCGTTCACAGGCTTGAAACGATCTAGGTCGATGAGGAGAATGGCTAACCTGCCACTGTTGCCGGTTTTTAGGGTCTCTCGAACAACCGTTTCGAAATGGGATCGCGTTAACAACTCTGTTAAAGGGTCTCGCGATCCGCCTTCTCCCCCTTGGGATTGAAATACGGCCTCAAGATCCAGTGGGGAAAGGGTAACTGCCAGATGCTTTGACCCGATGCTCCGGGCCAGCATCGAGATGGCTCGCGAACGATCGTGATTAAACAGTCGCACTGGATCCAGGGGGCGGCTGTCGCTGGCTTCAAAGATGGAAGCCTGAAACGAGCAGCGTGAATCCGGATGGAGATCGGCATAGGCAAGAAAACCCTGGAGATCCAAACCTTGCCAGAGAAGCCCTTCAGTCAATCCCAGTAGCGCCCGTAAGCGCCTCGTTGAGTGCACGATCCGTAACTGCGAATCGAGCACGAGCAGTCCATTGCAAGAATCTTCCAGCAATTCGGCAAACATTGGCGGTGGTGCTTCCCACCGGTCGCGTGTTTCTCCGAGAACTATGGCCGGGATGGTCGCGTGCAAGGCGGTCCCCTCGATATATCTCACCCTTACCTTCTGCAGACTGGGTGTGCCGGCGTTCCAATTACTCTTTCAAAATTTTCCCGAAACAGCTTCCAGTGGAGATGTGGATTCAAGCGATATAATTCCCGAGTCTAGGAGTCCGTTTATGATTTCCTTCGCGCCGTGTCGCGCTATCGCTTGTTTTCTGTTCACCTTACCTGCTTTTGCTCAGTGGAACACGCCTGCCATCGATGGCGTGATCGAACCGGGCGAGTACGGCAACACTCAAAATGGAACAAACCAAGTGAGCACCAATACCTCGCAAACGTGGTACATGACCTGGGATGCCACGAACCTCTACGTCGGGATAGCAAACGCCAACCTTTCGGAAGGCGCCGTGATCTACGTCGATGCGAACCCGCTAACGCCGCCAAACGGCGGCACTAACGCCAACGGTAGTTTGGTCGGCTTCAATTACGATGGCGAACAGATCACGAGCCTGCCCTTTCGGGCGCAGTTCGTTACCTATGTGAAGGACGGATATCGGGAGTACCGAAATTCGGATGGCAATGGGGGCTGGAGCGGTTCGACCGCGAATTACGGAACGTACGCGTCCAACGGAAACGGGAACGTTCGAGAATTCTCCATTCCCTGGACGGCGATCAACAGCGGCGGAATTCCCACTTCATTCCTGTTTATCGGCCTGCTGACCTCGAGCGGCGGATACGTCTACGGCCAGGTTCCGAACGACAACCCCGGGGCGCAGATCGGTACGAATGCGACGTATACGCAGTTTTATCAAGTAAATAGCACAGCCAACGGAGCGAGTACCCCGCCGTTCTCTCTTGAAAACTCGAGCAGTACCGTACAGTTTTCCGGCCTTCTGCATAATACGTTTGACCCCTTCTATAGATGCCTCGAAGGCGCTGTTCCGGCAGGAACAACCGTAACGCTCCGACTCCGGACCGCTCTTTCAAACGTCAGCTCGGCCAACCTCCGGACATACCTGTTCGACCCGGTGAGCGGGAATACCACCGGCCCGAACGACGCGCCAATGACATATTACGGGACGCGCAACGAGGGCGGGACAACTTACGATGAATGGACCATCGATTACCAGACACCCTCCACCGCGACAGTCGTGTATTACAAGTTCGAGGCATTTAATGGGCCGAGCGCCGGCTGGTATAGCGACGATTACATCGATGACTACGACAATTTGAACAAAGATGGGACCGGAGCAGCTTCAGGAACCGAGCCGTTTGACTCATTCCAAATCACTGCGTACGCTCCCAACTTTCAGACCCCCGCGTGGATGGCTAACGCGAATCTTTACTTCCTCATGCCGGATCGTTTCCGCAATGGCGATCGCACGAACGACTACTGTGTCGATGGCAGTTCTTCCGGGTGTCCATCGTTCTATGGCGCACCGCCGAGCACGAACTTCATCAATAAACCTTGGAATTCAGCTATGTGCGACCCGCGTAATTCTACCAGCGCTTGCTACAACAATTTCGGAAGCAACTTCTATAACGGCGATCTCGCGGGAGTGCAGCAGGAACTCGACTACATTCAGGGGCTTGGTTTCGATGCGATTTACATGAATCCTATTTTCCAGGCGAGCTCCTACCATCGGTACGATACAGACGATTACATGGCCGTCGATCCAGCCTTGGGTGGCAACGCGGCGTACACGTCGCTCATCGCCGAGATGAATCGGCGCGGAATGCAGGTGATTCTTGATGGCGTTTTCAACCACGCTTCCTCCGACAGCACGTACTTTAATGAGTACAACCGATTCCCGGATACCGGAGCGTGTCAGTCCCTTAGCTCGCAGTGGCGCAGCTGGTTCAACTTCACAGACTCTAACGTCCCCTGTACCCCGGCGGACTATGTTGGGTGGGCCGGCGTGAGCACGCTGCCAGAAATCAACCACACCGTTACAGACGTGCAGAACTTCTTCTACGCCGGCACTCCGAACGTGATGCAGAACTGGTACAACCAAGGCGCGGGCGGATGGCGATTCGATGTGGCGCCGGATCCGAATTTTCCGTTCTCGTGGTGGGTCAATACCCGGACCTACGCCAAGACGTACAACCCGAATGGCCCGTTGATCGGTGAAATATGGCCGAACGCAAGTCAGTGGCTTGCCGGGGATGGGCTCGACTCCACCATGAATTACCGTTTCCGGCGAAACGTGTCTGGATTCGTGCGTTGGCCCAACGGATGGGTGGACGACAACGACAACGGGAACGACTCTATCATTCCACTAACGCCCAGTCAGTTCGATACCGCGAATCGGGCCGTGCGAGACGACTACCCGCCGCAATCGACAGCAACCAACATGAATCTGATCGATTCGCACGATACCAATCGCGCGCTCTTTGTGTTTACGGAAGAGGGCGACAGCGGCTTGGTGCAGGCGAAACAGCGGCTCCAACTGGCCGCTCTGGTGCAATTCACTTATGTGGGAACGCCGACCGTTTACTATGGGGATGAGGTCGCTCTCAACTCACCGTCGCTGAATAACGGGCCCAACGGTCCAATCGGAGATCCTTACACACGGGCTCCCTATCCGTGGACGGATCAGCCGGGAGATCCAACGGTGTACGGTCCACCGGACACTAGCGTGATGCAGTTCTACACAACGTTGGCGCACCTTCGGAAGCAGCATCCGGCGCTCCGCGACGGAGTTTTTGCCACTTTGCTCACCGGCGACACTCAGCAGCCCGGCACTGCGGCAAACACTTACGCATATGCCCGGACTGACGCAACCGAGACCGCTGTGATCGCGATGAATAACGGCTCAACAACGAACACTCCCGCTATCCCGGTTGGGGCTTACTACCCCGATGGCACTCAGCTTCAGGACGCTCTCAGTGGAGCGACGTTCAGCGTATCGGGCGGCAGCGTTTCGCTGACGTTAAATACACTTACCGGCATGGTGCTGCTGCGTTACCCGGCAATGGTCGATCTGACGCCACCTCACGGCGTGTTTACGCTCACCCCTGCACCCAACGGGAATGGATGGTTGAACCAGTCGCGAGTAACCGCCCGCATCAGCGCTTCGGATGCGCAGAGTGGAGTGGAACAGATTCGCTTCTGGGTGGACAACGGCACTGTTGAAAGCACGTCAGCGAGCACTGCCGCCGAAACTGTTTTGGGCGAAGGTCGGCATGTCGCGGGAGCGCGGGTGATTGATAACGCGGGAAACATTAGTCCCCAAATTTCGCGAGCGGTGGACATCGATCTCACGCCACCGGTAGTAATAGTCACCGGCGTGACGCCGGGAGGGATTTATCACAGCGCACCGACGCCCGGGTGCAGCACGACGGACGCGCTTTCTGGAGTCGCTCATCCCGCAACTCTGGCGGTGGCTGGCGTGAACGGGCAGGGAAGCGCCAAATTTACTGCCGTCTGCAGTGGCGCAACCGATCTCGCTGGGAACAAGGCTGCAGCGGTGAGCGTTTCGTACGTTGTGTTGCCCTAGGAAAACGTTCGAGTGTGAGTACCACAGGCTCGCCGCGGATGGCGCGCCTAATTCTCGTCAAACAGTTGCATTGTAAGTAAGCACTTACTTACAATGGGTTTTGCCTTCAACCTCGAACGACACGCCGCACCGTCTTCCAGCGGATGAGCGCCGCCGTCAGCTCATTGAGGTCGCGATCGATCTGTTTGCCCGGCGAGGCTTCAGCGGCACCACCACTAAAGAGATCGCCAGCGCTGCTGGTGTGACCGAAGCGATCATCTTCCGCCATTTCGCGACTAAAGAACAGCTCTACTCGGCGATCCTCGACCATCGGAAACAAGCTCTGGGCAGCCACGGATGGCTCGCGGAGATCAAAGAATGCATGGATAACAACGACGATGAGGGTTTGTTCCGCCACATCGTCTCGAAGGTCATCGAAGTAGTCCGCCGCGACCCGAAGTTTGAACGTGTGATGCTTTACGCGGCGCTCGAAGGGCACGAACTCGCCGCCTTGTACCACAAAAAATTCTCCATCCCGATAATGGATCTGTTGCGCGAGTACATCGCACGCAGGCAGAAGGAAGGTGCTCTGCGGGAGCTGACGCCCGATGCGATCATGTTCGCGGTCGGCGGAATGGCACAACAGTACGCCACCCACGTGCATATGTGCAATTACCGCGACGCCGGATTCGGCGATGCAGAGGCGGTCGAAATTTTCACCGGAATTCTGATGAGGGGTGTTCTGGCAGAGAGTACTCCTCAGCAGGTCTCGAAAGCGAAATCTGGAGGGAGAAATAAATGATTAGATCCTGGACTCTTTCTCTTTGTGTACTTGTTGCTCTTTGTTTTGAGGGTTGCGGATCCAAGCGTGGTTCCTCCGAGACTGGTGATACGTCGAAGCCCCAAGAAGTTGCCGTATCCACGGCGGTCGCGGAATCGCGGACAGTACCCGCTTCCTTTTTGGAGACGGGTAGCTTCGTGGCCGATGAATCCTCAGACATTGCTCCTCCCGTGGCCGGGCGGGTGATCGCCACTCCCGTAGATGTCGGCGCGTTTGTGAAGGAAGGGCAGGTCGTCTGTGAACTCGATCATCGAGACGCCCAGCTGAAGCTGCAACAGGCCAAAGCCCAACTGGACGAAGCAACCGCGTCGGTGCGGCAGGCGCAATCACGGATAGGACTGACTGGCGGCACGTTCGACCCCGACAAAGTTCCGGAGGTCGCGGCATGCGAAGGCCAACTATGTTTCCGCGGAGGCACAAGCCAAAATGGCCGCAGCGGATTCGCAACGCTACGCAAACCTGATTGCGACGGGCGATGTTTCCCGGAGCGCCTTTGAGAAAGCTCACACGCAGCAGGAGACGGCGGAAGCTCAAGCTCACGCCGCGCGCCAGCAGTATGAAGGCGCGTTGAATGCCGCACGGCAAAGCTTCCAGGTGATAGCTACTTCGCAAGCGTCCCTAGAAGGAGTAAAGGCACAGCTCGCGCAGGCGGAAAAAGCGCTCTCGGACACGACCATTCGGGCGCCGTTCGACGGGTTACATCACGGCGCGTCCGGTCGCCGCTGGTGAGTACGTGGCTTTGACCGCGAAGATCGCAACCATTGTTCGCGTCGGCACCTTGAAGCTTCAACTGCAGACTCCCGAACAGCGCGCCTCCCGTGCAAAGGTGGGAATGACGGTAATCGCACGCGTGGCCGCTTACCCCGACCGCGAGTTCACCGGGAAGGTTTCGGCAGTGAACCCGAGTGTCGATCCCAATTCGCGCGTTTTCATCCTAGAAGCGCGCTTCAATAATCCGGATAACGCTTTGCGCCCCGGAATGTTCTCCACCGCTCGGGTGATCCTGCCGGGTGGCGAGGACGCCATCTTTGTCCCACGCAGCGCCGTGGTTCGCGACAAGACGACTGACTCGTTCCAGGTTTATGCCGTTCAGGACGGAAAGGCCCGATTGCGGGTAGTTCTCCCCGGCGACGTTGACGGCACCCGCATTCGCATTCTGTCTGGTCTCTCCGCGAATGAAACCGTCGCTACCAGCAACCAGGCCGCGCTCTACGAGGGGGCGGTGGTCAAAGCGTCGGGGGAGACCAGATCGTAATGCATACTCTCGCTCAGCTCTGCATTCGCCGGCCTGTTTTCGCGACGATGCTGATTCTCGCCCTCGTGGTGGTCGGCACTTTCTCTTATTTCACCCTTGGCGTGGATCTTTTTCCCAAGGTAGACATTCCCACCGTTTCGATCACCGTAGAAGACCCTGGCGCATCGCCGGAAGGCGTCGAGACCGAGATCACAAAGAAAGTGGAAGACGCGGTCAATGTGATCAGCCAGGTTGATGAAGTGCGGTCTACCTCTTCTGAGGGCCAGTCGTTGGTAATTGTCACCTTCGAGCTCTCGAAAAACGGAGATGTCGCCGCGCAGGAGGTTCAGAACAAAATCAACCTGATCGTCAACGACCTGCCGCAGACGGCGAAGGTGCCCGTAGTCCGCAAATTCGATCCAGACGCCGCGCCCATTCTGCGCGTAGCCGTGTCCGCACCTCGATCGTTGCGCGATGTAACAATGCTCGCCGACAAACAGATCAAGCAGAAGCTGGAGAACGTTCGACGGCGTCGGTCAGATTGACATCGTTGGCGGCGCACGTCGTGAGATTCACGTCTTAGTCGACCCGAACAGACTCCGGTCTTACAATCTGACCGTAACGGACGTGTTCAACGCCCTGCGCTCCCAGAATCTCGACCTTCCGGGCGGTAGCCTGAATGCAGGGGCCAAAGAGTTCACGGTTCGGACCACCGGCAAGATCTCAGATCCGGCCCTGTTCAATCAAATTGCTATTGCCAACCGCGACGGCTACATCATCAAGGTCGCCGATATCGGTTATGCCGAAGATAGCTACGAGGAACCACGCACTTCGGCCCGGTTGGACGGCGTCTCCGCGGTTACCCTCGTGGTCGCTAAACAATCCGGTGAGAATACGGTCGCTACGGCCGATGGTGTCGCGGAACGCCTGCGCGAGTTGCAGGCCACGCTTCCACGAGACGTTCACACGGAGATTATCGGCGACCAATCGATTTTCATTAAAGCTGCGGTTGCCAATATCAAGCACCACCTGATCGAAGGGAGCCTGTTCGCTTCGATCATCATCTTCATCTTCCTGGCGAATATCCGCACTACCTTGATCGCGGCGATTGCCATTCCCACTTCCATTATTTCCACGTTCGCGTTGATGGCGGCCATGGGATTCACGCTCAATCAGATCACCATGCTGGCGTTGACACTCATGGTGGGCATTGTTATTGACGACGCCATTATCGTCCTGGAGAATATCTACCGGTTTATCGAGGAAAAGGGCATGACGCCGTTCCAGGCGGCGATGGAAGGAACGCGCGAGATAGGCCTGGCGGTCATGGCCACGACGCTCTCGCTTCTTGCCGTATTCCTACCGGTGGGGTTCATGGGCGGAATCGTGGGACGCTTCATGAGTTCTTTCGGCTTTACATCGGCCTTCGCGATTGCTGTATCGCTTCTGGTGTCATTCACATTGACCCCGATGCTCTGCTCGCGCTTCGTCAAATCGCCGAAACAGGATCACGCGGGCCACGATTCCAAAGACTCCCGATTTTTTCGCGCGATCGATACGCGGTACACCCGCATGCTCGAGTGGTCAATGGCGCATCGCAAAGTAATCCTTGCGCTGAGTGGACTCACTGTTCTCAGCATCGTCCCCTTGTTTATGTTCGTGGGGAAGAACTTCCTCCCGGCGGACGACCAGTCTCAGTACAACGTTCTGCTCCGCACTCCGGAGGGCACGTCGCTCGCTGCGACTACGTCGGTTGCGGAGCAGGTCGCGCAGGAAATTCGTAAGCTCCCCGGGGTGGCTCGATACGCTGACCACGACGGGCGGCGGCGCCGACCGGTCCGTAAACAACGCGCAGGTTTACGTCAAGCTGACCGACATCGATCAGCGGCATATCTCGCAGCAGGATCTCATGCAGAGGACCCGTGCGCTCTTGAAACAGTACCCTTCGGATATCCATACCGGCGTTGAACTGGTGAGCACGATCGGGGGGAATCAGAGCAATGCGGATGTACAGTATTTCATTCAAGGTCCCGACCTCGACAAGCTGAGCAAGTACTCGGATGAACTGCTCGCTCGGGCTCAGCAGATCCCCGGCTTCGCGGATCCGGATTCTACGTTGCGCAGCGGCAAACCTGAGGTTCGACTGGAGATCAATCGTGCCGCCGCCGCCGACCTAGGTGTCTCGGTCATGGACATCGAACAGGCCCTTAATACCCTTGTTGCCGGGCAGGTCGCCTCCACATTCAATGCCGGTGAAGATCAATACGACGTCCGGGTGCGCGCCAAGGAAGAGTTTCGCGGCGGTGTGGAAGGTTTGACGCAGATGACGGTCCCATCCAACAAGCGTGGTTCCGTGGGCCTGGATGAGGTCGTCCGAATCGTGAATGGAGCGGGACCTTCAGCGGTGAACCGCATCAACCGTCAGCGTCAGGTGACGGTTACCGGAAACGTTCTGCCAGGCGGTTCCCAAGCGAAAATCCTGCAGGACTTAACGCAGGCGGTCAAAGACATGCACATGGACCCTGAGTATCGAACTGGCTTAACCGGTGCTTCAAAGGAACTCAACCGAACCGGCTATTACTTCATCCTCGCGTTCTCCTTAACGTTCATTTTCATGTACATCGTTCTGGCGGCGCAGTTTGAATCGTTCGTCCACCCGATTACGATTCTTCTTACTCTTCCGCTGGCGGTTCCATTTGGCATCGTGTCTCTTCTGATCGCGCACCAAACCGTAAACATCTTCTCAGGCCTTGGCCTGCTTCTCCTGTTCGGCATCGTGAAGAAGAATGCCATTCTCCAGATTGATCATACGAACGGGTTGCGGCGCGCCGGTTTATCGCGTTACGACGCGATCATCCAGGCCAACCGGGATCGTCTCCGTCCGATTCTGATGACGACGATGGCGCTCGTGGCGGGAATGATGCCCCTGGTTGTTTCGGGCGGCACAGGAGCTGCTACCAACCGTTCGATCGGCGTGTTGGTGGTCGGCGGACAATCGCTCTGTCTCCTACTTACACTGCTCGCCGTGCCTGTCTTTTACTCAATCTTTGAAGACCTTCAGGAACTCCCTCTTTTCCGGCGGATCGGCGGAATCGGGGCAGCCGTTCGCAAGCGAATGCCAACGCTGCGCCGTCCAGGTGTTCCCGCCTTATCCCCTCGCATGAAGGAGGGCGACTAGTGCTGGGGGCTCGCCTTTCTGTCCTGCTGGTTTTGGGGTGCGTGCTCGCAGCGCAATCGCCTGACCCGGCGTCTCCCTCGCTTCCCCCGCAAACTCCTCTTCAGATTCCCCCGCGTGTGGGGGTATTCGGGGAAACCGGGATCACTTTGCCGGAAGTGGTTCAACGGGCGCTCGCAAGTAATCGGGATCTCGCGGTGTCGCAGATTTTGCGGCAAGAGGCTGGGTTTAACATCAAAGCGGCCCAGGGCTACTATGACCCGCGGCTAGGCTTAAATGGGCATCGTTTGAAGAGCGTCACACCGATCAGTTCGCTCATCGGCGGTGCGGCGAACGGCAAACTCACTCAAAAGGAGCTTTACGCGGATCCGCAGCTAAGCGGAAACTCCCCTTGGCTCGGAAGCACGTACCGGCTTGATTTCTCTTCGGCCAGACAGCAAACCGATAGCGAATTCGTTACGCTGAACCCCCAGTTCCCCACATCGCTGAATCTGAATCTGACCCAGCCGCTCTGGCGCGGGCTTCGCTACGACGACAACCGGCACCGTCTCCAGGTGGCGCGCAAGAATCAGCAACTTACGGAGGAGCAATTTCGTCAGCGGGTGATCGAGGTCACCACACAAGCTATTCAAGCCTACTGGGAGCTCGCTTTCGCGCATCGGAATTTAGATGTTCAAGCGCAGGCCGTGCGGCTCGCGGAACAGCAGGATGCCAGCAATCGACGTCAGGTAGAACAAGGTTTGCTGGCGGTTGCCGACGTCATTCAGACGCGTACCCAAATCGCCACCTTCCAGCAGAGCGTCTTCACCGCGCAGGAGAGCTTAACTCGCGCCGAGAACAATTTGAAGGCATTGATTCTACCGAGCCGCGAAGATTTAATGTGGGGCGTCGCTCTGCTCCCGCAAACGCCTCTCGGTGACAACCCTGCACCGCCAAGGCTGTCCGACGCTCTTCGCATGGCCCTCCACTCCCGCCCGGAACTTGCTCAGAGCACGTTAAATTTCGAGGTAAACAAGCTTGATGCCCGGCTAAGCCGCGAACAGGCTAAGCCGCAGATTGATGCGCTCGCGACGCTAAGTTTACAAGGGCTCGCAGGTCACCCGGTTCCGGCTGCACCAAACCCGTTCACGGCCGGCATCATTCCGTTTTCCGACCGTATCAACGAACTCTCCGCGCTCGCCGGTCTCCCTCCCATCCCTACGATCACCGTAGGTAGTAATCAGATTCCGCCCATCTTTGTGGGAGGTTACACCCAGTCGCTTGACACTCTCGCGAGTCGGGCATTTCCTACTGCGTCGGTCGGTGTTCAAATGAGCCTGCCGATTCGCAATCGCACAGCGTCCGCTAACGCCGCAGTTGCCGCTCTGGAAGGAAAGCGACTCCAGGCTCAATACGAACAAACCGCGATGGCAGTCGAGGCTGATGTCCGAAATGCCCTACAAGCGGCGGAGTCGGCCCGGGCCCGCCTCGATGCGGCCGTGCTCGCGCGCCGTTCCGCGGACGATCAATATGGAAGCGAACAGCGCCAGTTCCAGGCCGGCACTTCGTCCGTTTTTCTGGTGCTGCAACGGCAGACTGATCTTATCGCGGCGCGTTCACGTGAGGTGCGGGCGCAGGCCGATCTGGGAGAGGCGCTGGCTGATCTCGACCGCGCGACGGCCCATACACTCGAAGCGCACCAGATCACCTTAGCACCAGCGCCTCGCCATTAAACAACTTCCTGCGTTGAGCGACTTATACTCCTATATGCGCCGTCTTTCTTACGTTGTCTCGCTGCTGGCAGCAGGACTGCTAGCGAGTTCTTCGTCTTCCGCACAAACCATCACGGTTAGTTTTCCATCCACGAACTCGGCGAAACCTCTTGATGGCCGGATCTTGCTTCTGCTCTCCAACAATCCAAGCGAAGAGCCGCGGATGCAAATCGACGATACGCCAAAATCACAGATGATTTTCGGCATGACCGTCGATGGGTGGAAGCCCGGCGAGCCTCTGATCATTGGCGACACCGCGCAAGGATACCCGCGCCCCAGGCTGAAAGATGTTCCGCCGGGCCAGTACACCGTGCAAGCAGTGCTGAACGTGTACGAGACGTTTCATCGCTTCGACGGGAAAACAGTCAAGCTCGCGCCGGATCGCGGGGAAGGTCAGCATTGGAACCTAGCACCGGGTAACCTGCTGTCGTCGCCGCGAACTGTTAGTATTGGGCTGAACGCGCCGCCAGTTGCGATCTCCCTCGATAATGTTATTCCGCCGATCCGACCGGAGGCGGATACGAAATACATTCGCCACATCCGTATAGAATCGAATCTGCTCAGCAAATTTTGGGGCCGCCCGGTAACCCTCTCCGCAATTGTTCTCGTACCCGAAGGCTATGACGCTCACACGGAGGCGCACTATCCACTGATCATCTTTCACGATCACTTCGCGAGTGCCTTTAACGATTTTCGTGAGATGCCGCCCGATGCCAACTTGAAGCCGGATTACTCCGATCGCTTCCATCTCGCGGGCTACAATCGCATCCAGCAAGAGGAAGCTTACAAAAACTTCCAGAATTGGATTGCACCTAGCACGCCACGCGTTTTAATCGTGAAGCTTCAGCATGCGAACCCCTTCTACGATGACTCGTATGCGGTGAACTCGGCGAATTTGGGCCCGTACGGCGATGCCATCGAAACTGAGTTGATTCCCGCGATTGAGAAGCAGTTTCGGGGCCTTGGGCAGGGTTGGTCCCGCTTCGTTTATGGCGGATCGACCGGAGGGTGGGAGTCGCTTGCCGTTCAGATCTTCTATCCCGATCACTACAACGGCGCTTTCGTCGCGTGCCCGGACCCGGTCGACTTCCACGCCTTCATGACCGTCGACCTATATAAGCAGGAGAATGTTTTCTATCTGCCGGGAGCTAACAAGCATGTCGAGCAACCCGCCATGCGCGACTATCTGGGTCACACCTTGATCTCCATGCGTGACAACATTGCCTACGAAGCCGCTTTGGGAGATCGCGGCCGCTCCGGCGAGCAGTTCGACGTCTGGCAGGCCGTTTATTCGCCGGCCGGCCCCGATGGCTATCCGCAACAGATCTTCGACAAACAATCCGGGGCAATCGATCACAAGACAGCGGAGTACTGGCGCGAACACTACGACCTAAACGCAATCATTCAACGCGACTGGATATCACTTGGACCGAAGCTTCGGGGCAAACTGCATTTGTATGTCGGTTCGGAAGACACCTACTTCCTCAACGACGCGGTATACCTCATGGAGGATTTTCTGAAGGCGACCGGAACCGAAGGGCATGGTGTTCCTTACGAGGGTGAGGTCCATTATGGGCCGCGTGCCGAGCACTGCTGGAATGGGGATCCCGACAAGCCAAATTGGTATTCCCGTCTGCACTATAACCAGATGTATCTGCCGCGAATAATTAAACGTATGGAAGAAACCGCGCCGTCCGGAGCGGACCTTACGAGCTGGCGTTATGCAAAGTGACTGGGCTTTCGTCTCGAACGTTGACCGGAGCGCGCTTCCCGATCATACGCAAATAGAAGACCGCCGGAACGAGACACACCGCGACAGCCACTGCTGAAGCTTCGGGACCAAACGTTCTGCCCGTGAGAATGGCCGGCCCGTTTAACGTTCCCGTGACCCACCCGGGGCGCATAGTGTTCCCCGAGAACGCCATGCCGAATACGGACCCTTCCGTGAAGTTCCACGCAGCATGAATTCCGATCGGCAGCCACAGCGAGCCGCTGGCGGCCCCGAGCAGGATCCCCGCTTCGATGGCTATTGCGGCTGAACTTATAGGCGTCGCATGCGGATTGGAGATATGCCCAAATCCAAATAGCGCGCTGGTTACGGCAATCGCCCGCCAGTTGCCGCTGGCAAGGGCCGTCAAGCGGAACAGAAATCCGCGGAACAAGGTCTCCTCAAAAACCGCGGCCACGAAGGCCATGAGCACGGCCCCGCCGACCGAACTGGCGCTGCTCCACCCGGTCGTTGAGGTAGTTGCCCAATCCCGCGAGGATCCCCATTACGGACCCAAACAAAGCTATGCCGATCAGCAGCCCCTGTGCCAACAGCCGGAGCGCCCGCCGATCCAACAATTCGACCGGATGCCGTCGTTCGATTCAGTAGCTAACGGCCAAGTAGAGAACGAAAAGCAATACCGTTCCCGTGACTAGCACTAGCCAGGCGGGAAGTCGGTTTCTCAATATCACTTGCGCTGCGACCGAAAGCCCGGCCGCCACGAAGAAGGCAGCCCAACGTCGAAGGGATGCGTTCAACTTACTTCGGGGGAGAGTGGACATGGAAGGAGAGTGTTAACGGGCACTCGTACTAGACCGAGTCCACGATGAGGGCGATTGTCACGCCTTCTTCCATCTAGTACCCTATCTAGATGCCGGTTCCCAGCACGGCGCGACCCAGCCTCTTCGGTTCTGATTAACCGCTCCGTTTGGAGCGGCCTTATCCCTTCCACCCCAACTACAAAACTGGAGAACTGAAATGAACACCGAGGAAGCAGTCCGTCTGGACATGCCTTCGCTGCACGGCCCACTTCCGGGTCCGCGCGCGCAGGCGATTATGGATCGCGACAACAAATATTTGTCGCCTTCTTACACGCGTGGATATCCGCTGGTCATCGAACGTGGCGAAGGCGCCATGGTTACTGACGTTGATGGAAATCGATTTCTCGACTTCAACGCCGGCATAGCTGTCGTCTCGACAGGCCATTGTCACCCTGCGGTTGTGAAGGCCGTTCAGGAGCAGGCGGCCAAGTTCCTGCATATGTCCGGAACGGACTTTTACTACGAGAATATGGTCGTTCTTGCCGAGAAGCTCGCGCGTCTCGCTCCGGGCGGTTTTGATCGGCGCATCTACTTCGGGAACTCAGGCACGGAAGCAATGGAGGCGGCTATCAAAATGGCGCGCTACTCCACAGGCCGAGACAAATTCATCGCCTTTCTCGGGGCATTCCATGGGCGAACAATGGGATCGCTGTCACTCACGGCGCGCCGCCCAGTGCAAAGGCGCGGGTTTGGTCCTTTCATGGCGGGCGTGCATCACGTCCCCTACGCCTATTGCTATCGGTGTGCGTACGGCCGCACTCCGGACACCTGCGGGTTGGAATGTGCCAAGGTAATCGAAGATCAGCTCCTAAAGACGATTCTCCCCGCCGATGAGGTTGCCGCTATTGTCGTCGAACCAGTACAGGGTGAGGGGGGCTACATTGTGCCTCCTGCCTCGTTCTTGGAAGAACTCGAACGGATCGCGCATCGCCATGGCATGCTGCTGATCTTTGACGAGGTCCAATCGGGCATGGGTCGCACCGGAAAAATGTGGGCTTCGGAGCATTTTGGAGTTGTCCCGGATGTATTTACAGTTGCCAAGGGGATTGCCAGTGGGATGCCGATCAGCGCTACTGTGGCAAGGGCCGAGGTAATGAACTGGCCGCCCGGCGCTCATGCCTCCACATTCGGAGGAAATCCTGTGTCTGCAGCGGCCGCAGTCGCGACAATTGAACTGCTGGAGCAGGAACTAGTCAACAATGCGGCGCGTATAGGCAGCTACATGATGGAGCGGATGAAAACCTGGCCGGCTCGCTTTGCGCTAGTGGGAGATGTCCGCGGACTGGGGCTGATGCTTGGCATCGAATTGGTGCGTGACCAGCAGACCAAAGAACGCGCACCCGACGAACGCGACCGGATTGTCGACATGGCGTTTGAGCGCGGGTTGTTAATCCTTGGAGCGGGTGAAAACACCATTCGTCTTAGCCCCCCATTAGTGATTACGAAGGATCAAGCGGACTTCGCCCTTGATGTTCTCGAGGGCTGCCTCCGCGATGTAACCCTTGCCGGGTAGGTCTGCTCGCTTGCAACCGCTCCAAGCGGCGCATACAATAGTCCCCAGTCCCGTTTTGTCCGTGCGGTCCACGGGACGGGAGTATTCAGTTTGAAACCGACAAACGTACAAGATCCTGCATACTTCCACCGTGTTGTGGATTGTCAGTGGGCCTGTCCCGCGCATACGAATGTACCCGAGTACATCCGGCTGATCGCGCAGGGTCGGTACACCGAATCCTACATGCTCAACCGGCAATCGAATGTGTTTCCCGCAATACTGGGGCGCACATGTGACCGCCCTTGTGAGCCGGCGTGCAGGCGCGAGCGTGTCGACGGGAAACCGGTAGCAATCTGCCGGCTCAAGCGAGTTGCGGCGGACCTGAAGGGGGATATTGAGGATCTGCTGCCAAAGATCCCGGCGGCCAAAAACGGAAAACGCATCGCGTGCGTCGGAGCAGGTCCCGCCTCTCTCACGGTCGCGAACGATCTGATGCCGCTTGGCTATCAGATCACTATGTTTGAGAAGTCCGGAGCCGCAGGAGGTTTAATGCGCTCGAACATTCCGGCTTTTCGGCTTCCGGCAAGCGTGATCGATGAAGAAACCCAGGTCATTCTCGATATGGGGGTGGAGATCCGTTACAATTCCCCGGTCGATAGTCTGCACGGGTTGCTTGACGAAGGCTTCGATGCGGTGTTTGTGGGGACAGGCGCACCGCGCGGAAAGAATCTCGAGATCCCGGGCCGCTACGACACGAATCGAATCCATATCGGAATTGATTGGCTTGAATCCGTCGCGTTTGGTCATATCGATGCCATCGGCGAGCGCGTCCTCATAATCGGGGTAGGGAATACCGCGATGGATTGCTGCCGCTCGTCGCGCCGCCTCGGCGGCAAAGATATCAAGGTGATGGCGCGCCGTCCGCGAGCGTTTTTTAAGGCATCGCCTTGGGAATTGGATGATGCCGAAGAAGAAGGTGTCGAGATTCTGGTCAACTACGCTCCCAGTCGTTTTGTGGTGGAGAACGGAAAGCTGCTAGGGATGGAATTTGAGCGGCTGGAATGGGACGCGGGTGCACGGAAATCGACCACGATCGAAACTATCTTTCTCCCGGCCGACGATGTCATTCTCGCTATCGGTCAGGAGAACGCGTTTCCCTGGATCGAACGGGACCTGGGTGTGGAGTTCGACAAGTGGGACATGCCCGTGCTCAATGAGGCGACATTCCAGTCTTCGCTTCCGAACCTGTTTTTCGGAGGAGATGCAGCCCTTGGCCCAAAAAATATCATCTGGGCCGTCGAACAGGCCCATCAGGCTGCCATCTCCATCGACAACTACTGCCAAGGCATCCCAGTCACGGAGCGTCCGCCCTGGGGAATGAACCTCGTGACCCAGAAGATGGGCCTCAGCGAGTGGAGCTACCACAACGATTACAATCCTTCAACGCGCCAGAAAATGCATCATGTGGATCTCACCGAACGCTTCCGCGAACTGAATGTCGAGGTGGAACTCGGATTCAGTCCGGAGCAGACCGCCCGTGAAGTGCAGCGCTGCCTAAACTGCGATATCGAGACGGTATTCACTCCAAAACGCTGCATCGAATGCGACGCCTGCATCGATATTTGCCCAGTGCAGTGCCTGACGATCACACGCAACGGAGAAGAAGAGGATTTGCGGCAAAGGCTTTCCGCGCCTGCTTCGAACTTGGCGCAATTGTTGTATGTCTCCGAACCTTTGCCTCAGACACAGCGCATCATGGCCAAGGACGAAGATGTCTGTGTCCATTGCGGCTTGTGCGCGGAGCGTTGTCCCACGGCGGCATGGGACATGCAGAAATTTGAAGTGTTTATCTCATTGGCAGGGACCCACGATTGGAACAGTCAGTTAGTCACCGCGTGAACGATTTCGCCTTCAAACTGGCGAATGTAAATGGAACCGGTTCAGCCAGCGCAAACGGGCTCCTCATGCAATCC
Organism: Bryobacterales bacterium; assembly: GCA_963738525.1. Lineage (GTDB taxonomy): Bacteria > Acidobacteriota > Terriglobia > Bryobacterales > Bryobacteraceae > Bog-113. The sequence continues at coordinate 306,395 of CAVTXC010000001.1, forward strand.
GTATTTCGCATGGGCATTCCGGTTTCGGGAAAGAATCTCTTTCCGTCGAATATCCAGGGGCTCCCCACCTGGTATGAGATTCGCGTCAATCGCGAGGGCTTCACCGCGCGCGCTCTCGACTACGATCTGATGGTGGCGATGAATGCCCAAACTTACGAGCGTGACATCCTCGAAGTTCGCCCGGGTGGCTACGTGCTCTACGATTCGAGCTGGCCGTTAGACGACTCCCTGCTGCGTGACGATGTGAATCTTCTGGGGATTCCGCTCGCGCGGATGTGCAACGAGGCTTTCGTCGAGCCTCGTGAGCGCACGCTCATGAAGAACATTGCGTATGCAGGCGCGCTGGTCGCGTTGCTCGATATTGAGATGCCGGTCGTCGAGCAGCTGCTTGCGGAAAGCTACGGCCGCAAGCCGGCTTTGCAGCAATCCAACGTTCGCGCTTTGCGCATCGGGTTTGATTACGCCCAGGAGCATTTTGCGTGCCCCTTACCATTCCGTCTAGAGCGCATGAATGAGAACGCGGACAAGATTCTGATTGACGGCAACACCGCGACAGCATTGGGCGCGTTATACGCCGGCGCCACCGTCGCGGCTTGGTACCCGATCACGCCAGCCACATCCGTAATGGATGCTTTCAAGCGGCTATGCGAGAAATACCGCCGGGACGCGGAAACCGGGGAAAACAATTACCTCATCCTGCAGGCTGAGGATGAACTCGCGGCCATCGGAATGGTCATCGGCGCCATGTGGAACGGTGCGCGCGCCTTCACATCGACCGCCGGCCCGGGTATCTCACTGATGAACGAGCTGCTCGGTCTTGCCTACTACGCTGAAATCCCTGCCGTGGTGGTCGATGTGCAGCGTGTCGGTCCCTCGACTGGCATGCCTACCCGCACGCAGCAATCGGATTTGTTTGAATGCGCTTACGCGTCGCATGGAGACACCAAACATGTTGTTCTGATTCCGGCGAACCCGGCAGAATGCTTTGAGTTCGCAGTGAAATCATTTGACCTTGCCGAGCGTTTTCAAACGCCCGTGATCCTTCTCTCTGATCTGGATATCGGAATGAACGATTGGGTTATTCCGCGTTTGCAATGGGACGATTCCTATCTGCCCGATCGTGGGCGTGTGCTGGCCAAAGAACAAGTTGAACAACTTTCAAAATATCTGCGGTACATTCCCGAGAACGGAACTCAGATCGCACCTCGCACGCTCCCGGGAGTTCACCCTAAGGGGGCGTTTTTCACGCGCGGATCCGGCCATAACAAGTTCGGCGGCTACACGGAAGTGCCTGCCGAGTACCAGGAAGTGATCGACCGCCTGCTGGCCAAACACAAAGCCGCCGCAGCTTTCGTTCCCTCGCCTATTATTGAGCGACGGTCCGGTGCGAACTTCGGAGTGGTCACCATAGGTGGTTGTGATTCCGCCGTGCGTGAGGGCCTGAGTCTGCTGGAGCGACAGGGAATCGCTGCCGATTTTATGCGTATTCGCGCTTTTCCCTTTGGCCCAGAGGTCGAGCGATTTCTCGACGAACACGAGTACAACTTCGTCATCGAACAGAACCGCGATGCACAGCTGAAGTCTTTACTGATAATCGAGACCCCTATCGCCAAACACAAGCTGAAATCGATTCTGATCTACGGTGGTTTTCCACTTAGCGCAAAGCACGTAGTCGAAGAGATTCAAAAACAACTCGCAGTGGAATTTGCAGGGGTCCGATAACCATGCCTTCAATCCTGAAACCGGCCGCCGTTCATCCAAGCGCTCAACGCAATGACATCGGGCTCACCCTGCGCGACTACGAGGGTTCGATGTCCACGTTGTGTGCGGGATGCGGACACGATTCGGTTACGGCGGCCATCGTTCGCGCCCTTTGGGAGATGTCGATTGAGCCGCACATGCTCGCCAAGATGAGCGGTATCGGCTGTTCCTCGAAGACGCCGGCCTACTTTGTCCACGGGGCTCATGGTTTCAACTCGGCTCACGGACGGATGCCTCCCATCGCCACCGGCGCGAACGCTGCCAATCGCGAACTTTTGTATGTGGGCGTTTCGGGGGATGGCGACTCGCTGTCCATTGGGCTTGGGCATCTTTGCCATGCAATCCGTCGCAATCTGCGAATGGTTTACGTCATCGAGAACAACGGTGTATACGGCCTTACAAAGGGGCAATTTTCGGCATCAGCCGACGTTGGCTCGAAGAGCAAACGTGGCGAGGCTAACCCCATGGCTCCGATTGACCCTGTGTCCCTCGGATTGAGCTTGGGCGCGACATTTCTGGCACGAAGCTTCTCGGGCGACAAGGAACAACTCGTTCCCATCCTGAAGGCGGCCATTGCGCATCGTGGATTTGCACTGGTAGATGTTATCTCCCCTTGCGTGACGTTTAATGATCACCCAGGATCCACCAAAAGTTATCTTCATACCCGCCAAAATGCTATTCGCGCGACAGAATCGGATTTTGTGCCGGCTGCCAAGGAATTGGTAGCTGCGATCACGCCGCATGGCGAAACGAATGTCACCTTGCACGATGGAAGCGTAGTTCGCTTCACCGTTGTTCCTGAGGGGTATGATCCCACCAACCGGAAGGCGGTTCAGGAATACCTTCAGGCCCAAACGGGCTTGGGTCACATCGTAACCGGGCTTCTTTACCTCGACGAGACAGTTCCGGACGTTCACGAGATGAACAAGACCCCGGCCGGGGCACTCTCGAAGATTCCGTATCAGAAACTTTGCCCGGGTGCGGCGGCCCTCAACCAGCTTCAGGAAGAGTTTAGCTAGTTCGCTTCGGCGATTTCCCGGTCGACGCCCATTCGATGGCGGACATCGATTCCTTTCACCAGAAAGATCACCTCTTCGGCGATGTTGGTCGCGTGATCGGAGATGCGTTCGAGGCTGCGGGCGTTGAATATATGGTTTAACAGCCTTGGAATGCTGGCGGGATCGCTTTGCATTGTGCGTACAAGTGCATCGCCAATCTTGCTCCGAAGTCGGTCCACTGCATCGTCGGAGGCCAAAATGTTACGAGCGGCCTGTTCGTCCTGCTTAACGAACGAGTCGAGCGCACTCAACACCATGTGCTCCACAATTGACGACAACTCCTTGAAATCCGCGTAAGAGTCGCCGATGTGAGCTTGATGCATTGTCGCTAATGAGCGCTCGGTAATTCCCGCCGCCAAATCGCCCATCCGTTCCAGTTCGGTGTTGATCTTGATCGCTACTACGATCAAGCGCATATCGCGCGCTACCGGCTGTTGCGTGGCGATCAGCCGTGTAGCAAAATCATCGATCTGGATTTCCATCTGGTCGATACGAGCTTCGTCCCGCAGAACCTGATGCGCCAGGTCTTCGCTCTCCTCGGTTAGAGCGAGGATGCTGCGGTGGACCGAAGAAGCTACCAAGCTGCCCATCTCGAGCAACTGCGATTTCAAATCCTCTAGCTCAGCGTCGAAATGGCGTGTGAACGAATTATTGGGCATGTGGATGTCGTCTGAAAACACTACCCGAACCTACCTGTGATGTAGTCTTCGGTCTCTTTCTTCCGCGGATTCTTGAAGATCGTATCCGTCTTGTCGTATTCAACGAGCTTGCCCATCAGGAAAAAGCCTGTCATGCCCGCCACACGCGCGGCCTGTTGCATGTTGTGCGTCACGATGATCACAGTCGTCTGATCTTTGATCGAAAAGATTAGCTCTTCAATCTTGGCAGTGGCGATCGGGTCGAGCGCGGAGCAGGGTTCGTCCATCAAAAGCACTTCCGGCTCAACTGCCATTGCCCGAGCAATGCAAAGCCGTTGTTGCTGGCCACCGGACAGCGCGTAAGCGGACTTGTTCAGCTTGTCCTTTACTTCTTCCCAGAGGGCACCACGCCGCAATGCGCGTTCCACAATTTCATCCAGTTTGCCTTTGAACCCGTTGATGCGAGGCCCATACGCGACGTTGTCGTAAATCGATTTCGGAAATGGATTCGGCCTCTGAAAGACCATCCCGACCCGACGCCGAAGAGCGGTCACATCCTCTTCGAGGATGTTGCTACCATCCAGCAGAACTTCGCCTTCTACGCGTGTATTCTTGATGGTTTCGTTGATTCGGTTCAGCGTTCGGAGAAAAGTGCTTTTTCCGCAGCCTGAAGGCCCGATCAAGGCCGAGACCGTATGCGGAGCAAACGAGAGCGTAATTCCGTGAAGAGCTTGATAGGCTCCGTAGAAAAAATTCAGGCTTTTCGCTTCCAGCTTACATGCTGGGGCCACCTGCACGGGGGGATCGACACGTTCGGAGACTTTGGTTTCTTGCATCACTAGCCTTTGTTCTGGCGCGCTTGCCATGACGGTTATCCTCTTTGGGCGGAAACACCCCGGGCAAGTATGGCCCGAGCCGCTATATTCGAAATCAGTACGAGAGCAAGTAGAACCAGCCCGGCGGCCCAAGCCTGCCGATGCCAATCCTCGTACGGGGAGATGGCGTAGTTGTAAATCATCACCGGCAGCGAGGATGTCGGGTCGTTTAAGCCTTGGCTCCAGAACTGGTTCCCGAAAGCCGTGAAGATCAATGGGGCCGTTTCACCGGCAATGCGGGCCACGCCCAGAATGATCCCAGTGAGAATTCCGCTAAGTGATGCGGGAATCACAACGGTAACGATCGTTCGCCATTTGCTCGCACCCAAAGACAACGCGCCCTCACGCAAACTGTTCGGTACGTTTTGGAGGAACTGCTCGGTGTTACGAACAACCACCGGAATCAGCATCACCGCTAATGCAATCGATCCAGCCCACGCCGAGAAGTGTTTTACTGGCAGAACAATTAGCGCATACGCGAAAATTCCAACAACAATTGAGGGGATTCCATTGAGCAGGTCCGCGGTATAGCGGATCACAAAGGGGAACCTGACTCCGCCGAACTCTGATAGATACACACCCGCGATGAAGCCGATCGGGACACCGATGAGCGACGCCAGCCCAATAAGCTTTGCGCTGCCCAGAATGGCGTTCGCCATACCGCCACCTGTCTCCCCCGGGCCCTTGGGCAACTGCGTAAAGAAATCCCAATTGAGGGATTTGCCGCCGTTCCAAATCAGATACCCTAAGATCAGAAAAAGAACAGAAACGGTAAGAACTGTGCAAACCCCGGTGAGGGTAAGCATAATCCTGTTAACAAGTTTTCTCCAGGTCAGGCGCGTCATGCTTTTCCTCTTCGGGAGGTGAGAGTGATCAAGAGGCGGGCCGCCCCGTTAATGACGATCGTCAGCAGAAACAGAACCAACCCGAGATAGATCAGCGACTGAAGAAAGATGTCGTTGCTGGCTTCCGCAAACTCGTTGGCGATCACCGACGCGATTGTGTACCCCGAAGAGAACAATGATGCACTGAGCTTCGGCGAGTTGCCGATCACCATCGTTACCGCCATCGTCTCTCCCAGTGCGCGCGCAAGGCCAAGAAAAATCGAACCCATGATTCCCAGGCGGGCAAACGGAACCACTGCCTGCCAAGTCGCCTCCCACCGGGTTGCCCCCAGCGCTAAGGCGGCCTCTCGCTGCTCGGGGGGCACTTCCAACAAAGCTTCGCGTGAAACGGAAATGATAAACGGAAAGGTCATAACGGCGAGAATCGCGCCCGCCGCGAGATAACCAATGCCGTAGATGGGGCCGCTGAATAGGGGCAAAAAGCCTAGCGAGGCTTTGAGCCCCGGCTCGATGTAATCTCTCAGTAGCGGTACGAGCGTGAAGATCGCAAGGAGTCCGTAAATGACACTTGGGACCGCCGCAAGAAGTTCAACCAGAAACGTCAGCCCGCTTGAGAGCCGCGGCGGCGTAAGTTCAGCCAGGAAGATTGCGGCGCCCACGCCCAATGGAACAGAGATCAACATGGCCAGCGCGGACGTAATCAGGGTGCCGTAGATGAAAGGCAGTGCGCCGTATTGATCATTCTCGTGGTCCCACGCCTGCGAGGTAAAGAACCCTAACCCGAACCGATGCCTGGCGAGCGCCGATTCCTTCCAAAGAACGCCCACCAGAAGAACCGCAATCAACAAAACGGACGCGGCGAACAGCAGCGTAATCAGATACGCGACGGCATCGCCGCCCCGCAAGCGGGACACGAAACTCGAACGGCCCCGGGGAATCTGGGAGGTCGATGTCACCGCTGAGGTTGTCATGCTTATTTCACTTCAGCAATCTGAGCTTGCTCTTTCGAGATTACTGAGGCTGGCAGCTTCGCATAGCCTAATGCTTCGTTATAGCTCTGTCCCTTGGTCAACATCCAATGCAGCAGATCCGTTACAGCCTTGCGCTTCGTGGCGTCAGCAATCTGGCTCGGTACTAGCAAATACGTGAAGGTGGAGATCGGATACGCGTTCGCACCCGAAGCGTTTGTGATCGACACACGGAAATCGGCAGGCATGTTCACACCGGCTGCCGCGGCGGTCACGCTCGCGAGATCTGCCTTGATGAACTTGCCCGCTGCATTCTTCACCTGGGCATAGCCCATGTGGTTCTGGGTCGCATAAATCAGCTCTACGTAACCTATTGAGTTGGGCGTAGCCTTGATTAAGCCGGAAACCCCCTCACTCCCTTTTTGTGCCAGACCGACGGGCCAGTTCACGGAACTATCGGGCTTTCCAACCTTTGTTCCCCAATCGCTGACCTTAGCCAGGTAATCGGTAAACACAAATGTCGTGCCACTGCCATCCGAGCGATGGACCACTACAATATCGGCATCCGGAAGCTTCACGCCAGGGTTCGACGCCTTAATGGCGCTATCGTTCCACTTCTTGATGGTGCCCATGAAGATCCCCGCAAGTGCCGGGCCGGTGAACTTGAGCTCGGGGTTGCCTGGCAAATTGTAAGAGGCCACCACCGCGCCTAGCACTGTCGGGAAGTGAAGCGGCTTCACTTTCATCTTCGCGGCTTGCTCGTCGGTCAAAGGCTTGTCAGAAGCTCCAAAATCAACCGTTCCTTCGGTGAGCTGTCGAATCCCTCCACCCGAACCGATCGATTGGTAATTGATCTCAGTGCCTTTCTCGTTCTTAAACTCGGAAAACCACTTGGAATAGATCGGATAAGGGAACGTAGCGCCTGCGGCATTGAGACGGGTTTGCGCGAACGCCGCACTCCCCGAAAGGCTGGCTGCTAAAAAAATCCCTAAGACAGTCGTACGTTGCATTATTCTTTTCTCCTCAGAGTCACATCTGGATGTTTCAAATCAGTTACAGAGGGTTGAACGTGGAATGAAACTACCCCCCGCGTAAGACGGAGGGTAGTTTGGGTGGCTTTTATGGGAGGGTGTAGCGAAGATCTACGTATCCCATGTTCGTGCTTGCGTTTGTCGGAGCACCGGTGGTTGTGACCGACCAGGGATTACGGGTCAGGTACGAGTATTGAAAGGCCAGCATCAAGGCGCCATATTCGGGACTCTTCCAGAAGTTGTTCTGCAGTCCGAAGGTTGCTTCCTGAATCGCCCGATTTGCACTCAAAGAATTGTCCACGCCGAATCCGATTACGGTTTTGTTGTCCTGATCTATGGCGGTATTGCGTCCTACATAACTGCCGCCATAGTAAGCGTAGAAGAGTGTCTTCCGCGAGGCTTGGTATTCAATTCCAGCTACCGTCGAAGCGGAATGCACGAGCGATGGGGATCCATTCGCGCGCATGATCGCATCCGGTCCAATACCAGTTCCGATATAACGTCCACCGCCGTCGCTGATGTAGTTGTTGGAAAGAATCCGGAAGCCCTTGGCGATCTCAAAATTGAAGTTCACCTCGCCGCCGCCGCCAACTGAGGTGTATCTGGTGAGAGCTCCAGGTCCCGAGGTGAGCGAGTTATACGTCCGCACTCCGGTCAGCAATCCGACGATTTCCAGATGGGCATTGTGACCGGGCGAGCCACCATCGAACGCCAGCTTGGTCACAAAATCCGGGAAAAGATTCGGGATCGCCGTTCCGCCTGCATTGTTGTCCAATTCTCCAGCGCCAACCGTTGCCAGCTTCGAAGGGAACACCACAGCAGCGCCCGCATATTGCTCTGGATTCTCTACGGCGAGGGCCCAATGCAGATGCTCATTCGGATGCCACGCGAAGCGTACTCCGCTTTGCCGTGCCCATGTCAGACCCAATTGGTAATTTGTATCGATGTTTTGGGAATAGAACAGATCGGAGGGTAAAACGCCGATTCCCTTGCGCCCGGGAGTCATCAACGACCAAGTCTGCCCTGCCGTGAACTCAAACGCGTCCTTCTGCAGATCTACGAAGAACAACCGCATCCGAAGCGTATCGGAATTGCTGGTCACAAACGGGTTCGTCGGCGCTACACCGAGAAAGTCCGTCTCGACATAGCCCATGACTTTGTAATCGTGCCATAGGGAGTCTACGCGAAGCCCCAGCCGCGAGTTCTGCATGCTGAAGTGTGTTTCCGCAAGGTTGCCGTTGGCGGTGTTGCTGAAGGGAACCGAGCCAAAGCTGGTCGCGATGCTGCTCCCAATGTTGGAGGAACGGGTGATGCTGATAAAGTCAACGAACCCGAACGGGGTAAACGTCGCCCCGCCGATCCGGAAGCCAAGCGGTGATTCGTTGCGCGGTCCCGGCTGGCTAGCCTGCCCGAGGCCTATGGCGTTTGCCGGATTGTGTGACGGTGCAACCACCGCTGCTACCGGCAGCATGGGTGTAGTGCTAGCGACTTCACCCAGGGAAGCCGGCGCGTTCACGCGCTGAGGTTCCGCTAGCTTGGCGGCTTGGTCAATTGCATCTTGTTGCTTCTGAATCGCGGCTTGGAGTTGTTCCAACTGTCGCTGTTGCTCGGCCAGCTGGGTTTTTAGTTTTTCAATCTCGTCTTTTGTGGTCGAAGACGCTGCCGTGCTGGTCGGCGCGTCGGCTGTTGCGATCTGAGCGGGTTGCTGGGCGCCCAGTGAGAGCGAAACCAGCAGGCCCGGAACGAGCAGCCGCAACCACTGGTTTCTTTGACTTACGATCATTCACACTCCTTGGAATTTCATTGATAAACCAAATCGTTGCGTAAGGAAATTCGTAGCGAACCGGCTTTCAAGACGAGCATCGAGAGCGGAGTTCCAGCTTCGACACACTTACGGCAACGTCCCAAAGAATAGCTAGCGAGTGTGAGAAACCGATGAATGAATGGTTACCGCCTCATCACAGGCACTACCCCTTACACGCGCCATGGTCGATTTGCCGCTATCCTCTATTAAGGATGCTTTTCGCACGATCGGTCCTGGTACTAGGTTTCTTCGCTCTGCGCGCCGCAGCGCAGGTAAGCGTGACTCAGAACGCCCAATCGGTATCCATCTCGATTGACCGCGAACCGTCCTCCACCTTTTGGTATGGGCCGGAAATCACCAAGCCCTACCTTTACCCTTTGCGCACGGCGCAGGGTGTAAACGTACTGAGAAGTTGGCCCATGGAAGATCGCCCGGGTGACCCTCACGACCACATCCACCATCGTGGTGTTTGGTTTGCACACGCTGATGTAAACGGAGTCGACTTCTGGAACTCCGATCCGAGCTACCACAACCCTAAAATGGGCCGCATCGTGGTCTCTAAAATCGACCGAATCGCCAGCGGGGCGAAGAGTGGAACGATCGACGCCCAATTGTCATGGCTCGACCCAGATGGGTTGGAACTGATTCACGAATCGCGAAAGATGACATTTCACTCCGGTTCGCCCCGTTTCACAGATTTCGAGATCACGGTCATTGCGCGTCGCAAAGTCAATTTCGGCGACGAAAAGGACGGCGTCTTCGGCATGCGAGTCGCGGCGGCTCTTCAAGAGCCCAAGGGCATCATGTTGGGCTCTAGCGGCTGCCACATGGAAGCGGAGTGTTGGGGCAAGCGGGGCAACTGGGTGGATGTTTCCGGAGTTGTGGAAGGTCGAATGACCGGAATCGCCGTGTTCGATCACCCGGGGAATCCGCGGTTTCCCACCTATTGGCACGCGCGCGGTTACGGACTGCTCGCCGCGAACATTTTCGGCGTGAAAGCATTCACCAAAGATCCTGAAGCCGACGGAAATCTCACCCTGGAGCCCGGCGAATCGCTCCACTTTCACTACCGTATCGTTGTCCATTCGGGCACTGCGGTTGCCGCCGGCATAGCTCTAATCTATAACAACTGGGCCGGTTCGGATCGCCATCGGGGGTTGCGTTAGATTTAAGGCATGTTCTCTTGGATCTGCCCTCGTTGTGGGCATGACAACCCCCCGTCGGCAGTCAATTGTTTTGCGTGCGGCGCACGTTTTGATGAAGAGCCGGTGAGCGAAGTCGTCAACCAGGGCAAGCAGGAACAAGTCCGCGAAGAGATCGCCTCGCGCCCTGTGTCGGATGACCCGGCTGTGGCGCCTCGCGGGATCTCGGGTACGCCTCGTGAGTTGCCGCCCCGCCCGCCGATGCCCTTCGCGCAGAAGCGCGCAACCTCCGGGATGCCCACTTGGCTTCTCACGATCCTGTCCTGTTTTGCGATCCTCGGCGTCGGATCCGCTATTTACTACGGGGTGAATGCATTCCGGAATCGAAAACAAGCCACCTCCACCGGGCTTGATTCGGCCGCTAACGTCGCGCGCACAAAGCTAAGCAACCCGCTGCAAAAGTACGTTGAGGTGGTCGGAATCCGCATGGTGCAGGATGCCAAGAAGAAGCCCGAGGTACGTTTTGTGGTTGTAAACCACTCGTCCAATGAACTGGACGACCTCTCCGCGACGGTGACTCTTTGGGCCAGTACTAACCGTTCGGAAGAAGACTCGGTGGGGACCTTTACATTTAAAATCCCTGCGCTTCCGGCGTACGGAGCAAAAGACCTGAGTTCCGCGCTCAACACCAAACTAAAAATTTACGAGCTGCCCGACTGGCAGAATGCTACTCCTGAAGTGCAAATTACATCGCCCTAGTCTCGGCTACGCACAGGGCGGCAGGTTCAGGTTTCGCCGGGCGTCTTCGAGGCAGCTGTCCAGTTTAAGTGCGCGCTCGAAATCCTGCCGGGCGGCCGCTTCTTGGCCTAAAGCTCGGAGAGCGACGCCGCGATTATTCATCGCATGCGGATCGCGCGGGTTCCGGCCAAGCACCGTACCAAACTCAGCTAGCGCCAGTTCTGGATGCCCCAGCTCAAGATAGACGCGCCCCAGTTCCCCATTAACCTCGGAGCTGTTTGGATAGGACGGTTTGGTGTCTTGGAGAATCGCCAACGCGCGCTTGGGACCCACTGCTCGAGCCAGCTGAATGCGCGGTCGGAGTTTGTCCGGTGCTCGTTCCACCGCTTCCGTCCACAAACGCTCTTCATTTCCCCAGACGCCCATCCTTTCCGCCGAGATGCCGACGAGCACAAGAACGACAACGACACCAGTCCACTTCGGCAACCGTCCCAGCCAAAGCGCCAGTCCGGGCGCAAAGGCAATCATCGGCAAATACATTCGATGATCGGCCGATAAATCCGCCAGCGGCACAATCGACGAGCTTGGGATGAGCAGCAGCAATCCGGCAAGTACATAACGGTTGTTTCGAGCGGCAAAGACGCCCAACGCTATAACTGCAATCCAGGAAACAATCGCCGCGCCCGCGGTGACGTGAATCTCTGCATCGACGGTAAAGCCGTAGGGAAAGATCAACAGCCTCAAATAGCGGATGATTACGAAGCCTTGATTCAGTAGGTAGAGCAAGGGAGATGACCCGGCGGAATACCCTGCTCCGGAACCGGCGATTGCACGCGTGACGAGCACTGAATGAACCGCGGCTGCAATTACCGCCGAGAACATTGCGGTCAACGCGATTACCCTGCGCCGGTTGCGGGGTCGCTCCATTGCCAGGATCACCAGTGGAACCGCCGCGCAATCCTCCTTCGAGAGAATCGCCAACGCGAGGCTTGCGACGGCTAGCCACGGACGGTCACGCCGCCAGGCGAGAAACGCACCTAATGAGAATAGGGTGCTAAAGATCGTCGCGCGTGAAAATACGTATGCGACCGTCTCCGCTTGAAGGGGATGCACCGCAAATATGGCCGCAGCCAAGAGCGCGGTCTGTTCCGGCAGAAGGAACAGCAGCACTTGGTAGAGAAGCAGCACGGCAGCCACGTGCCCCGTCAGGCTCACCAAATGCCAAAGCGGCGGGTTTTCAGATAACTTCGAATTGACGGCAAATGACAGGCCAGTGAGAGGCCGGGTCTGCCACTGATTCCAATCAGGCCCATGCACCACCGCGTAGTCATCCAAATGGAATCCGTGGGTCACCGAGGCGCCGAACGCCAGCAGCACCACGATCAAGAGCACCATCCGCGAGGGCAATAACCATCCTACGATCGTGGCTTAAGCTGGTCGAGTGAGCCAAAATCAAACCAAAGTCGGTTCTCGTCCGCTTCGGCCCAAAACCGCCGCAGCCCGGCGTGAACGCTTTGAAGAGATCTACAAGATCCTGGATCGCGCCTACCCGGATGCGACCTGTGCGCTCCATCATCGCTCCCCGTGGGAACTGCTTGTGGCGACAATTCTCTCCGCCCAGTGCACCGATAAGCGCGTCAACGAGGTAACGCCCGAACTGTTTCGGAAATATCCCACACCGCAGGCTTTCGCAGCCGTCCGTCCGGAGGTGCTCGCAGATGACATCCGGTCGACAGGCTTTTTCAACAATAAAGCCAAGTCAATCGTAGGTGCCGCTAACGCGGTGCTCCACCAGTTCGGCGGAGAAGTACCGCGCACAATTGACGAGATGCTCACCATTCCCGGCGCGGCCCGCAAAACCGCCAATGTCGTTCTCGGGACCGCTTACGGAATTTCGAGCGGTGTGGTCGTGGATACGCATGTTCAAAGAATTTCAAAGCGGCTCGATTTCACAAAAGAGACGGATCCGGTCAAAATCGAACGCGACCTCATACGCATAGTTCCCCAAAACCGTTGGATCCTGTTTTCGCACCAGATTATCCTGCATGGCCGTGCGCTTTGTATTGCCCGAAACCCCAGGTGCGCCGAGTGCCCGATCGAAAAACTCTGCTACGCGAAGGACAAAACGGTCTAGCTTGCAAAGCATGGAATTTTTCCTGGGAGTAGATGGTGGTCAGTCGAGCACCACGGCGTTGATCGGCGATGCCGCGGGGCGAGTGATCGGATCAGCCATCGCCGGTCCCTGCAATCACGTCAGTTCCGCCGAAGCTGTTGCCCGCTTCACCCACGTGTCGCGAACCTGCATTTCGGATGCATGCCGATCGGCCGGGCTGGATTTGAACGCTATCCGCTTCGAGGCAGCCGTATGCGGCATGAGCGGCGGCCCCGAAGACAAGAAAACGCTGCTGGCTCGCATCATTCCCACCGACCACCTGATCGTCACCAATGATGCCGAAATTGCACTTGCCGGAGCGACGGGTGGAGGACCCGGCCTAATCGTAATCGCCGGGACCGGTTCGATCGCTCTCGGTCGCGAAGCTTCCGGCAAACTCATTCGTGCAGGCGGATGGGGCTATGTGTTCGGAGACGAAGGCGGCGCGTTCGATCTAGTGCGTCAAGCTCTCCGGGCTGCTCTGCGCTTCGAAGAGGGATGGGGACCACCTACCGCGATTCGTGTTGAATTACTAAACGCCACCGGCATCGAAAGCGCCAATAATGCTCTCCACCTCTTCTACACCGCGGACTGGCCTCGGTCGCGGGTTGCGCAACTAGCCCCCCTGATCGATCGAGTGGCTCTTGAGGGTGACGCGATAGCGCGGAGCATCCTCGAAAACGCGGCGCAACAACTCGCTTCCCTCGCGTCTTCAGTACGCAGCAGGTTGGATCCCGGTTCCGGCCCACTCCCCGCCTCATACATTGGCGGCGTATTCCATAGCCGCATTCTGTTGGAGAGATTTCGGCTGTTGGTCGAACTGACCGATTCCTGCGAATGCGTGTCACCTAAATTCGATCCGTCTGCCGGGGCATTGTTGCTGGCCTATCGAACTCGTGATCGCGCGATCTCACTCTCTGGGGTCCCCACGCTCAAGTAAGCTTGTTAAGCTCAAGATTCCGCATGGCGAAACTATCGATCAAAGATCTCAACCTTAATCAGAAGCGCCTTTTTATTCGCGTGGACTTCAACGTCCCCTTGGCCGCAAGGCGGGCAGGAGATCACGAGCGATAAGCGAATCAAAGCCTCGATGCCTACGATCCAATATGCGCTCTGAACAAGGCGCCGCGGTGATCCTCGCTTCTCACTTGGGTCGTCCCAAAGGCAAGCCGAACCCGGAGATGAGCCTGAAGCCAATCGCCAGTCGGCTCTCCGAATTGTTAGGTAAGCCAGTGGCCATGGCCCCGGATTGCGTCGGACCCGAAGTCGAAGCCATGCTGCCCAAGCCGGGCGACGTGCTGCTTCTTGAGAATCTGCGCTTCCATGCGGAAGAAGAGGCAGAACGATCGAGGCATTCTCGCGTCGACTGGCGGCGCTTTGCGACCTCTACGTCAATGACGCGTTCGGAAGCGCTCACCGCGCGCATGCATCTACGGTGGGAATGATCCAGATTCGTTCCTCAAGCCGCGGCCGGCCTTCTGATGGAGCAGGAACTGAAGTATCTCACGATGGTCACCGAGAATCCGCAAGCGTCCCGCGATTGCAATCCTCGGGGGCGCCAAGGTGTCGGACAAGATAGAGGTTATCGAAAACCTGATCAAGATTGTGGACAAGCTGATGATCGGCGGCGCGATGGCCTATACGTTCCTGAAGTCGCAAGGTCGAGCCGGTTGGGCAAGTCTCTGGTCGAGAACGACAAGCTCGATCTCGCCGAAACGCTCCTGCGCGAAACATGGAAGCAAACTGATGCTTCCCGCCGATCACGTGGTTGCGGCGGAACTGAAGGAAGGCGCGGAGATGCGAAGTTGTGGACACCATTCCGGACGGCAAGATGGGCTTGGATATCGGGCCGCGACCGTCGCAGCGTTTTCGAAAGAGATCGCCACAGCGAAGTCGATTATCTGGAACGGACCGATGGGCGTCTTCGAGAAGCCGCCCTTTCGATAAAGGAACCGTCGCGCTCGCCCATGCGGTTGCGGACTCGAATGCGATATCGGTTGTTGGCGGCGGCGACTCCGAAAAGGCGATCAAGAGCGCGGGTGTCTCCGACAAAATTTCGCACATCTCCACCGGTGGCGGTGCCTCGCTAGAGTTCCTCTCCGGAATTAAGCTGCCGGGAGTGGAAGCGCTAACGAATAAGTAGAACCTAACCGATCAAAACTAGCGAATCCTGCTTCTCTCCGGTCACGCGAGCGGAGTTCTCGTCCACGAATATGTCGATCTCCGACCGCACACCGAAGTGAGGCAAATAGATACCCGGTTCGATCGAAAAGCATGACCACGGAATCACCAACCGGTCGTCGTGGGTCTCAAGATTGTCCATGTTCGCGCCGTTGCCGTGTATTTCCTGTCCGATAGAGTGCCCGGTCCGATGTACAAATTGATCGCCGTAACCGGCATTCACGATCACCTCTCGCGTAGCGTTGTCCACTTCGAACCCGCGCAGCGGAATGCCTTTCGAGATCGCGCTCTCCACTTGACGGGTTCCGGCCTCTCTCGCGTCCCGCACGATGCTGAACACACGCTGCACATCATGCGGCGGGACCGGGCCGCAAAAAGCAGTCCAGGTGATATCGTAGTAAACCGCTTCAGGTTCGTCTAACTTCGCCCACATGTCCAACAGCACGAAACTGCCTTCTCGAATTGGTGAACTTGACTCCTTCTGTGGTTCGTAGTGTGGATCTCCGGCATGTGCGTCCACTCCGACGATGGGACCGCTTTCCGTAATAAGGCCTTGTTCCGCAAAACGGTTTCGAACGAATTCAGCGACGTCCCACTCTGTGCGCGGCTCCCTGCCTCGCACAGCGTCTCCGATCCACTGAAAGGCTTCGGCGCGCACGCGATCTACTCTCTGTCCCGCCTCTAAATGCAACTCGAGCCCGCGCTGATTCAGCCGTGCCTCGAAATACTGAATCAGTTCCGCGGAAGTGACTACTTCCACGCCGCTCGAACGAATCAGGTCGATAGTCCCGCCATCCACGTTTGAGACGTAGGGGATCGCGCAGTTCGGTGAGTACTGCATGGCCACCTTCCGGCTTCCCCGCAGCATATCGTGAACGGCCCGCGTCTGCTCCTCCCATGAGGAATACACGTTCGTTTTCCCCGGAACCTGATCCAGCATCTTGCTCTCTATCCGGTGTACAAGCTTCTGCGGATGGCCGTGCGCCGGAATGAAGCAGTACCAGCGCCTCGTTACATGTTGTTTAGGATTCAGTCCTAAAACGCGGTAAGCCAGGGGGTCTCTGCGATGATGGTCAAACAACAACCAGCCGTCGAGTTGTTGTTCTCTCAGTTGTGCTTGGATCTCGTCCAGTTTCATGGGAGTAATTTGTTTAGCTGCTCCTCAGATACGCCATCCATCTCAATAAGTTTCAGGGGACTGCTTGCGCCGGCAATGATTCGCACGGCGGACCGCGGTATAGCAGCCAGTTCCGCTAAGAATCGAATCAGCTCTTCATTCGCGCGTCTTTCGACTGGAGGCGCGGCGATATCGATCTTGACCAGCTTACCCAATCTCCCGGCTATGCCCGATCTCTTGGCGCGCGCCTTGATCTTTACTTGAATGCGAGCGTTCATGCGGCGTCTTCGTCCAGCGTACATTGGCTCTTAAATCGGTTAGCCCCGCTGCATGCCGGTCTGCAACGACGTCGAAAACGATGGCGTCGTCGAGCCAGTCCTGACTGGTCCCATCTGCATTCTGCATCGCGACTGTCAACGAATACTGTTGGGGAGTAAGCCAGCACTCGAAGTAGAAGTCCGTCATCAATTCATCGCCCGCCGAAAATTGCCCGAACTCCACTCCCTCAATGCTCGAATTTGTCCCGTATACCTCTATGCCAATCCGGCTGCGGATGAGGATCCCGACCATCGGATCCAACCGGCTGGCTTGAAATCGGGAATGGATCCGCACAATCACTGGCTGGCCGCTATGAATCGTCGTACGCTCGATTCCGCCTTCATCAAGAAGCTGAACATTCACGATGCGGCTCGATTGATCGCCATGCCGGACCTGCACAGTGGCATGCTCATCGCGAAAATGACTCTCCGCTGTTTCACGCTCAAGAACGCTCGCGTTATATCGATCGACAACCACCTTCGGCTCGCCTTCCGCTTGCACGGAGCCTTTCAACAGAAACAGCGCCCGGTGTGCAAGTTGTTTGACCAACCCCATATCATGCGAGACGAACAAGACCGTTACGCGCCGCTCGCGAAGCTCATGAAACTTGCGGATGCATCGGTTCGCGAACGCGGCGTCGCCGACCGCGAGCGCTTCATCCACAATCAAAATGTCCGGGTTCAACGTGAATGGCAGTCGAGAAAGCAAGGCGGACATACATTCCGCTTGAATATTCCTTCACCGGGCCGATCCAGAAACTCGCCGATCCCAGCAAACTCTTCAATCCTCGGAAGCGCCCGCTGATGATCTACCGGCTGATCCAGACCAAGCAACTCGCCATTGATAATCACATTCTCTCGGCCGGTAAACTCCGGGTTGAAGCCCGCCCCGAGCTCCAGTAGTGCGGCCACTCGCCCTCGCGTGACTACCTTTCCTTCGGTGGGCTGCAGGATTCCGCTGACAATCTGCAGTAGTGTGCTTTTGCCGCAACCGTTCGGGTCCCACCAAGCGCCATGAACTCGCCGCGCTCGACCGTGAAGGACACATCCCGAAGAGCCCAGAAATCGGAGTGAAGTTTTCCTCGCGTGAAGACGAAGAAATTCGCGCATCCGGTCGGAAGGTTTGCGGTAAAGGCGATAAATTTTGGAGACGTTCTGGACCAGAAGCACGAATGCAGCAGTTCTAACAATAGCGCGCTAGCGATCACGCTGTCATCACGCCATCGAAATACCGCGCTGAATGTTCTTATAAAAATCAGGTGGGTACCCGATCAGACAAAATTGATCAAGAGCAAACAGCACGACGGATTCGAGTTCTTGCCCAGCGGCTAACCCTACTTCATTGGTCCAGGGTGTCGTGTAGTCGCCAATTCCAACAAGTGGCTGCTTTGTGACGAAGCAAACCCCAATGTGCCGGCAATGATACCGATTGAGATGCCTCGTCGAGTTCGGGTTCACCGGTATACGTGAAATTTTCCGTTTTTAAGCAGTTTAAGATTCGCCGGCGTCCAATAATCTTTCGGAAGGTTCACCACGCCCGTCATCGGAAAGCATTGACGTCCGGTGGGTACAACACTTCAAACTTAGTTTGCGGTACCGTTTGCCGCACGTAGCTCATGATCTGTGAAGTGAACTGCCCAATCAGCGTCTGGAAGAAAGCTCGACTCTTGAGGAAAACTCGTGAAGGCAGCGACGGTGTTGCTGCTGATGAGCGAATTCCTCTTCCATATGCGTATTGAAACTGCTCAGTCGTATAGGCGTCGTAGAACGGTAGACTTCCCTGTCCCTCGGTGAAGTACCACCATTGGATTTCGCCAAACTGCAGATAAGGAACCTGCCCGGCGGTCACCATCATTTGCGCCATTTCCAGATGAACTTCCTGCCAATAGGCAGGCTCGTTGGGGAAAATTGGTCTGAATAGCCGGGGTATTCACCGCTGTTGGACCGTTGTTGTAGTACCGTTGCGCCATGCCGGCTCGGGGATGGGTCCACAAACTGTAGTTCCGTGCTGAAGGCGCAGGTAGCCGCAATCCCGTAGGATGGAGCGCTCGAAAGAAGCTCGTGGACCAGTCGCGCGCTGCACGATTGATCCGCGGAGACGCGCTTAGATCGGTCCGCCAGCCCAGGTTTGCCCCCGCATCCTGGAAAGCAACGCCTGTCCGGCTCCCGTCGATGCCGCCTTGCAGAGACGATCCGCTCGTCACCGCTGTGAATGTGCTGCCGTTTGCCTGCGCCACGCCTACCGAAACAGTGACCGCGTTCCCTGGCACTCCCATCGCTCTCGCGCTGATCGTAAGGACATTGCCGCTCGCCGCAGCCCAAATTGCCGTAGAGCCATTATTGATTTGCAGGGCGAATGCCGATGCGACTGTTGCCGGTGTGTCTCCTTGCAAATGCAAATGCGTCATTGCAGCAGAGCTTACCGTCAAAGTCGTTTGCGCACTGATAGCGGAAATGCCGCCAAACGTTACCGTCGCACTCGCATATACCTGTCCGGCGCGGGTCATCTCAAAGAACCAGAGCGCACCCTGATAATGGTTTGCCCTACCCAGGAAACCAAGCTTCGACATCAACCATGCTGATCTTTCTGGCGGTAGCGCAATCGAGTGATCCGTGTCCCAGTCTGTGGCAAGCGTCAATGTGCTCGAAGCGGATAGGTCGGGCAACACCTGACTCGGATACGCGATCTCCAGAAAATCGAAATAGAAATAGTTTCCGCTTGCTCCGGTGTAAGTGATCTGAACCGAATGCTGCCCCGCGCCGAACGTGCCCAAGCTTATCCGGACCAGCACATCGTCCTTCATATTGCAGTTGATCACCTGAGGCGCTCCGCCATCCACTACGACCTGAGCGAAATCGCAAGATGCGGCACGCCGAGTACCCAATAACAGTTGATGCTGCCCGGACTCCAGATAAGAGCACGTCAGACCACTGCCTTGTGTAGTGGTGTATGCGATCGACCCTCCGGAAAAATTTCCGTGATTTGCCGACGACGGACTCCATGTCCCGCTGTACTGAATGGACGCGGAATCGTCCTCGATTCTTCGAGATCCCGGACCCGCTACGCTATATATCCGATTCGAGCCCGTTACGGTCCAGCTCGAAACCACAACCTGGAACTCGGAACGAACGAATGCCCCGGGCTGCAAATCCGCGGAGTACGTCCAGCGCATCTTCCTCACCGAGTTTGCTGCAAAAATCTCCCCAGTAGCAGCGTCAGTCAGCGCGTTGAAAGGAACTGTCACTTGCCAAACAGTTGGAGAGCTCCCACCGCTGAACTGCTGACTCTGCGGCTCCCAGACCTCCGAGCATGCTCCTGAAACGTTTCCGTACGCGCCCACCCGGTTCGCGTTGACCCCCTGTGCGGCACTAGTCATCATTAAGCTAATTTGTGCACCGACAACAGTCGCTTGTACTGTTGTCGAAAGAGAATTAATGATCCGACTGAGCTTAACCACTGCCGACGCTGCGGTGTCCCCGTCGACGATTGTGTAGTTGTAGTGCTCTGAGGCGAATGGGTCCCATGCCAACTCGATAACATCGCCCGTCGTCAGCGTTCCCAAAAGTGCAAAAACTGCCTTCGCGGCCGTATACTCGCCCGTCACCGGCGTTGCATAGTCGGATATTCGAACTCGGCGGAACACGTCCCCTTGCGGCGAATCCATCCAAAAACGCAGATAGGGCCAATCAACTGTGGGATAAAGGTTGGAATCGAGCGGAATGCAATTTGTCCGGCTCTCTTGATAACTCAAGGTAAGACCGCTCAAATCTCCATCCGGAAGGTTGCGAAGCAGAGGATGTTCGAACGTATTGTCTCGGTTCCACTCGATCACCGCCCAATCAAACTGCTCACGCCAAGTCCCGGACACGGTAAAGCCGGTGGGACTGGTAGAGCTCAACGCGGCGATTGCGGAAGGCCGCTGAAAGTAGCACGCCAAATCGCGATCGGGCTGTAGTTTCTGAATGCTCTCTGCCATAGTTGTTAAACCCGTATCATCAGTGTCAAGCCGCTGCCCGGCGCAGTCAGACCGACCGTCTGCAAATCGATGCTGATTCGGTCCTGGGCCTTCATCGGAGGCAGAGTCGATCCATCAACCGAGTTGCTAACGGTCGATCCATCCGGAATGATCAACGAACAATAAGCGACTCCGTTTAAGTTCAGTTGAATCGTGATAGGCGCTCCGGCTGGCGCCTGTTTCACTACCGCATACACATCCCGTACAGATTTCGGAGCGTCCACAATCACATCCGGAGCAGCTCCTGTTTGAACCGCTAGGTAACCTCCGATTTGAAAGGAGAACTGTCCACCCGATAGGGTTCGCAGCCCCCCGCCTTGCACCCCGGTAAAGCTGACCGCGCTCGTCGGGCTGTTGCCTTGAGAGTTGGTAACGGTGAGCTCCGCGCTCACGACCCGCACATTCGGGATCGAGACCGGATAACTCCAATCACCACTGGCGGGCGTTCCGAAAAAATTCTTGGCAAACGGGACCACGTACGCCTGTTGCAACAATTGGAAGATCGGCCCGCCAGCCGCGTGCGACGCAGGATTCGTATCGTGTACCCCCCGCATAACCGTGAGCTGTGAGCCATCTGTATTACTCGCAGTGACACTGAGGATCTCCGCATCGATCAGCAAGTAGGAAGGCGGGTTTGTTCCCACCGCGGGGGTAATGCCAATTTGTGTGTCCCCGGCGCCGATGGCCCCCGTGAGTGTGCCCAAAGAAGCCAAATTCAATTCGTCCAGATAATGCAGAACATAGGTTCCCGCGGTCACGGTCGCTAAGTTCGAGAGATCGGGAAAGCCAAGCGCCCCGAACACGACCGTGCCTCCCGTGGTGTCGGGTACGCTTAGCCCAAATATGGGCGCCGCGGCGACCGCCTTATCAACCGCCGTGATTCCCGCTCCTCCGATCGTGTACCTGGTCAAAGGAGAAAGCTCGTACGGTGCTTCCACACCGTTATAATTCGCGCTACGCCCTGATATCTCGATCACATTCCCCGCTTGGTTCGGAATTGTGAATTGCACCGGGCCGGTTCGCGATGTGGCCCCGAACTGATACGTACCTTGCGCCACCACGAAGACCGACGTAAAGTCCGGCGCGATGTCGAATGCGCTCGACACCAACAGGGTTGTCGCCGTATTGGAACTGATCGCCTTCTCTTGCCCGGATCCCGTCCCGCTGATGATTCTCGCCACCATGCCGTTGTAGCTCATAGGAATCATCTCGAGAGTGCTGGAGCCTAGAGTAGTCGGCGAGTATATGTTCGCCGTCATAGGCGGTTGTAACTCTAGTCGCCAGTAGAAGTCGGCATGATCATAGTTCGGATCCGGCGGTAATATCGACGTTGGTGGAAGCCCCCCGTCAATGAAGAGCGTAGTTATGGCCTGGGCACTCGCTATCTGCGTCAAGCTCGTCGGGTTGGGGCCTCGGTAGACTTGAAATGCCACTGCGCTTGCGGGAAAGCTAAGTCCCGTCAGCGTCACCATGTTGGTGTTCGTTCCCGCCGGCACCGCCGCATGCACAACGAACGAAAGCGCGCTCTCGCTCCCGTCCGATCCTACGCTCGAAAGAGCATAGTACAAATCCTGGCCGCCCCCGAGAGTCCCTCCGACGGGCCCGAGAGTTGGTGACAAAGCGACCAAGGGTATATCTGGCGCACTGTGTTGCACAGCCGCCGGCGACGAAAAGGCCACCGTCGCCGTAACCGTAGCTGTCCCATCCGGGGCCTGTGAAACCGTCTCGGTAACGCCGAAGTCTAAAGTGCCAAAATCGCCGAGGACGACGCCGGATAACGGACGCGGGAGTCCGGCGCCGTAGTCGCCTTGCCGACGGGCTGCGTCTGCCTGCGTCTGCCCGTTCGTGTCCGAATACCACTCGTCGTCGTGAATCTGTGCGGTGACCGTCGCGGTGCGATAATTCGTGCCAGGCTGCAACTTCACTACCCGAAAGGGCTGCCGCTCAAAACCTTCCTTGAGATACGTCAGCGCGACAATGTCACCGGGCGTCAGTCCCAAAGCTTTTGCACTCGTTTGAAACTCAATCTGCGTGTTCCCGTTTATGCTCTTCAGAAGATAAAAGTTCAGAACTCGTGCCGCTTGATCGTAGTGGGGCAGTCCCAAAACCGGAGTCGCACTCGTAATCTCTTGACCCGTTGCCAAAACGTCGTCCGGATCAACGATCGACAGGCTGTCTTGCTGATACTCATTAAGTGCGTCTTGGAACTCCGCCACAAAACGATTGGGCGTGTCTGCTGTCGACCTCGATACAAGCTTCACGCTTGACGCTCCGTTGCTTGTCCGCGCTATGCCTGTCGTACCCTGTGTCCCGTCTCCAAATTCGTATGCCGGCCAGCCACCGTTAAGCGAGTACTCCGAATTGCTGTTTGCCACGGGACCGGGTTGCTGCAGCGCAATCGTGTTCTCCACCATTAGCTGCAACAACCCGTTTGACCCGTAACGCAGAAAAGTTCTCGAGGCGTTTCGCGTCCCCCGGATCACGTCCGCTGCTGCTCGCCGGCTCTTCAGAATTAGGTTGCACTGGAACCGCGGCGTTGTGATTGCGTTCCCGAATAGATCGGTTGTTTGTATAGCTTCAGCGCAGTAAGCGGCCGTCGAAGCAAATGAAGCCAAGTCCAGCTCATCCAGCGACCAGCCGATCCGGGAGAGCAAGTCGGCGATCACCCACGCCGGATTGTTCGAGAAGCTCTCGCCTAAGTTCGTCCCATCAGCGGCGTATTGAATCAGCCGCAGCCCATCGATCAAAACCTTGATTTGCGGTACGGTCGTCCCGTCGTTGATCCGGTTCGGCACGACTACGGAGAGATAAGCCATGCTGCCATATGGATCTCCTAGCGGCGTCCCACTTGAATCGGCAAAATCCGCATTAAAGCTTCCGTTCCGCTGACCCGGGCTGACGACGTTGTACCAGCCCGTTCCCGTCATGTTCATTCCGTTTTGTCCGGCCGGAATCTCGATAGAGTTGACTAGCACTTTCTGGACGGCCTGGATCTGGCCCGCCCCGAGCAGCACCTCGAAGTGAGTTAAGTTTCCATCGTTCCGGGCAAATACGATTCCCGGCGAGTGCCACGCCGTTCCATAGATCAGTGGAACAAAGTCGTTGTACCGAGTCTCGTTGTCCTCAACCGCCGAAAGATGGGTTCCCTTTTCGCCGGCGCTTCGCACAGCGATCTGCGAAGGCACGAATTCAATTCCGCCAAATCGGGCCGTGCTGCGTGACAGGGAATCTACCTTGAACATTCCCCGAGCAGTGCAATCCGTTCTTGTATACGCGCACGACGTGAATGGGGTCACGCCGTCCGCGCTAAAATTTCCGGTGCCGCCGGGAACGTCCGGCGAATAACCGCAAGAGTAGTAGCGCGAGTACTTGCCGGCCGTCCCTCCATCTACAGCTTCCGTCCGCTGCGCCAATGTCGTAGGGAAGTTCCACGGACACCGCTTTTGCACGCGTGTCCCCGGTAAAACCACCCGCTGCAGCGACAGACGATTGCTTGCGCTGACGCGGAACGTCTCCTCCGTTATCAGCTCAGGCGGATTGAGAATCCCCTTGAAGAGCACCTGCACATCACTCGAAGGCGCCCCGCTCGGGAAGCTATAAAACACCATCGAAACGGTGAGTTGACCGCCCTTTACTCCCGCTGCGCGTTCGATCTCCGAGAAATGAGAATCTGCGTTCGCCAGTTCCATCGTGATCTTCGGAATCGCGTCCACCCCCAAATCGGAGCCCAGTTGCATTTCGAAAAGATTCTGCCGAAGTACTCTGGCCGCATACTGAACTCCACTCACCGTGACGGCATGGGAACACCAGTGTTCGGTGGATCGGTTACTGAATATGCAATCGAACAGCAGTAATGGCGTGTCTGCGATCGCTTGTTCCTTGGATTGGTAGAGCGTAAGCATGTGCGGTTACTGGCTCGCTTTCGATAAAATGGACACACGGGTGCTGCTTTGACCAGGGCCTGTGGACGTCACTGTAAGTTGGTCCATGTCGAACCGGCAGTCCGGATGAACCCCCGATTCATTGGTACTCGGAATATACGTTCCGTGGCTCGGTTGAGCTTCCACTTGGAACCCAAACACGTCTACGGTTGCTCCGCTAGGAATAGATAAAGAAAACGTACAGAGGAAACTCGCGCTGCTCGCAAAGGCCGAGCTTGTATTCGCCCGCACCCATCCCGAAGCTGTTTCAATAACTACCGGCGAAGATACATTCGAGCCGTCTGTCCGGCTCAGCGTCACCGTAGATGTTTGTGACCCGCGCAGATATACACTGAAAGCGCAAGAAAACGCTCCCGGGACCGTAACGGTCTGCGCCACGGACAAGTCTGCGGCGGACATGTTTGTGATCCGGCTCGCGCGGCTTGTGCCAAACGGGTCGGCGATCCCCGGCGTCACGCTCAGCAGCGAGTTGTAGGTCCATGATGGCTGCGACAAATCCTCGCTATAAGCCAACAGATTCTCAGTTGGGTCAAGAAACAGAAACGACTGAAGACTGCCCTCACACTGCTGAAAAAAGCTCTGAATGTTGGCCGATTCTTGATCCGTTAGCCCTATGTAAGCGAGATCCCATCGCACCTGCTGCGCAGACGGGTCGTAGAGCACGATCACATGGCCGTCCTCGCTAACATTCAGAATCGTTCGCTCGGTCCTCCGCTTCTGCACGGGGTATTGCACGAGCGCTCCGGTTGATAACTGGGGAAATACAAACATCGCCTATACCCTGTTCTCTCGGATGAACAGACGTGTCTGGCCGCTTAGCGGGCCGGCGTACTTGAAGTTCATCGCATCGCCTGCAATCGAACAGTTCGGATATGTGATTCCACTGGCCGGGTCTTTAAAGGCAAATGCCGCTGTCCCGCCCTGGTTCGCCAGGAAGAACTGTTGAATATTCGCCAATTCCGCCTCGTCAAGCTGTGCAAGTGGGATCTCCCATTCGTGGAGAGTCGAGGGGGAATTGCGAAAGCGCTGTTCGGACCCGTCCAGAAACGACACGATGTCCGCTCGATATCCGAGACTTACCGCAACGGGGTACTGTGCCACCGCGCCGGTCTTGAGAGTGGGAAATTGTGCCATTGTCAGAGATCGTTCACTACGTCGTTGATCGAATGCATGTTCAACATCGCTTCCTTCACCGCCTGCGCGATATCGTTGCTATGGTCCAGGAACAACCGGCTGTCCATGGCCTGTACTTGCACCGTCACGTTCATCGGCTGTTGCGATTGACTTCCTCCACCTGAGCTCCCAGACCCACTCCCGGCGCCCGAAGATTGTGGCGCGGTCACGCTGCCTAGCGCTAACTCCGTCACGCTAGCTGCTTTCGGCATGCCGTTGGCGCCTGGAACCTCGTCGGTCAGCGTGCCCCCCGATTCTGCTAAGGCAAAGCTTTGGGACGGAGGAGCCTGGTAAGTGGTGAGAGGGGCCGGTTGACTGCTTCCGCCGCCGAACAACCCCGAAAACAACGATGCCAGCCCGCCCAATAACCCGCCGCTTAATATCCCGCTTAAGCCTCCTCCGCCCAGGAGTCCACCGCCGCTCAGCAGTCCACCCCCGCCTAAGATGCCGCTTGCTGCTTGTCCCACAGAACCGGCCACACTGCTTGCCGTCGTCGTATGTGATTCCGTGTTGTCTGCAATTGCGCCAGTGTTCGCGGTCAGCGAGTCTACGTTTGTCTGAGTAACGGTCTGCAGCTCTTGTATCTGCTGCGTCGCCTGCCGGACCGCCTCAGACGTTCCCGAGTCTTGACCGCTATTCTGCGAACCCGCGCCGTAACTCCCACTAACGGGAATCCCCGCGTCCTTCAAGACTCCTGCTATTCGCTCGTGCATCTCTCTTTGTGTCCTTTCCTAATTCGGTTTCCAACACCAAAAAAGCTTCCACTTCCCGTGCCTCTCGCTGTTCTGCCGGACGGCCACCCAATCGCTTCCATACCGCGTAAGACTCCACCAGCGCCTCGCTCTCGCTGCTTACGTAGGAGCGTGGGCACTCAAACAAAACCAACTCGTTTCGCGCCCAAACCGGCCGAGTCGCTTCCGCCTTAGGCCCATCCAACCAACCGCACCCTCGCTGTTTCTCCAGACCGCTCCGTCGGCATTCGTCGCACTTCCAGCCGGTCTGGCCGGTTCTTAAGAAATGAAAGGCGACTTTTAGTTTTTTATTTCTTGTGGGGAGAGCCGGCACGCGCGCCGGATGCATCGCAGCGCTTCTTGGAACAACTCCTCCGGCCCTGATTGCGCCAGGCTCTCGGGATCCGCACTCCGACCATCAATCTCGAGGCCGCTTACTTCTTTCAAACCCCACTCGACGTACAGCCGGTCGATTTCGGCGGACAGAAGCGTCGCCTGAATCGCATCCTGCTGCGTCCCACCGGCCTGAAAGAAGTCCAGACGCGGCGCGAGCTCCTGCACGCGCCTCATCAGTTCCACCCGCCGTCCGAAAGACATCCGGTTTACCGTGTAGCTAACTCCGGCCTGTAACTCCGACTGAATAACCTCGTGGCTCTCGTAATTCATATTCATCCGAACGCGATCGCCAATTCGTCATCGCCTTGACCTTGGGCTTGCGATCCTCGGAACTGCCACTGCAGTCGGTTCTCTTTGTCGTTATAGTCGGGCAACTCGGGAACAATGCTCTTCAAATACACCCCGAACAGTTGTCCGTTTGTTTGCCCCAACTGAAAGCCCGCCTGGATTGGAAGACGCTGACGCGCGGCCTGGTACAGTCCCACCGTATTGGCGTCGTCCTGTCCGTATAAGTCCATGTCGAGCAACACCGTTCGCGCGCCCGGATTCACTGCGAGTGGAAGAATGCTCCCGAACTCTCTCGTCCGCATATCCAAGTTGTTCCGGAGGCTCAGCTTGGCATTCGTTAACGTCAGGAACTGAGTCATGATTGGACCCAGCCACGCTTGCCCCAAGTGCCCGGGAACAACCGTGCTTACCGTCGAGGTTGTTGGCAGGGCTGGCTCTGCGGGAAAGCTCGCATCGTCGCTCGAATCCAACACGTCCTGCGCCATTCCCTTGAACTCGAACTGTTGATAATCGGCGTTAAACTGCATCTCCATTCCGTCCACCGCACAACCGCAAAGCAGTCGCTGCACCGACGTACTAGGCGTCCAATAATCGAAAATGCTCACGCTCGGTAGTTCCGTCGAGGGCAGATACGTCACCGTTGGTCCGATCGCGACGCCCTGTGTGGGAATCGTCGAGAGCGGTGCGTTCACCAAAACTGTGAGCGCGTCGATCACCGACGCCACAAACCGCATCTCACCCAAAAACGTAATCGCTTGCCCCGTCTGAAGGCCGTGCGTCGTAGCGAAATGAATCAGGGACGCAGTTGAACTGCCCGTCGCCGTTCCTCCATTGAAGAACAGTGGCTGGGCGCCCATGGCTGCTTGGAACAGGGGTCCGTATCCCGGAGCGGTGCCCGGGGTCGTCCAGGAACTCATGTAAGTCGTAACATCGAACGTCGTCTGCTTCCGCATATTCGCCGGCGTGCCGGCGAACGTCCGTGTTCCCGTCTTGTCCTGCCGTTTGGCGGCTTCCAGCTTTTGCTGAACCGACATCTGTACCGCGGGAATGCGATTCTGCGCTACAATTCCCGGAATCCGCCCGTAAGCGCTCTCCAACTGGCAGTACCAGCGATTGTTATTTGAAGATATATAAGCCATATGTCACCTCGCCTCCACAACTCGACATCTCTCACTCACTGATGTCCACCTCTAAAGCCACGCGCGCAATCTGCAGGAAGTTGGTCCCGCCCTTCTTGACCGGACCGAAGCTCACTTCATACCCGCCCGCATAAAACATCCCACCGCCCCAATCGCCTCGCGCATCGTCGAGAATCTCGCAAGCTGCCGCTACGTAACTCTCCAGCACGGCTTGGATGTTTTGTATCTGGTCCTGCGAGTAACGGATCTCCACCACCACGCGCGTTATTCCGGAGAACACCCGGAACTTTTCCTTGAGTCCGTTGATCAACTTGTCGCAGTAAACGTGAACGGTCGGGTACTTCAATGACAAGCTCAGGTCCAAAAGCTCCGGAGGCGTATTGCCTGTCATCACCGACGCAATTGACAACGACGCGGCGCCCATGCTTTTCGCGATGGCATTCAACGCGAAATCGTTTCCGGCCGTTGCGGTAAAAAGATTCGAAACGCTAGTCGTTACTGCCGCCGCTAAGTTCGCCATATCACTCCTGTCATCTCGTGCATTAACCCCGCATAATTCGGCGCGGCAGGTCCCGGGTTACATTCGCAGCTTGACCTGTGCCGGCTACCTGTCCCGTTGTCGTCCCCGGAAGCGCGTACTGCCAAGTGCCGCCCAGCACCAACGGGGTTGTGTTCTGCAAAGTAACGCTCTGCGGGGCAATGCCCCCGTAGATGTTCCAGCCCGTCGCGTTGCTCGGCCACGCCGGCGCACCCACCACCAGCTGGTTTCCGTCAGGCACAGCTGTCTGCGTCACCACCGCCGGCGTGCTCTCCTCGCCTTCAGCATTCACAAAAGTGATCGTGAAATAGACCGTTCCGCCCGCTTGCGCCGATGCGACAAAGCTCGTCACTGCCATGCCGGGCTGCGGCAGCGGATCAACTACGAGACCTGCTCCCAAGTCGATGAACCTTCCCCGGCCCGAGTTCGCCAGGTTCTGAAACTCCGTCCACTTGCCCTTGTACCGGTCGTTGGACTGACTGAAATACGCATCACGGTACATCAACTCCAGGCTCTTAAAGCTATGCCAACTCTTCAATGCCGGAGTTACCGCTAAATGATTTGTGTCTAATGGCGCTTCGCCCAGCACCGGAGCATAAATCGAAGCCTCCCTACCGAAAATCGCCGTCAGCTCGATTTGCAACTCGATCCACGCTAGTTGCAGCTTGTTGGAAACATCGATGCCTTCCGTCGTTGCGACCGAAAGGAGATACGAGTCCTGTTGCACTAAGTCGTCAATTGTCGAAAGTGGTCCATCTGAGAAGAGCGCCATGGTGTCGGATTCCTGTTATTCCTTCGAACTCTTCGTCGGCTTCGCACGATAGTCCGTGTTCGGCACGATCGTGACTTGCATCCGCTGGGCTGCCGCCGTTGCTTCGGCCTCACGCCGCGCTTCGGCATGTTCCTCACGGAAGGCTTTGGATTCCTCGTCGGTAGCTAGCCGTGCGCGGCCCTCTACAACCAGCTTCGCCGCAATGTGCTTAGCTGCTTCCGATCGGGTCCCGGCTTTACCGCCATCTGGAGTATCCGTCCCGACCACCACCACAAACGGCTCTTGAATGCCGCTCTCTACATCTCGGATCTTCTTGTAATAGGCTCTTAAATCCATCTGTTATCCTTTCCCCAATAAAAAAGGGCAGCCACCCGAAGGCGCTGCCCCAAAGCGATATTCCGCCAGTTGAACTAGCTGGTTACCTGCACCCCGAATGTGTTACGGAGAACCGCCACACCGTAAAGGACGTCGACCGTGAATTGCTGTGCCAGCGTGTTTGGCTGGTAGCTCATGGTCACCCGCATGCCGAAGTTGCCCAACTCTGCGTACTCTGCGATGGCGCCGGTCCCCGGAAGAGGTTGCGGCAGCCGGCGAATAACTAACCCGAGCGCATTTTTAGCAAAGGCCAGGTTGTGGGTGGACACAGGTGAGCTGCCCGTCTTCGCAATGTACTGCGAACGGAAAACGAAGAAATCCTTCAATTTTCCGAACGTGCCGTCGATCATGGCGCGCAATCCTGCTTGGCCAGCCGTATCAAACTCGCTGAACCGCGGGATCTGCCGCATCTGCGAATAGGTATTCGGATCGACCATCAGGTACTTCGGCTCGCTAACCGGCACCTTCGCCGCAAACAGAGCCGTTTCCGCCGCGTCGATCGCCGCTTCGTTGATGGCCACCCCGGCAGTCCCCACCGGCGAGTTAGCCGTGAACCCCGCGTAGGTGTTGAGCAGGTCGGTCTCGATCTTTTCCGCGATCGCGATTACCGCCGGCTCCATATAGATCCTCAGAAGGTCCGGTACGGCCAGTACGCGCGTTACGTCCGGAATCTGGAAGGTTGCTTCCGCATGTGTGTTCAACACAATCTGCGCGTTACCCAGGTTTGGGTTCTGCGTCTGGACCGATCCGCCTTCGGCGATGTTGTTCGCCACCAGCGTCGGGGGAATCGGTACGTTGACCGTATCGCCGGCCTGCGCCAGCACCGGCTCGTAATCGCGGTTAACGAGGTTACCCATAACAAGGTTCCCCACGAGGGCCGGCAAAGCATCGGCCGCCACCAGTTTCACAATCGCACTTGCTACGTTAGCTGAAGTAATTAGTCCCATATATCTCCCTGTGTCTTACTCAAAGCAGAAAATCGTTTCTCTGCCCCGCTCGTAATCTCTGTTTCGCCGTCGCGAAACATCCGTTAAAGGCCGCTCCGCAGATTGCCGGAAGTCACGCGGAGAATCTCTTGCCGTACCCGCTCTTTGTCTTCCTTGCTCATGGATGGAGTGATGGACTCCATATCGATCGGTGTGTGGCTCTGCGTCGCTCGCGACCCTGGTACCACACCAGTCCCGCCCGGAATCCGGGCCGGCAGAAACTCGGGATTATCGTGCACGAAGTTCGTCAGATACTCGCGAATCCCCATCTCCCCGCCTTCCGCTCGCGCGAACAGACGTCCGTCTTCCCCTCGCTGAATATCATCCTCGACCGCTTTGTAAGCCAGATCGATCTTTGTTACGCCCAGGGACTGCAGTTCGCTCTTGATCTTCGAGCTCCGTTCCGCCAGTTCCGCTACTTCGCGGCTCTTGCGGTTCTCTTCCGCCATCTGGTTCAAGCGCTTTTCCAGAGCTTCGCGCTTTCGGCGCTCATCCTGTAGCTCGGCCTTGAGTGCCGGTTCGCGCCGGCTGGAATCCTGCCGGACGTACTCGGAAATCGCGCGCTGCACCAAGCCTTGTATGTCTAGATCGGCTTGGTTCTGTGTCTTCGAATCTTCCATCTCTTCCCTTCTGCTCACCCCTGCTGCGGGGTGAATGTGCGGTCAATCTCATTCGCTATCGTCGTTTTGATCTCCTGTCTTGAATCACAGAAGTACTTCAGTGCAACCCGCTTGAAGAGCTGCTGTTTCAGCGTCTCCGAGGGGATCTCGAGTGCCAGCAGACTCTTCGCGTCGCTCATCTCACTGGCCAAATCTTGTATGTCGAACTCATCCATTCCGGACACGTCCACTTGTAAATCGTCCTGTCGGGCTTGTGCGATTGCGCCTAACACGCTCCGCATCGAATCTTTAACAACGTCTCCGAACGCCCGCAAGATCTCTTCGGTGACGCTGAAATCCCACGCCTTACTCAATCCGCTCTGCGATCCCCCGCCCACCCGGCCGCTAAACTGGTTGTTCATGTAACAGATCCGGTAGATCTCGTCTTGCAGACGTACTAAGTTGTCCGCCGCGATCTGGTAAACGTGCCCCTCGGGTTCCGTCCAGCCGAACCGGTCATTCGGCCCAAGCTGTACGAAGTAAGATTCGCCGACGATCTGCGCAAACTCCCTGTCGGAGTACACCACCGGGGTCGCAAACAAGCCCATCGTCAACGCCCACCCGAGCGCGTTCGATTTGTTGAAATGTTCCAGCTGCAGCAGCGAAGCCTTATTCATCAGCCACAGCCCGGGGCTCACGGCCAGCTCGAACACGGGGACGCGCCCTTGCGCAGCCAACCCATGGGGGCCTGATGCCACTAATTCGGGACTCGCCTGATCGCCACGCCCTTCATAGCATTCAAATCTCTGGCGATCGTAATAGAGCCAGCGTGTCTGCTTCTTCCAGTGTTCGTCGCGCACGCTCGCCTGCTTGAGACAGGACGTACGGATTACTACCCACTCGAGCGCTCCGTTCTCGTCGCGTGACCAATTAATCACCTCATCAGCCGAATACTCCGCTAGGTAAGCCCGCGATAAGCCGGCCGCGTCTTCGTGAGCCCTGCTATAGGCCGGAACTTCGGCGCGCGGGAAGTCGACCGCGATGTACGACTTGCCATTCACCAGCGCTTGTGTCATCTGCGTCCGGTAAAACTCCGCGAGCGTCGTGCCCCGTCGGTCGCAGTCCTGAATGAAGATATTGAAGAAACCTTTGCCCTGGTCGTTCGCCCCGTCGAACTGCACCGCCGGTTCTCTACGGAATAACGTCGCCGTAAACCAGTCGATGATGGATCCGATATAGTTCTCGTAAAAAACACGGTTCAGCCGCTCGAAGTAAATATCGTCCGGTTCCTTGTGACGCCGTATTAAGTAGTTCGCCGCTGCGTTCTTGAAACGCTCTCCGCCTGCGTACAGGTCCGCGTGCATCTGCCGGCTCTGCTTGCCTGCGGCGTAATCCGGATGTTCCCTCGTGATGAAGTGGTTGCTTCCCTGTCCTGTCTCGCTGGTCAAAAGAGTCGCCCCGACCGTTCTCCGGTCTTCCCGGTTTGATATTCCTGCCAAATCAAATAACCCAACGCGTCGGACAGGTGCGACCGCGTCATATCTTTCGTCTTATCCGGAATCGTCGTACCCTCCTTGAAGGCAAGCTCTTCGAAATCCCGAATCAGTTCTTTGCATCTCGGATCCACGTATAAGTGAATTTCATCCACCGAGTTCTTTAGCAGCGTATTCACCGCTGTAACGCGATCCCGGACAAAGGGATTCTTTGTGGGCACGCGCTGTTCCGGTTGCTGCACCCCTACTCTGCGGAAGAAATCCCGAATAACCTTGTAGTCGCTTGAACCAGTCGTGTGCTGGTTGTTCCCCGACGCATCGCCGTAAATCGTCAGCTTGTTCATGTAGGTTCGATAGCGCCGGAACATCTCGTCACAAGCCTGCTCCGTTGTCGCTCGCGACATCACAATCTCGTCGACTACATACACTGTGTTTCCATGCATCTGCGCCACCACGGAGCACAAGGGATCCACATTGAAATCCATCGCCCACAACAGCGGCTTTGTCGGATCTATCTCCGCCGGTGTGAGATGTTCTTGCCGGTTGAAATTTCGATACACCAAGCCTCCGGTCATCGTGAGATACGAGCCCAGAACCTCCTGCTCGTAGAAGTTCCCGTCATAGGATTTCTGCAGGCGCTCGTAAAAGTCCGGAACCGCTTTTAGTAAGTGGCGATTTTCGAACGGCTGCGCCTGCACTACGTCGTAATTTCCGCTTTCATCTCGGATGAACTTGCGGTACACCCAATCAAATCCTTTTGGCGTCCAGACCGCGAAGCCCTTCAGCTCTTTCGCTTTCGGATCGCGTAGCCGGCCTTCCAGCCGCAGCCAGACGTCTTCCGTCGAGTAAGTGAGTTCGTCAATGCCGAACCACGCCAGGTTCGTGCCCCTTAGCCGTTCCGCGTCGTCCATTGACCGCAGAAGGATCTTCGAACCCCACTCCCGAAACGTCACTGTGTTCTCGGCTTTGTGGTACTCGAAAACAAAATTGTTTTCTTCCAGGACTTCAAACAGCGCCTTCTGCGTGGAATCGCGCAGCATCTGGTAAGTCGGCGCGCCGAGCAGGCCCCAACGTCCCTGGTTTTCACAGCTGAGCCGGATCGCTTCCACGACTAGGGCCAAACTCTTCCCCGAGCCGATCGGTCCCGAAAATCCTTTGAACCGTGCGCTACTCTCCCAAAAGCGGAGTTGCGAGGGCAGCGCCTCGCAATAAACCGTTAAGTCTTTGTATCCGGTTTCTGGGCGTTGATCCATCTAACATTGATTCCTTTCAGCGGCTCTTCAGTTCTCAGATCCTTCAACAGTGGAAGTAGCCGGACTAACTCCGCGATCGACAGTATGGCTTCGGCCTCCGCGCCGTCGTTGATGGTTTTCGCGAACTTCCTCGCGCACTTTTCGATTGCATCCGCCATCACCCGTTCGAATGAGTCCGTATTTCTCGGGGGTGAGCAGCTCTTACTGGCTGTTTCCGTCGTCCGTCGTTTTCTTGGCATAGCGTGTCCCTGAGAAAGCCGATTCGGACGCGCTCTTGCGAAGCACATCGCCCGGCCACCCGGCCAACTCTCTCAGTCAAAACGTATCAGCCGTTTCCCGCGCAGAACGCACCAGAAAACACTAAGTGATTGGAAAGAGAGGGATTATAAGCGACAATTCCATGTCACGGCCCATCCGCCGTTCACCCTGCCCGCGCGGACGATGGTAAATTGATCCGGTTATCTATCTCGCTCAGGGCCGGAACGTTGAAAATCGCCACCTTCAACATCAACGACGTCAACAAGCGGCTTAATAACCTCTTGGACTGGCTCGCTCGCGCCGAGCCCGATGTCGTGTGCCTCCAGGAACTCAAGGCCGCACAATCGGCATTCCCCGCGCGCAGCCTCCAGACTCTTGGCTACGAATCCGTGTGGCAGGGCGAACGCTCCTGGAACGGGGTGGCCATTCTCGCGCGCAATTGCACTCCGGTGTTGACGCGATCCACTCTTCCGGGCAACCCCTCTGACTCGCAGGCGCGCTACGTCGAAGCGGCTGTAGACGGCGTTCTCATCGCGTCCATCTACTTGCCCAACGGTAACCCGCAACCCGGTCCCAAGTTCGAATACAAGCTCGCGTGGTTTGATCGCTTGATCAACCACGCCGCGGAACTTCTCAACGCCGGTGTGCCCGTGGTCCTCGCCGGTGATTACAATGTTGTTCCGTCTGCGCAGGACATCTATCCGACTCGGTCTCTAGATCGCAACGCGCTGATCCAGCCGGAAAGCCGTCGCGCCTTTGCCCGCCTGCTCGCGCAAGGTTGGACCGACGCTCTACGCACGCTGCACCCCACCGGTCCTCTTTGGACGTTTTGGGACTTCAAGCGCGAGCGTTGGCCCGCCGACAAGGGAATGCGCCTCGATCACCTTCTTCTGTCGCCGGAATCGCTCCGCGCCTTGCCGATGGCGGCGTCGATCGTTGGGTCCGCGGCGAAGAAAACGCCAGCGACCATGCTCCTGCGTGGATCGTGCTGGATATCTAAACCGCCGTCGCGAACCCGCCGCTCAATCCACTCGCAGGGCTCGCAGCGGGTCGATTCGTGTGGCCCGCCACGCCGGCACCGCCGTCGCAATTGCGCCCACTCCCAGAATCAACGCTGTCACTGCCGCGAATGTCAGAGTGTCGGTCGTCGCCACCCCAAACAGCAGAGCCGAAAGAAAGCGCGTCAGCACCAGGGCGCAGGCAATCCCCACGGCCGCTCCGTAAATCGTCAGTCTCAACCCATGCCCCAGGATTAGCCTCAGGATTCCTTGTCGTGTACATCCCACCGCCACCCGCAAACCGATCTCATAGGTCCGCTGACTAACCCAGTACGACATTAATCCGTAAATTCCTACCGCCGCCAACAGGACCGCCGCTCCCGCAAAACTCAGGAACACCAGCATCGTGGAACGAATCTGCGCAATCGACCCCGACACGATTTCACCCAGCGCCTGGGCCCGGCCTGCGGGCACGTTCGGATCCTGCTCCTTCGCCAACTGCTCGATCCTCTGCGCCACCGTCCCGGGCGTGCTCGACTCCACCTTCGCCAGCAGCGTCATCACCACCGGTATCTGCCCGTCGTCCCGCACCGCCTGGGCGTAGGGCATGTAAACCACCCCTGCCACTCCGCCCGGAAGCGCTTGGCTTAACGAGTAATAATTCACGTCTCCCACCACCCCGACCACCGTCCGCCAGTTATCGCTGCTGGTCGACTTGATGTGCTTTCCCAACGCGCTCTCCCCCGGCCAGAAGCGTCTCGCCGTGGATGCCGGAATCACCACCACCGGCGCAGACTGCGATCCATCCGCGTCCGTCAGCAAACGCCCTGCGATCAGCGGTATGTGCATCATCCGCAGATACTCGGGGCTGACCGCCTCGAGCCACAGCATCGGTGCTGGAAAATCGGACGTCTTGGGGTGCCCCTCAATGTCCACCGGGATCGTAGGCACACGCCCGTCCAGAGGAATGGAACTCGCTACCGCCACCTCTCCCACGCCGGTAATCCCGGATGCCTTTTTCACCAGCGAATCGTAGAAAGCCACGCACTCCTCGCGCTGCGCGCACCTCGACTGATTCGGGCTGATCTGCACGGTGAAAAGGTGTGCCGGATCAAAGCCCGGGTTCGCCGTAGATAACTTATAAACGCTTCGCAGCAGAAGCCCGGCGCCTACCAAAAGCACCAGCGTAAGCGCGATCTCGCCTGCGATGATCACACTCCGCATCTGCGTCCAAAACCCCGAAGTGGACCGCTGGCTGCCCGTCTTCATCGTTTCGGTTACGTCCACTTGGGATGCGCTCAGAGCCGGCGCGAGTCCTGCGACCAAACCGGTCAGGAGCGCCAGCGCCGTTACCACCCCCGCGATCGGCCAATCGATTTCGGCTTGCGCCAGTCCCGGAAGCGAAGGCGGCAACACGGATTTGAAAAGCGATAACGCCACTACTCCCAGCAGCAGACCTATCCCCGCCCCCAGCAGTGCCAGCCCCATGCTCTCGGTCAACAACTGCCGGATAATCCGCAAACGCCCCGCGCCCAAAGCCGTTCGCAGTGCCATCTCTTTTCGCCGCGCCGTCGCCCGCGACAGCAGCAATCCCGCGACATTCGCACATGCGATCAACAACACCGCCGCCACCGAGCACAGCAGAATCACCAGCTTCCCCCGCACGTCCCCGACTACATCCTCCTGAAGCGGGATCGCGGTCGACCCCGCGTTGAAGTCGCGCGGCATCGGATACGGATACTTCTCTCGGAACTGGCTGTTCAACGTGCGCACCTCGCCCTGCGCTTCGGCCATGCTCGCGTGCGGACGCAGCCTTGCCACCAACGGCATGAACTCGCTTCCCCAGTACTCCAGGAAATTCGATGGGTCGATCCGCATCGGAACCCACAACTTCACCTGGTTCGACGGGTAGCTGAACCCGTCCGGCATAATGCCTATAATCTCTCGATCCACGCCGTTCAGCCGGATGAAACGCCCGAGCGCCGATCCGTCTTCTCCAAATCGTTCCTTCCACAACGAGTGGCTGACGATCACCACGTGGTCGTGCCCCGGCAATCCGTCACTCGCCGTGAAACTCCGCCCCCGCGCCACGGATGCTCCTAGCACCGAAAGGAAATTGGTCGAAGCGCTGCTCCCCAACAAACGGCTGGCCTCGCCTTGCCCCGTCAGATTCAGGTCGGAGCCGCTACTGATTGCGGCCACCTCCATCGCCCGCGAATGCTCCTGAAAATACGGCAGCGCCGCCCGCGGATAGATCCCCGTCACCCGCACGAGCCGCTCCGGCGCCGGATAGGGCAGAGGCCGCACCAGAAGCGCATTCACCAGGCTGAACATCGCCGCATTTCCGCCGATTCCCAGTGCGATCGAGAGCACACAAACCCCCGTGAAGACAGGCGTCCGCATATACATCCGCGACGCGTACCGTAGATCTTGCAAAATCCGCTCCCAGCGCATGAAACTCCACATATCCCGGCAATCCTCCCGCGCCACCGTAATGTTCCCCATTTGACGTCGACTGAGCTCCTCGGAAGCCGCGCCCCCCAGCCCTAAGCGCTGGTTCTCGGCTTGCTTCTCCGCTAAATGAAATTCGAGCTCTTCCGTCAGTTCCCGCGCGAACTGATCCCGTCGCCACCGGAACTCAATGCGATGCCAGCTGCGCACCAGCCACACCGGAAGTCGTCCGCGCATCCCTCGCTCCACCTTCTCGCTCGTCCCCGGAAGCGCTTTTCCAGACCAACTCCGTCGCTCCCATCGTCTATCGATGGATACTAAACAAATTCGATTTCGGTGTCAAGCGTCTGGGCTTCTGCTACGTGAACGCAACGGCTCTCAGACGGTGTCACGCGCCCGGACGCCAGCTTCCGTCGGCCGTTCCATCTGGGCTGGCCAAGACGACGACATACCCGTCGGGATCCCTTAGCCAAAACTCCCAGTGGTTTGGGCCGCCGTCGCCGTCCGGCGGGTTGCGGTGCCGGCCTAAGATGACCTCCACGCCCATCTCCTCACACCGTTGCATTGCCTTTTCGAAGTCGTCGATCTCGAACCAGAGCAGGACACCATTCCCGTATGGCTTGTCGTTGCGATCTCCGATCGGACCATGCTCGTGCTTTACGTCGAAGCTATGCAGCTGAAGCACGAGTTGGCCACCCGAGACCAAACGCTCATATTCCTTGCCCCCGTGTTCGCTTTGGCAGCCCATCAGACGCTGATACCATCGACTGCTCGCTTCCACATCGGTGACTGCGACAAGAGGCTGAGGACGCATGCCGACGAGAATATAACAAGCACGCCTGATCGCCAATGAATGACCACACGTTCGATGAGAAAGACGCCTCCGATTGGATCAACATTGTCGAAAGCCCGGGCGCACGCATTCGCGAAACCGACATCTACCCGCTTTTGAAAGAGTGGATCAACAGCATTGCGCCTTCCACCATTCTCGAAATCGGAGCAGGGCAGGGGATCTGCTCGGAGTACATCGATCTGGATAACCGCACTTACACCGGCGTCGAACCTTCCCCTTTTCTACTGGCGCGAGCAAAACAGCTATATCCCCAGACAAACAGGCACTTCCTCCATGGAAGCGCCTATCACCTGCCGTTCTCGACGAGCGCCTTCGATGCCGCGTTCTCCGTCGCGGTCTGGCATCTCCTCGATGATCTTCATAAGGCATCCGGCGAACTGAACCGGGTACTGAAACGAGACGGACGATTTCTGATCATCACCGCCAACCCTGCCGCCTACTCCGCCTGGACCGACGCTTATACGGAAACCACCTTGAAAGGTCGACGCTTTCTCGGCTCTGTACGGCGTCCCGATAACTCAATCGCCCAAGACACTCTTTACTTACATACCGTGGAAGAAATAACCGAAGCTCTTACCTCCTCTCATTGCGCACTCGAACGCATCGAGACATTTCGTAACGTCAATGCCTCGGGCGGCCCGGGGAAGTTCCTTCTCTTGACTGGCACTAACTCAAACTTCTCGCGTCCGCGTTGAATCTGTGCAACAATGCACGGTCATGCAGCGCTGGACACCAATCCTGCTTTTCGCGATGACATCAACGCTTCTAGCTACCGTGGACGGCGGAGCAATTTACAAAACTACTTGCGCAGGCTGCCACGCCAAACCCGCCGAGCGCGTTCCGGACGAGTCCGCCTTGCAGCAATTGTCAGCCCGCCACATACTCCGTACTCTCCAAAGCGGCTCGATGTCGTTAATAGGCTTAGGACTATCCCAACAGCAGAAAATAGCGGTTTCCGAGTTCGTCTCAGGCAAGGAACTCAACAACAGCGAATCCGATTGGCTTCGTACCGCTTCTTGTTCACAAAGTACCCACGTCACCGTATTTGCCGCCGGATGGACAGGCTGGAGTCCGGATGAACAAAACACGCGCTTTCAGCCGCAACCCGGCCTCGCCTCGGCCGACATACCCAGACTGCAACTCAAGTGGGCCTTCGGCTTCCCCGGTGAAGCCGTAGCTTTTGCTCAGCCCACCGTCTCCGGCGGCCGCCTGTTCGTCGGCAGTGCCTCCGGCGACGTGTACTCGCTCGATGCCAAAACCGGCTGCGTTCTTTGGACCTTCCCCGCCGAAGCCTCTGTGCGCACCGCCATCAGCCTCGGCCCTGCCTCTGCTTTCGGCCCCCGCTTGGCATTTTTCGGAGACTTCCGGGCTAATGCCTACGCCGTGAATGCTGACACCGGCAAGTTAGTCTGGAAAGCGCATCTCGATACCCACCCGTTCTCGCGCATCACCGCTTCACCTGTCTGGTACAACGGGCGCGTCTACATGGGAATCTCCTCGTTCGAAGAAGGCGCCACCATCGGCCGTGGCTATGAGTGCTGCACCTTCCGCGGATCGGTCGTCGCGCTCGACTCCGCCACTGGCCGCGAAATCTGGCAAACCTACACCATCTCCGCGCCCGCTCAGCCCACCACCAAAACCAAATCTGGCACCCAGCTTTATGGCCCCTCCGGTGCCGCCGTTTGGGGCGCGCCCACCGTCGATTCTCAGCGCGGTCTCCTGTATGTCGGTACCGGTGACAACTACACGACGCCCTCCACCGAATGGAGCGATTCCATCCTCGCGTTAAACCTCGATTCGGGAACCATCGCGTGGGCGCGCCAAATGACTGCGAAGGACACTTACCACGCCCTCTGCAAACCGAACGGAAGCTGCCCCGAAGGCGAAGGTCCCGACTCCGACTTCGGCTCCTCGCCCGTCCTCGTCCGCGCTAAAAACAGAGACCTCATCATCGCCGCCCAGAAGTCCGGGATTGTTTACGCGCTCGACCCGGACGCGAAAGGCAAGGTCGTCTGGCAAACTCGCGTCGCCAAAGGCGGTGTCTTCGGCGGTGTCCAGTGGGGCCCGGCTGCGGATAACCAGCGCCTCTACGCCGCCGTCTCGGACCTGCAGACGAAGGTGACCGGTCTCAAAATGACTGCTGACCCGAAGATCGGTGGCGGACTTACCGCCTTGTCCTTAACCGATGGCGAGGCCCTTTGGAACGCTGCTCCTCCCGTGTGTGGCGACCGCCCCCAATGCAGCCCCGCACAAACCGCCGCAGTCACCGCCATCCCCGGCGTCGTCTTCTCCGGTGCGCGCGATGGTGTGCTCCGCGCCTACTCCGTCGCCGACGGTAAAGTCATCTGGTCGGCCGACACCGTTCGTACTTACCAAACCGTGAACGGTGTCGAAGCCCACGGCGGCGCCATTGATGGCCCCGGCCCGGCCATCGCCGGAGGTATGTTATACGTCAATTCGGGTTACGCCTGGTGGGGTGGCCACGCCGGAAATGTCCTCCTCGCATTCGGCCTTCCCGATAGTCGGCAGTAGTAACTAGTCGAAACTCCGCATCCAGATGTCCCGCACCGAAATCTTACACGGCTCGCTCTCGATCTCGAACCCAATTAGCCCCGGTTGGTTATTCACCGAATCCTTGTTATCGTCGATAAAAACCGCCATCAGCTGACCGTTGATAATGTGCATCATCACTCCGCCCCGCGCGATGATCTCGTAGTCATTCCATTCATTGACCTTCACATACCCCCCGAGCGCCTGGATGTCTCCAATTCTCGCCACCAGCCGGTTGGTCTTGCCGGGCAGCGCCTGCGTCACCTGCCCCCTATAAGCCAGAATCCCCTGCATCGTGTTCTCCGAGTACCACTGCCCCGTATACAACGCGGATTGCGCCGTTACCGGAAACCAAAAGTCAGCCTGCGGCCCGGTCATCATGAACTTCAAATCGTACGGAGGCAGACCCGCCG
This sequence comes from Bryobacterales bacterium, assembly GCA_963738525.1. Lineage (GTDB taxonomy): Bacteria > Acidobacteriota > Terriglobia > Bryobacterales > Bryobacteraceae > Bog-113. The sequence continues at coordinate 348,245 of CAVTXC010000001.1, forward strand.
GCTGCGCTCGCGTCCACGGCGCCCCGGTTACGCTGCGGTACTGGATGCCGCCGCCGCCGCCCTTCTCGATCTTCATCTGTAGCTTCAAATCGAAATCGCGCGCCTTCTCGCCGCGATACACGATATAGTTGTTGCCCTTCGGTTTCCCCGCTACCGTCTCGCCCACCATCACCCCGCCTTCCACTCTCCAGATGCTCGGGTCGGCGTCCCACCCGTTGAAGCTCTTCCCGTCGAAGATCTGCTTGTAGCCCGTATGCTCGTCGATGTCATAGGGCGCCGGATCATGAAACCTTGGCATCCCCGGTAGCTTCTCGCCATGAGAACCCGTCTGCGGAGCTTGCGCCGCGGGCGACTCGAGCGCCGGCGGCACGGTTTGCCCCTCAATCGCGTACGGCAACGCGACCCATACCAGGCTCAGAACGGCTGCTCCCCAAACGGGCTGAAAACGCTTTAACGCAACCATGAATGTCGTATCTTCCTCGCAAGTCGATTCAAGAAACAATAGGAGTGTATCGCGCACGGCACCGTCACCAGGCACTAGAAACACTCAGTTTCTTCAACACCCGATATCGAATGACGATATCGTCTGTCTGGATGGCCAAACCCGCTGACCTGCTCCAGGGCACGCTCGATCTCCTGACGCTCCGCTTTACGGGGTCGGCATCGCCGATTGCATCGAGGAGGTCGCCGGCGGTGTCTTCGTTGTCGGCCCCGGATAGCAGGGGAGTGGACGGAGATCGAAAGCCGTCGCCGCGCCAAAGTTTATGGGCTTACCCGCTCCGGTCAAGCCCAGCTACTCAAAGAAAAAGCGCAACTGGCTCAAAGGGACAACCGCCATGAATCAAGTCCTCGCGGAGGAGACATAAGATGCGCACGCTTGCACGCCTCAAAAACCTTCTCCACCGCCTGCCGATCGAAGAAGACCTAGACCGCGAGGTTCAAGCTTACTTCGGTTTATCGGCCTCTCCCACGGAACACATCCCCTCCATCCCTCGTACCTCACTCCAATCGGGCGTTCTAGCTCCTCATCACGCCACCCTCGCCATGCGCGACGAACTCCGACCATATCCGCGCCTCCTCGACTGCCTTCGCTATTCCTGCGCCTTTCTCCTCTACATGTATGGAGTTAGCAAGCTCGCGCACTTGCAATTCCACTTAACGCCCGAAACCGCGCGACGCCCAATCGGCAGCATGACCGGATACGAGCTGACCTGGTATTACTACGGCTACTCACGCGTCTACGCGTGCATTCTCGGACTAACTCAGGTGCTCGGTGCCACTCTGCTGCTCTTCCGCAAAACGACTCTCGTCGGTGCCGCCATGATGATCCCGGTAATGGCGAACATCTTACTCATCGACATTTTTATCCTGGTGAACGATTACGGGCCGGAGTTCATGGCCGTCTTCATCTTCTCGTCGCTTCTCGTGATCCTCTGGCATCATCGCGCTTCACTCCTGTCGCTTTTCTGGTCGCAGCAAGCGGCCGAGCCGCCGGAGTCGCGACTGGTCCACCATTGGGTGCGCGCCGCAATTGTTCTGTCCGTCTCCACAATCATGCTTGCCGGTCTACTACTCATGCGCATCGTGCGTCGCTAATCAGCGTCACCGATCGCGTTAGTCTCTCAGCCGGACATCGAAAAGCCGGACATCGAAAAGCCGGGCATCGAAAAACCACATACCGGCCATCAGCAGCGCAAATGTCGCGATCGCCATCCAGGTACGAATCGTGTCCAAACGGTCCCATTGGTGGATCTCCGCCTCCCAGTTCTCCGGCAGCGTTCCAGGTGAGAATCGTCGTGTTCATCGGCGCGGTCCCAACAGGGTGATCGGAAAGGAGGTGAGCGCCAAAGTGACGCCCCCTCGTCGAAAAAGCCATCCCGGGGCCGGACCAATCCAGAATCAACACCGCACACCCGGTTAGCGCCGTTGGCACGAAAATACTCGGAATCAACACGCGCAGGCGGCCGACCACCGGCAAAGCGCCCGCCAGAATCCCCGAGCAAAACAGGTCGATGAACTCCCAAATCTCTCTCGCGCCCCGTGCGCTTCCTTTGTCCCCTTGTGTGCCAACCGGAATCAGTTCATAAAATTCCATAAAATTTGATGCCTGAAATCAATAACTTACAGCGCTCACCCCCGTGCAGCCTCATATTCGTCCTGTAGCTTGGAGCCAGAAAGAGACTTCAAACACACATGACGCCCCCAACCAACACAAATCGCGCAGCCACCAATAAAGCCAACGCTCAGCACTCCACCGGCCCCGTCACCGACGCCGGCAAAGAGAAAGTCCGCTTCAACGCCCTGAAGCACGGCGTCTGCGCCAAAGCCGTCCTCCTGCCTCATGAGGACAAAGCAAAGTTCATCGAGCTCGGTGAAGCACTCCGCCGCGTTTGGTGCCCCTCCACCGAACTCGAAAACAAAATCTTCGCCGAACTCCAGGAATGCGAGTGGCGTCTCGACCGCATCCGCAAAGCCGAAACCAATCTCCTCTCCCTCGGCATCCGTGAGAATCTCGCAACGTTCGCCGATGAAGAAGATCTCGAAGTGCGCCGCGGCCTGGCCGAAGCCGCCGCTTGGCGCGCCAACTCCCGGCATTTTTCCCAATTCCGCCGCCACGAAAATGCGCTGCTCAAAGAGAAGGACGCGCTCGAAGGCATGCTCACCCGCCTGATGCAGTTCCGCGTCAAGCAGATCGAAGAACAGAAAGCCAAGGCCGCTAAGGAATTCTTCAATCGCCCATTCAGTGGCTCTGTTCCGCAACCATCCCCTGCGGCCCGCCCCGCCGCCGCACCGGCTCCCGCCAACACACCGGATCGCCGCTGATTGGACAGCCGCCTCGCTATGCGCACCGCCCGCATCGCCGCCATTCACATACTGGCCACGCTCTTCGAGCTCTGCGTGTCCCTAGCGCCGCATCGACACCGCCGCCGCGCCCGCTCGCAGCGTGATCCGGTCAATGCTATGCTGCAGCGCGAACCACTCCCCCACCCGCGCGTCCGGGAAATTCGGGATCACGAAGTGGTGGATCAGGAAGTCGAGCGTCTTTCCCTCCATCGGAATGCCCGACACTTCCACCCGCTCCACGTCCACTCGCGCACGGCCGTTGCTCGAAACCAGCGCTACTCGCACCCGCACCGGTCGCGCGCCCCCCAGCAGCTGCCGCATCAGCCACGTATCGGCTTCACCTTGCGCCTGCCGAATCTTCAGGAAGTCGACCGACGCGCTCACGTCGGCATGTCCCACGCTCAACAGCACCTGCAAATCGCGTATCGCCGCCGGTGCGAGCGTCTCCGCTTGGTCTCGCGCAAACGCCGCCAGCTCCGCCGCGCTGAACACGATCACGCTCCCGCGCGGCGCCCGGTCATACGCGATACGCGACATCTTAGCCGTTGCCGAGTGCAGCGCACTCACCGGCCCAGCCCCGCACCATGCCACCAGCCCTGCCGCGACTACGGCTATGCCGGAGAAGGTGCGCGCGTGGGAAACCATTGGCGAAGACCTTTCAACTTGCGGAGCAGCAGCTCGGCAAAGTTCAACGCAATTGCCGCCCCCAACAGCCCCGGCCAGAGCCGGATCACCGCCGGCGTGCTCTTCCCGCCCGGGTCGAACACGTCCCTTGGCGTCGGTGCGTACCGCCCACCCGTCGCCGAAGCCAGTTGCCGCAAGAGCGGCTCGTTCGTTCCGAAGTCGGTCAGCTCCGCTTCACTTCGGTATAAACCCACTTCAGGAAACACCCGCGATTCCATCAACGGACGTATCCGAAACAATCCCCGCCGGCTCCCGATCGAGACCCGCGCCCGGTACACTCCGTCCGCTACTTTGCTCACCTTCGCCACTTCACGGAATTGCTCCGGGCCCAGCGCAAAAATCGCCGGAACCTCGCTCGCGTCCTTCGTGTCGCGCCCTAATCGGTACGTCACCGTCAGTTCCCCCGTCGCCGGATCGAAATCCGTCACCGCCTCGGTCGCCGGAGCATGCGGCAGCAGATCCCGCAGCACATTCGTCCAGAATCGGTCGAAGTCCTTCCACTCGAGCCACGCCGACGCCCACCGATTCTTCGCGTCGGATGTGAACACCGCCGACCGCCCCAACCCGTACTGCCACCGCACCAGCAATGGGTCGCGCTCCATCTTGAGCACCTCGTCCGCATCCGGCCTCGGCTCGAATCGTACATACCCTTCGAGCGCCGGCGCCCCCGTCATGTTGACGCCGTCGAGCAGGTTCGACTTTTCCATCACCTCGGGCTTTAACGGCTTCTCCACAGCGGTCGTGCCCGTATGTTCCTTAACGTCTTTCAGCAGGATCTGCTCCAGCCCGTTCGGCTCCAGCAGAAAATAGCTCTTGCCGCCCGCATTCGCCGCAATCTTCTCCAGATACGAGCGGTTCACGTCCTGCCCCAGCCCCACCGTCGAAATCGTCACGTGTGCCGCCGCGGCTTCATGCGCCATCGACAGGCTGTCGCCCTCTTCTGAAATCCCATCCGTGAGCAGCACCACGTGCTTGTAAACCGCGTCTACCGGCACAATCTTGTTAAAAGCCTCGGCCAGCGCCGGCGCAATCTGCGTCCCGCCATCCGGAGTAATCCCGCTAATCAATCGCTTGATCAACGACCGGTCTTCCGCCCGTCGCAAAGGCACCGCCCACTGGAACGAGTTGTCGAAGATCAACACCGCGATCCAGTCCTGCGGCTGCAGATTGTCCACCACCCCAATCGCCGCCACACGCGCCAGGTCGATCTTCTTGCCTTCCATCGAAGACGATTTGTCGATGATCAGAATCACGCACTTGCTCTTGGGCGTCCGCGGCGGCGCGAGCTTCGCCGGCAGCGCGCGCGCCAGCGGGTCCTCCGGCGCGCCTTTCTTATCCACGTAGATGTTCTTCTCGCCCGCGATCCACAACAAGCCGCCGCCTTCCTGTTCGAAGCGCTCCAGACGGGCCTGCTCCGCCACCGGAATCTGCTGCATGTCCTCGTTGTTGTGAATCACCAGCTGGAAGCCGTCGAGGTCCTTCGGCAACGTCGCCGCCCGCTCCACGTCGAACTGGTTCGAGCTCAGAATCCGCAGCAGGTGGTCGTCCGCGCCTGCCGGATCGTCGGACACGAACAGCACCCGCGGCCGCCGCGCTGTCAGCGCATACTCGAACGGCGTGCTTCTCAGCCCCGGCGCGCTCACCTTCCCCGCTACCTCCAAAGCGCCCACCGTGTTCACCGCCGCCCGGATCGTCACCCGGTTCTCGCCCGCGGCCAGCTCCACTCCCTGTGTGCCCAGCTTGCTGCCTTCTGCCTCCAGCTCCACCTCGGCATGCGTCGCTTGCGGAGCCGTCACCGTCAGCTCCAACGGAAACCGCTCCCCGCTGAACACTTCGCCCGGTGCCGACACCGATACGATTCGCAGCCCCGGTCGCGTGCGGCCTGCCGCCGGATACGTATCGATTGGGATCCCCAATTGCTGCGCTTGCCACGCCGCCCGCGTCACCGTCCCCTCATTCTCGTTCCCGTCCGACAACAGCACGATGCGCCGCACCGCATCCGCCGGCAGCGCCGCAATGCCATCGCGGATCGCCGCCTCCAGATTGGTGGCGCGTCCCTCCGCTCCCTTCGAAGTCGCCAGGTGCCCCGACTGCTCCTCCGCTGTGAGTCGGCGCGTCCTCCGCGCGAACGGCAGCAGCGTGACGTAGTTGGATCTTCGGCGGCCTTCAATGGCCCGCACCGTTGCCGATTCCGCGCGCAGATCCTCCGGCGAAACGCTCGCCGATGTGTCCGCCAGAACGGCCACTGCGACACGCCGGTCGGCATACGACAGCACCGGCTCGGCCAACGCCGCGACCACCGCGATCAGGCTCAACGCTTTGAGCAGCAGCAGTGTACGCCGCGTGCTGTTGCGCCATGTACCCAGCACCCATCCCGCCGGCAGAATGCACAGCAGCAGCACCACCGGATGAACGAAGCTCACGACGCCCTCCGCAGCGCCGGTCTGCCCGGCATCGGCTGCAGCTGCGCGCGCCGCGCCCGTGCGAACCACATCCACTCGGCCACGAAGCAGAGGGCCCCGGCCACCGCCAGCCACGGCCAGAGCTCAGGTCGCGAACGCACGCCCAACACCCCGCGCTTTACCCCGCGAACCGCTCCCGGTGGCGGCTCCCACTTCGCTGTCCCCAACTCGGGCAGAGTCAATGAGTACGTCGTCTCTCGCCCTGGAGTCCGCACGACCACGTTGTCCCTTGAGCCCGTGAAGAAGCGCACCGCCCCGTGCTCGGCCGTGAACGGAATCGCCGTCCCATCCGCCTCTCGGGTCACAGCCGGCGTGCCGCTGTTCTCCGTCGCGCTCTCCACAACCGGCACCGTCACGCTCCCCGCCGCCCGAACGCTTACCTCGGCTTGCCGGAACGCCTCCGGCTCGATCCACCTCAGGATGTTGGCAAAGGCCAGCGGCGTCGAAAGCTCATACCGCGTGCCGGCGCGCTCCGGGTCGAACCCGATCACCACCGTCTTCTTGGTTCCCGGCCGCGCCACGATCACCGGTCCCGCATCCACCTGCGCCACCACCAGATCCTTCGTCGCGGGCTGCAAGATCGACGCGGAGTCCAGCTTGGTGTCGTGCTGGTGCAGTCCCGCGCCCAGGGCATTGCTGCTCCACCGCAGTCCCGCGGGCTTCGCCACCGTCCGGATCGACGCAATCGGTGAACCCGCCGCCGGAGGGTCGATCCAGATGCTGTCCCCTCGTGGTGGCGTTGGAGGCACGAACTTGTCCAGGATCACCAGCCCCGCACCGTCGGCCCGATACTGCGAAGGGTTGCGGAACTGCGCCTCCACCCGCGGGTTCGCCGCGAACAACGGACGCAGCGCCTCGGCCCGAGTCGTGTACACCACCGTCCGGAGCAGTGGCGCAGCCGCCAGTTGCAGCGTTGCCCGATTGTCGTCACTGAAGCCGTCATCAGGTGTAAGCTGCAGCTCGAAGATACCCGCCGTCTGCGCGTGCCAGGTGAACGTCTCCGCCTGCTCGGCGCCCGGTGGGAGCGTGACGTGATGTGCGCCCACCGGTGCCTGATTGAATCCCGCCGACAACGTCACCGTCCGTGCACGCGTCCCGTAGTTGCGGACCCCCACCAGCGCAGTCCACTCCGTTGGATCCGTTGCCGACCGCTTCGCGCTCACCCCGCGGATCCCCGTGTTCGCGATGGCGTCCGGCACCAACAGCACCCGCAAGCCATCACTCGGCACTCCCGCGTTCTCCGTCGTCTCCTTCACCCGGCCCGTGCCGGCGAACACCGTCTCTCCGCCGCCGCCCTGCAGGTCCCGCGCGCGCTTAGCCGCTGTCAGCGCCTCGCCGATATCGAGCGCTGTCGCGCCTGCCGTCGAGTCCACGATCGCCGCCTCCACGCGTCGGTGATCGGTCTCAAATGCCGTCGCCGGTGTGGCTACCGCGTTCGCCCGGATCAACATCACCCGGTCCCCCGCCGGAACGCTTGCCAGCCAGTCGAGCGCACGGCGTCGCGCCGCGTCCATCAGCGTCCCTCCGCCGCTTCGCGCACCCATCCACGCCGAGGTCTCAAGCACCAGCACATGATCGTTCGGCTTCGCGAACGGATTGCCCGCCCGTGGCTGCGCCATCGCCAGCAGCAGAAGCAATGTCCCCAGCAGCTGCAGCACCAGCGACCATGGCTGCTGTATATGCCGTCGCCGCGCGGTCTGCACCGGCTGCCGCGCCTCCGTCCAGAACCGCAACGTGGATACCACCTGCCGTCGCCGCGAGCGGTCCAGCAGATACAAGGCGACCGTCGCCAGCGAAGCAAGGCCCGCGGCCATCGCAAACTGCAGCAGTCCGAAGTTCAGGAAGAACATCAGGCCACGCCCCGCGTCCGCACCATCGAGTCGAACAGCACGTCCTCGAGCGGCGTCGCCGTCGAGATGCCCACGTATCGGCCCCCGTTGCGCATCGCCAGCTGCTGCAGCGCAGCCGCGAACTCATCGAACCCGCGCGTGTACGCCGCCCGCGACGCGTCGTCGCACTCGATCCGCAGCACCTCGCCCGACTCCGCATCCACCAGTTCCAGTTCGCCCGTCCATGGCGGCTCGCGATCCTCCTCCCGCCACAACTGCACCAGCGAGAGTTCGTGCCCGAAGTCCGCCAGGTACTGCAGCGCCTTCTCGCATCCCCGCTCGTCGAGGAAGTCCGAGATGATGATCAGCAGCCCCCGGTGAGGACGCGCGCTCATGAACTCCCGTACCACCTCGTAGAAGTCCGTCTTGCCCGCCGGTTGCAACGTGCCCAGGTAGTCCATCACCGGGCTGAACCGGTGCCGCCCTCCGCCGCATCGCTTGCCTTCTCCCAATCGCGCCGCGAACGGCATCACCGACAGCGCATCCAGCCGCACCAGCCCCACATACGCAAGCGCCGCCGCCAGCTTGCGTGCATAGTCGAACTTCGAACGATCGCCCAGCGCCATCGAATTGCTTGTGTCGAGCAGGATCTGCACCGGCACGCGCGGCTCAATCTGGAACATCTTCAGGAACAGCTTGTCCAGCCGCAGATACGCCCGCCAGTTCACCGCCCGCAGATCGTCGCCTTGATGGAAGTTCCGATGGTCGAGGAACTCCTGGCCGCCGCCCGAGAAGCGCGAAGGATTATGGCCGCCCACCAGCCCGGCAAACGACTTCTGCCAGTGAATGGTCAGCCGCTCCAGTCTTTCCAGAAACTGGCGATCGAGCAGCGGTTCGCGGCATCGCTGAGACTACGCGGCGGACGCCTGCACGTGAATGCCCTTCAAGATCGCGCCCAGCACCGTCTCCGGCGTCTGCCCGTCGGCATGGGCGTCGAAGTTCAGGATGATGCGGTGCCGCAGCACCGACAGTCGCCACGCTCCGCATATCCTCCGAGCTCAGATGGAACCGCCCGCGCATCAGCGCCAGCACCCGCCCGCACTCCACCAGGGCCTGTGCGCCCGCGCGGCGAACTGCCATACCGGATGTACTTCCGCGCCATCTCGTGCGCTTCCGGCTGGTCGGGTTGCGTCGCCATCACCAGCTGGATCGCGTAATCGCGCACATGCGGCGCCACCAGCACCTGCCTGCATACGTCGCGGATCTCGAAGATCGACTCGCGGTCAAGCACCGCGTTCACGTGCACCTCCTCCCGCTGCATCGTCCGCTCCACGATCCGCGTCAGGTCCTCGCGGCTCGGATAGGTCACCAGGATCTTCATCAGGAAGCGGTCGAGCTGCGCTTCAGGCAGCGGATACGTGCCTTCCATCTCGATCGGGTTCTGCGTCGCCATCACCAGGAACGGCAGATCGAGCTCGTGCGTGGTCGTCCCGCTCGTCACCGTCCGCTCCTGCATCGCTTCCAGCAGCGCGGACTGCGTCTTCGGCGTCGCGCGGTTGATCTCGTCCGCCAGCACCAGGTTGGCGAAGATCGGGCCGGGCTGGAACCGCAGCACCTTCGCCCCGCGATCGTCCGTCTCGACGATCATGCTGCCCACGATGTCGGCCGGCATCAGATCGGGCGTGAACTGGATCCGCGAGTACTTCAGGTGCAGCGAGCGCGCCAGCGTCCGCAGCAGCGTCGTTTTGCCCAGGCCCGGCACGCCTTCGAGCAGGACGTGACCGCCCGCGAGCAGGCAGATCAGCACGCCTTCAACGACGTCGTCCTGCCCCACGATCACCTTGGCGATCTCCGCCCGCACTTCGCGGAGCCGTGCCACAGCCGTCTCGAGAGCGGCTTCCGAGCCCAGGTTCATATACCTACAAGTTACCGCGCTGTTTCCTATAGAATGTCGGGATGCGATCCGCGCCTCTAAGTGCTTTCCTTCTATCGATGAGCGCGATTGGACCCTCTATGAGCATGGCTGCTGGCTACCAGGCGCAAGCAACGAATCAGGACGGAATTCCCATCGTGCGTCTCACCGACGCCAAACACCACGTCGAAGTCTCCGTCGTCCCCACCATCGGCAACAACGCCTACTCCATGAAGGTCAACGGTCATGAGATCCTCTACCTGCCGTCGAGTACCCTCGCCGAATGGAAGGCCAAGCCCGACTTCGGCGGCGTCCCGTTCCTCGCGCCCTGGGCTAACCGCGTCGATGGGATGGAGTATTGGGCGAACGGCAAGAAGTACCTGCTCAACCCGGACCTCGGTACCCTCAGGTTCGATCCCAATCACCTGCCCATTCACGGACTCCTTGCCTACTCGCCGCTTTGGGAAGTCGCCGAGACCAAGGCGGACGGCCAATCGGCCCACGTCACCAGTCGCCTTGAGTTCTGGAAGCACCCCGACCTCATGGCACAGTTCCCCTTCGCCCATACGCTCGAGATGACTTACCGGCTCCATGACGGCGTCCTCACCGTCGAGACCGTGCTCCACAACCTCAGCACCCAGCCCATGCCCGTCGCCATTGGCTTCCACCCCTACTTCCAGCTCGATGACGCGCCGCGTGACCAGTGGACCGCTCACCTCGCCGCCCGGGAGCACCTCGTCCTAAACGACAAGCTCACCCCTACCGGGGACAAGAAGCCCATGGATCTCCCCGACCCATTCCCGCTGGCCGGACATACCCTCGATGACGGCTTTACCGGCCTGGTCCGCGGAGCCGACGGACGCGCCGAGTTCTCCGTCAAGGGCAAGTCGCAGCAGATTACGGTCAGCTACGGCCCGAAGTACACCGTCGCCGTCGCCTACGCTCCTCCCGGTAAGAGCTTCATCTGCTTCGAACCGATGGCCGCGGTCACCAACGCCTTCAACCTGGCGCACGACGGCAAGTGGGACGGCTTGCAGAGCATCCCCGCCGGTGGCACGTGGAGCGAAACCTTCGAGGTGCGCCCCACCGGCTTCTAGCTAGCTGTGGGTTATGGCCGGCTGGCCAGTGACTTCGAACGCGCCTTGTCCCGCGCGCTGCTGCTGAAAGGTCGCCCGCGGGTTCATCGCCGAACGCTGCCCCGCGTAGTGGATGCCGAAGCGGATGCAGATGGCGCCCAGCGTGCCCAGCACGCCCGTCGCGCGCCGCATCCCCTTCGTCGAGTTCGGCATCATCGCCAGTACCAGGCTCGACACACTGAGGAACTTGCCCGTCTGCCAGAGGAAGCCGCTGAATCCGTCCTGCAGCGGCTTGACCACCTCGGGCACGCTCGCGACATCGCGTTCGAGCGCGTTCGCTAGCGCGACCTCGGCCACCTTGCCCGCGATCCCGAACACGGTAGTGGTCGCATGCTCGCTCTCGTTCCCGCCAATCAGGTCGAACAGCGACGCCGCGCTTGCCGCCGCCGACGAGAGGAACAGCACCGGAAGCAGGCGAGCCGGCTTCTGCCAGATCGGAACCGTCGTGTGGGCGACCAGGACGCCGGTGTATCCGGAGAGCCCGAGTCCTAGCACGCCCCCGATTACCGCCGCTACGTCCCCGATCCACCGGAACTCGCGCGGCGCGAACTCCGCCAACGCCGACAGTCCGGCGAACGACGAGAACGACACCAGGATCCAGGACCCTACACTCATCGGCGACGTCGGACGGAACACCCGTAGCATGTAGATGAACCGCGAGGGACGCCCTAGATCGTGGATCAGGAACACCGAGCTGACCGTCGCGCCGATCACGCCGATCCAGCGCGAGTAGCGCACGATGTTGGGCAGGCCCTCCCGGTTCAACAGGGTTGCCGCCGCGCCCAGCGCCATCGATCCGCCCGTGGCCCCACCCACGTAGTAGTAAGCCGGGATGTCCCACGTCCACACCGACTTCTTGATCACCGGCCGGTCGTAGTAGGTCTCGGACTGAGACGCCGGGTCATCCCGATACACCACCCGCGTGCCGGGCAGGTCCTCTTCGCGGACTCTCTGCAGCGCGCCTTCGCCGCTTAGCGTCCCCCTCTGCTCGTCGATGTAGCGGCCGTCGTTCACCGGTGGTCACCCTTCGAAGCCAGCACCGCGCTCACCGCCGCCGCTGCGATCCCCAGCGCCGCATAGCCCATCGCCTTCCAGCTCTGCGCGCCCTTCTTGGTCGGCACGCACGGATCCGGCGGCAGGTTGTACACCTCCGGCTTGTCGACCAGTAGGAAGAAGGCGTTCAATCCCTCCGTCCCCGGCTGGTTCTCCGCATCCACGCCGTACAGGTACGCTTCCCCGACGCCGTTCTCGTGGAGCTTCTCAACCCGGGCATGCGCGTCGTGCCGCAGGTTCTCGATCTCGCCAACTGGATCGACGCCGTGGGGCATGCCTTCGCGCAGGCCGGCGTCATGTCGTCCGTCAGGCGGTCGTAGCAGAGCGTGCACTTCCACGCGCGCCCGTCGTCTTCGCGGCGGTCGATCACCCCGAACGGACATCCCACTACGCAGTAGCCGCAGCCATTGCAGATGTCGGGCTGCACGTAGACCGTGTCGAACTCGGTCCGCATAATGGCGCCCGTCGGGCAGTTCTCGAGGCACCCCGCGCGCGAGCAGTGCTTGCATACATCGGACGACATCAGCCACGAGAACGGCCCGTTGTCCTGTCCGCCGAGCGCTACGGGCCGTTCGATGAAGCTCACATGCCGCCACGTCGATGCGCCCAGCGACACCGTGTTGTCGTACGACATGCCGCTGAAGAAGAAGCCATCGTCCGGCAACTGGTTCCACTGCTTGCAGGCCACCTCGCAAGCTTTACAGCCGATGCAAAGCGTGGTGTCGGTGAAGAAGCCCTTGGCCATTACGTTTGATCCCCTTGCTGGGTTTTGGCCGCCGTTACGTGGTGCTTGCCTTCGGGCCGTGTCGCGCGCTTCCGGAAGATCGCGCAGTTCGGCTCCGGGCTGCGTCGCCCCACCGCCGTTGAGGTACATATGCTGAGGACGCAAGCTCGTGCGCCCGGCGTCCCGCGACGATGTCCGCGGTGTGCGCCTTGGAGTTCATGATGCTCACATTCGGATCCGCCGACGAAGTTGCTCAGCTCGTTCGCCGAGTCGCCCCGCACCCGACCGGCGCTGCCCCAGTGGTACGGCAACCCGATCTGCTGGAACGTGCGCTTGCCGATGCGCAAAGGGCGGATGCGCTCGGTCACCAGCACGCGCGTCTCGATGGCCGCGCGCGCCGTGCTGATGGTTGCCCAATCTCCGTTACGCAGCCCCTTCTGCGCCGCCAGCTCGGGCGAGACCTCGCAGAACATCTCCGGCTGCAACTCGCTTAACCACGAGAGCCACCGCGACATCCCGCCCGCCGTGTGGTGCTCGGTCAGCCGGTACGTCGTAAGAAGGTAGGGGAAGCGCTCGTCGTCGTAAGGCCGGTGCATGGGGTTGCGCTTGCGGCTATACTCGATCCGCACCGGGTTGCACTGCTGCCCGTAGAGCGGATTCTTGACGACCGATTCGAGCGGCTCGTAGTGCGTCGGCAACGGGCCCTCCTGCAAGCCGTGCGGCGCAAACAGCCACGCCTTGCCGTCCGCCTGCATGACGAACGGGTCGTTGCCGGATAGCGTGTCCTTACCCTTGGCGTCCTGAGCGGGCTGATAGGTAGGCGGGCGCTCCTTGATGCAGTCCGGCGTATCGAGACCGGTCCATTGCTTCTTGGTCTCGTCCCACCAGACAAGCTTCTTCTTCTCCGACCACGGCTTGCCATCGGGATCGGCCGAAGCGCGGTTATAGAGGATGCGGCGATCCGCCGGCCAGGCCCAGCCCCACTCGTGCGCTACCCAGTTCTGTTCCGAAGCCGGGCTTGCGGCGGGCCGACTTGATTCTCGCCCTGCGCGTACACCCCGCAGTAGATCCAGCAGCCGCATGCCGTTGTGCCGTCATCCTTCAGATCCGTGAACATATCGACCAGCTCGCGCTTGTCTACGGTATACCCGTTGATCTCGCGCAGCACCTCGTCGCCGCTCGGCTCCTGATTCGGGCCATGCACTGGTACTGCCAAGTCCAATTGCTGGATCGGCTTGTCCTTCGGATCTGTCGACGACTCGTACATCGCCTTCAAGCGCTTGCCCAAGTGATAGATGAAGTGGAGCTCACTGCGCGCATCGCCCGGCGCTTCCACCGCTTTATGTCGCCATTGCAGTAGCCGCTGCGTGTTGGTGAACGTGCCTTCCTTCTCGGTATGGGCCGCCGCCGGGAAGAAGAACACCTCCGTCGCGATGTCCTCAGCCCGCACCTCGCCGCGGTCATGCTCCGGCGACTTCTTCCAGAACTCCGCCGTCTCGATCATCGCCAGATCGCGCACCACGCAGCCACTCGAGGTTGCGCAGCCCTTGCCGCTGCAGTCCCGCGTTGGGCGAACCCACCGTGGGGTTCTCGCCCATGATGAAGTAGCCCTTCACCACCCCGTCGATCATGGTTCACCACCGTCGTCATGTGCGAATGGTCGCCAGTCGATGCGAGGCAGGTAGTCGAAGCACCAATCGTTCGCTTCTGTCGCCGCGTCGCCCCACCATGCTTTGAGCAGCGACACCAGGTACTTCCTGGATTCGCCCCACCACCCGGATTGGGCAATCTCGTGGTCGCAGTACTCCTTCGAAACTGCTGTCCTGCTTGGCCCGGGGCATCGTGATATAGCCCGGCAGCATGTTGTAGAGCGTCGGGATGTCGGTCGAACCCTGGATGGACGCATGTCCGCGCAGAGCGAGGATGCCGCCTCCCGGACGACCGATGTTCCCCAGCAGCGTCTGCACAATGGACGCCGCTCGGATGATCTGCGGTCCCGTCAGATGATGCGTCCAGCCCACCGCGTAGCAGATGGCGCCGGTCCGCTCGCGACCCGAGTTGTCGCACAGCGTTTCGGCAATCTTCCGGAAGGTCTCGGGCGGCATCCCGCAGATCTCTTCCACCATCTCGGGCGTATAGCGCTGGTAGTGTCGTTTGAGGATCTGAAACACGCACCTCGGATGCTGCAATGTCCGGTCGAAGCTGCCCGCCCGAGCCATGGCCGCGCGTTCGGATTCTCCTTCTCCGGTGTGCCGTTCCTGCTTGCTGCCGGCGGCTCCGGGTGGATGGTCTTTCGGGTTCTCATACATCCAGGCGTCGAAGTCGTATTCGGCTTCGCCTGCCTGCCATCCGCAGAAGAGACCGTCCAGATCTTCGGTGTCCTGGAACTTGTCCGTTGATAATGGACGCCGCGTTGGTGTACTCCACAACGTACTCGCGGAAGTAGCGCTCGTTCTCCAGGATGTAGTGGATGAATCCGCCCAGGAACGCAATGTCGGTCCCTGGACGAATCGGCGCATAGATGTCGGCCACCGCGCTCGTGCGCGTAAACCGCGGATCTACATGGATGATCTTGGCGCCACGCTCCTTAGCCTTCATCACCCACTGGAAACCCACTGGGTGATTCTCGGCCATATTGGAGCCTTCGATCAGAATGCAATCCGCGTTCTCCAGATCCTGCTGGAACGTGGTTGCGCCGCCTCTTCCAAAGCTGGCCCCCAGACCGGGGACCGTGGAGGAGTGTCAAATACGGGCCTGGTTTTCGACCTGTATGATGCCTAGACCGGTGAAGAGCTTCTTGATGAGGTAGTTCTCTTCGTTGTCGAGCGTGGCCCCGCCCAGATGCGCAATGCCTAGCGTGCGGTGCAGCGGCTTACCTTCCTCGTTCTTGTCCTGCCAGTTCTCGTCACGCGCTTTCTTGACGCGCTCGGCGACCATGTCCATCGCCTGCTCGAGAGGGATCTTCTCCCAATCCGTTCCGTACGGGCGGCGATACAGCACGTCCTGCACGCGATGGTCCCCATTCACCAGCTGGAAGGAAGCCGATCCTTTCGGGCAGAGACGCCCGCGCGAGATGGGGGAATCCGGATCGCCCTCAATGTCGACGATCTTCTCGTCCTTAACGTACACGTTCTGACCGCAGCCCACCGCACAATAGGGGCAGATCGACTTGACGACCCGATCAACGTGCTTGATGCGCGGCTCGAGGTGATCGGAGCGCTCCGACTTGGCGGTCTTTCCCAAAGCGAGAAGGTCGCCATCGCGGAACTGCTTGAACAAGGGCCATCTGGAAAGCAGGGACGAACCGTTGGGTTTCATTGCTCACCCAAAGCGTACCCCCTCGATCCGCCAACGTCAAAGCGGCAAGTATGCATCCACACATTGCCGGTCGGCGGCGAGAATACCGTTTAGACTGGCTGAACTTTCGGGTGCTTACAGTAAGCCCTGCGGGATGATTCGACCGTATACTGCGGACATTGACCTCGCCCGCAACAGGTGAACGTGGAAGGCTCCACCAGACCCGAATACTTCTCTGGGTCGGTTTCGGCGGACTGCTTCTGCTCATGGCCATCTTTGGCGGAAGTGCAATTTCCTTCCTTTATCAGATCGAAATCCGGCAGGAGCGTATTCGCAAGGATTACCTGGAGCGGGATCGAACTCTTGAGAAGCTGCGGTCGAGCATCTATTTGTCCGGTACATATGCTCGCGACTTCCTGCTCGACACCAACGACACACTCGCGCAGTTCCACCGTGATCACTTCCTGCAGGTTATGGCGGAAGTGAACCGCGCGATGGACGACTACGCCCGCCTTGTCCGGGCGGACGAACGCGAGCCGTTTCAACAGTTGAAAGCGGAGCTCTCCCTTTACCTCTCAAGGCTGACTCCAGCTCTCGATTGGGATGCCGCAAAGCGGAGTTCGGGCGGTGTCTCTTTTGTTCAGAATGAGGTGCTTCCGCGGCGCATGCTGGCGATCGGCCTCGCCGACCGGATTCAAGCCGTGAGCGAAAAGGAACTCGAAGCCAGCAGTCAGCAATTGAGTGAAATGTTCTCTTCGTTCCGCACGAAGCTGATCTTCCTCCTCCTGTTGATCGCAGCTATCGGATGTGCGCTTGCCGGCGTCACCATGTGGCGCTTGTTTCAG
The DNA here is from genome assembly GCA_963738525.1 of Bryobacterales bacterium. GTDB lineage: Bacteria > Acidobacteriota > Terriglobia > Bryobacterales > Bryobacteraceae > Bog-113. The sequence continues at coordinate 365,031 of CAVTXC010000001.1, forward strand.
TTGGAGCGTACGTCCGAAATGCGTTTTCAGGAAGTTCTCAGCGCGCGCGAAGAGTTGAAGCAACTCTCCGGAGAAGTGGTTGCCGCGCAGGAGAACGAACGCCGCCGCATCTCGCGCGAACTCCACGACGAAGTAGGGCAGGTTCTCTCCGCCACGATGCTGGCCTTAGGTAATCTCCGGTCTTCGCTGAAGGAGAACAACGTCGACGAAGCGTCGCGACAGCTGCAGATGAGCGAAGAGATGACGGAGCGAAGCGCCCGGGTCGTGCGCAACATCTCCCTCCTGCTCCGGCCGTCGATGCTTGACGATCTCGGGCTGATACCTGCCTTGAAATGGTTAGCGCGCGAGGTCTCCCGCACCGACCAGCTACCGGTCGAAGTGATCGCTGACGATTTTCCCGAAAGCCTACCCGATGAACACCGGACCTGCATTTATCGAGTAGTGCAGGAGTCCCTGCGGAACGCGGCCCGCCACGCGGGCGCACACCAGGCGCGGATCTCCGTACAACAGGAAGACGGAAACCTCCACGTTGCGGTACGGGACGACGGCAAGGGCTTCGACCCTTCCGGCGAATCGGGAATGGGCCTGCTCGGAATGGAGGAACGCGTAGTGCGCCTGCGTGGCAAGTTCCGGATTGATTCGGAGAAAGGGCTGGGCACGACCGTCGATGTCGTGCTCCCTCTACCGGAGACGATTCCTCACGACACCAACCCTTTCCGCACGGCGTAGAGGATCAGTTCAGGAAGGCTGTGGAGATGGAGCTTCTGCAGGATATTGTTGCGATGCGTCTCAACCGTCGAGACACTCACATGGATCATCTCGGCGATGTCGCGATTGCTCTTGGCGCTGACCAGCAGCTGCAGGATCTCTTTCTCCCGGATGCTCAGTAGATCGTAACTGTCTTCCACTCCACGGCGTTGTACTTCGAGGACGTAGTCTTCCACCAGCATCTTGGTAATGCTGGGGCTGAAGTACGCATTCCCGGCGGCGACGGCTCGCACGGCCGCCAGAACATCGCCTTCCGGAGAGGCCTTGAGCAGGTATCCACGAGCCCCCGCCTTCAAAGCACGCAACACATAGGCCTCGTCGGAGTGCATGCTGACCATGATGATCCGCGCTCCGGGCAGTTTCTCAGAGATCTGCTTGGCCGCATCCGTACCGGTGAGCCGCGGCATCCCAACGTCCAACAGGATCAGATCGGGGCGATGGAGCGCGGCCAGCTCAATAGCTTCGTATCCATTGGCAGCCTCCGCCACAACCTGAAACTCGCCTTCCCGTTCGAGGAGAAACTTGAGACCGCTACGGACCAGCGGGTGATCATCGGCGATGAGGACGCGCGTACGGGTGGCCATACGTATCTTCCTTAACGATATCGTCCAAGCACCGAGCCCACTGGATGCCAGGAGGTCTGAAAATCCAGTGGACGCGGTATTCCGTGCCTGACGCGCTCCGCCTATCGTCAAACAAGAGGACCCCGGAGCATTCGCTCTCTCATGTATCGCTGGCCACAGTTCTTCATCACGACTGCCTGCGTTGGCGCGATCTCCCTTCTGTTTGCGGCATGCGGCCATCCCGACATGGCAGCGAAAACCAACGAATCGCAAATGATCATCGTAGGGGTTACCCCGGTGACGGAGCAACCACTTTCACAGCAACTCACCATCAGCAGTGAACTGGTTCCATTCCAGGAAATCGACGTCTATGCCAAGGAGGCCGGCTACGTCAAGCAGTTACTCGTCGACTACGGAACGCACGTCCGCAAGGGCCAACTAATGGCCGTTCTGGAGGTTCCGGAGTTAGAAGCGCAACTCCAGGAACGCAAGGCGGCCATCGCCGCGCAATCGGATGAAGTCGCTCGGGCGCAGAGTGAGATTGAACGGGTCAAGGCGCAGGTCGACGTCGCGCACGTCCGCTATCAAAGGCTCGCGCAGGTCTCCAAACAGAAGCCCGGACTGGTGGCCGAAGAGGAGGTCGACGAGGCGCGTGGACGGGACTTATCCGCCGAGTCACAAATGGAGGCCGCGCAGGGCGAGTACAAGTCCGCGCAAAACCGTCTGATGGTGGCGAAGGCTCAGCTCACGCAGACGCAAGCTTTGTTTGATTACTCGCGAATCACGGCGCCCTTCGACGGCGTGGTTACACAACGATTCGCGAATCTCGGCGCCTTGATGCAGGCGGGCACCAGCTCGAATCAGGCGACTCCACTGGTGAAGCTGTCGCAGGAGAGCCTCTACCGTCTCGTGATTCCCGTCCCGGAATCCTACGTCAGGTACATCCGTATGGGCGATCCGGTCGAGGTGCAGGTTCCCTCGCTCGGGCGCAGCTTCGAAGGCAAGGTGGCGCGCTTCTCCGTGGACGTTACCTCCGCGACGCGAACGATGCATACCGAAGTAGATGTTCCCAACACTTCGAGCCAGTTGGTTCCGGGCCTCTACGCCACGGCGGTGCTCACCTTGAACCAAAAGCCGCATGCCACGGCAGTGCCGCTCGAAGCGATCAGCCGGGAGGGCGACCAAAGGGAGATCTGGGTCGTCGATGAATCCGGCCGCGTGCAGCGACGGCCCGTCACCGTGGGCATGCAGACCGCAAACTTCGCCGAGGTCTTAAGCGGCGTCCACCCGGGCGAGCAAGTAGTGGTCAGCGATCGCAGCGGCCTGAAGCCCGGCCAGACGGTGAAACCTCACATCGTTCAGAAAGTCATTTACGACACCAGTTCGCAGGACCAACAATAGCCGGCCATGTCTGGGTTCTCCATTCGCAATCCGTACTTCATCGTAGTGCTGTGCCTTGCCGTTTCGCTGCTCGGCGTGGTGGCGGTCGCGCGGATGCCGGTGGATCTGTTTCCCGCGATCAATCTGCCGCAAGTCGTGGTGGCGACCTTCTATTCCGGCATGCCTCCGCAGGATATCGAGACCAATATCACCTCGCCCCTCGAGCGGTTCTTCACACTGGCCAGCGGCATCGATCACATGGAGTCGCATTCGCTTCTGGGCGTCAGCATCATCCGGGTGTTCTTCCAGCCGGGGACCAGTGCGGACGCGGACGTCACCGAACTATCCAATCTGGCTCTGGCCGATTTGAAGCGCCTGCCGCCGGGCACGCTGCCGCCGGTGGTGTTGAAGTCGGATGCCTCCAGCCTGCCGGTTTGCCTGGTGGCCGTAAAGGGCGCGGGGCTGACCGAAACGCAGCTCCACGATTATGCGCGGTTCGCGATTCGAAATCAGATCGCGGTGATCAAAGGCGCGGAGATTCCCCCGCCGTTCGGCGGCAAGCAGCGCCAGATCATGGTGTGCGTCGATCCTTATAAGCTGCTTCTCGCGGAGCTGAGTGTGATGGATGTGGTGACCGCCGTCAACAACGCCAACCTGATTCTGCCGGCGGGCGACGTGAAGATGGGGCCGTTCGATTACTACGTGTACTCGAACAGCCTGGTCGACAACATGCAGCAGCTCAACGACGTTCCGCATCAAAGCCGTGGGTGATTCGTGGGTGCGCGTCAGCGATGTGGGAAACGCGGAGGATGCTAGCGCGATCCAGTACAACATCGTGCGCGTGGGCGGCCAGAAGTCCATCCTACATTCCCATCATGAAGCAGGGCGGCGACACCAACACGATCGAGGTGGTGACGGCGTGCGCAAATTGATCGGCCACCTGTACGACATTCCAAAGCAGATGACGGCGGAGCTTCTGTTCGATCAATCCGTGTTCGTCAAGGAGGCGATCAAGACCGTGCTGCACGAAGGGCTGATCGGGCTCGTGCTGACCAGCATCATGATTCTGCTGTTCCTGGGCAACGTGCGGGCCACCTCGGCGGTGCTGCTCTCGATTCCGCTTTCTGCGCTCGCTACCTTCGTCATCCTGAACTGCATGGGCGCACCGTGAACACCATGATTCTGGGCGGCCTGGCGCTGGCGTTCTCGCGCGTAATCGACAACTCGGTGATCTCGCTCGAGAACATCTATCGTCATCTGGAATCAGGGGAAGATGCCGATGAAGGCCGCGCAATTCGGCGGTTCGGAGGTGACGCTGGCCGTGCTGGCCGCGACGTCTGGTCGACGTGGTCGATTTCTTTCCCGTCACTTTTCTTTACGGCGTGAGCAAGTTCCTGTTCTCCGCGCTGGCGCTGGCCTTCTGCATCTCGCTGCTGGTGTCGTTCGTCGTCGCGATGACCGTGATTCCGCTATTCTGCTCGCGCTTTCTCAAAGGCCGTGCCGCACGGACGCGGAGGCGCATGGCGCCGAAAGCGTCCTGGGGTGAACGCTTCAATGCGGGGTTCAATACCGGTTCAACCGCATTCTGGATCTGTACGAGCGCTGCGTGCGGCGCGCGCTGTGCAGGCCCCGGTTTGACGGTCGCAGCGCTGATGGGATTGTTTGCGTCAGCCTGGCGATCTATCCTTTCCTCGGAGTCTCGTTCTTTCCGCGCACGGATGCGGGCCAGTTCACCATCAACCTGAAAGCGCCCACGGGAACGCGGCTCGAACTGACCAACGAATACGTGGCCAAGGTGGAGATTTGATCAAGCACATCGTCACTCCCGCCGACTTTCACATCACCGTTTCGAATATCGGGGTGGTGAATGATTTCTCGTCGCTCTACACGACCAACTCGGGCTCTTACACGGCGACCATCCAGACCCAGCTGACCGAAGATCACAAAACCGGCAGCTACGAATACATGGCTCGCGTGCAGCGGGCGATCAATGAACAGTTCCCCGAACTGCGCACGTTCATCCAGAGCGGTTCCATGGTGGACGCCATTCTGAACACCGGTATGCCCGCGCCGATCGACATCCAGGTGACCAGCCCGGATCTCGCGGAAGACCACCGCTCTCTCAGGAGATTTCGGAAAAGATCTCCGCCATTCCCGGAGTCGGCCAGGTTTACATTCCGCAGGACATGGATTACCCGGGACTGCGTCTGGATATCGATCGCGTGCACGCCGCCGAACTGGGTTTGAGCCAAAAAGAGATCGTCGACAACGTCATTACCGCGCTGAACTCCAACGCCATGATCGCGCCCAACTACTGGGTGGACCGCAAGAGCGGCAACAACTACTTCCTGACCGTGCAGTATTACGAGAACGGAAGCGCAGCCATTCACAACCCGATCGATCTGAAGAACATTCCGATCCGCGCGCCCGGGCTGAAACCTGCCGACCACGCTCGACTACGGTCGTCAGTCTGGCTGAATATCCAGACGCCGACCGAGATCGATCACTACCAGATCCAACGCTCCACCGATGTTTATGTCACCACCGCAAGGCGAAGATCTCGGACAAATCACGAACCGGATCGAGAAACTGCTGCCCCACATCGAGCAGGCCCCCGAACGTGCGCGTCAACCTCGCGGCATGGTTGAAGGCATGCAGCAGTCGTTCCGGAGTTTCGCCATCGGATTCGGGCTCTCGTTCGTGCTGCTCTACCTGATTCTGATCGCGCAGTTCAGATCCTTCATCGATCCGGTACTGATCATGCTGGCGATTCCCATGGGTGTGATCGGCGTTCTCGTGATGCTGCTGATCACCAATACGACCATGAACGTCATGTCCCTGATGGGCGTTCTGATGCTGGTCGGAATCGCGGCATCGAACAGCATTCTGATCGTCGACTTCGCGCACCGGCTCGGAAGGAGCAGGGAATGCCGGTGGCCGATGCCGTGATCACAGGCGTGCCGAGTGCGTCTGCGGCCGATTCTGATGACGTCGCTCGCCACCATCATCGGCATGATTCCCATGGCTCTGAAGATGGGCACCGGCTCCGAACAGTATGCGCCAATGGCCCGCGCCATCATTGGCGGACTCTCCTCGTCCGTCGCTTTCACGGTGTTCATCGTGCCGGCTGCCTACTACCTGATTTACCGCAACAAGCAGGCACGTCCACAAAATGTATAGGGCCAGAGCCGTATCGCTTTTCGTCTTGTGTGCCAGCGCGTTGCACGCCCAAACGGCCGGTGTACCCTTGACCTTGGAGCAGGCCGAGCAGATGGCCTTGCGCAATCATCCACGGATTGCCGTATCGCGCAACCTCGCAGGTTCGGCCGCGCAGCGTGTGACCGAAGCCCGGTCCGATTACTACCCGAAGATCAACGGCGAAGTGACCGCTTCGCAAGGCTACGACCAAAGCCGTATCGGTGCGGGCGCGCTGGCCGCATCCGTCCTCTTCAATCGCTTTGGCGCCGGATTGCAAGTTAATCAGCTGGTAACCGATTTCGGTCGCACCAAAAACCTGGTGGACAGCTCGAATCTTCAGGCACAAGCTGCCGACCAGAGCGCGCAAGCTACCCGCGACGACGTGGTCCTCAATGTGAACCGCGCCTTCTTCGAGGTTCTCCAGGCACAGGCCTTCGTCACCGTGGCGGAGGAGACGCTGAAAGAGCGCCAGTCCGTCGCGGAGCAGGTGAGCGCACTGGCCAAAGCCCAATTGAAATCGCAAATTGATGTCAGCTTCGCGCAGGTCAACGTGGAGCAGGCGCGCTTACTGCTTCTACGGGCCCAGGACGGTGTCAAGGAGGGGCAGGCCGACCTATCGCGCGCCATCGGTGAAGACCATCCGGTCGACCACCAGATTCAGGATGTTCCCGGAAATCCTGTGCTGCCCCCCGACGACACCGCGCTCTTGAACGAGGCCGTCCAGAACCGGCCGGAGCTTCGCGAACTGCGCCTGCGGCTGCAAGCAGCGCAAAAGTTCGAAGCGGCGGAGCGCGACCTCAAACGGCCCAACGTGAATCTCCTCGCGGTGGGCGGCGTGCTGCCTTACCTGAACCAGGACCCGCGCACGGTTCCACGCGAATATGAAGGCGCGGCGGTGAACGTCGAAGTTCCCGTCTTCAACGGCCATCTGTTTTCCGCGCGCCGCGAAGCTGCGGCCTACGAAGCGGCTGCCGCCGAACAGCGCTCGCGGGATCTCCAGCAACAGGTCGGGCACGACGTTCATACCGCATGGCTGAGTGCTTCGACCGCTTTTCAACGCATACCGGTCACCGACCAATTGGTGAAGCAAGCTCAGCAAGCGCTCGATCTGGCGCAAGGCCGCTACAACCTGGGACTTTCCTCCATTGTCGAGATCACGCAGGCGCAACTTAGCCTCACCCAAGCGCTGATTGAAAACGTAAACGCCCGTTACGATTACCGCAACGCGTACGCGAACCTACAGTACACGTTAGGCGATTTGCGCTAGTACAGCGCCTTCCGAGTGCAAAATCCTGTGGTTACGGTATTGCCGCCTTGGCCGTCGCGGGATACCGTCGTAGCGTGCCATTCCGCTCTCTCGTGCTGGTCGTGTTCCTAACGGCGAAGCTCTTCGCCGACGCAGCACCAACGAGCGTCGTCCCTCCCAAATCGCTTTGCACTAAACATAGCCACGGCCGTCTGTGGCCGCCCGAAGCGAATGACGACCGCCACCTGCTCCAGGTCAAAGCGGTCGCGGGCGAGTTGTTCATGTGCGAGGGCGACTATGATTCCGACGCGTACTTCCCCAGCGTCGTCCACAAATTCACGTGGCGTGCGCTCACCGTGCGGGTGAGCGAACTCAAGCCTCTCGGTAAAACAGCAGCATCAGGCCAATCAGCACAAAGCACACCGGCCATACCGTAGAAGGGATGCGGCGCCACGCGGCGTCGACGCGCTGCTCGAGCCAGCGCGCCCAACCAGCCGCTACCGCGAAGATCGCGATCGAAAGATGGCTGACCTCCGCCATGTATTCCTCCTTCACGTTTCCCAGGGCGTGCGAATGCGTCATCAGCAGCGCGCCCCCAAGCGCGCACACTCCGGGGAACACGAGCGCGGCGGCATGTGACTTGATGCGGCCGACCTGCACGCTCCACTCGAAAAACGCGAAGGCGATGATCATTAGCGCGAACAGCCGGTGCTGCAAAACCTCCGAATCGGTCATGCTGTACCAAAACCCTTTCGGCCCCAAGGGCCAAGCTTCCGGGTCGGCGCGTAACAGAAGGAAGAACGCCAAGCCAAAGAACGCGAGCGGCCAGTGACGCGCCCAGCGCAGCCGGAAGATCCGCGAGGCCACGGCCAGAACACCCATTAACAGGACCGCCAGGCCGGCCCAGTTGTGGTTGTATTCCGACCAGGCGATGTCTCCCGGCGTGTTGGGATGCGTAACCGCGCCCGGCACAAACGAGTCCGCGCGCGCAACGTCGGCCGTCGGCAGACTGGGCGGCGAAAGCTCATTTAACTGCGGGCTTTGGAGCCGTGGCGCTCGAGGAGTGAACCTTTCGACAATCTCCGGAGGCGTGACGCGCCCGGTCTGCAGATCGATGGGAGGAGCTTGCGACGTCAACGACGCAGCCGCGAGCACCACCGTAAACCCGATCCCGATCTCCGCTTCCGACAGGCGCTTTAAACGCGCGAGTAACGCTTCGGGACCACGCTTCAACCCGCGCACGATGAAGAGATTCGCGCCGCCCAGCGCCAGCATGATCCCAAACATCAGCGCCTTGCCCGCAACCATGATTCCGTAGGAGGTTCCGTAAAGGCCGGGGACGGAACCGATATACGAATACGAAAGACCGATCCCGCTGAACGCAATACCGGCGATGCTGAACTGTGCCAGCCGCGAGAAGCGCGCTCCGGCGCGAGCGGCGTCCATCCCGGTTCGGCTTTGCACCAGCGTAAGAAGCAGAAAGGGCAGTCCGCCGATCCATGCCATGGTCGCCCCCTGATGTAGTCCGGTCAGAAGGATGGCGCGCGTCTGGTGATCCACTCTTGCGGCGGCGTGGCTGGTCATCAACTCGGCGCCGAGGATCACCGCCACGGGAATGAGCATGAACCAACTGCCTTGCCGCAAGCGGCGGACGAGGAGCATGCAGGTCAGGGCCGCCAAAGCCGATGCCACGCCAGCCAGGAAGAAGTTGGCGCTCACCACATCCGCGAACGGCAAGTCCACCGTAGCTTGAAGAATGGCTGCATCTGTCGCGATGAAGGCGGATTGGCCAAACGCCAGCGCCGCTGCCGACCAGAAGATCAAACGCCGGCACGCCGCGAGAGCTGCGCTGTCCTCACGGGGCAGACAGATCAACGTGAACAGGATTCCTCCCGCGGCCAAAGATCCGCAGGCGAGCGTCATCGCTCGCAAAAGCACAGAGAGGAATCCGAATATATTGAGGAGTTCGATCATGCAGCGAGCAGGCGATAGCTACTTGACTGTGAAATCAACTTCACCCCTCGTGATGTGACCATCCGCCGCCAAAACCTGCCACCTCAGCTTGTAGCCGCCCGTCGTCAGAGCCTTGGCCGGCGCAGTCAAAGTGTCCGGGGAGTGTTGCGCGGCGATGTCGAGCTGATAGGGCTTGCCGGAAGGCGTTAGCAGCATCAACCGCGAGCGTTTGCTGTCCACGCGGGAGTTGAAACGTAACTCCACCGTAATAGCCGGCCCCGCGACAACCGCTCCGGCCTGGGGGGTGGAATGAAGCAGAACGGCGTGAGCAAAGCTCCGCGGCGCCGCGAGAGACAGAAGCGCGACGCACAGAAACGCCTTTGAAAGAGAAGACATCCGCAAGCTATCATAGCGTTCACCATATGCGAAGCCTGATCCCCGGCCTTCTGCTCGGCGCCGTAATTTCCGCGGCGCACGCGCAGGAGAATGGCGCCCGTTTGCATAAACTCTTCGACGATGAACATGCCTGGTTGATGCGCAATCATCCGGAATCGGCCACATTCAGCGGGTTCGCCGGCCAGAACGATCGCTGGACCGATATGTCCCGCGCCGCCATCGATCTCCGCAAACACCATCCCGATGAGGTGCTGAAAGCGCTGACCTCGATTGACCGGTCGAAGCTCAACGCCGAAGATCAACTCAATTATGACCTGTTTCGCTGGGAGTGGAGCGTGCCATCGAAGGGGAACGATTCCCGAGGAATATCTCGGCGCGCTCGATCCTCTCGGCGGCGGAGTTCACAGCATGGTTCCGATGGTGCTCCAGCATCGCCCCCACGACATTTGAAGGACTACGAGGACGAAATCGCGCGGCTTCCGTAAGGTGAACGTTCTGGTCGACCAGAACATCGCGCTGCTGCAAGAGGGCTAGCCAAGGGGATCACGCAGCCCCGCATCGTGCTGCGCGATATTCCCTGCGCAGATGGAACGCTGCTCAATGATAAGCCGTCCGAAAGCGTGCTGCTGAAGAGCTTTCAGAATTTCCCGTCATCCATCTCCCCGCCGACCAGGATCGGTTGCGGCGCACCGCGCAGTCCTTGATCGATGGTGAGGTGTATCCGTCATTCCGCAAGTTTCGCGATTTCCTCACAAAGGATTACATCCCCCAATGCCGCGAAACGATCGGGCTTTCCTCCTTGCCGGACGGACAGGCCTGGTTTCGCTACCGCACGTATCCGCACCACGACCGATCTGACGCCGGAGCAGATCCATGAAATCGGGAAGGCGAAGTGAAACGCATCCGCGGCGACATGGAGAAGACCATCGGCGAGACCGGATTCCACGGCAGCTTCGATGAGTTCGTCCAATTTCTGCGTACCGATCCGCGCTTCTACTACACGGACGCCGAGCAACTGGTGACGGCTTACCGCGATATCTGCAAGCGCATCGACGAGCAACTGCCGAAACTGTTCGGCAAACTGCCGCGCACGCCCTATGGCGTGGAGCCCATGGACGCTTACAGCGCGCCTTCGCAGACCACCGCATATTATGAACCGGGCACGGTGGATGGCGCCGTCCCCGGGATTTACCGCGTCAACACCTATAAGCTCGAATCGCGTCCCAAATTCGAAATGGAAGTGCTGTCCTCGCACGAATCCGTTCCGGGCCATCATCTGCAGATCGCGCTCTCGCATGAGCTCGAAAACGTGCCGGAATTCCGCCGGCAGATGGGGGTCACCGCGTTTGTGGAAGGCTGGGGACTCTATTCGGAAAGCCTGGGCTACGAAATCGGCTTATATAAAGACCCGTACTCGAAGTTCGGGCAATTGAGTTACGAAATGTGGCGCGCGTGCCGCCTGGTGGTGGATACCGGGATGCACGCACTCGGATGGTCACGGCAGCAGGCGATCGACTTCATGAAGGCGAATACCGCGCTAACCGAGCAGAACATCGTGGTCGAGGTGGACCGTTACATCTCCTGGCCGGGGCAGGCGGATGCTTATAAGATCGGCCAGTTGAAAATCCGCGAGCTGCGCACGCGGGCTGAGCAGACGCTGGGCCCGAGGTTCGATGAGCGCCGCTTCCACGATGCGGTACTCGGCGCGGGATCCCTGCCGCTGGACATCCTGGAAAGCAGAATCGACCTATGGATTGCCTCTCAGCAACGTCCTACTGTCGCCGTACAGTAAGGTGAAGTTTATGCTTCAACCGGGGGAAACGGCTCCTGATTTTCGACTGAAGACAACCGAAGGCGGAACGGAATCGCTCATGACCATTCTGCGTCATGGGCCAGCCGTGGTGGTTTTTTTCAAGATAAACTGCCCCACCTGTCAGCTCGCGATGCCGTTTGTGCAGCGTATTGCGGACGGTGCCTCCCCAGGAACCCCGCGCCTGATCGCGATTTCGCAGAATACGCGAAGCGAGACTTTGGAGTTTCTCCAACACTTCGGCATGCGCATTCCGACCCTTCTGGATCCCGCAAAAGATGGCTACAAGGCCAGCAATGGATTCCGCATCGATCACGTTCCTACCTTCTTCTCCATCGCTCCGGACGGGATCGTCGATCGATCGTTTACCGGATTTGTGAAGAGTGAATTGGAAGACCTGGGGGCGCGCTTCGGAGTGGCCACGTTCCGTCCCGACGAGAAGGTCCCGTTGATGAAGCCTGGCTGAGGCTCGAAAAACGAGCTTCCGGTCGGAAGCTGACGATTTCGGGTAGGATGGAGGGAGATGGCGAACAAACTCGAAGAGGTGTTCAGCGGAGCGGCTGCGATAGCCAAGGGGCTGGGCGTGACGTTCAAGGAGATGATCTCCCCGGACATCACGGAGAACTACCCCGATGAGCCGCCTAAGTTTGAGGAGCGCTATCGCGGAACGCACGTTTTACAGCGCGACGAGAACGGCCTGGAGAAGTGCGTCGCCTGTTTTCTCTGTGCAGCGGCGTGCCCCGCTCAATGTATCTACATTGAAGCCGCGGAGAACACGGACCAGGTGCGCATCAGCGGCGGTGAGCGTTACGCAAAAGCCTATAACATCGATTACAACCGCTGTATCTTTTGCGGTTATTGTGTCGAGGCATGTCCTACAGACGCCATCACTCATGGGCACGGTTTTGAACTGGCAAGCTACAACACGTCAACCTTGATCTTCCGCAAAGAGGATTTGCTTGCTCCGGTTCCGCCGGGAGCAAAGCCTCCCGTGGTCGATCCGGGCGAGACGCCGGTTCCGACGCACTGAGTACTCGCGCTTTCTCCGCATGGAACTGATCGATTCCGTTGAAGCGCGCGTGCTCGGAGCGCTGATCGAGAAAGAAGCGGCCACCCCCGAGTATTACCCGCTTTCCTTGAACGCTCTGATCAACGCGTGTAATCAAAAATCGAATCGGTTTCCCACTGTAGAGTTTGATGAGGACACAGTGCTCGATGCACTGGAGCGCCTGAAGCGTAAGCATTTTGCGGCTGTGATCGTAGGCGGCAGCCGCGTTCACAAATACGCCCAACGGTTTTCAGAGACGTTGAATCTGGGACGCCGGGAACTCGCGATCCTGTGCGTGCTCCTTCTGCGGGGTCCCCAAACGCTGGGCGAGATTCGCGACCGAAGCGAGCGCATGTTCTCATTCGCGGATCTGGATGAAGCCGAACGGGTTCTCGAGAAGCTAGCCGAATTTCAGGGGGGCTCGCTCGCGCGGAAATTGCCTCGTCAGCCCGGTCAAAAGGAAGCACGTTATACGCAACTCCTAACCGGGGAACCCGCCGCCGAGCCGGAAATAGCAAATGTCGCGGACGCGGCGCCGGCTAGCCGTTTATCGCAAGTCGAGAGCGAATTGGCCGCGCTTAAGGCTCAGGTGGCCGAACTGCAACGCCGGTTCGACGCGCTTGGCCTCTGATCGAGCGGCCTTCGTTCGTTCCGTTTGAGCCCGCCGGTTCGATGTGCACCAGCACGTCTGCAATCTCGTGAACGCGCTCGAGCAAAATCCGCTGGACCTCATGACCCAACTCATGCGACGCGCGCACCGTCATCTCGGGATTCACTTCCAGATGGAGATCGACGTGATGTTGCAAGCCAGTCTTGCGAGCATGGATCTTCTCCACTCCTTCCACCCCGTTGACGCTGGCGGCCACGTGCCGAATGCGATCCACAAAGGCCTCCTCCGGCATGGTATCCATGAGTTCGCTGCCGGAAAGGCGGGCGACGCGTACACCGGTAATGATCATGATGACGCCCACCGCGCTCGCGCCGTAATGATCGAACTTGAGGAAGTGCTGAGGGTCTGCCAGGGTCAGACCTAGTGCCGCCAGGGCGACCACTCCGGAGAAGAGATCCACCGAATCGTTCATCGCGTCCGCGATCAGCGCCGCACTGCCGATCCGCCTTCCGGTAGACCACTTCATGCGCAGCATCCAGATCTTTACCACAATCGAGATCACTAGCGGCCAGACGGCGTACGTCGCCGGCGGGTGTTGTGTCACCGACGCGCTGAGGAGCGACAGGATCGCAATAGCAAGTCCTCCGCAGACGAGCAGAAGTCCCACGACGAGTCCGCTGATAATCTCCGCGCGTCCATGCCCGTAGGGATGATCGGAGTCGGCCGGCTTAGCGGCCCAGGTGAGGCCGAGCCACACTAGGCCAGAAGCAAGGACGTCGCCGCTTGATTCGAATCCATCCGCAAGTAGAGCGCTCGAACCGGAAAATATCCCGGCCAGAACCTTTCCTGCTGCAAGAAGGAAACTGACGGAGACGCCGATGAGCGCGACGCGCTGTCCTTCACGCACAGCTTCAGTGTAGCGTCCGAAACAATTGTCGGCGCTTGCGGAAAGTGCGTCCTGCACATCGTTGACAAGGGTTCGGACTCACGCTATATTCGCTAAACGTACCAATTATCAGTGGGTTGCTGTCCTGCGTTGCCTCCTCTTACATCGCGCTTTTAGGTGACCAGTGACCCCCGGGGGTTTTAGGCAATGGCCGGGAACGACAATTTAGAACACCCGAATCCAACCACGTCGATTGAATCGGCCGAAGATTACGAACACCTGATCGAAGATTTCAGCCATTTCGCGCCCCCGTCGGAGAACGAAGTGTTACAGGGGCGTGTACTCAAGGTTACTCCTCAAGAAGTCATCGTCGATTTCAATTACAAGTCCGAGGGCCTTGTTCCCATTGCGCAGTTCACCTCAGCCACGGGTGAAGTGACGGTGAAGGAAGGTGACCTGATCGACGTCATGGTCGATCACCAGGGCGAGAAGGTGGAGGGCTACGTTCTGCTGTCGCACGAGCGAGCCGCCCGCTTGCGGGTATGGGCCAATCTGGAAAAGGCAGCTGCGGAACAACTGGTCATCTCGGGTCGTGTTCTGGGCCGCGTCAAAGGCGGCCTGTCGGTCGATGTGGGCGTTCCCGCCTTCATGCCCGGATCGCAGGCCGATCCGCGGCCCGTCCGCAATCTGGACATCTTCCTGGGGCAGGACATCCCGGTCAAGATCGTCAAGCTGAACCGGCGGCGCGGCAATGTTGTCGTGTCCCGCAAGCTGGCGGTCGAAGAGCAGGTGCAGTCACTGAAGTCGTCCACGCTCGAGCATCTGCACGAAGGCGCGGTACTTACCGGCGTCGTCAAGAATCTGACCGATTACGGCGCGTTTGTGGATCTTGGCGGAATCGACGGCCTGCTGCATGTCACCGATATGACATATGGCCGCATCGCCCATCCGTCGGAGATGATTCATCCCGGCGACGCGTTGACGCTGATGGTTCTGAAGTACGATCCCTCGCAAGGAACGTATTTCTCTGGGAATGAAGCAGCTCGCGCCGGATCCGTGGGAAGGCGTAGAGCAGCGCTATGCCGTCGGCATCTCGCGTGGTAGGCCGGGTGGTGAACGTGGCCGATTACGGCGCGTTCATCGAATTGGAACCAGGCGTGGAAGGGCTGATCCACGTCAGTGAGATGAGCTGGTCGCGGCGCATGAAGCACCCTCCAAGGTCGTGAAGCCCGGCGATCAGGTGGAAGCGGTCGTGCTCGAAGTACATCCGAAAGACCGGCGCATCTCGCTCGGATTCAAACAGTTGGAAGCGAATCCCTGGACCACGATCGAACAGCGGTACAGCATCGGCTCGGTGGTCGAGGGGCGGGTTCGGAACATGACGGATTTCGGCGCGTTCATCGAGATCGAGGAAGGCATCGACGGGCTGGTGCATGTCTCCGATCTCTCCTGGACGAAGCGGGTGAAACACCCGTCCGAGGTGCTGCGCAGGGGTTCCGTCGTGCAGGCAGTGATCTTAGGGATCGACGCCGAGCACAAGCGCCTCTCGCTTGGTATCAAGCAGCTGCAGCCGGATGCCTGGGAGACGTTCTTCCAACATCATAACGTTAACGATACCGTTGCACGGAGCGGTTTGCCGTTTGGCCGGCTTCGGCGCATTCGTGACGCTGGCCGAAGGCGTGGAAGGGTTGTGTCATTTCTCCGAGATTCCAGGATTCTCCGGGCCGGAAAGGCGATCCTCCGGCCATACGTCCCGGCCAGGAAGCGGATTTCAAGATCATCCGCATGAACGAAGCCGAACGGAAGATCGGGTTGAGCATGAAGGCGCTGGCCGCCGAGGAAGAACGCTCCCGGTTTGACGACTACCAGCGCAAGGCCGCGGCGGCGAGTTCGAACGTCGAAGACTTTGTTACCGCCCGGTCGCGAGCCGGCGGCAACGAAGGCTGAAACGTCTCGTTTGCCGCTCGCCGGGTACGTCGATGATTGCAAACTCCAGTGCGTTCACGCGATACTGTGGAATCGCTAATCACTTGAGATGAAATCATTTAGACTGAAACGAGGGCGCACGGTGACCAAAGCCGATCTGATTGAAGAAGTCTCGCGCGTAGTCGAGATGACCCGGAAAGAATCCGAAGTCATCGTCGAGGCAATCTTCGACAGTATCGTGCGTTCGCTGCGCACCGGCGACAAGATCGAGATCCGCGGTTTCGGCAGCTTTCGTACGCGTCAACGTCAACCGCGGGTAGGCCGAAATCCGAAAACAGGTACCCGGGTCGAAGTTCCAGCCAAGAAGATTCCGTATTTCAAGCCGAGCAAGGAACTGAAAGACGTGGTCAACAACTCCGAATCCGGACATCCGAATTCGGATGGCGACTTAGACATGGATTCCGACCGATAGACTCCATGGACCACCTCTGGAGTCCATGGCGTTACCAGTTCATTGCCGACGGCGCGCCGAAAGACGAATGCGTTTTCTGCCGCATACGTCCGCGACACCGGCAACGATGAGGCCAATTTCGTGGTTTACCGCGGTCGCCACAACTTCGTGGTCCTGAATCTGTACCCGTACACCTGCCGGGCCACATGATGATCGTTCCGTACGAGCATGTGGCCGCATCTGAACGATGTGGCCGCAGGAGACCACAGCCGAGATGATGCGGCTGACGCGCGTGGCCGAGCGCGCGCTCAAGACGCATATACGGTCCGGACGGAATCAACATCGGCATGAACCTCGGAGCCGCTGCCGGGGCGGGAATCGCCGGCCACATCCACATGCACATGCTGCCGCGCTGGGCCGGGGACGCCAATTTCATGAGCACCATCGGGGAGACGCGGGTGCTGCCCGAAGAGCTTTCCACTACATGGCGCAAGCTGCAAGAGCGAAATTCGCCGAACTTCTCGCCGGCGACGTGATAGTCTGTTGCCACGGATGATCGCGGAACTGATGGCCGAATTCTTCGGCACGCTTGTGTCTGATGCTGTTCGGAGCCGGAGTGGTCGCGATGGTGCGCTCTTTTGGGACCGGCGTGCCGGGCGAGATCGTCAATGGCGGCTACACCAACATCACCATCGGCTGGGGCTTGGCCGTGACCATGGGGATTTACGTGTCGGGCAAGATCTCCGGCGCGCATCTGAACCCCGCGGTCACCGTAGCGCTCGCGCGTTTCCGGGGCTTTGCCTGGCGCAAGGTGGTCGCCCTACATCGCAGTGCAGGTTCTGGCCGCGTTTCTGCGCATCGGCGCTGGTCTTCTGGAACTACCTTCCGGCGTTCCAGGCGTTCGACCCGCAGCTGCGACCACACCGCCGGCATCTTCACGACGTTTCCGGCGTTCCCGCAGATGCCATCGGCGGGGTTTCTGGATCAGGTCATTGGTACGGCGCTTCTGCTGTTCATGATTTTCGCGATCTCGGATGAACGCAACCTGCCGATCGGGAATCTGGGGCCGATCCTGGTGGGCTTGGTGGTGGTGGCGATCGGGATGTCGTTCGGCGGGATGCACGGCTATGCGATCAACCCCGCCCGCGATTTCGGGCCGCGCCTCTTCACCGCCGTGGCTGGATTCAAGAACAACGGACTTACCGACGGAACGCTCGTGTTCTGGGTTCCGATCGCGGGGCCCCTGGTTGGCGGCCTGATTGGCGCCGCGGTCTACGATTTCGGGATCCGGCGGTGGCTGCAAGCGAGAGATGAGTCGTTAGCGTCAAACTCCATCTCGGCGCGTTTGACCAGATCCTGCCGGGCTGGGTGAACACCGACATCACGCTCCATCTTCAGATCGCGCGGGTTCCTGGTTTAGCCCGGCTGATGGCGGCGGCGGGGCTGATGACCCGGACCCGATGGGAGCAGCACCGCGCCGGGATCTTCGGCCAACTCCGCAAGGTAGATGTCCGGCGGAGATTCCCGTTTGGGGACGGGTCGGTAGAAGCCATTCACATCTCTCACATGCTGAGCAATCTTCCCCGTAGGGATGCGGCGCACTGCCTGAGGGAGTGCTACCGGGTGCTCCAGCCGGGCGGGGTTCTCCGGATCTCCACCCTCGACCTGGACGCCACCGTCGCGGCTTACGATCCGGCGAATCCGGACGTCTTCCTGGATCTGATCTTCGATTTGGACACTTCGAGCCGGGCTAAGAACCGGCATTGGTGGCACTACAACGAGCGCTCATTGTGCACGATTGTGCATGCTGCGGGGTTTCGCACAATCGAGCGCTGCCGCTTCCAGGAAGGCCGCTGTCCGGATGTGGAACGTATCGATAGCCGCCCCGGATCGCTCTTCCTCGAAGCCGTTAAGTGACTTTGATTCAGTGATATCGTGAGAACAATTGACCCGCGATATCCGTGCTCCCCGAGGCAACTCGCGCACCGCCAAAGGCTGGATCCAGGAAGCCGCCAAGCGGATGCTGATGAACAACCTGGACCCGGACGTCGCGGAGCATCCTGCTGATCTGATCGTGTACGGCGGGCGCGGCAAAGCGGCGCGCAACTGGGAGGCCTACGACCGGATCGTCGCTACTCTGGACCGGCTAGAGAACCACGAGACGCTGCTGGTCCAATCCGGCAAGCCCGTGGCGGTGTTCGAAACGCAGCCGCTGGCGCCACGGGTACTGATCGCCAACTCGAACCTTGTGCCGCATTGGGCGACCTGGGACGAATTCGACCGCCTGGATCGCGCCGGGCTCATGATGTACGGCCAGATGACCGCCGGATCATGGATCTATATAGGAACCCAGGGCATTCTGCAGGGCACCTACGAGACGTTTGCCTCGGCGGCACGGAAGCACTTCGGGGGAACTCTGGCCGGGACGATCACGGTTACGGCCGGTCTGGGGGGAATGGGCGGCGCCCAGCCCCTGGCAATCAAACTGGCCGGCGGAGTCGCTTTGTGCGTGGAAGTGGATGCGAGCCGAATCGAGCGGCGCTTGGCTACGCGGTACCTGGACGAGGTCGCGTCCAGCCTTGAGGACGCCATTGCCCAGGCGGAACGGGCACGTCGGGAACGCCGGGCGGTCTCCATTGGTCTGCTCGGTAATGCATCTGTAATCCTCCCCGCAATGGTGGCACATGGCTTTGTTCCGCAACTTGTCACCGATCAGACCAGCGCGCACGACCCGATGTACGGCTACTTGCCCCCTTCTCGAGTGGACGAAGACCTT
>CAVTXC010000002.1:0-62325 GCA_963738525.1 Bryobacterales bacterium
GCACGCGGAAGTAAAAGTGCCCAACGTCGCACAGGGGACGGTACGGCCTTGAGCCGTCGGGTAGGGGTCAACGCCCTCAATTATCAGCGAAGCACCGTGCCCGAACGTTTGCTACCGGTGCAAAGTAGCCCGCATCGCGCTTGGACGCGAGGCTTGTAGCCAAACCCGCCGGATCGTCTCGCCAGGAGAAGTGCTTCATCCGCATCACCTCGAACCCGCCCCCTTCCCCTGCTTCCGCGGCCAGCACCCGTTCTCCAGCCGGCCGTCCCGCCATAAACCGGCAACCGCATCCTCGATTGCGCACTCGAAGGGGAGGGCCCAACGTCGCACGGGGGACGGTACGGCCGTGAGCTGTCGGGTAGGGGTCAACGCCTCGGTTATCAGCGGAGCACCGTGCCCGAACGTTGCTACCGGTGCAAAGTAGCCCGCATCGCGCTTGGACGCGAGGCTTGTAGCCAAACCCGCCGGATCGTCTCGCCAGGAGAAGTGCTTCACGCGCATCACCTCGAACCCGCCCCTTCCCCTGCTTCCGCGTCCAGCACCCGTTCTCCAGCCGGCAGTCCCGCCATAAACCGGGCCACGCATCCTCGATTGCGCACTCGAAGGGGAGGGCCCAACGTCGCACAGGGGACGGTACGGCCTTGAGCCGTCGGGTAGGGGTCAACGCCTCCACGCCTCCATCATCACCGAAGAGCCGTGCCCGAACGCTGCCTCGAGGAGTGTGAACGGGACCGACGTTGCTACCGGTGCAAAGTAGCCCGCATCGTGCTTGGACGCGAGGCTTGTAGCCAAACCCGCCGGATCGTCTCGCCAGGAGAAGTGCTTCACCCGCATCACCTCGAACCCGCTCCCTTCCCCTGCTTCCGCGTCCAGCACCCGTTCTCCAGCCGGCCGTCCCGCCGCGAACTTGGCCACCGCATCCTCGATTGCGCACGTGAAGTGGAGCGCCCAACGTCGCACGGGGGACGGTACGGCCTTGAGCCGTCGGGTAGAGGTCAACGCCTCAATTATCAGCGAATCACCGTGCCCGAACGTTTGCTACCGGTGCAAAGTAGCCCGCATCGTGCTTGGACGCGAGGCTTGTAGCCAAACCCGCCGGATCGTCTCGCCAGGAGAAGTGCTTCACCCGCATCACCTCGAACCCGCTCCCTTCCCCTGCTTCCGCGTCCAGCACCCGTTCTCCAGCCGGCAGTCCCGCCATAAACCGGGCAACGCATCCTCGATTGCGCACGTGAAGTGGAGCGCCCAACGTCGCACGGGGACGGTACGGCCTTGAGCCGTCGGGTAGAGGTCAACGCCTCAATTATCAGCGAAGCACCGTGCCCGAACGTTTGCTACCGGTGCAAAGTAGCCCGAATCGTGCTTGGATGCGGAGGCTTGTAGCCAGACCCGCCGGATCGTCTCGCCAGGAGAAGTGCTTCACCCGCATCACCTCGAACCCGCTCCCTTCTCCCCTGCTTCCGCGTCCAGCACCCGTTCTCCAGCCGGCCGTTCCGCCGCGAACTTGGCCACCGCATCCTCGATTGCGCACGTGAAGTGGAGCGCCCAACGTCGCACAGGGGACGGTGCGGCTTTGGGCCGTCGGGTAGGGGTCAACGCCTCCGCGCCTCCATCATCACCGAAGAGCCGTGCCCGAACGCTGCCTCCAGCAGAGCGAAAGGAACGGACGCTGCCACAAGCGCAAAGTAGCCGGCCAAGTGCAGGAACCCGGACGGCAGTACTTCCCGGATCCGTCGGGCCATGGGATCGAGGCTCGGTACAAGGCTCGTAGCCAAACCCGCCGGATTGTCTCGCCATGAGAAGTGCTTCACCCGCATCACCTCGAACCCGCTCCGCTCGATCATATCCCGCAGATCCTCCGGGCGGAAGTCCTGCAGATGCCGTGGGATGTCCAGTCCATTCCAGCGTTCTCCGAGAACCCGGAATTGCCACGAGGCCGCATTCGGTACCTGCACCACCAACCGGCCGTTTGGACGGAGCAGGTCATGGGCACTCCGAAGGTATGCCGCCGGGTCGGGAAGATGCTCCAAAACATGGAACATGGAGATTAGACGGAACAAACCCACCGGAAATGGGGCTGCGGAAAGGTTCCCGGTAACTGCGGGGACCCGGTGCTGCTCCCAGGCTATCCGGCAAGCTTCCGGTGAGTAGTCGAGTCCCATAGCTCGGACCCCGCGCTCCCGGAGCATGCCCGCCACGAGACCACCGCCGCACCCCACGTCCAAAATCGGCCCATCTCCACCGGCGTTCGCCAAAGATTGCGAAACAAAGCCAATGTGATCCAGGAGCACGGTCCGGCGGTACGCCTCGGCCATCCGCCCCAGTTGGCTTTGATTCGTATCAAACCAGTAACCCTTCGGATAGAAACGACTTAACTCGTTCGCGGAAGGTCGGGGATCAAGCTGGAACAGGCCGCATCCGGCGCATCGCACTACTTCGAACGTTTCCGTCGTCGTGCCATATAGACGGTCCGATCCGCGCGCGACTACCCCATTGGGTTTGTTCCCTCCACATCGGGGACAGGCGGTCACTCGATCGCCGCCTCCCGGGCGAGTTCCTCTAGCGAGATGCGGTGCGCTTGAATCAGCCGGGCAGTCTCCGAGGGAGATAGCCTCCGGATCCGGTCGATCTGGCTTCGTTTCCTCCAGATCCGAGGCAGCAGCCACAACGCTTGGAGATCGCCCAAAACCAGCGCCTTCACCAAATCCCGCTTGCCACGCCACCCCGGGAATAAGGCCGTTTCTCCCTCCCCAGCCGCCGCTGCCCGGATCCCCGCCCAAAGTCGCCGGGCGTAGTAGTAGCCGTTCAGCCACAACAGGCGGGCAGGGAACAACTTAGCCGCAAGCAACACCCGGTTTCGCTCAATCAGGATCAGCCGACGCACGCTCGTCTTCCCCAAGGTTGATCCCCGGTGATGCAGCACTACCGCACGGGGATTGTAGATGCAACGCCATCCTGCAATCCGGGCCCGAATCCCCAGTTCTGCATCGTCCGCATAGGCGAAGAAGTCCTCGTCGAACCCACCGATGTCGTCCAGCATCCGCTTGCGATACATCGCTGCACAACCGTCCGGGCAGAGGACTTCTTCCTCCGCGTCAAACCTCCCGTCGTCCCAGGCGCCCGTTCCCCGCCCCCGGTTCTGGCCATCGGGCCAGATCACCAGACCGGCTTTATCGATCCGTCGCGGGTCCGCGTAAACGAGGATCTTGCTTGCTGCCATCCCGACTTCCGGGCGCCCCGCAAACACGCTTTCCAACTCCCCTACCCAGCGCGGATCAGCCTCGGCGTCGTTGTTCAGCAGAGCGACGAGTGCCCCGGTCGCGGCCGCGATCCCCTGGTTGTTGGCTGCACAGAACCCACGGTTCACCTGATTCCGGATCAGAATAGCCTCTGGGTATTCAGAGCCGACCATCTCCACCGATCCGTCGGTAGACCCGTTGTCGACCACGATCACTTCTGGCTTTGTTCCGATCTGATTCGCGAGCGATTGGAGACAGGCGCGGAGTAGCTCGCAGCGGTTCCAGTTCACCACGATCACGGACACGTGCACATCTGTAACTGGTTGTGCCACTAAGCGTTGGCGCGTTCTGTCGTATTATAGTGCGCAAAGGTTGGCATACCCCGTTGCCCACAGTTGGCTCTATTCTCGCCGCTGAACGGATCCGGCAAGGCCGGGAGTTGCAGGATATCGCCGGTCTCACCAAAATCAACCCTCACGCTTTGCAAGCTATTGAAAACGATGATTTTGATCGGCTACCCGGCCGCGTCTTCGCGCGCAACTTCGTCCGTCAATATGCGCAGGAGCTCCGTTTGGATCCGATGCACATTGTTGCACAATTCGACCGTGAGCAGGAAACCGACCCGCCGGAATTCGCCGTCCCGCACGAGACACCACGCGCTAATGTACCGCGTGTTACAAGCGGGGAAACGTCTCTGGGCCGCGTACTCGAAAGCAACGCCGTCTCCGCCTTTGTGACGTTCATTCTGACGATTGCAGTGTGCGGCGCCTTGTATTACGCGTATCAGCACTGGCCTCGTTCCCAGCCGAAACCTGTGGTCAAGCCAGTTGCTGTTGCCGCCCCAGTCGCACAGCCAACACCGCCGCTCCCGATTTCAGCCAGCGTCCCCTCGCCGCTGTCTGCGGTAGCGCCCTCGAAGGATACCCATCCGGTTCGGGTTGCACTCACGGCCAGCGCCCCTTGCTGGACCCGCATTGTGGTCGATGGGAAAACACAGTTTGCAGGCCTTCTAACGGCGGGCGAACAGCGGACGTTAGAGGCCGATACGAATGTGACGATCCGTGCGGGAAACGCGGGCGCGCTTGCCTTGAAACTCAACGGGAACGACGTTCCTGCTATCGGTCCGAAAGGCCAAATCCGAACGGTAACGCTGACCGCCGCCGGGGCTCAGGTGCGGACACCCACTCTCGATCCTGTAGTCGACTTCTGACGCCGGGCCGCCAGACGCTCACGCTTCTCTTGTTGCAGTAGCTCTTTGCGGCGACGCTGCTTCACTCGCTCGTCGATATGCTTCCAGAACTTGCGGAAGTACTGCGCGGCGGAAGCTAGTGCGAAACCGACGACCACCCAGAGCAGAATCGTACCGTAGGGCCGGAAGAAGGGGTGATGAAGGCCGAGAAGCACACACGAAATGGCTACGACCTGAGAGATCATCTTAGTCTTTCCGAGATCGCTCGCTTGAATCGTATACCCTTCCGCGGCTGCAATGCCGCGCAACCCCGACACGGCAAACTCCCTCCCGATGATCAAGATGACAAGATACCCCGGTGCAGCATGTACCTGCACCAGCGCAATCAACGCGGCTGAAACCAGGAGCTTGTCCGCAATTGGATCCAAAAGAGTTCCAATGGTGGTGATTTGCCCCCAGCGCCTAGCTAAATACCCGTCGAGAAGATCCGTTCCGGCGGCAACGAGGAAGATCGTCAAAGCCAAGACATCGTTCGAAATGAACGTGCCCCCGAGGTGGAAGGCGATCTTCTCCTGGACCATCGCCGCCACCAACAGCGGCACAAAGAAGATGCGAATGAGCGTCAGTCGGTTGGGGATGTTCACCGGGCCGCTCTCCCCCAGCTGTTGAAAACAGAGAAGTTTACAGCATAAGCCGACGGTGTAGTTAGATCTATTCGCCTAATCACAAAGTAAGCCATAAACGGTGAGTATTGTATGACTTGCGCCTCACAGACCCGATTAGCTCATCAGCGACCACCATTGAGAAGCTTGTGGTTCCCCCGAAAAAAGTCCTAGTTCCCCACATCGTTTTCCACAGATTTCGAAATCCGGTATTGACTAAACTTCTTAGCAACAGGAAGCGTTACCGCCGCTTGGACCTCGCAGACATCGTCATCATACTCCAAGGAAAGAACTTTTCCCATCTCGTGAAGCAGCGCAATATCAGCGCCAGAGCCAGAGGGAATGCGAAATCGCTGCAAAACGGTTTCTTCCTCTGGCAACACACGGTCGATCTGCGTGAGAAGTTCCGGCAATCCTGCCCCGGTAAGTCCACTGATCAGCACGGCCGGCGTGTTTGCACTCGCATCCGTCTCGCCCAAAACCCGCTGGCGCAGTACCTGAGCATCGGCTTCGTTGGCGGGAATGCGATCAGCTTTGTTTAGAACCAGAATTTGGGGAGCATCGGACACCCCTATCTCGGACAACACCTTGAAGACCTGGGCGACATGGAGAGCGGCGTGTTCACTGGAGGCATCGAGCACGTGGAGAATGAGCGCCGCGTCAGCAACTTCCTCCAACGTAGCGCGAAAGGCATGAACCAGGGTGGTCGGGAGGTTGCGTATAAAGCCTACCGTGTCACTGAGCAACGCTTTCCGTCGGGACGGCAACTGGAGCGCGCGCACCGTAGGATCCAGAGTCGCGAACATCTTCTGATCGGCAAGTACGTCCGATCGCGTAAGTCGGTTGAACAGGGTGCTTTTGCCCGCATTGGTATAGCCGACGAGAGCCACCGTGGGTAAAGGGACCGCTTGCCGCTGACGGCGATGGAGAGCACGGCCGCCTCGAACTTTTTCGATCTCTCCCTCAATCTTCTTAATGCGACGGTGGATGCGGCGGCGATCCGTTTCGAGTTTGGTCTCTCCAGGTCCCCGCGTGCCAATGCCTCCGCCGAGCCGGGACATCGCTGCCCCCTGACCGGTCAAACGGGGCAACAGGTAATTCAATTGCGCGAGTTCGACCTGAAGCCGGCCTTCACGGGTGCGCGCCCGAGACGCGAAGATGTCGAGGATTAACTGAGTCCGGTCGATCACCTTCAGATCGAGCAACTTCTCCAAATTGCGCTGCTGAGTAGGACTGAGATTGAAGTCGATCAGAACCACTTCAGCGTTCACCGATTCGGCTAGTGCTTTCAGTTCCTCGACCTTGCCTCGTCCTAGAAGAGTGGCCGCATCCGCTGTTTGGCGAGATTGAACAATGGATCCGGCGACAACTGCGCCAGCACTGGTAGCAAGTTCCGACAGTTCTTCAAGAGACTGCTCCGGTTCAGACGTACGCGAAGCAGACTTCAACTCGAAACTGACAAGAATGGCGCGTTCCGCGGGACTACTCCTCTGATGGTTCGGTGCGCTCTTCGGTAGATCCGTCATGCCGGACGGTGCTGCCCCCCTGCGCCTGGGAATGAGCGAAGTGCCCGTGTGAGGGCCGTCCGGTCACCACGGTGGAAATCGCGTGCTTGAAAACCAGATGTTCCTGGTTGTTTGACTCCAGGATTAGCGAGTACTTGTCGAAACTCTTGATGCGGCCGTTCAGGCGAACTCCGCCCAGAAGGTAGATGGTAACGGCCATCTTCTCCTTACGGGCATTGTTCAGGAAGCTGTCCTGAATGTTTTGGGACGATTTCTCCATGATAGGAAGCGAGCAAGCCAAATTGTTTCCCGTATTCTCCCACAGTAAGCGTTTTGAAAACACGCTTCAGACCTCTGGGTAGTGTAGGTTCATATGTTGAGATGTCCAAGAAATACGTGCGGTTCCAAATTGACTCTGAGGTCGCTTATGGCGAGTTGCACGGGGAAGAGATTCGCCGATTGGACGGATCTCCCCTGGGTGGGTATGAGGCAAACGGAAAGAGCTACGCCTACGATGAAGTTCGGCTTCTCGCGCCGGCGGAGCCTACCAAAATCGTTGGGGTGGGTCTAAATTACCGCAGCCACCTCGGAGGCAGGAAGCTTCCAGAAACGCCGGAGCTTTTCTATAAACCACCCTCCTCGTTGATCGGCCCAGCCGAAACCATTCGGATTCCGGAAGGCGCGTCCGATGTGCATTTCGAGGGTGAATTGGTGATTGTGATCGGGAAGCGCTGTAAGGCTGTTTCGACTGTCGACGCGCGCGATGCAATATTCGGCGTCACTTGCGGCAATGACGTGAGTGACCGTGGCTGGCAGCGCGGCGAACAGAAGGATTTGCAATGGTGGCGGGCCAAGGGTTGCGACACTTTTGCCCCGCTCGGGCCTGCCGTGGTTACGGGTCTGGACTACGGAAATCTCTCGCTTGAGACGAAGGTCAACGGGCAAACCGCACAACAGGGTTCCACCGGAGACCTCGTCCATGACTGCCCTTCAATCGTCAGCTGGGCAAGCCGCTGGATCACGCTGGAGCCGGGAGACCTCATCTACACGGGGACACCCGGAAACACGTTCGCTCTGAAGCCTGGAGACCTCGTTGAAGTAGAGATCGAAGGAATCGGTGTATTGCAAAACTCGGTTAGTTAGGCTCTTAGACGAGAATAGAGAAGGCCGTTTCCGTGCGTTCAACGGGACGGTATAGCGTATCCCGCTCAACCGGTTCTCGTCCAGCTTTGCGAATCAGACTCAGCAGTTCCTGCCGTCTCAGCGATTGCGACGTCGTGGCGCCGGCATCGTGGTAAATCTTTTCTTCTACAACGGTCCCGTCGATATCATCTGCCCCGAACCGAAGCGCGATTTGGGCGATCCGTGGCGTCATCATGATCCAGTAAGCCTTGATATGCGGGATGTTGTCGAGCATGAGGCGAGATACCGCGATGGTTTTTAGGTCGTCGAATCCGGTCGTTTTCGGAATGTGGCGCAGAGGCGTATTTTCCGGATGGAACGCCAACGGAATGAACGTGACAAATCCGTTGGTGTCGTCTTGGAGTTCCCGCAAACGAATGAGGTGGTCGACCCGGTCCTCCTCGTTCTCGATGTGGCCATAGAGCATCGTGCAGTTGGAATGCAAGCCGAGGGAGTGAGCGATGCGCGCGGTCTCAAGCCACTCCGCTCCATCAATCTTGTGATCGCAGATGATCCTTCTTACCGGCTCGCTGAATATTTCCGCTCCTCCACCGGGCAGAGAGTCCATGCCCGCATCGCGCAAGCGCTCCAGCGTTTCGCGGATGCTGATTTTGGCTCGCCGCGCAAGGAAGGCGATCTCAACCATGGTGAAGGCCTTCAGGTGCACTTGCGGAAACCGCTGTTTGAGCCCCCGAAGCATTTCTTCAAACCAGTCAAGCGAAAGCTCGGGATGAAGTCCGCCCACTATATGGAATTCGGTAATGGACTCACTCCAGCCAGTTCCGGCCACGTGCCACACCTGATCGAGGGACATCGTGTACGCTTTCGGGTCTTTCGCCTTCTTAC
Source organism: Bryobacterales bacterium (assembly GCA_963738525.1). Taxonomy (GTDB): domain Bacteria; phylum Acidobacteriota; class Terriglobia; order Bryobacterales; family Bryobacteraceae; genus Bog-113. The sequence goes on from CAVTXC010000002.1 coordinate 8,624, forward strand.
CGAAGGCGCAGAGGCGGCAGCTTGCGACACAGACGTCCGTGGGGTTGATGTGACGGTTCACGTTGAAGTAAGTAATGTCCCCGCTTTTTCGCTCGCGCACAATGTTTGCCATGTAGCCGAGGGCCAGGATGTCAGACGAGCGGTAGAGAGCCACACCGTCGGCGAAAGAGAGCCTTTCGCCCGCTTCTACTTTCTCGCGGATGGGCCGGAGCCGGGTGTCTTCAAACTCGATATGCATGATTAATGGGAACGATGAAACAACCAAATGTCCGCAGCCCAGAATGCGAAAAATACCACGCTCACCCACCCGTTCATGGTGAAGAACGCCGCGTTCACGCGTGAAAAGTCGGAAGGCCGCACTAAGCTCTGCTCATATAGGAGTAGGAGCGCCACGAGAAAGATTCCAGCCATGCTGAGAGCGCCGAGGTGAAGCGTCAACGCGAGAAGCACGAGTGACCCGATCATTAGCGCATGAAAGACTCTCGATATCAGAAGCGCGGAGCCGAGACCAACCCGAGCCGGGAGACTGAACAGACCCGTGGCGCAGTCAAATTCAAAGTCCTGGCAGGAGTAGATGATGTCGAACCCGGCTGTCCAAAACATGACGGCCGCTGTGAGAAGAAGGATATGCGGATCAAGGCTGCCCCGAACGGCCATCCACGCCGCAGCGGGCGCCGCTCCCAGGCACAACCCGAGCACCAAGTGGGAGAACGAGGTAAATCGCTTGGTAAAGGAGTAAAAGAACACCAGCGCCAATGCGAGGGGCGCCAGCCGAAAGCAAAGAGGGTTCAACTCAAACGACGCCAGCAGGAACAAACCCGCGGAGACCACGATAAAAGCCCATGCGAATCTCCGGGTCAAAAGCCCGGCGGGAAGGTGACGTCCTCTCGTGCGGGGGTTTCGGGTGTCAATTTCCTGGTCAACCACTCGATTAAAAGCCATTGCCGCGGACCTGGCGCTCACCATTGCCACGACAATCCAGACAACCAGCCGCCAGGCATCTGCCGGAGCCACACCGGAGCCTCGAAAGGCTAAGGCCGCACCGGTGAGTGCGAATGGCAGCGCAAACACCGAGTGCTCAAATTTGATCATGTCGAGGCTGTGCTTCAGCCGGGTGAGAAACATCCTATGCAGGACTCGCTACCATGTTATCCGATGCGACGTTCGTGGCTTGCCGTAGCTGCAGCCGTGCTGATGGTGGCCGCAGCCTGCCAGAGCAAAACCTCTGGATGGCAGATGCTCGATACGCGGGTCGTGACTTTGCCGGACGGATTCCAGGAACGCGCCGAGGTGAAGATTACCCCTGAAGACATGGCTCGCGGAATGATGTACCGGGATTCGATTACGGATGGTGAGGGCATGTTGTTTGTTCACGGGCAAGTTGGCCCCAACGCCTATTGGATGGGGCATTGCACGATTCCGCTCGATATTATCTGGATGGATACCGAACACAAGGTAGTTGAGATATCGGCTGAAACGCCGCCGTGTCCGAGCGGTGGTTCGGATTGCCCCAGCTACGGTGGGCACCTGCCTTCGCAGTATGTACTCGAAATCGGAAGTGGACAGGCTGCCCGTCACCAAGTGCTTGCGGGCGCGGTATTGCGGTTCTAAACGCGAAGCTGCGGTTAAAAAATGACAGAAGAACAGATACGCGACTTATTTACGAGAGTCCAAACGGGCGCGATTCCGGTGGAGCAGGCAGTGGAGCGCATGCGCCACATGCCCTTTGAAGACTTGGGTTTTGCCAAATTAGATCACCACCGGGCGCTCCGACACGGAATTCCGGAAGTTGTTTTTGGCATGGGAAAAACCAGCGATCAAATCGTTGCAATAGCGGAACGATTAGCCGATAAAGCCCCGAATATTCTGATTACGCGATGCGAGGGCGTGAAAATGGAGGCGGTACGTTCTCGCTTCCCGGAGGCGGAATGCTTCCCGCGCAGCGGGGTCATTCGTATCTGGCGCAACCGATCTGTGACCGGAAAGGGAGTGATCGCGCTGGTTTGCGCGGGAACCAGCGATATCCCGGTGGCGGAGGAAGCGATGGTGACTGCCGAGACAATGGGCAACCAAGTCGAGTCCATCTATGACGTAGGCGTTGCGGGCATCCACCGCCTGATGGCCCACCGAGCCAATTTAGCGGCGGCGCGGGTAGCGGTTGTCTGCGCCGGAATGGAGGGCGCTCTGCCCAGTGCTGTAGGTGGGCTAGTATCATGCCCAGTTGTGGCAGTACCCACAAGCGTGGGTTACGGAGCCAGTTTTCAGGGTCTTGCAGCCCTGTTGGGAATGCTAAACAGTTGTGCGAGCAACGTTACGGTGGTAAACATAGACAACGGATTCGGTGCGGGATACTTCGCAAGCATCGTTAACCACCTCTAAGCTTGGCAAACCGTTGCGATTCAGTTCCTCTCTCCCCTGGTTTCAGACTTTTTGATCTTAAATGGTTGCAATTGCCGGTTTCCAGGCCGTACATCCCAAATTGGCATTACCATTGCTTTATGGTTTGCGTAGGTTTGTAAAAACTGGAGATCCAGAGCCCCGGGCGAATAACCCGGGAGGGTGGTAGTCAGATCGTTCGAAGAGGCAGCTGCTTAAGACTGCAGAAACTGAAGATACCAATGGCTATTTACAGTCCGCGGACAAGATTAGTGAACTTCCGTTTATCGGAAGATGAATATCAGACCTTGAAAGAGGCCGCGATCCGCCAGGGAGCACGCAGCATCTCTGATTTTGCGCGTGGCGCGATCCTGACCTCTGTCTCCAACCCTAAAGGAAGCAACGGGGATGGTCCGCTTGACCTGACCGGTCTGGATAGGAAGGTAAGCGAGATTCAGGGTACGGTGGAGAAAATCTCCGGAATTCTCGCACGGCCACAGACTCACTCTCAAGGCGGCTAGTCGGGGCGGCGTTCACGGTTTCCCGAGTCCCTGACGAGTAGTGCTATAAGATCGGTGTATGTCCGCGGGCACCGATCAATACGTCAGTGAGCACCAGGAAAGACTTCTTGAAGAATTAAAAGAGTTCTTGCGCATCCCTAGCGTAAGCACACTGCCCGAGCACAAAAATGACGTCAAACGGGCTGCGGACTTCGTTGCAAAACATCTGCGAAGCGCCGGTCTAGAAAATGTCAAAGTAATTCCCACCGAACGCCATCCGCTCGTTTACGGTGAATGGCTGCACGCGCCAGGGAAACCAACGGTGCTGTGTTATGGCCATTACGATGTCCAGCCTGCCGATCCTCTTGATCTCTGGCACACGCCCCCTTTTGAACCCATCGTTCGCGTAGGCAATGTCTATGCTCGTGGTTCAGCCGACGACAAGGGCCAGATGTATACCCACATCAAGGCTGTGGAAGCTTTGCGTGCGATTAACGGGACTCTACCGCTCAATTTAAAATTCCTCATTGAAGGAGAGGAAGAGGTAGGCGGTCTCTCCATTACTAAATATGTGGAGCAGAATCGAGAAAAGCTGAGTGCAGATGTTGCGCTCGTATCCGATACCTCCATGTACGCGCCCGGTCTACCCACGTTAAATGTCGGGTTACGGGGTCTCATTTATATGGAAGTAGAAGCGACGGGTCCATCTCGCGACCTTCACTCCGGAGTATATGGCGGGGCGTCGCCGAATCCGATATTTGGTTTGATTGAGTTACTCGGTACCGTTAAAAACGCTAAGGGAAAGATCAAAATCAAAGGTTTCTACGACGATGTGCAGCCGCCGTCCGCCGCGGAACTGGCGAGTTGGGAGAAGTTACCTTTTGACGAAGATGAGTTCCTCCAATCTGAAGTAGGTTCGACTAAGCTAACAGGTGAGAAAAATCATACAGTGTTGGAGCGGGTCTGGTCGCGTCCAACCTTTGAGGTACATGGCATAGCTGGAGGGTTTACCGGCGCTGGAAGCAAGACAGTGATCCCGGCGAAAGCAATGGCTAAGGTCAGCTTTCGCCTTGTGCCGGACCAGGATCCCGAAAAAATCATCGATGCATTCCGAAAGCACGTGCAGAAGCATACCCCGCGCGGCGTTCAGGTTGAAGTCCGGGTACTCGGAAGCGGTCCAGGCTTAATGGTCAATACCGACCATCCAGCCATTCAGGTAGCGGCCCAAGCGATGCAGGACATCTTCCAAAAGCCAACAGTATTCACCCGATCCGGTGGATCGATTCCGATTGTCGGAGACTTTGCGAGATTTCTAGGCATTCCTACAATTTTGATGGGTTTCGGGTTACCGGATGATGGGCTTCATTCACCGAATGAGAAGTACAGCGTGGACAATTACTACAAGGGAATTATGACGGTTGCCCACTTTTTCGAAAAGTACGGCGAGCCTGCAGCCTAAGCTTTGGGGTGCGCGGAATCGTAGACCTTCATCAAGTCCGTCAAGGATACTTGAGTGTATTTCTGGGTAGTAGATAGGCGGGCGTGGCCGAGCAATTCCTGAATTGACCGCAAGTCCGCACCATCCGCCAGTAAGTGCGTGGCGTAGGCGTGCCGGAAACTGTGGGGATGCAAGGAAGGATCGCCGGCTAAGGCTATCGAATACACCTTCACGATCTGCCGGACGGCGCGGTCGCTGAGCCGGAAACCACGATGGTTCAGAAAGATAGCGCGTTCTTCCGGGCGTCCGCAGCGTTCGGGTAAGTAGTTCTCGAATGCCGTCCACGCTCTGGCGGCAACTGGAACCTGCCGTTCCTTGCGTCCTTTGCCGCGAACCAAGAGCCAATGCTCGTTCATATCGACATGCTCGAGATCCAATCCGACGAGCTCGCTCACCCGTAAACCGCAGCCATACAACAATTCGAGAATGGCCAAGTCTCTCTGAGGGTAGGGTCGCTCGAGTTTCCCCTCGCTGACATCATTTAGCAGTGCGTTCGTTAACTCCGCAGTGGGGACGCTGGGAAGATACTGTGGCAGTTTAGGTAAGCGAAGAAGCCTAGCCGGATTGGCCGGCACTGTACCCTCGCGCATTAAAAAACGAAAAAACATGCGCAAAGCAGCAACCTTCCGCCGCATTGTCACCGCCTTCGCTCCGCTTTCGTGAAGGTGGGCGAGCCATTCGCGTAAGGTGAGCAGGTCGATCTCTGCCAGCGCCGGCCCCGGCCGATCGGGCGGAGTGAGGAAGGCAGCGAACTCCAGAAGGTCGCCCCCATAGGACTTGATGGTGTGGGGCGAAGCGTTCTGACGGCGCAGTTCGTCGAGAAAGCGCGGGACCTGAGCGCCTGTCTCAGACATGGGCAGGCATCCGCGCTCCGAAGGCTTCTGCGGCACGGCGACAGATCTCCGCGTGACGGCCTTTCTTGTCATGGCGGAATTTCCGGGCAGCCGATTCGTCGAGCGGCGGGAAGAGATCGAACGCGATATTCGCAGGTTGATAGTGGGAGGAGTCCGCACCCGTGATGTAGTGCGTGAGCGACCCAATGGCGGTTTCCCGTGGGAACGGTTGGAGCGGTTCTCCGAGCAGATGTTCGGCCGCGTGCCGACCAGCCAGCAAGCCCGTGGCGATTGATTCTACGTATCCCTCGACTCCCGAGATCTGCCCGGCAAAGAAAAGGGAAGGATGCGATCGAAGTTGAAGCGTCAAAGTTAGCAGCGCGGGAGCGTTGATGTACGTGTTGCGGTGAATCTGCCCATAACGTAGAAACTCCGCCTGCTCCAGCCCGGGAATCAGGCGCAGCACGCGCTTCTGCTCGGGGAAACGCAGATGATTTTGGAATCCGACCAGGTTCCAACTTTCTGCGCGCAAACTCTCCTGCCGGAGTTGGACGCACGCATACGGATAGCGGCCCGTCCGTGGATCGGTAAGTCCCACTGGCTTCATCGGTCCAAAGCGCAGCGTGTCGCGTCCCCGCCTCGCAATTTCCTCAATAGGGAGGCAGGACTCAAAATAGGGAACGTCTTCGGGGATGTGCGATTCGAAAGCCTGCGCAGCCACGAGCGCGTCATAAAAGCGATAGTACTCTTCCCGACTAAAGGGGCAATTCAGATAGTCACCCGTTCCATCGAGCGATTTGTCGTAGCGCGACGCCCGAAAGGCAATGGAACGATCGACCGTGTCGCCGTCCACAATGGGGCTGATGCTGTCGTAAAAAAAGAGACGGCCTGAGCCAGTCAGGCGGCTGATGTCGGCCGCAAGCGCGTCACTAGTCAGGGGGCCCGTCGCCACGATGGTGACGCCATCAAGCGGAATCCGAACAGCCTCTTCCCGGACAATTTCGATCAATGGATTCTTCAAGATCTCGCGGGTGATCTCTTCCGCGAAGATGTCGCGGTCCACGGTTAATGCTTGTCCACCGGGCACTCTCGCGACGGAGGCCGCGCGCATGGCAAGGGAACCGAGTTGCCGGAGTTCCTCCTTCAGGAGCCAGGAGGCGGAGGGATGCTGATCGCTTTTTAGCGAGTTACTGCAGACGAGTTCAGCGAACCGATCGGTCTGGTGGGCAGGCGTGCAGAAGACCGGTCGCATTTCATGCAAGACGACCGGAATCCCGCGGCGGGTCAATTGGAAGGCGGCTTCCGAACCGGCCAGTCCGCCCCCCAAGACGTGTACATTCATCCGAGACTCAACCCGATTATCGCTGGTTTGCCTTGAGGACTTTCTTGCGAAGCCGAATGGATTGCGGCGTGACTTCCACCATCTCGTCATCGCGAATGAACTCGATCGCCTGTTCGAGATTCATGATCTTCGGCGGCACGAGGCGAATGGCTTCATCCGCCGTGGACGCGCGCATATTAGTCAGCTTCTTCTCTTTGACGATATTGACGTCCAGATCGTTCTGACGCGCGTTCTCGCCAACAATCATTCCCTCATAGACTTCGGTTGCCGGGCTGACGAAGATTTCCCCGCGCTCCTGCAAGTTGAAAATCGCGTTTCCAGTGGTTTTGCCGGTACGATCCGCGATCAAGGATCCGGTGGGGCGCTGCGGAATTTCGCCTTGCCATTCGATGTAGCCGTGAAAGAGCGAGTTCATGATTGCGGTGCCGCGGGTGTCGGTGAGGATCTCGCTACGAAGACCGATCAGTCCGCGGGACGGGATCAGGAACTCCAGGCGAACGCGGCCGCTACCGTTGTTGATCATCTTGCTCATCTTGGCCTTGCGGCTTCCCAACTTCTCCATAACTACGCCGATGAAGGCCTCGGGGCAATCGATCACGAGAACCTCCAAGGGCTCCTGAACGGTACCGTCTACCGTGCGCGTGAGGATCTCCGGCTTACCAACCATCAACTCGTAGCCCTCGCGCCGCATCATTTCGATGATGATGGCCAGTTGTAATTCGCCGCGTCCCATCACCTTGAATGCGTCGGGAGTGATCTGCTCAACGCGAATGGAAACGTTGGTGAGCAGCTCTTTTTCGAGCCGCTCTTTTAAGTTACGGGAGGTGACGAACTGACCCTCTCGCCCGACGAACGGCGAGGTGTTGATGGTGAACAACATGCCGATAGTGGGCTCATCGATTTGGATCTGCGGCAGCGCCTTGGGGTTTTCCGCGCTGGTTACCGTTTCGCCAATCGTGATGCCTTCTACTCCGGCGATCGCCAGAATGTCGCCAGGGAACCCGGCGGTTTCGTCCACGCGCTTCAAACCTTCAAACGAGTAGAGTTTCGTGATGCGGGTCTTCTGGATCGAACCATCGAGCTTGACGATGGCGACGTCGTCTCCATTGTTCAGCGTTCCGCTGAACACGCGACCAATAGCCAGCCGCCCGAGGTAATCGCTGTAATCGAGATTCGCCACCACCATCTGGAGAACAGCGTCGGAGTTTCCCGGCGGCGGAGGTATGTGGTTCAGAATGGCTTCGAAGAGCGGACGGAGATCCTCGGACGGATCCTCGAGCGAGCTCTTCGCGATACCCGCGCGGCCATTGGTCCAAAGAACTGGAAAATCGAGTTGGTCTTCTTTGGCGTCCAGATCGATAAATAGGTCGTAGACCTCGTTGAGCACTTCCTGGGGGCGAGCGTCGGGGCGATCGATCTTATTGATCACGACGATGGGTGTGAGGTGTGCTTCCAAAGCTTTGGTCAGGACGTAGCGCGTTTGAGGAAGGGGACCCTCACTCGCATCGACCAGCAGCATCACGCCATCCACGATCTTCAGCGCACGTTCAACTTCTCCGCCGAAATCACTATGACCGGGGGTGTCCACAATGTTGATTTTGCTTCCGTGATAGCGGATACCGGTGATTTTGGAAAGGATGGTGATGCCGCGCTCACGCTCGAGATCGTTGGAGTCCATCACACGCTCGGCGACCTCCTCGTTGGCTCTGAAGATGCCGCTTTGCTTAAGCATGGCGTCGACCAGCGTGGTTTTTCCGTGATCGACGTGCGCGATGATGGCGATGTTTCGGGTGTGAGCTGAAATGGTATTCGTTGGACATGTTACTCTTCGTGAATCACTTCGATTGGTTTTAGGCGCGTGGCAACTCGCGCGGGATATAGGCCGGCAACTACGGTGACGGCCCAGATGAGTAGCATTGCTCCGCCAAGAGCGAGGCCCGGAAAATGAAACTGAATCGTCCAGCCAAAGCTCTGTTTATTGATGACGAAGATCAACAGGCGCGAAAGTACCAACCCGAGACCTGCACCCAGCAGGAGAGCGAAAAGACCGAGAAGGCCCGCCTCCACCAGAATCATACGGCGAATCTGGCTCGTCGCTGCCCCTAAATAGCGTAACATTCCGAACTCACGCCGCCGGTCGAGGACCAGCGCGAGCAGCGAATTCGCGGCGCCTAGCATCGCGACGATAATCGCAATCCCTTCTAAAGCCCAAGTCACGGCGAACGTACGATCAAAGATGGTCACCGCATCGCGGCGCAATTCCTCGTTGGGTGCAACCGAGAGCGGGAATTGGGAAGTCGGGCTTCGATATCCGCGCGCACCTGATGCGTGGTCTGCTCCTGGTCTTACAGTAAACGGCGATGTTGGTGGGCGGCTGATCAGGAAGGTACCGAAGGAGCGTCGTTCGATCGAGAATGACGTAGCCCTGCTCGCTCGAATATTCGTAGTAGATGCCGGCCACTGTAAACGTAACCGAACGCGCGCCTAGAGCGAGCAGGAACGGTCCCCGACACGTAACTTGTGCTTTTCGCGAATGGTTCACTGACGATCGCGCGATCGGGTGGGGGAGAGAACGAAGGATGGACTCCCGGTCTCCGCTCTGGAATGAGAGGCGCGCATGACGGCGCTGAACGTCCAGATCACCCGCACCTAGAGTCGCGCGCTGTCCTTGGTAATGGAGCGGCATCGCCGTAAAAACATCGATGTCGTCGACACCGGGAACGCTGTGAAGAATCTCCGCTAGCCGTGGAGGAAGGGGCGGATACTCGCCGGCCACATCCGGACCGGCTGTCCTTATATATAGATCGGCCCGCAGTTGCGAATCCAGCCACACCAGAACGGTTTCGCGGAAACTGCCGACCATAATGCCCACGCTGGACATCATGGCGATTGCAGTGGCGAGCGCGGCGACTACTACCGACGTCCGGCGCAGGGACGCAGTGAGCCCGCGCGAGGCAAGCAGACCTTCCGCGCCAAACAGCTTCCGTAGAGGAGAACGGAGGATTCGGTTTAGGAGGTACACGGTACCCGGAGCCAAGAACGCGGCGGCGCCCACGCTCAGCAACGTGGATATATATCCGAAAACGGGCCGACCCGCGATTGGACCTGGCAAAGAGGAGAGCCACGCTAATAAACCTAGAAGAACGGCGATCATTACGTCTCGCCGGAGATGGAGCCGAGCGTGATACTCCCGCGATCCCCGGCCCATCGCGGCAGCCGGCGCCGTGCGCATGGCTTCTAGTGCCGGTCCCCAAGCGGAGACTAGCGCGACACCGATACCCGCGGCAACGGCTAAGACAGCGGAGGCTGCGCTCAGCTGAATCGGCGAGGGGCTGCTACTTGTATAAAGCGAGCGCACAGTTTGCGAGATCAGCGACACCATCGCGACCGCGAGCACGCGACCGACAAGAAGCCCTAGCACGCCACCAGCGCCGCCGAACATAGCCGCTTCTACAAGGAACATCACGAGAATGCCGCGCCGTTCCGTCCCGAGTGCGCGCAAGATACCTATCTCACCCCGACGACGCACCACGCTGATCGAGATCGTGTTGTAAATCAGGAACGCTCCAACGACAAGCGCGATGTAGCTGAGGATTCGGAGATTCCAGCGAAACGCGCCCAGCATTTTCTGGTTCTCGGCGCTTCTTGTTCCCGGCCGGGTTACCTGATAGCCGGGTGGGAGGGCCTTGCGAATGGTGCGCTCCACGCGATCAAAGCTCTCGCCCGATCCCGTAAAGATGTCGATGCGATCGAGTTTGCCGTAGCGGCCGAGCGCTTGTTGTACACCCGCGATGTCGGCCGCGATGAAATCCGATTGCGGCGAATCGACCACCTTGACGACGCAAAACGGAAACCCGTTGATCTCGAAGTTTCTTGGGATTCGTTTTTCCAAGCGTCGCGTGATCACAGCGGGATTAGCGAAGCCACAATCGGGATAGTCTCCGGTCTGACCGGCTTCTCCGATCATATCGATGCCATAGAGCGTCACATAACCAACAGTCTCCAGACTAATCGTCGTCTCTATGGCCGGCGAGAATCGAGCGTTGATCTGAAGGCTGGAAAGGCGTCCGATCCATTGCTCATCAATGCCGCCGTTCGCCATCACCTCGAGATCCGTCTTCCCGACGACCGTGGTGAGCGACGACTCAAAGGAGCCGGCCGCTGCTTCGCCGGCGAGTTCGATAGCAATCACGACGGCGATTCCCAGGGCCACCGCAATGACGGTAAGTAGCGATCGAAGTAAGTCACGCCTTAAGGGCCGGAGGATTAACGTCCGGAATAGTCGCCGCACGCGCTACTCGATTCGACCGTCGCGCATGCGGTGTTGTACGTCGCCGATGGCTGCAGCTTCTTCGCTGTGCGTCGCCATCAATACTGTTGCGCCGAGTTCGCGCGCGGCCTTGGAGAGAAGGAGCAAGACCTGGCTACCGCTTACCGTATCCAGGTTTCCGGTAGGCTCATCGGCTACTAGAAGTTCAGGGGAATGGACAAGTGCGCGAGCTACGGCTACGCGCTGCATCTGTCCCCCGGATAGCTGGTGTGGCAGAGAGTCTTCACGTCCTTCGAGACCAACCCAACTCAAACGCTCGCGTGCGGTTTCGCTGGAACGCTTTGCTCCCGCGAGTAACAAGGGAAGTTCCACGTTTTCGAGCGCAGATAAGGTGGGGAGCAATTGAAAGGATTGAAAGACGAAGCCGATACGGCGACGACGGAGGGCAGTAAGCTCGCGATCCTTGAGGCCCGAGGTGGACCGTCCGTCGATAAGAACTTCTCCGGAGTCGGGAAAATCCATAGCGCCCGCGAGGTTCAGCAACGTTGACTTACCGCATCCACTGCGGCCCAGAAATACCGTGATGGTACCGGACTCCGCAGTGAGAGAGACATTTTGGAGGGCTGCGATGCGCTGCTCTTCGATGTGATAGGTCCGCGTGACATCCCGGAACTCGAGCCGGGGGGAACTCAAATGTGCTGCCAGATTGCGCGGCCGACGAAGAACGGACCCATCTTCTCTATATAGGTAGAAGTCTGTTTGGTCTTGCGCATGGCCTGAATGCACGCGGAGAGCGGATAAAGCTCCTTGCCGATGAGCCCGATCACAAAATCGTTATCGTGCTTATCCATTCCGAAGCATGCCAAGCGAACATCCTGAGCGAAGCCGGCTTCTCCGAAGGAGTGACCTATACGGCCATGTTCCCGGAGGATGATCGACTGTTCTTCGGGGGAGAGTGAGGCGAACTCTCCTTTCCGACGAAGCGGATACCAAACCGCCCAAGGCATCTCTGGGGATGTTACGCGTTGACGGGGCACATCAAGGAGCCATTCCGAAAGCTGCGGCTCGTGACCCAACGCATAGCTCCGGCCCATCATGGTGTATTCGGATTTGATTGGGATGCCTGCAAACGCGTCGCGGTCGAGCATCTCGCGGACACGCCGCACAAAATAATCCGGGTCTTCGCTCCAGGTGAGTAGGCCGACTCCACGGGGATCGTTCGCATCGGCGTAAAGGGTCGCCGGGATTCCCTCCGCTTGTAGCTGATGAATCAACGCTTGCGGAGAGGCAACCCCACCAAACGCGAGCAACTGCATAAACAGGCGTTTATCTGATGTTTGCGGTTCGCCACCACGTATCCCGCCCTTTTCGCGTAGGTCCAGTGCTTCCATCCTTCAATGGTGACATAGTTACCTCGTGTCCGCCGCGATAATGGGAGTGCTCGTCGGCGCTGCCGCACCTCCTTCGTCTTCCACGGTCACCGCGACTGTCCCTAGATTTTCGGGAATCTCCGAATAACGCGTTACGACAGCCGACCCATCCGGGGTTGCCTGAAAGACACCAGCGGAAATTGGACTGGCTCCTCGGGGAATGAGCCAAAGCTGAAATGCCTTGCCTGGAGCGACTCTTGGCAGGTTCGACGCTAGGAGAACCACACCCTTCCGCCGCCTGTTCACGACTACCCGGCCTCGAGGAGGCTGATTGCGAGTCGTTCCGAAAGTGACCTCCTGCGAATCGGGAGACGTGAGCAGACCGAGCGCAGTTTGCAGTCGCTCGGTCTCCTCGAAGCGCAGTTGGCTCAAGTGGCGAGCCTGGACACCAAGAAGGATCGCCACTGCCAGAAACAAAATGGACGTGGCCCCCCAAACTGCGCTCCACCCCGTTAGGGTGCGCTTGCCCGGTTCCAGCAGTTCAGGCTTCACCGCCGCTACGATTCGCCTGCGCAGTCGTGCCGGCGGATTCACCGGTTCCACCAAGCCGCCCAACTTCGTCATGAGCTTGAGAGAGTTTCGAATTCCCGGTACGCAGTTCGGGCATTCCGAATGCAGATGCTCACGGATTTCATTCGCTTCCGGTTGTTCCTCGAAGCCGAGAGCAAATGTGTCGTAGCCTTGACTCAGTTCATCGCAAGTCATGCGGTCACCGTCGCGCTCATTTCATCCCGCAACACTTTGAGAGCAGTGCGCGCCCAGGTCTTCACCGTTCCAAGCGGTTGCCCTAAACGCTCCGCCATCTCGGTTTGCGAGAGACCTTCAAAGTACGCCAGTTCGATCACTTTGCGTTGATTGTCATTCAGGCGCGACACAGCACCGCGAATACGGCGGGCGTTGTCCGCCGATAAAAGGTCACCCTCCATGTCCACGAAGAGCGCCGGATGCTCGCGTTCCTCGAGTTCGAAGCAATTGAGCGAAAACCGGTGCCCCACGGAGCGTACGTAGTCGATCGCTCGATTACGCGCTACTGCCATAAGCCACGCGCCCAGCGCTCCACGTTGCGAATCAAAGGCCTGGATGCGATTCCAAACGCGTAGGAATGTTTCCTGCGTCAGGTCTTCGGCCGCCGCACCATCGCGCACGATCCCCACGATCACCGAGTAGGCCAAGCGCCCGAATCGATCGTAGAGTTCCGCCATTGCGTTACCGTCTCTCTTCTTCAGACGCTCGATCAGTTCCGCATCGATGCCCTGCTGACCGGAGAGTTCGAGAGCGAGCATAAGCCCGTTCAGGATCATGCAGCCAGTTTATCGCTGGACGAGAACTGTCTAAATTTTGGCGCGCGCACATCGTCCCTTCCATCATCTGAACTTACGCGGTTCGCTGATGTTCGGATGGTGTGAGCGGAGATCGAAGTACTTGATTAGATCGATGCGTGAGGAGCAATGCGAAGATCTTCACTTTTCCCTTGACATTAGTCACGAACAACTCTATATATGAATCACATTGCGATTTTTTTTATCGCAAAATTCGATGGTAGGAGAATCATCAATGAAGAACGCAACCAAGAAGGCCGCCGCAAAGAAGAAGGCAGCCCCGAAGAAAAAGGTAAGTAGTCAGTGCGTTCCTTCTAGGGACGCCTACCCAGGTTCACTACTCGGCCCCGAGCAATCGGGGCCTTTCTTATTTAGCGCTTCCTTTTTCAAACGCGGCTCGTTTGAAGGAGCAGGCATCGAAAGACTTCTCCCATCCCGAACAAAAGCGTCTTCAATTGTTGTTGCGCCGAAACGCCGTCGATCAGCTCCGGATTCCGCTTCACGGCGTCCAGAGTAAGCTGGGCAAGCGTTCCAAAGCGAACCACGCGAAAACCGTGGCACAAGGAATGATCCCGGATAGCATCGAACGCTACGTGAGCGGTGATATCGCGCGATCCGGGTTCCCGGAGGATGTCCGGTGATGCCAAATGCTGCCGGTAGCTCATGAGCGTTCCTTCCGGAAAGCGAATGGTCTCGGCCGTGGTGTATCCGTAATCCACGATCAGTAGAAAGCCCGCGTCCATCCGCTCAGCCAAGCGATCAATCCACTGGAGGCTTTCTTCCGCGATCTCGAATCGTCCACCTTCCGGAACAAACGGCCAATAGCGAGCCACATATTGCTGAGCATGTTCTTCCAGTTCGACGCCGCGCTTGAACTTACCCGCTTCCACCACGAGCTCGTAAAACTTACTCGTTTCTCGAACTCCCGCGCGCACCGGAAGAGCGTCGAAGAATTCATTGGCGAACACGAACCCGGTAATTGATGGAGGAAGGTGCTCCCCGATCTCGACTCCGCGATAAAGGGGACCTACGTGTTCCGCCACCTCGCGTCGGCCCGGGCCAAGTTCAAGAAACGGCATGCCCGGAGCGAGCGCGCGTGCCTCCGACGCGATCACCTGTCCAAACAACGGCTGAATTTGCGAAGCCGTGTAGAAATCACCTTTGATTCCGAAGGGATCCGGCGGCGAGAGATCTCGATCAGAAGAGCGGTGCATCCCGCGACGGTAATACCCATGGTCCGGGTCGTAAAGCGCCCGGCGCATAAATTCGTCGAAACGCACAAGGTCCTACACTGAGCGGCGCTTGCGGAACTCATCGACCGTGACGGCAAGAATAATAACGGCGCCGATTACCACCTGCTGGACATAGTTCGAAATTCCCAGAAGATCGCTTCCGTTGGAGAGAAGCCCCATGATGAATGCTCCGACTAACGTCCCGACCACGCTTCCCTCGCCGCCGTGTAAACTGCCGCCGCCGATAACGACGGCAGCGATGGCCTGCAGTTCGTAGCCGTTCCCGGCCGTGGGCTGTCCAGTCATCAGGCGCGAAGCTTCAATCATTCCCGCGAGCCCGGTCAGCAATCCACCGATTGCGTATACCGCAGTCGTATAGAACGCGACTGGAACGCCAGCGTACACAGCGGCCGCGGTATTGCTTCCAATCGCGAAGGAGTAACGACCGAGACGTGTGTGCTCGAGAACGAAGTGCATGGCGGCTGCGCACAGCACCAGAAGCCAGAGCACGAAGGGAACGCCCAGCAAACTACCTTCTCCTAAGAACGAGAACGCTTGCGGGATCTGGTGAACCGGTAATCCGTTCGAGATGAGTAGGGTTCCTCCGCGAAAAATTCCAAGAGTGCCGAGCGTGACGATAAACGGCGCAATCTTCAAGCGCGTGATCAGAACCCCGTTGAGCAGTCCACACAACAGCCCGACACCCAGCCCGATCGCAACTCCTAGAGGAATGCCTAGCCCCTTTTCCATCGCCATGGTCCCGAGCAGTCCACCCATCGCAAGAATTGCGCCTACCGAGAGATCGATTCCGCCCGAGATGATGATGATTGTCATACCTAACGCCATGATGTTGATCACCGCGGTCTGGCGCACTAGGCTGGATAAGTTCGTCTTCGTCAGGAAATAAGGCGACGCCACCCAGAGAAGAACAAACAAGACGATTAAACTAAGAAAAGGAAGCAACTTCTGAAAGCGCTTCATGCGGACTTCTCCAGAGCAGCGAGATTCATAATTTCTTCCTGGGTGGTCCGCCCCGGAAGTTCTCCAGTGATTCGTCCGCCGCGCATGACCAGGATCCGATCTGCAACTTGAAGCAATTCGGGAAGCTCCGAACTGACCATCAAAACCGCGGCGCCCGCCTTGGCTAATTCGCTCATCAATTCAAATACTTCCACCTTTGCCCCGACGTCTATCCCGCGCGTCGGTTCGTCGAAGAGAAAGACCTGGGCCTTCCGGAACAGCCACTTTGCGATAACAATTTTTTGCTGGTTGCCGCCACTTAAGCGTCCCGCGAGTTGCCTGGGACCGTCCGCGCGGATTCGTAGCTTTTGAATATAGTCGGTGGTCACCTCGTTCTGCTTTCGCAAGTTGAGGATCCCGAAGCTGCTAATCGCCTCTACATTGGCTAGCGTCACGTTTGTACAAAGGGGCAGGCGCAATGCGAGCCCGCTCCGCTGGCGGTCTTCGGTCACTAAAGCGATGCCTGCGCTTACGGCGTCGCGCGGATTGCGAATCACCAGATCTCTTCCGTCGATCCGCACCTTGCCGCTCCGGTACGGATCAGTCCCGAAGATCGCCTCGCACAACTCCGTGCGACCAGCGCCAATCAGGCCGGCCATCCCCACGATCTCGCCTGCCCGAATCGTGAACGAGACGTCCTGAATTTTGCTCGATGTAAGGTTCTCGACTTCCAGCACGGGTTTACCCGGCGGAAGTGGGTCCCGCGAATAGATCGCCTCAACGGGACGCCCCACCATCTGAGTAATCAATTGACGTGTCGTGATCTCCGTCATCGCCGCTTCGTGCACCGTGGCGCCATCGCGAAGGATGGTCACGCGGTCTCCGATGCTGCGCAACTCCTCCATCCGATGCGTAATGTAGATAACCCCCACGCCACGGTCCCGCAACTCCCGGACAATGCGAAACACTTCTTCCGTCTCCTGGCCAGACAGCGATGATGTGGGCTCATCGAAGATCAGCAGGCTTGAACCGTGCTGCACCGCGCGGCAAATTTCCACCAGCTGTTTCCCCGCTGGACTCAGCCGCTCCACTTTCCAATCGGCTTGCAGGGGAAACCGGTGCTGCTCAATCACGCGTGCCGCGCGTTCCATCATCTTGCGGCGCGGCACCCATCCGAAGGGAGCGCGATTTTCCCGGCCTAAGAAGATGTTTTCGGCCACGGTCAAATGTGGCGCGAGCAATGACTCCTGGTGCACCATGGCAATGCCGATCGCGGCCGCGTCCGCGGGACGACGCAGGAATACCTCCTCGCCGCGCCAGAGCATTCGTCCACCATCCCGCTCTACAAGACCGGCTACGATTTTCATCAGGGTCGACTTGCCGGCTCCGTTCTCTCCCATGAGAAGATGCACCTCACCGGCGGAGACACGCAGGTTCCCATCGCGGAGGGCAGTCACTCCGCCATAACGTTTTTGAAGAGACTCGAGCTGAAGGAGCACGACGGGATGAGTGTATCAATGCTCGAGAGCCGGGCGTTCTATAAACGGGCATTCTATAAAGGAGAGGACGGGGAAAGGGAGGTTAGGTGACCATCGCGGATTTTCGAAGGATTGCGCTCAGCTTCGAAGGCGCGGAAGAGAGCTCCCATATGGGTGCGCCGGATTTTCGCGTGGGCGGGAAAATTTTCGCCACTTTGGCTTCGGCGAAAGAAGGATACGGCAATCTGAAGCTCACGCCTGAGCAGCAGGCGGCATTCGTCGAGGAGATGCCGGAGGTGTTCGTCCCCATTCGCGGTGGATGGGGACGCATGGGTATGACTCACATCCGTTTGACTCAGGCTACCGAAGACGTGCTGACGGGAGCGCTGCAAGCAGCCTGGCAGCTACGCGTCGACCACAATCGAAAATCCGCCACGAGGAAGCGCGCGAATAAACGAGCGGAGCCACTCTGATCTCCCGTTGGAATTCCCGCTTTCTTATTTGGAGAAGCGCGCGAGCTTGGACGCTACATCGGCCCGGAATTCGTCTACGAATCCCAGGACATAATCGCGAGCGCTCAAATCCGGATCCACTACGAGCGGCGTCAGGTCCATGGCGAACGTAATTGCCTTCGCTACATCGGTAGCGTGCGGAAAGAAGTAAGTAGCGTTCGCGAGACGACGCCCGGGAGTAGCCAGGTCATAACGCTTCCCGCCAGTGACCTGCGAGTCGAAGACTCCCACGAGCGCCGCCCCGATATTTTCCCGGGATGACACATCTAGCGCATGCTTCTTCGCGTCGGGCATCCAGTCTAAATCCCGCCACACTTCACAACCGTAAACTTTATGCGGACGATTCTCCGGCGCTAAACGGCGCAGAGCCGCCAAGGCATGCATTGCCACGCCGATGTGCGTCTCGTGCTTGTCGGCTAAATTGTGGAGGTATACCGTCCCGGGCCGGGACGCCTCAAAGATGGTTGTGAGTTCGTTCGGAACCGCGAGGTCATCCGGGTCCTTCACCGCCGAACTCGGATACCCGAGTTGGAGCTGACACGAGAACTCCCCCACGTACGCGGCCTTCCTCTGCTCTCGAATCCGCAGGGCCTTCATTTGCTCGTCATCGAACCTTGCGTACTGTCCGGTCCGCGGACTTCCCGCACCGTCGGTAACCACCACTCCTGTAAACCACTCTTCGTCGCTCCCGAAACACGCCGCGACGCCGTGATACGCCATGATCTCGATATCGTCCTGGTGTGCAACCACGGCCATGTGAGTGGTGCGTGCGAGCGCCGTTTCAATCTGCGAATTGTCGGGAACAAATATATCTGCGCTTTGATTGTGAAGCTTCATAGTTTTCGGAGACTCGGAAGAGTTGCCGCCGCGGCGGCTTGTCCGTGGCGCTTATCCTGCTCGCCGGGTAACTGGAGTTTCAAACGGCCGGCAAGTTCTGGAAACTCTTCGGCAAGCACATGCTTAGCCCTGCTCAGGATGACGTTCCCGCCTTCCCCGCTGGTCACGCGTCCCATCACGAGCACGTGACGCAAGTCATAGAAATCAGCATAATGCGCTACTCCGTAGCCAAAGTAGACCCCGATCGTCTCATAGATCTTCCGCAACGCGTTCGTCCCCGTCCGCTATCATCTCTTGCGCGTGAATCAGCTGCTCCGCAAACGGCATGTTGGGCGCAAGTTCGACTCCCGCGACCGGAAGTAAACGCGCCACGGCTTGCTGCGAAAAATACTGGGCGCCGACTCCGCCATCGCCCGACCATTCATCGATGTGAGCCGCCGGTGCGTAATCGATTGGAGCGAACGCCAACTCATTCAGCCAATCTGTGATGTTGCCGTCCGGCGTCACGTATCCGGCGGCTTGGCTCGTGCCCATCGAAAGCCCGAGCACGGCGTTGTCGTTCAGCGACATGGATCCAGCCAGCGCCGCTACTTCCCCGTCGTTAACCACGACAAATGGAATACCGCCCCACGCTTCGGCCGACCGGAAAAACATCCGGCGTACCGAACGTTCAAAATTATCCGGTGCGATCCCGCGAAATATCGAGGCGACTCGAACCTCGTTATCGACATATACGCCCGCTGAACTGCCTCCGATCGCGTCCACTCGAGGCAAATGGGCAGCCGCGCGCCGCAGCGAATCGTTGATTCCTTGATAGTGATATTCGGGATCTTTCTCGAAATACGGATTCCACACGACCTCTTCGCTATGTACAACTTCCCCATCGATCATCGCGGCGCACTTGCGGTCGCTGCCCCCTAAATCGAAACCGATGCGACAACCGTCGCGATGACGCCCCAAGGGATTCGCAGTTTCCCGCGCAACCGGAACCCGCGCACTGTGCACGACTTCAAACGGTCTGCCGTACACTTGCTCACCCATGAAGCGGTAATCGAACGCGCGCGACCCGTCCGCCGCGTACACGCCGGCGAGGTAGCGGGCGATCTCGGGATTTCCGGCGACCGTCACGCGGAAGCCGCCTTTCTGCCAGAGCAGAAACTTCAGGAGCCTTTCCACATATTGTTCGTTAAGGGCTCTCGTGTGCGCTTCCTGCCGAAGAATATGTGTACCGAAGACCGAGACGTTTCCGTTCGGCCGTTCAAGGGCGAGAGCAAAAGGTTCGCGCGGCCCGGTATCGGTAAGCTTTCGGTACGCGCGGTTCCAAAGCGCTGCCGGCTGGAACGAAGGATCCAGCGGGGCCGGAACGGTGGGATGCATTTCGATCATTGAGCCGCTTTTCCGGTTGCCGGCTCCAGCTGGCTGAGATGATTGCAATCGTGCCCGGCAATCGTCTCGATCAACGTCTGGAATGTCATCGCGCCGCGTTCCGGATGCGATAACGGTTTACTGAGTTGGTCCGGCCGGACATTTCGAATCAGCGCGAGATTCCAAACCCTCACTGCTTTGAAGGTGGCGAGGGCTGACTCAACGGAGTGATCAGGCGCCACTCTCATCCACTGATCCTGATCGAACGGCTGAATTACATGATTGTCCTCGGCAAGGGCTTGCCGAAGACGGAAAGCAAACGCGATTTCCGTGTCCGCGAGATGAACCAGCACCTCGCGCGGCGACCACTTGCCCGGAGCCCGGGGCTCTTCACTCCTCCCCTCGCCCATCGACTCAACGAATGCTTGCAGTCGCCGAGGTGTATCGGCGATGACCCGGAGCGGATCTTGCGATCCGAGCTGCGATGCATAAGGATTCATATGGACAACTATCGTAATCCACTTGCGTCAACGCGCGCGCGTTAGCCCCCGGAGATCCTTAGTCGTCAAAAGCTTGGTATACGCAAGTCCAGAAATCCTGGCGTACGTCAGGTGGTTTGGAGCTAGTCCATGCCCGTTGCGTCATGAGAACGCCAACAAGTTTCTCTTGCGGATCCGCGTAGAATGAAGTTCCCAAACCACCATCCCAACCGAACATTCCCACGGATTCTGCCATGTTCCGGCGTTTGGTGATTATGCCCAAGCCGAACCCCCAACCGTGACTCTCGAAGGAGTCCGGCAGCAAACCGGATACGGCCTTCTGCTCGGGCGTCAGTTGGTCAGTGGTCATCACCTCGACCGACGCCCGGGACAGAACGCGCTCGCGCCCGTGCACCCCTTTGTTCAATAGCATTTCGCCGAATGCGAGGTAGTCGTCCGCCGTGGAGACCAGTCCCGAGGCGCCCGCCGGAAAGGCGGGCGGAACGCTCCATTGCCCCTGCACTGCTGCATCATATATATGTAGCGGGCCAGCCTCCGCTTGAGCGAAGTAGCAGTCGGCGAACCGCCGAATCTTTTCAGCGGGTACGTGAAAGCGGGTGTCCTTCATTCCGAGCGGTTCGAAAAGCCGCTCTTGTAGGAAGTCTGCCAGCGGCTGTTTCGCTGCCCTCGCGATGAGTACGCCCACTATGTCCATGCCTAAGTCGTACATCCATCGCTCGCCAGGCTGATACATCAAAGGCAGAGCGCCCACTCGCGCGATCCACTCGTCCGGCGCGGGCCATAACTGAGGCTGTGGCGGTCCTTGCAGAAGTTGCGCGTCCCGAAGCGCTATCTGAATGGGGTAGCCGGCGAACGGAATCATGAGATAGCCAATCCCCAGGCGAAGAGTTAGCAAATCGCGGACGGATATAGGCCGGGTCGCCGGGACAACGTCATCCAAAGCGCCATCGATTCTCTTCAGTACTTTCCGGTTGGCCAACTCTGGCAGAAAGCGGTCGACCGGTTCGTCCAGCCGTATCTTGCACTCTTCCACGAGGATCATCGCAGCCACTGCAGTAATCGGCTTAGTGAGGGAGGCGATCCGAAAGAGCGAGTCGCACTCCATCGGTTCAGCCCTATCGATTGCCAAATTTCCAACAGCATGCGAATGCACCTCGCCGCCGCGACTGACCAGGCTTACGATTCCAGGTATCTCTCCCCGTTCCACATATCCCGACATGATGGAATCCAAGCGCTTCAATCGGGGAATCGACCACATTCCGTTTTTCATTTGGCCCGAACAAATCATATCCGCATCCCGTAACCGAAATGAACGGAGACAACCACCATGGCCGCCTTGAGGCAGGATCTGACCTTTACTTTCCGGCGGCTGGCCAAGTCACCGGGATTCGTAGCTGCCAGCGTACTCTCCATTGCGCTCGGAATTGCGGCCAACTCCACCATCTTCTCCATGGTGAGCCGGTTTGTGTTGCGTCCGGCCCCGGTCGGTGACCCCGCTAGCCTTTTGGCTTTACACACTATGCAACGCGGAGAGTGCTGCAATCAGTTCACCTGGCCTTTGTTCAACGATGTTCGTGAGCAGGCGAAATCCTTCTCAGGACTCGCCGCGTACTACGAGCTAATTCCCGCTTCGGTCGGCGGACATGGCGATCCGGAACGCGTTTGGGGTCAGGCTGCGACCACGAACTTCTTCGATGTTGCGCAACTGCGCTTGCCTCTCGGTCGGGGCTTTCTTGTAGGCGAAGAACGGGCCGCCGTTGCCGTCATTGGGTACGGATTATGGCAGACACGCTTCGGCGCCGACTCCGCAATTTTGGGCAAATCCGTCACTCTTTCCGGCAGACCTTTCACGGTAGTAGGCGTCGCGCCGCAAGGCTTCCACGGCCTCGACCAAATTCTTTTCACTCAGTTCTGGATCCCGCTGGGCAACACCGACCTGCTACTTCCTAACGTCACCAACTTCAACTCGCGGAACTATAACTGGTTAGCGGTTACAGGACGGCTGCGGCCGGGCGTTTCCCGCACGCAGGCTTCGACCGAGCTAGATGTGATTGCGCGCCGCGTGGCGCAAGCTCACCCGGTTGCGGAGAAAGATCGCGCCTTCCGGTTCGAGCCCGCCGGCTCGCTCCCGCCTCGCGATCGTGCAGCTGTCCTGTTCTTTCTCGGTGCTCTCACGATCGTCGTGCTCCTAGTTTTGCTGATCGCGTGCGCTAATCTGGCCAACCTTCTTCTTGCCCAAGCTTCGGGGCGGCGGAAAGAGATGGCGGTTCGGCTTGCGCTCGGTGCGACACGCGCCGACTTGATGCGTCAGATGCTCGCTGAGAGCGTTCTGCTAGCCCTTGGTGGCGGATTACTGGGCGTGTTTCTCTCGCTGTGGGCTACTTCGGCGCTCTCGGCATTACACCTTCCCGCTCCAGTGCCGCTCGATTTGAGCATCAGCGTGGACTGGAGAACGCTGCTCTACAACTTCATCCTCAGCGCGGGAACCGGCTTGGTCTTCGGTATAGCGCCCGCTTGGCTGGCAGCAAGCCCTGTCATCGTGCGGGCCTTGAAAGGCGAAGATACGCTTGCGCGACCGGGCCGTCCGTGGACGCTGCGAAATATTCTGGTTATCGCTCAAATATCGATCTCGCTTGTCTTACTTTGCATAACGGGGCTCTTTCTCCGCAGCCTCGACAGCGCGGGTTCCATCAACATTGGATTCCGTTCCACAGGTGTCGTAATGATGTCGGTCGATCCTCGGCTGCACGGGTACTCGGCCGAGCGCACCGCGCAGTTCCTCAATCTGCTGCGAAGTAGAATCGCCACTCTGCCCGGCGTCGTTTCCGTCGCCTGCACCGACGTTGTACCCCTGTCGATGGGGAATCGCAGCGATAGCTTCACCGCCGAGGGCGCGCCGCCCGCTCCGGAGGGCCGCAGCGTGGACCTCTATATGGCAACGCCCGGATACTTCGCCACGCTCGGCATTCCGCGACTTGCCGGACGTGACTTCGCGGAAGATAACGCGACCCAACCTAAAGTGGCAGTGGTGAATGAGACCTTTGTGAAACAGGTCTTTCCCCGCGACAACCCACTTGGCCGTACCGTTACCGGGGGCGGCTTGTCCTATCGGGTAATCGGGGTCGTAAAAGATATAAAGTCCCGAACACTCGGCGAGGATCTTCGCCCGGTTCTCTTTCGTTCCCTCTCGCAGAGCGTTGATTCGGACCCTTCAATGATGGGGTATTCTGTGCTGGTCCGATCTTCGGGAGACGCTTCCGCTGTCAAACTTGCCATGCGCCGGGAAATCGGATCGCTCGATCCGACGCTTGCCGTCTTCAATGCCGAGACGATGGAGCAGCATTTCCGAAATGCTCTCTTTCTCCCTCGATTAGCAGGCATCCTCTTTGGGATTTTTGGCGGCATCGGCCTCCTCCTCGCCTCCGTTGGACTTTACGGCGTGATGAGCTACGCTACCAGCCGGCGCACTCATGAAATTGGTATTCGAATGGCTCTGGGCGCCCGGACCGGAGCGGTTCAAAGAAGCATACTGCGACAGGGAATGCTACTCGCCACTATTGCGGTGGCGCTCGGCCTCGCGGCGGCTTGGGGATTAACGCGATTTGCCGCTAGTTTCCTCTATGGAATCCGCCCTCACGATGCGGCTACCTTCACGCTCGTACCGGTTCTTCTTCTGGGAATCGCGCTGTTGGCTTGTTGGATTCCCGCGCGCTGCGCCGCACGAGTCGACCCTCTCACCGCCTTGCGCCACGAGTAAGAATTCAACTTGACCTACGCGCCTCCATTTGATGTGATCACCCCAGCACTGGAGGCATCAACTCATGGCATCGAACCGCGGCGTAGCCTACATGGGGCCCGGAAAAGTAGAAGTTCAGTCAATCGATTATCCAAAGCTATCCTTGGGACCGCGCAAGTGTGAACACGGAGTGATCCTAAAAATTATCTCGACCAATATTTGTGGCAGCGATCAACACATGGTGCGCGGCCGCACAACCGCTCCACACGGTCTCGTCCTTGGGCACGAAATAACGGGTGAGGTCATCGAAGCCGGTCGGGATGTGGAGTTTATCAAGAACGGCGACATCGTTTCCGTGCCCTTCAACATCGCATGCGGCCGATGCCGCAATTGCAAAGAAGGCCGCACTGGCATCTGTCTGAATGTCAATCCTTCCCGGCCCGGCGCCGCTTACGGCTACGTCGATATGGGCGGATGGGTGGGAGGCCAAGCGGACTATGTCATGGTCCCGTATGCCGACTTCAACCTGCTCAAATTTCCAGATAAAGATCAGGCGATGTCGAAGATCCGCGACCTCACACTTCTTTCGGATATCTTCCCGACGGGTTTCCATGGAGCGGTGACTGCCGGGGTCGGACCTGGATCCGTCGTATACGTCGCCGGCGCGGGCCCGGTCGGGTTGGCGTGCGCCGCGGCTTGTCACCTTCTCGGCGCCGCTGTTGTCATCGTTGGAGACATAATTCCGGAGCGTCTAGCCCAGGCGCGCTCCTTTGGCTGCCAAACGGTCAACTTGAAAGAATACGCGAACCTTGGCGAGCGGATCGAACAGATCGTCGGAGTTCCCGAAGTGGATTCCGCAGTCGACTGTGTAGGCTTCGAGGCCCGCGGTCACGGAAAAGACAGCGCGCACGAGCAGCCCGCTACCGTCCTGAATTCCCTCATGACCGTGACTCGGGCCGGTGGGGCGCTCGGCATCCCGGGGTTATACGTCACCGATGATCCAGGCGCTGAGGATCAGAGCGCCAGAACCGGAACGCTCGGTATCCGCATCGGGCTCGGCTGGGCCAAGTCCCATACCTTTGCGACTGGCCAATGCCCGGTCATGAAGTATAACCGGCAACTGATGATGGCCATTCTCCATGACAAAATACGAATCGCGAAAGCGGTCAATGTGGAAACCATCTCACTGGACGAGGCGCCTAAAGGCTACAAGGATTTCGATAAAGGCGCTGCAAAGAAGTTCGTTATTGATCCGCATGGCTTAATCGGAAAGGCTGCTTAGGATTTCAGAACTCTCGTCGACGCAACTGTGTTGCTGTTAGAAATGGATGGTCCGTAGCGAGCCGCACCGATACGGAGATGCTGAGGACCATCCCGCTTTTTCTCATTGATTCAAACTTTCCAACTCTTTAACGCCACGGCGGCACATCCACAGCGGGATCGCGCCGACCACTCCGAAGCTACTATCGAGCAGGCGCCATGCGAAGGGGATGTGGCGCACACCTCCCGCCACAATAGCTAGCGGCACCACTGCCATTCAGGCAATCAGCCCAAACGTAAAGAGCCATTGATTGCGCACCGGATCCCGCCAAGGGCCAATAAACGCGATCGCGATCACCAGGTGGGCGAATGCCAGCCAGTCTGTGCCGTACGCCAGAAAAGGATACTTGGCGCCGGTATAGCGCAAAGCATCGCGCACCGTGATCAGCCACGTAGCCAAAGGCGAACCGCGCCACCGCGAAGTCTCCGCGATTCCCGCAACCGCGCCCAACTCCGTTTCCAGCGGAAATGCCGTAATGCCGCTGATCACCAGGCCCGCCAGAAACAACGCCAGCCAGAATCGAATACATCTCAGCAGAACGCGTTCTCTCATGTTCTAAAGGGTTGCGCCGCAAACTGCTTCTCCCACCGAACCCCGGCCGTTGCCTGCATCGCTACAAACAGCGTCACAATGCAGCCGATCGTAATCGCTAACCCGGTGAAGCCTTTGAGGAAAAAGCTGAACGAAAACAGCACGAGATAAACAAACTGGGCCAGCCCTGCCTCGGTAACCGCGAATCGGGGACCCACCACTACCCGCAGATAGCTCACCACTAAACCCACAGAAACGATCGACGATAAGACAAAAGCTAACTGAATCGATACGTGATCCACCGAGTAAGCCAGCAGTAAATGAAACGAGAAAAATGCTGCCGCCAGAAAGAAGTAGTTCATTGGATGCAAGTCCACCTTGCGAAGCGTGGTCAGGATAAACAAGACAAAGAAGAAGAGAAGGAGCGAAACGGGCGCGAATGTACTGATCTCTCCTGCCAGCGGTCCCGGCTGTAATCTCTGGGGCATCGTCATCCCGATCTGAAAGCCGGAGATCAAATTCCGGTAACGCCACACCAGATCCCAGCCATCCTTCGCGCGCTCCTCACGCACGGGCGAAAGCGTGTTCAGTGGGAAGTCGATTTCCTGAAAATTAGTATGGAGCTTCAGTTCGAAATCCTGCGCCTGCTGCACATCCTTACCGAAGCTATAACGCCACGACTCAAGTCCGCGTGATCTGTACGACACGCGAAAGACCACGCTTTTCCCTGCAGCTACGGAAACTCGTGCCTTCGCTCCATCTTGATCTGCCGAGAACGGCACCCGCGCCTCGTCCGCCGAGATGGTCAGGTCATCGTAGACTGCCTGCCGCGCCGGTAGCAGAAAAATCAAAAGGATTTCGCGCGGCTGATCCGTTGAGTTCCGAAATGTATAATTTCCCGCGAACCGCACGCTGTACGTGCTGCACCAAAGCAAGCCTTTTTTTCTGTATTCCAAGGCAAGATCCGCCTGGGCTCGCGTCCTCTCCGCTTCCAGTACGACGGGCGTCGACGGAGCTTTCGACTCGATTGCCGTCGCCGTGATCGGCTCTAGCGTCGCCCGCGGCTGAACCTGCTGCTGGGCCGCTCCCCATGTCGATTCCAGCCCTTTCCGCAACTGACCGTCTGAACTGTTCGTCCGTGACGAAATGCTAGCGGCCAGAATCATCCAAGCAACGGTTGAACATACAAAAATAGAGCTCACCGCAACAATTCGCTTTAGCAAGTAAACCTCTCCAGGGCATTCTAGCTGAAATAAAAAGTACTTTGCAATCTAAAGTTATGCGTTTCCTCCTCTCACTTTTCTCCGCGACGTAAGATGCAAGAAGAACCGACTCATGAGCCAATCCGGAAATTTCTCTCTCGCTGGCGTCTGGTTTATGCGAGTGAAGCTGGTCAACGCTTGGGTAATCTTGTGCGGTCTGGGCGTCATTTACCCCTGCCTCGCCCAACAGAATCCTCCCAGCCGCGGCCGGGAAGTCACCAAACTCTATACCTCTAACTGTGCCGTCTGCCACGGTACCGACCTCGCGG
Source organism: Bryobacterales bacterium (assembly GCA_963738525.1). Lineage (GTDB taxonomy): Bacteria > Acidobacteriota > Terriglobia > Bryobacterales > Bryobacteraceae > Bog-113. The sequence goes on from CAVTXC010000002.1 coordinate 36,195, forward strand.
GCGCAACCGCTTCCAGCCTCGTAGACTCCACTTGGCGCTACGGAAGCGATGACGCGAGCATCACTCGAAGCATTCATGACGGCATCCCAAAGGCTGGCATGCCGTCCATGCGCGGGGTCCTCAATGACGCGGAGATTCGCGCAATGGTCATTTACATTCGTGAAAGAAGCGCAAACTTTGAACAGTCTCGCACCAGCTACAACAAGCCGGTTCCTGGCGCCATTGTTCAAAGCGAGAAAGAGTCGTTCAAATTCGAGTCCGTGCTTGATAGTGGCCTTGAGGAGCCCTGGGCAATCGCGTTCCTTCCGGACGGACGCATCCTGCTTACCGAGCGGCCAGGACGCCTTCGCATCATCGAAGGTGGCCGCCTGCTTCCTGAGCCCGTCCGCGGCATTCCTCCTGTTTACGGCGGCGAAGGCGGTCTCCTCGACGTCGCGATCCATCCCCGGTACGCGCAAGCCGGCTATGAGTGGATCTACCTTTCTTATGGGGACAAGAACCAGGACGGCATGGGACTGACCGTTGTGATTCGGGGCCGCTTGCGCGAGGGAGCGCTCGTTGATCAGCAAACCATCTTCAAGGCAGACTCCGCTCTTTACCGCACCGGCGGTCAGCGCTTTGGCTCACGCTTACTGTTCGACCGCTCAGGACGCCTCTTCATTTCGATCGGCGATCGAGCCCATCCTGGCGACGAGCAGGACCTCGCTCATCCAAATGGAAAAGTGCTGAGGGTCAACGACGATGGAACCATCCCAAACGACAACCCGTTCCACAATCGCGCGGGCGCGTTGCCCGCGATCTGGAGTTACGGTCACCGCAACCCGCAAGGGCTTGCCTTCAGCCCTGTAACTGGTGAACTGTGGGAGGCCGAGCACGGCCCGAGAGGTGGCGACGAACTGAACATAGTAGAGAGGGGCCATAACTACGGCTGGCCGGTGACTACCTATGGAATGAACTACGACGGTACTCCTATCACCGCCCACACCAGCGAGCCCGGTATGGATCAACCCGTCGCCTATTGGGTACCCTCCATTGCGACCAGCAGCATCGCTTTTTATACGGGTACCTTGTTCCCGCAGTGGCGGCACGATTTATTCCTAGGCTCATTGGCGGCTCAAGAACTTCGCCGTTTAGTGATCGACGGCCACTCCGTGCGGCACCAAGAAGTTTTGTTTAAGGGAATTGGCCGTGTACGGGAGGTTGTGAATGCACCGGACGGCTCGCTGTATCTCGTGTTGAACCAGCCGGACCGCCTGGCGCGCCTTGTTCCTGCCGTCAAATAATGCGATGGGTGGGCCGGGGATTATTCGCTCGGCCCACCCTCCACAACGAAAGGATTTGACGCTTGGTAGAGCTTTACCGCTTCTTGGGGGAAGCCTTCTTCTTTGCGGGTGCCGGTGCTACCTCTTCCTCTTCCTCCTCTTCCTCTTCTTCTTCTTCGTCTTCTTCGTCTTCTTCCCCGTCAGCTTCTTCGATTATCTGGGCCGCAATACTGGTTAGCTTCTTGTCGGTCTCGCCCTCTTCCTCTTCCGTTTGGCGTAGAAGATCAGCTACCTCGGAGTTTCCGATAGCCTCAGCAATCGTGCGGAGAGAACCGTATCCGGAGATCTCGTAATGCTCCACCTTTTGTGCGGCGGCGATGAGCATCAAATCCTTCATCGCTCCCTCGGCATCTTCTTCGATCTGCTCTTGACCCTCTTCGATGAGCCCCTTCATCGCCTTACACGGCTTCGATTTGGGCTTCATACCGAGATTTTCAAACGCCTCTTCTAGACGGGCCACCTGACCCTTGGTTTGTTCCAGGTGTTCCGTGAAGGCGGCCTTCAGTTCCGGATGCGAAGCGGCCTTCGCAAGCTTAGGCAGAGCTCGGGTGATTTGCTTCTCAGCATCGTAGATGTCTTTCAATTCTTCTTTTAGCAGTTCTTCAAGGGTTTCGATTGGCATAATTCGCAGAATCTCAAGCAGCGCGGCATCCACTCCCGACACCGGGTTGGATGCAAACCCACAGCTGAGAGCCGTAAAACGTTGGATTTCCAGTCCCGGGAAGCAAGAGTTCCTCGAACATCCTAATCTCGATCGGATTCAAGTAGCTGATTCGAAAGTACTTATTTCCGAAGAGGCTTGCAATGGTAGCGCTCAAACCCGCACAATAGTCGAGTCAATGACTAAACATACGTGTAAGGGATTAAATCAATGGCGGGCACATTAACGATCGCGTCTTCGAGCGCGACGCCTAGCGGATGCGAAGCGCAGGTGCTCTCGCTTGTGCGGCAGGCAGTGGCTCACATGGATGAAGCCCAAACCGTTGCTGCTCTTCGCGCCGGGCTTGTCGAAATGGCCAAGCGGGGTGATCTTCACTCCCTTGAGTTCCCCGCTGCACACCGGGATCACTACTCGCGGCGTTGTGTTTATTCCGATCCTTGGGAGCGCTTCTCAATCATCGCGATGACTTGGAACGTGGGGCAGGGAACTCCGCTACATGACCACTCGGGCGTTTGGTGCGTCGAGGTGGTTGTGGACGGAATCATGGAAGTTGTGAACTATCAGATGCTCGATGAGGATCACTTCGGGCACTGCCGTTTCGAAAAGCGCGAAACACTCCCCGCATACCCTGCCTCGTCAGGTGCCCTTATCCCGCCGTTCGAGCACCATGTTTTCTCCAATGTGGGAGCGATCCCGTCGCACACTCTTCACGTATATGGCGGTCCCATGAGCCGCTGCGACATCTTTCAGCCAATTGGGGAAGGCTGGTTCCAACGTCAGCATCGCGAGTTGCGCTTTGACCGTTAAAAAAACCGTTCTTATTTCGGGTGGCGGCGCCAGCGGTACCCTTTTAGCTGCCAATCTACTGCGAGAAGCCCCCTTTACACGTGTTGTCGTAATTGAGCCCCGCGCGGAACTTGGTCGCGGAATGGCCTACTCCACACCGTGCGGCCTCCATCTACTCAATGTGCCGGCGGGCAAGATGTCGGCGTTTCCTGACGAGCCGTCGCATTTTCTTCGGTGGCTTGCGGATAACGGCTTCGGCCAGTACGGGCCCTCCTCGTTTGTTCCCCGTCGGATTTACGGCGCCTATTTGGCATCATTGCTGGAGAAATCCACCGTTGAGCACGTTCGTACCAGCGCCGTTTTCTGTCGGGCTGATGGCCGAAACGTCGAATTGCGACTGTCCGATGGGGAGGTTGTTACCGGCAATGCGCTCGTGCTCGCTACAGGAAACGCCGCCCCGGCTCCTTGGCCCGATCTCAGTGGGGAAGTACAGGCGACCGGACGCTTCTTCAACCTCGTTTGGCAACCCAACGCGCTTCATCCGACGGATTCCGAGGAGCCGGTTCTCCTTCTTGGTTCCGGTCTCACTGCGGTGGATGCGGCGTTAGCCCTTCGCGTTAGCGGTCATCGCGGAACAATCACCATGGTTTCTCGGCGAGGCCTGCTTCCCGAGACCCACCGTCTTTTCTCCTGTACTCCGATGGCTTGCCCTTCAGGCACAACGGCCCGTGAACTTTTGCGAAATATGCGCGCCAACGCACATTGTGCCGAAGCTCTTCATGGCAACTGGCGCGTCGCCGTGGATGGCGTTCGCCCGGAAACCAACCCTTTGTGGCAAGCGCTGCCGCAGGTTGAACAACGCCGCTTTCTCCGGCATCTGCGCGCTTATTGGGACGTCCACCGCCATCGCATGGCGCCCGAAATCTCTGCGGAGATTCACGCTCTGATTGCCGCTGGTGTGCTCCAGGTGGTTGCGGGCCGCGCCGGGCAAATCACCCCGCTCGACCGTGCTCTCCGCGTTACCGTAACGCGCCGCGGTGCAACTGCGCCCATCTCTTTCGAGGCTGGCCGCATAATCAACTGCACCGGACCCGAGTCAAACCTGAAACGGCTGCGGAATCCACTGGTGCAAAGCCTGCTGGCCAGCGGCGCCATTACCCCGCATCCCTTACGAATGGGAGCTCAAGTCGATTCCGATGGAGCGTTGCTTGGCCGAGAGGGGAACCCCTCACCCCATCTCTTCGCTATTGGTCCATTACGGCTTGGCTCTCTCCTGGAATCGGTCGCGATACCGGAGATTCGTCAGCAGGCGCGCGACTTGGCCGGGCGGCTGCTGAGTCCATCTGCTTACGCCGGATTGGATCAACGCTGCGTGTCGCTCGCGAGCTAACGGGCGAAAAGAAGGGTTTCCACGAAGTGGCGGATAGGCGGGTAGATATACCGAATCGCTTGCCAGCCCACTAACAGGCCGATGATGGAGTATTGCCGGAGGCGCATCCGGAAGTCCTCCAGCATTCGGAAACGTCCTGTGACAATTCCGAGCACACCGAATCCATCAAACGGTGGGAACGGCAGCAGATTAAAGACGCCCAAAAGCAGATTCAGGGAAAAACAGGTGCTCAGAAGCGCCGCGGCGAACTCATTCAGGCCGGTTCCGAAGAATCGAAGAATCAGCCCGGAGATCAGCATCAGCAGGAAGTTCATGGCCGGTCCGGCGAGAGACATCAACGCCGCGCGCTGCGGATAACGGCGCTGCCACTCCGGATTGTACGGCGCGCTTGCCCAGCCGATCATTCCTCCTCCACTGTATAAAGAGAGCAGAGGAAGCACGACCATCCCGAACGGCTCGCGCCGAATGTGCGGCAGCGGATTCAACGATACCTGGCCGCCTTCCGCCGCCGTAGGATCCCCGCCTCGCAAAGCTACGTACGCGTGCGCCGCTTCATGAGAAGTTGTCGAGAAAAGGAACACGATGTAAGTCAGGAGGCCGTTTACGAGCAGATCGGGGTTCATGAGGCACTCATAGGATAACTTTCCATGCCGCCCACGCTCCTACAATAGAAGGAGGAATGTTCCCGTCTAACTTCCATATCGGTCCCATCGAAATTACGCCCGCTACGGTGCTCGCGCCGATGGCTGGAGTAACGGATACCGTTTTCCGCCGGTTTATTCGCAACCTCGGCGGCTGCGGGCTCATCATGACCGAATTTACGAGTTCGCACGGTGTAAGTGCATCACTCCGCGCTCGCAAGCCCACGCGCACCATCGAACGTTACCTCGCCTTCGACCCCGAAGAACACCCCATCTCCGCGCAGCTTTTCGGCGCCGATCCTGAAGTCATGGCCGAAGCCGCCCGGGTTTGCGAAGGGCTGGGCTTTGACATCCTTGATATCAACTTTGGCTGCCCGGTGAACAAAGTAGTGAAATGCAACGGCGGATCGGGCCTGCTGCGGGACCTTCCTCTTGTGGACACCCTCCTCCGTACCGTTCGAGCCGCCATCAAGATTCCCTTCACGATGAAGTTTCGGGCTGGATGGAACGACGAAGAACTTGTCGCCGTTAGAATGGCAAAGCTCGCGGAAGACAACGGGCTGCAGGCCGTAGCGCTGCACCCGCGAACGCGTGAGCAGGGCTACAGCGGCAAGGCCGATTGGTCTCGCATTGCTGAAGTTAAGGCCGCGGTCAAGATCCCTGTTATCGGTAACGGCGATATCGTGACGCCCGAGGATGCGATTCGCATGGTTCGCGAGACTGGTTGCGATGCAGTGATGATTGGGCGCGCCGCTTCTTCCAACCCTTGGATCTTCCGCCAGATCGAGCAGTTTCTTGCCACCGGCGCGTACGACGAACCCACTCATCGCGATCGGTTCGATATGATGCGCACCTATTACGAAATGCTTCTGGACCGTGGCGAAGACGACTGCAGCGGAAAAATGAAACAGTTTGCGACCTATTTTACTCACGGCGTGAGACACGGCTCGCGGCTGCGAGCCGATATCTATCACGCGCACGAGCCCGGGCGTATTCTCGAAATCGTGAACGGGTTCTTCACGGAAGAAGAACCACTCCTCGAAAGGAACCAAGCACAACTCGCTCAGGTATGAAGAAAGTTCAGATGATTACGGATGGCTCCTGCATTGGCAACCCCGGCCGCGGCGGATGGGCGTGTATTTTGCGCTTCGGCGAGGAGTCGAAGGAAATGTACGGATCGGCGGCGATGACCACCAATAACCGTATGGAATTGATGGCCGCTATTGAAGGGCTGCGTGCGCTTCGCGAGACATGCGAGGTTGAAATAGTGACCGATTCCGAATACGTCAAGAACGGCATGACGAAATGGATCGCCAATTGGAAGAAGCGGGGATGGCTCACGGCGGAAAAAAAGTCGGTCCTGAACCGCGATCTCTGGGAAGAACTCGATAGCGAAGTCGCGCGCCACCAGATCAAGTGGCAGTGGACCCGCGGCCACGCTTCTCACGACGACAACAACCGGGCCGATCAGCTAGCGAATTCCGCCGCCCGCACCCAGACGCGCACTTTCTGACGTTGCGATCGATTGCTTGCGTCATTCTGCTTGCGGGCGGCGCACTGGGCGCTGAGGCGAGCCGCGAAGCAGTGGACGCCGCGAATCGCGGGCTCGAACTCGCGCGTCATGCGGATTACCGTGCCGCAGTTCAAGCGTACCGGCGTGCGGTCGCGCTTGACCCCACTCTTCCTGGAATTTACCTGAATCTCGGCTTGGCTTGGTTTAAGCTAGGCGATTTCCGCGAGGCGGCCGGCGCTTTCGAGAAAGAGATCCGCCGAAATCCCACCGACCAGGCGACCACACTCCTTGCCATGAGCTATTTCGGCATGGGTCGTTACGGCGAAGCAGCCGCCCGACTCCGGCCGCTAGCAGAAGCCCAGCCAGGCAATACGGAACTGAACTACCTGGTCGCTAAGTGCTACGTCTGGTCGGCTCAATATGAGCAGGCGATGGCTACCTTTCGCAAGCTGCTGGAGGTAGACCCAAACTCAGCCGCCGTCCACATGCTGATGGGCGAGGCGCTCGATGCGCAGTTTCGGACTGAAGACGCGATTGTCGAGTTTGAGCTGGCGGCCAAGAATGCTCCCTCTCAGCCGAACGTACACTTCGGGCTCGGCTATCTATATTGGAAGCGAAGGAAAAATGAAGAGGCCGCCCAGGAGTTTCGCAAAGAGCTCGAGAAAAACCCCAACAGCGCCCTTGCGGCCGGCTACTTGGGTGATGTTCTCCTGAAGCGAGGCAGCAAAGCGGAGGCGCTAACTTGGCTCAAGCTCTCTGTGAGTTTGCAGAACAACCTCCACGTACCCCACGTGGATCTAGGAATTCTCTACGCGGACGACAAGAAGTTCGATCTGGCGGTGAAGGAATTCCGCGCCGCTATCGCCGCCACTCCGGATGCCTTCGACGCACATTACCGCTTGGCCCGCGCTTATCAAGAAATGGGAAAGACCGAGCTTGCTGAGCAGGAGTTCGCTGCAGTGAAAAAGCTTCATCGCGAAAAAGACGAAGAGCCGCTGATGAGAATCAGCGGCCCTCCTAAGTGACGAGCGAATCAGCCTAAAACAGGATCTTTGCGCCGAGTTGGAAGACGCGCGGATCCCAGGTGGAAGTCACCTGGCCGAAGTTGCTGGCCGAAAAACTGGTGCTGACATTGTGAAACTGCGTGTGGTTGAAGCTGTTGAAGCTCTCCGCACGAAGTTCAATACGGCTTCCGCGGGTTTCATTCAGGATGAACTCCTTAAAGAGCGAGATATTCCAGTTGTCGCGCCCGGGACCGCGAAGAGCGTTCTTGCCCAGATTGCCCCATTGTCCGATCGCCGGAGTGGAGAATATGCTGGTGTTGAACCATTCCGTGACTGTTCCGGGGTAGCTAGCCGCGCCGTTTACGTCCGGGCGATTGGTCGCACTGGCTAAGCCGTTGCTCCCCTGTGAGCCGCCCAGCGTAATGAAAAGCGGCAAGCCGGTCTCCATCGTGCCAATGCCGGACAGTTCCCAGCCGCCTAACGTAGACTTCAGCAGGCGATTTTGGCTGTCCTTGAAAATCGGTATTTGGTACACAAAATTAACCAGGCCGATGTGCGTGCGGTCGAGTCCGCTCGGGCCGTAGTCGTACGCCCGGTTATACGGATTCGAAACGTTCGCTAGATCTCCGGCCCCGCCGTTGCCCGTTGCGGGGTCCATAGCCTTCGAGTAGGTATAAGCGATCTGCAGGAAGAGATTGTTCCGCACTTGCGAGTGGAAGTCTACCTGGAGCGAATTGTAGTTGGAGTTCTCGGCGTCTTCTGAAAGTACGATCGAGTGGTATCCAGCGTACGGTAACACCGTGTTGTAGTTGATGGTCCCGTTGATCAGGGACGGGAGAACGCTGGGATCCGGAAGGTTGATGTCCCGGTAATCGTTTTGGTGCCGATTTTGGTTGCCCACATAAGCGATGCTCAACACGGTGCTCTTCAGGAACTGATGCTGAATCCCCATGCTGAATTGATAGCTGGCGGGATTCTTGTAATCGGTATACGCCAATCCTGTGATGCTGGCGGCGGTGATCGGAGCTGCGAGCGTTTGCCCGGTCAGCAAACTGACATTCGGGTTCGAGAGAGAACGTTGTTGAACGTTACGCTCGAACTAAAGGGAATGTTCGGTCCGGCGTTATAAATGTCATTCCCCTGAATGCGTTCATACATCGATCCCGAAGCCTCCGCGAAGGACGGTTTTTCCCTGCCCCGTCAAATCATACGCAAAGCCGACGCGCGGGGCGAACAATGCCCATTGGTTTTGTACGAGGCCCGCGGAATACCCGTTCTTGCCCGGCAATGCCGATTCCATTCAGGTAGAACTGATAGCCGTTGAGCGCCGCGATTCGGACTGGTGCCCAGACCAGGACTATTCGGACTGATGTTGCCGCTCGGCAGGACGATGGCGGCGTTGCTGGGGTTGTATAGTCCAGGATAGAAGTTCGACTGGCGATTATTCTCCTCGTAGGTGTGCGGAATGCCGTCCCAACGAAGTCCCAGGTTGAGCGTAAGCCGAGGCTTCACTTTCCAGTTGTCCTGGACATAAACGTCGTAGGACTTGTTATCCCAGTGGCCCGCATCCTGAACCGCTAGTTCGGTATAGGAGCTGGAGTAGCCTAGGAGGAAATCGGCAAAATCGTTACCCGTGTAGCTCCCGTTGAAAGCGAAACTCCCCTGCGCGTCACCGAAGAGGTCCTGAATTTTCTTGTAAAGCATCCAGCTGGCGCCGATCTTCAACTGGTGCGTTCCTTTTACCCAAGAAACATCATCCCGAATCTGATAATCGTCAGCCTTGTTGTTCCACGGCCAACTGGAAACGTCGTAATTGGTTCCTGTAGAGCCGGACAGTGAGATGCCTGGGATGCGGTCCAGGTTGTTGCCGGGGAAGATCTCCGGAATGTTCACGCTATCGGGCCGCTTGAAAACGCCTGTCGGTGTAATGCTGATCCGATTGCCGTTGTAGTTGAAAGCTACTTCGTTGAGCAGCGTCGGGCTGATCGACCAGGTCGTATGAATCACCCCACTATAAGACGGATTTCCGAAAACATCCCCTACCGAAGGAACGTTATCCCCGCTCCATTGTGCGGTCCCGTATGTCTGGCTGATCTGCTCGGATACCCAGTGCCCGAAGACGGAGAACTTGTCTGAAAAACGATGGTCGATCCGCACAATCTCTTCACGGACATCCGTCGGCAGTTTGTTTCCGCCGACAAACTGTGTTCCGTTGTTTGCTGCCGGAAAAATGCCGGCCTGAAGAAGCGCGGAAGCGTTCGGGTTAATCAGCGCCGCGGGAATGGTGTTGTTAGGGAAGGGCTTCCCGGGCGTCAAGCCAAGGGCTGTATACTCCTGCAACTGCTCGGGCGATAACTGAGATGCGCTCGGTACATTGATGACGGTTGAGCCAAACGCACCGCCATACTCGCTCGAAAGCGGAACTGTTTGATTCACCAAGCCTCCCTGAACCAATTTCCGCCATTCCATGTTGTAAAAGAAAAAGGTCTTTTCTTTCGAGCGGTTGTATACCTTCGGGATAAACACGGGTCCGCCGACGTTAAATCCGTAAGTATTGAAACGGAGTTCGGGCGCCTGCTGGCCTGCGGCATTGGTGAAGTAATTTCCGGCGTCCAGCGCGTCGTTTCGCAGAAACTCCCAAGCGCCCGCATGGAAGAGCTTGGTTCCGGATTTGAAGACCATCGTCATCGTAGCGCCGGAAGACAGCCCGTATTCCGCGCTATAGTTCGAGGTCAGCGCACGAAATTCGGCGATCGAGTCAATGGATGGCATGATGCTGATATTGCCGGACCCGCCGCGGTCTAAATCCTCGCCACCATCGACCATGTACAGGTTATGAGAAACGCGCAGACCATTGAAGCTTACGGTCGAATCGCCCCCGACCGGAGTAGGATTTTGGAAGTCAACCATGTTGCTCGAAGCACCGGGAGTCAGCGTAGCTAACGAGTAAAGGCTGCGGCCGTTCGTGGAGAGCTGCGAAACCTGCTCCCCGTTGATAACATCGCTGACTTCTCCCGATTCCGTCTGAACCGCGACAGGGGTCGCTTCTACATTGACGCTTTCCTGGGCATTACCTACTTCCAACCGAATATCGACACGTTCCCGATCACCGACATTTAGGGAGATTCCGTGTTGCTCTACGCTCTTGAACCCGGGTGATTCGGCTCGCAGATTGTAATGACCAATTTGAAGGTCGGCGATCAAGAATTCGCCGGATTGGTTGCTGACACTTTTCGTGGATTGGTTTGTGTCAGTGTTGGTGATAACGATACTCACGTTGGGAACAACGGCTCCGGTAGGATCCGTAACGGTTCCAAGGAGTGTCCCGCCTTGCTGCGCCGAAGCAATGGACACGCAGCATGCAAGCAGGAGCGGAATGGCCAATAATTGGCAGAAAAGCCGGGCCTTGAAAAGGCCGCGACCGCGCAGATGGTGCGACGTCATGGTCACCTCATAGCTTTCGCTAATTAAAAAGAACTGCTCCGAAGCAAATAAGCTCAAAGCCCACACGCAAACGAAGTTTGGGCAATTACATCCCAATTACGGAAATTTGTCAAGACATCGGTCTACAATTTCTGTAAGTGGTAGCAACGGTGAGAGCCGTTGAGGATGATGACGTAAATAGACTACTGCTGAGAAGCGTTTAGTCCTTGCTCCAAATCCCAAAGATATCTTCGATATCTTCGATTCCCACCGAAACACGAACCAGGTCCGCGGATATTCCGGCCGCGCGCTGATCCGGCTCGGCAAGTTGCTGGTGCGTCGTCGAGGCCGGATGGATCACCAGGCTCTTGGCGTCGCCCACATTCGCCAGATGGGAGAGCATCTTGAGCGAATTGATGAAGCGCTTGCCGGCTTCCAGGCCGCCTTCGATGCCGAACGTCAGGATGGCGCCGCAGCCGCGCGGCAGATATTTCTGAGCCAGCGCGCGATACGGGCTCGACGCCAGCCCCGGATAGTTCACCCATTTCACGCTGGCGTGCGCCTTCCAGGAACTCGCGCCACGCGCTGGCCGTTGGCGCAGTGCGCGTCCATGCGCAGCTTCAGCGTTTCCACGCCCTGGAGGAAGAGGAACGCGTTGAACGGGCTCATCGGCCGGCCCGATGTCCCGCAGACCTTCCACCCGCGCCCGGATGATAAACGCGATCTTGCCGAACGTCTCGTGGAACTTCATCCCGTGATAGCCGGGGCTGGGCTCAGTGATCATCGGGAAGTTCCCTTCGTTCCACGGGAAATTCCCGCTATCGACGATCATGCCGCCGATGGACGTCCCATGGCCGCCGATGAACTTCGTCGCCGAATGCAGCACGATATCCGCGCCGTGCTCGATCGGCCGGCAGAGATACGGCGACGCGAAAGTGTTGTCGATGACCAGCGGAATATGATGCTCATGCGCGATCTTCGCGACGGCTTCGATATCGAGCACATTCATCCGTGGATTCGCGATCGTCTCCGCGTAGATCAGCTTGGTCTTGGGCGTGATGGCGTTGCGGAAATTCTCCGGATCGTCCGGAATCGGCAAATATGGTGTTGATTCCCAGACGCCGGAAGCTGACGTCGAACTGGGTATACGTGCCGCCGTAGAGCGTTGCTGGCGGCAACGATCTCATCGCCTACGGAAGCCAGGCTGGTGACCGCGAGAAATTGCGCGGCCTGTCCGCTCGCCACTGCCAATGCCGCCACGCCGCCTTCGAGCGACGCGATGCGTTCTTCCAGCACGGCCGTGGTGGGATTCATGATCCGCGTATAGACGTTGCCGAACTGCTGCAGAGCGAACAAGCGACGCCGCGTGCTCGGTGTCCTGAAACACGTAGGAGGTGGTCTGGTAAATCGGGACCGCGCGCGCGCCGGTGGCGGGGTCGGGCTGCTGGCCGGCATGCAGCGACCGCGTGCTGAATCCGTACTGGTGTTCGTCTTCTTCGTTCATATCTTTGAGAGGGCTACTTTCCAGCAATCTGGTTCCAGTACGCGCGCTGCCCGATGTAGTCGTCATCGGGGAGACTGGCGAGAATGCGCCGCTTGAGCGCCATCATGTCCAACTCACCCTGATATTTCCAAATGATCTTTCCATCGGCCCCAATCAACGCCGTGTAAGGAACCGCGCTGTTCCATTCCGGATCGAAGGAATGCATCAATGCATAATTGTCGGTAGACCCGAAGATCAGATTGCGATTGGCGGCGTGATTTTTCTCAAGCGCCGCAAGTACGCCCTTTTGCTCATCCGGGTAATTGACGCTGACAGTGACAAAGTTGAACGGCCGATGACGGTACATGTGATAGATCTTGACCAGATCCGGCAACTCGTCCACGCAAGGTCCGCACCAGGTGGCCCAGAAATTTACCAAGGTAACCTTGCCGCCGGAGTTTTCGGCCAAGGTCTTCAAACCCGCCGCGTTGACTTCGCTAACCGTGACGGGCTCCTTCTCAAATTTTTCCTCTTCGGAGTTACGGCCTTCTTCCTTATAAGCCCACTTCGTTGAACAACCAATGCTCGGCGTATGCGGGACCGCGACCGGACGATCAGCCAGTACGGAATCAATAGCAAGCCGCGCATCATGGCGCTTCACGAGGTTTTCTCGTGGGCTGTCGTCGATACGACCGTCGTAGCGGAGATGTCTCGCAGAGTCGAACACGAAAAGATGCGGGGTGGCCGCGGGGCCGAACGCGCGCGCGACGGTCTGAGTGTCCCCGTCGTAGAGGTAAGGAAAGTTAAAATGGCGCTGCTGGGCGCGCGTCTTCATGTCCTGAAACGTATCCCCCACGTCGGTATATCCAAGCTCGTCTAACCGGATGGCCCTGGGGTTATTGGGCTGAATCGCGACTAGGGCGACGCCCTTCGAAGCGTAATCTGCGGCGATGGCTTTGATTCGGCTTTCATAAAGTTGTGCTGTCGGGCAATGGTTGCAGGTAAAGACGACAACCAGCACCTTGTTGGTGGACCAGTCCGAAGACTTATGAATCTGCCCGTCAATCCCCGGGAGCTCGAAAGGGGGCATAAGCGAGCCAGTGGCCAGCGTCGGGACGTGCATCTCGGCCAGGGCAGAGACACATAGTATCGCCGCAAAAGCAGGCAGGAGCAGTTTCCTTCGCATGCCCACAATATATCGCTAACGGGTGTCAGAACTTGCAAGCGGCGAGTTTTCGGGAGATCTTGTGGAAATGGTATTCACGGGCCCATCCCGGCGATCGTTTCTCGGCGGCTTGTGTGGCGCCGCAGCCCTGAGCCTCAGTTTTGGCACGCGCGCCTGGTGCGCGGATGCACCCCAAATCTCAAGCGAGAAACTGACCGACCGTATTTACGTATTTGAGAAGGATGGAGGAAACGTCGCGGTAATCCTCTCGCCAGACGGGCTGTTCATGGTGGATGGCGGGTTGCCGGACAACGCGGGAAGCCTGGCAGCCTCAATCGCTACGGTGAGTTCAAAACCCGTGTCGACTCTGTTCGATACGCATTGGCATTTCGATCACACGGGGAGCAATGTCTATCTCGGCCAGAAAGGGGCGAAGATCATTGCCCATGACAACACTCGGGATCGCCTGAGTTCGAAACAGACGATGGAAGCGTTGAACCGGACGTTTGATCCGCTTCCCCCGGCGGGAGTTCCGGGCGTAACCTTTCATGAACCAGGCGCGATTACTTTCGGCGTCGAAAAAGTACAGTACACGCCGGTGCCGCCGGCACACACGGATGGCGATACTTTTGTGTTTCTTCCAGAGGCCAACGTCCTGCACACAGGCGATCTTCTTTTCAACGGCATTTATCCGGTCATCGATTACTCGAGCAAAGGCTGGATCGGTGGAATGGCGGTAGCCGCGGATCAGATTCTCACCGTTTGCGATAGCCACACGCGGATCATACCCGGGCATGGGCCGCTGGCGTCCAAGACGGATCTGCAGGCATTCCGAGACATGGTGAGGACGGTCCAAAACCGGCTGGAGACAATGGCCAAAGCGGGAAAGCCTGTGGAAGAGGTCATCGCTGCCGCCCCGACGAAGGACTTCGACGCGCGGTGGAGCGGAGGTTTTCTGAAGCCTGATGTATTTACCCGGATCGCTTACACAAGCATTCTGAGGCACACCGCGGCTCAGCCCTAAGCTGCGGCCACCTTGGCGTGCCTCTCAGCCCTTGCCGATTGCCACTTCACGATTCCCACTCCAGTAAAGATGATCAGCATGGCCAGCAGTTCGCTGCGACCGAACCGCTCGTTATAGACCAACCACCCAAGCACAACAGCGACGACCGAGTTAACGTATGAGTAAATAGATACGACCGCAACCGGAAGCCGAGCGATTGCAAAGGCGTAAGCACTGTACCCGACCAGCGACCCAAAGATCACCAGATAGATCACCGCCCCGACCGCACGTGTCCTTAAAACAATCGGAGCGTGGGGTACGAGCAACGCTACGGGAAGCGCGGCAAGCGACGAAGCCAGTTGCTGAACGGCCCCGGTAACGATGGGATGGGCGCGTGTGCGCTGGCGTCGCTGGTAGATGGAACCGAGACACCAGCCGATCATTCCAATTTGGAGTACGCCGAACCCGGCAACCAGCGGCAGATTGAATCCAACTGCCCCGGAGCCCGGCAGAAACAGGAGCGCTGTTCCTGCAAATCCAACCACCATCCCCAGGATTGTCGGTAAGTGCAAAGGTGCTCCGCCCGGCAGCAGCGTTTCGAAAATAACGAACCAGAAGGGAGACATGGTCACGATCAAACTGGCTAGTCCGCTCGGCACCCATTCCTCTGCGTACACTAAGGCGCCATTGCCGATGCCGATCACGAGGATGCCGCTCAAGGCGGTGGTCCAAAGCTCGCGCCCGCGTGGAATGTAAGAGCCCTTGAACTTGACTGCCAACAGCAAAATACCACCGGACAGAAAATAGCGGAGACAGAGCAAAACAGCAGGCGGGAACGATTCCAGCGCCATGCGGATCCCGAGGTAGGTTGTGCCCCAGAACAGGCAGACCGCCGCTAGCGCGGTATAAGCCGCGGCGCTGGAACGTGATGGCATCCCTCAGATTAACAGGGGCTGTCTGGAAGGAGGGTGTGCCAACATGGAGGGTTGATCGTCACGCTTACGGTGAATCCGGCCATCGACCGGACCATCACTGTGGATCGCCTCGCCTTCGAAGATCGCGCTTATATTCTTTCCACCAAAGACACACCCGGGCGGTCGCGGAATCAACGCGTCTTCGGTAATTCATGCGTTTGGCGGAAAGACACTGGCGATTCTCCCCGCCGGCGGAAGTTCCGGAATCCGCTTCCAGGAATTTCTGAAGAATTGCGGGTTCCCGGTCGTGATCGTGCCAATCCGGAATAAGGTGCGGACCAACCTGACCATTACGGACAGCCACGGATTGACGGCGAAGCTGAATGAGTACGGGCCGCGCTTGAGCAAGGCGGAGATCGCCAAAATCGAGAAAGCCACGCGCGAACACATCCCGGGCGCTCCTGGCTGATGCTGTGCGGAAGCCTTGCCGCCCGGCGCGCCGGAAGACTTCTATGCGCGCATCATCGCTTTCGCGCAGAGCCAGCAAGGTGCGGACGCTGCTCGATACCGATGGCGAAGCTCTGAAGCTCGGTCTGGCCGCGAATCCGACGCTGGTATCCCCCAACCAGGAAGAGGCCGAGCGCCTGCTGAACATTGCGCTGATCACGCGAACCAATTGCCTGCATGCCACCGAGCGGCTGCACCAAATGGGTGCCGAATCCGTCATGCTTTCGCTAGGAAGTCGCGGCGCGGTGGCGTTTCATAAAGGCAAGCTGATTCGAAGCAATTCCGCCGCGCGTGGACGCGCTTTGTCCTATCGGCGCGGGCGACGCGCAGTCGGCGGCCTTGCTGTGGTCGCTCGAGAATCGAGAGTACGCTTCGCCGATGTCCATGCGCTGGGGCGTGGCGGCGGGAACGGCGTCCGCGATGCTGCCCGGGCATGAAATTCGCCTCGCTCGAGGAGACGCGCAAGATCTATGCGGAGTGGAAGTGCGCGAAGTAGCGGAATGAACGGCCGGAACCGCCTGCGATGAGAAGCCGATCTCGCTGAACGAACCTCCGGCGAAGGGAGGCAAAGCTGGTTCGGTCGGCCGGAATCGTTTCCGTCGCAATCGCACTGAGCCGCGTCACCGGGCCTGGTGCGCGAGCGCGTGATGGCGCATTCTTTGGCGCGGGCGAAATTTACGACGCGTTCCTGGTCGGGTTCCGTATCCCGAATCTCACGCGCGATCTGTTCGCCGAAGGCGCGCTTTCGTCCGCCTTCGTCCCGATCTTTACGCGCTATCTCACCACCAAAGGAAGACCTGAAGCGCGCGAGCTTTACAACCTGGTGGCGACCACGCTGATCGTTATCGTGGGGCTGGTTTGCGTGCTGGGCATGATCTTCAGCCCGCAACTGGTGGAGTTGTTCGCGTCGCCGTTTCATCAGCGTGCCGGGCAAGTTTGAGCTCGCCGTTTCGCTGACCCGGATCATGTTCCCGTTCCTGCTGCTGGTGGCACTGGCCGCGCAGGCGATGGGCGTGTTGAATGCTACCGGGCAGTTCGGCGTCCCGGCGCATGTCCTCCACCTTCTTCAATATCGGCTCGGTGGCATTCGGAGTTGCTGCTCGGCTATGGTTGGGCCCGCGGCTGGGAATTTCGCCGATTAACGGCATGGCTTACGGAGTGGTCTTCGGCGGCGCGCATGCAACTCTTCTTCCAGATTCCCAGCCTGCTGTCAGAAAGGGTTTGCGTTTCCGCCCCCGCTTCAGCACCACGCATGAAGGGCTGAGGAACGTGATGCGATTAATGGGCCCGGCAATCCTGGGCAACGCCTCGGTACAGATCAACGTTCTGGTGAACACCAACTTCGCCGCGGGGATCACCGATGCGCAGCGGGCACATCGTCAACGGCGCAGTGAGCTGGCTGAATTACGCCTTCCGGTTTCATGCAGCTTCCGATCGGGCTGTTCGGCGTTTCCATCGCGTCGGCTACGCTGCCAAGCATCTCCCGCAGCGCGCCGTCCGGGGACATGGAGGAGTTCCGGACCACGCTTTCGCGCAGCATTGCGATGACGTTACTTCTGACCGTTCCGTCCGCGGCAGGATTGGCGGTTCTGGGCGACAGCATGATCGGTTTGGTTTACCAGAGCGGGTCACTTTCGGGCTTCGACACACACCAGACTGCTGTCGCGCTGGCGTGCTATTCGATCGGTCTTGCCGGTTACGCTGCGCTCAAAGTGCTGGCGCCCGCCTTTTATGCGTTCAACGACGCGCGCATGCCCATGATCGTCAGCATTGCATTCCATCTCTGGTGAACTTCGGCGATGGCGTCGACGATGGTAAAGCTAGCCGGACTGGGACACGCCGGTTTAGCGCTCTCGACGTCCACCGTCGCTTTGTTCGGCTGCGTCGTGTTGCTTTGGTCGATGCATAGACGCATCCAGGGCATTCACGGGCAGGCGCTGTGGGATAGCTTCTGGAAAATTTGCTCCGCTACCGCGGCGATGGCGCGGTCTGTTTGGGATCGAGCCATGCACTCCATGCGGAGTTCGGTGACCATGTGAGCGTGCATCTGCTGGACGTGCTGATTTCGATTCCGCTCGGCGGCGCTGTGTTCTATGGCGTCGCGAGGTTTCTTCAGATTGCGGAACTCGACGCGGCCCGCCAAGCGATTGCAGGGCCACTGGCGCGACGCTTCAAGTTCCTACGAAAATCTAAAGTGTTAAAGTGGAGGGACTAATGCTTCCTGACGTTGAATTAGCCGTACGTCTTCAGGCAGCTCGACCTTCGAATCGCCGGACTTCTTAAAGAAATTTCGGCACTTCCGAAGCACATCGCGGAAATTGAAAAGAAGCTCGGCTCCCACGAGCGACGGCTCGAAATCGATCGCGCCGCACTCTCCGCTAACCAGAAGGAACGAAAGCGACTCGAAGGGGAGCGTGTCAGGCTTGCCGAAGCCAAAATTTCTAAGCTGCGCGGACAGATGCTCGATGCTAAGACCAATGAGCAATATCGCGCATTTCCAAAACGAAATCGAGTTTTGTGAGCGGGAAATTCGCGGATGCCGAAGACAAAATCCTCGAACTGATGGGCGCGTCCGAAGCCTGGACAAGAACGTGAAGAGCCGCCGAAAGCGCTCTGAAAGAGGAGCGCGGTCAGGTGGACGCGGAAAAAGAGCGCGCCGAGAAACGGACAGCCGCGGATCGCAAGCGCATGGAGGAACTGCAGGCTGAGCGCAAACGAGCTATTTGCCAAATCACCCCCGCTGTAGGGATGCAACTACGAGCGGATTCGGAAAGGCCGTGCTGGAATCGCGGTCTCCGAAGCCGTGGACGGCCGGTGTTCACAGTGCCACATGTCGATTCGCCCGCAGTTCCTCCAAGAACTGAAGCGCGGGGAGAAGCTAATGTATTGTGAGAGTTGCGGGCGAATGCTCTATTGGAATGCGCCTAAAAGTCCGGAAGACATGGCTGGAGCAAACGCGCTCAGCCGTGCCCGGTAATCGCTGCCGCTAGTTGAGAACCGCCCCCGTCGCTTTAGTAGGATCTGCGGGTTTTGCCCGGTTCCCATCGCTCGATGGGCGACCGGGAAAGGTCGATGGCGTACCGGGACGGTTCGGACTGGGCTGCGCCGGATGTTCTACCGGATTCGTCGTGCCCGTCTTCGAGGACATAGTCTTCTGACTCTCGGAACTGGGTTTCCTTTTTGAGGTCCTGGTTGAACTCTTCCGATTATCCGTACTGGCGGGACCCGTCGTTTTCTCCGGGGTCTGAGCGACTAGATGTGGCCCCGTCCAAAGACCTATTGCCAAACTCAGAGTAATCGAGAATCTCTTCACGTCATACACACTGCAGTTTTTACGCCAGGGCAGTAGTGGCGTGTCATCTATAATGATCATGAGAATCCCGGTGTCGGTTCGCACGTTCCTGCGCTTTTCTGCGCACGTTCAGATGCTCCCTGTTTTAGAAAGCGGCGAAGAAACGCTGGTCGGCGGACAGGCGGTTATGGAAGGCGTGATGATGCGCGCTCCGCATAGCTATTGTGTCGCGGTACGGCGGCCGGATGGTGGAATTGCGGTGGAACAGATGCCGGTTACCCGGATGTCCGAAAAATACAGGATTTTCAAATGGCCGGTGCTTCGCGGGCTGGGCACTTTAGGCCAGGCCATGGGCCTCGGTTTGAGAGCACTTCGGTTTTCGGCGAATGTCGCAATCGAAAATATAGCGATCGGAAGTGCTGCAGGCGATGGGGACAAGCCGCGATCGGCTAAACTCAAGCCGGTCTCCAATTTCGCCTTGTTTTGCAATCTCGTTTTTTCGGTGACATTCTTCATCTTTCTTTATAAGTTCGTGCCGCTATCCCTGGCGACCACGATCGGAGACCGCGTCCCGTCGCTCCATGGAAGAATCGCTTTTAACGCTGTGGACGGAGTGATTCGGCTTGTAATCTTCTTGGGGATTCTGATGTTGCTGTCCCGGGCGAGGGATATTCGGCGCGTGTTCGAGTACCATGGCGCCGAGCATAAGGTCGTGTTCAACTACGAATCCGGGCAGCCGGTGACGGTCGAAAACGCGCAGAGCTTCGTGACTTGGCATCCGCGGTGCGGCACTAGTTTCCTTCTGGTCGTAATGGTTGTATCGATGCTGGTATATATGTTGATCCCGTTCGACGGGTTCATGGCTAAATTCTTTGCGAGACTGGCTTTGCTGCCGGTGATTACGGGCCTAAGCTATGAGTTGATCCGCTTCGCGGCAAAACGCGAGGGATCGTTTCTGGCGTGGATGACGGCGCCGGGCCTATGGCTGCAGCGCGTAACAACACAGCCGCCGACGGATAGCCAGACGGAAGTAGCGATTCATGCTCTGGATCGAGCAATGGCGATGGAGCGCGACCAGAACGGCGAACTCGTCATCGCATAAAGAGAGCGGCAATTGCGCTCGGGAATGAGATTGTAAGTGGACTTTGCGGACAAGCTGGAACAAATCGAATCGCGGTACGAAGAACTGAGCCGGCAGATGGCTGACCCGATCTTGATCAACGACGGCGATCAGTATCGGAAGTCGGCGAAAGCGCACAGCGACCTGGCGGAGATTGTCAGCAAATACCGCGAATGGAAACAAGTTCACGGGGAACTCGATCAGGCCCGCGGGATGTCCGAAGACAAGGATCCCGAGATGCGGGAAATGGCTCACGATGAAATTCTTCGGCTTGAGCCCACCGTAGCCGAGGTGGAAGAGCAGCTCAAATTTCTTCTTCTGCCCAAAGATCCCCTGGACGACAAGGATGTCGTTTTGGAAATTCGCGCCGGGACGGGTGGGGACGAGGCTACGCTGTTCGCTGCCGAGATTTTCCGCATGTACACGCGCTTTGCCGAAACCCAGCGTTGGAGGGTTGAGGTCACGGCGGTCAGCGAGAGCTCCGTCGGAGGGGTGAAGGAAGTTCTTGCGCTGGTTAGCGGCAACCGGGTCTATTCGAAGATGAAGTACGAAAGCGGCGTTCACCGCGTGCAGCGTGTTCCCGCCACTGAGACCCAAGGCCGCGTCCACACTTCAGCTATCACCGTTGCGGTGCTTCCGGAAGCGGACGAAGTGGAAGTGAAGATCGAGGATAAAGACATCCGCATCGATACTTTTTGCTCATCCGGACCCGGCGGCCAATCGGTGAATACCACCTATTCCGCGGTGCGCATCACACATCTGCCGACTGGGCTGATCGTCTCTTGCCAGGATGAGAAGTCGCAGATCAAGAACCGCGCGAAAGCATTACGCGTACTCCGCTCCCGGCTGTACGAGTTAGAACTCGAGAAGCAGCAGGCAGCTCTGGGCGCGGAGCGTAAGAGCATGGTCGGTAGCGGCGATCGCAGCGAAAAGATACGCACGTACAATTTCCCGCAAAATAGGGTCACCGATCACCGGATCGGTCTCACGATGCACCAGCTCGATTTGTTCATGGAAGGCCGCATTGAGCCCATGGTAGAAGCCTTGACCCAGCACTACCAGGCTGAGAAACTCCGCAATGAGGGCGCCGCGGCGTAAGGGCCGGCGAGCGAAGGATGACGCTCGCCACAGCTCTCCATCAAGGCGCGGAGCTCCTCGCGCGAGGTGGTATCGACGTTCCACGATTGACTGCGGAAGTCTTGTTGGCGTACGCGCTCCATCGCGATCGAACCTTTCTTTACGCGCACCCGGAACAGGAACTGCGAGAAGTGGAGTGGATTCACTACGGCCGGTATCTTCACGAACGACTGAAGCGTAAACCGACGCAATATATCACCCGCGTCCAGGAGTTCTACGGGCGTCCTTTCCTGGTGACACCCGATGTTCTGATACCACGGCCTGAGACCGAACACCTGGTCGAACTAGCACTTCCACTCGCTCGGCAAAACGCGCTAACAATCGATGTTGGAACCGGATCGGGCGCAATCGCCGTCTCATTAGCCTTGGAAGCGGCAGCGACGGTGATAGCTATCGAAATCTCAACGGGCGCCCTGGCCATCGCCACGCGAAATGCTCGAGATCTCGGGGCAGACATCCGGTTCGTACAAGGTGACGCTCTTTCTGCCATCGCGGACGATTCGGCTGGACTGGTGGTCTCGAATCCGCCGTATGTGGCAGATAAAGACCGGGAAGAACTGCAGCCGGAAGTGCGGGATTGGGAGCCTCCAATAGCTTTGTTTAGCGGCCCCGAGGGCCTGGAGTTTTACCGCCGGTTGGTCCCCGAGACAGCGCGAGTGCTACGCCCGGGAGGAAGTCTAGTGGTGGAAGTCGGGGCAGGCCAAAGCGATGCGGTAGTCGGACTGTTCAACAAGGATTGGGATCTCCGGGAAGTCGCTCGGGATTTGGCAGGAATCGAGCGAGTTGTGCATGCGCGCAAGAAATAGGTGAAATCTTTGGAACCATTCCGGGCGACCCCGTCCATTACTCACAGAAGCGGCATGGAGATCGTCGGACCGGTAGTTACCACTCCTGAGACCGAGGACGGCGATCTCCTAAAAAAGTCGCGATCCGGTGATGCGGAGGCATTTTCAAGGCTTTATAGCCAGCATGCCGACCCCGTTTATCGTTTTGCACTGCATATGAGCGGTAACCCGTCGGTTGCCGAGGAAGTTCTCCAAGAAACGTTTTTGGCTTTGATCCGCGATTCGAGCGGTTTCGATCCTAGGCGCGGCTCTCTCGGGTCCTATGTTTTTGGGATTGCGCGGAACCGAATTCGGAAGCATGTGGCAATGGGCCGTGAGTTCACCGAGCCGGAGTCCGAACCCGTCGCGCACGACGATCTTCTCGCCAACCTTACGCGCCGAGAAACGATCGACACTGTGCGGCAAGCCGTGCTCGCGTTGCCGGGAGTGTATCGGGAAGCGGTTGTATTTTGCGAGCTGCAGGAGTTGAGTTACGAAGAAGCCGCAGAGGCAATTGGATGCCCGGTGGGCACCGTACGCTCGCGTTTACACCGGGGACGGGCGATGTTATTGGTGAAGTTGCAGTCGTTGAAGAAGAACAAGGTGTATCTATGACGTGCGAACAAATTCGCGAGCAATTGGTCGAAACGGCGCGTGGTCGGGAACTTTCGTCGGATCTGCGCGCTATCGTCTTCTCGCACGCGGCGGGATGTATCGGGTGTGCGCAAAGGCTGGAGGCGGAACGGGAGTTGAGCCACGTTCTTACCAAAGTGTCAGTGAACACTGAGCGAGCGCCTGCAAGACTCGAACAACTTATCGCGCGTCAATTGCCGGTGGTCTCCATTCGAGCGGCGAGGCGGCCAACGCGTCGCCGGATCTGGGTGCCTGTTGCAATTGCGGCGGCGGTCTCAGCGGTCGGTTTCTTGGCTTGGAATTCTGCTGGTCTGTCGAGCCCGGCACAACGTTCAACCAATTCAGAAGCGGCCCGCGAAAACAAACCCGCGGCAATGGCCTTTACGCACGTTGCGGAGCCGGTCAAAACGGCGCGAACTAGTCTCCCGCTTAAAGCGCGGTCGCATGCCGCGGTTTCCGATCATTCTCCTTCCGAAGCAGCGGACGTTGGTTTCGTGCAGCTTCCCTACGCGGAAGATTTAAGGCCGGAGGAGACCACCGAAATCATGCGTGTTCAGCTGCCCCGCGATTCCTTGGCAGTGTTAGGTCTGCCGGTTAGCGGTGAACAGATGATTGTCGAGCGGCCGGGTGATTCAGTGGATGCCGATGTATTGATTGGCATGGATGGTACAGCGAGAGCGATTCGTTTGCTCGAGTAGTGATTTCAGTTTGAGGAGAGCTAAGGCGATGAAAACGTTTTGTGTAGCGATCTTGGTTGGTTCGGCGGCTTTGTTGCAAGCGCAAGGCCCACCGGCCCATGGCATGGGATTTGGCGAGATGCGGTTCATGGGAGCCGAAGGCGGTCGTCCTGGGACGGTGGTGACCGGAGCCCCATTCTCCGGGAAGCAGGTGACCACGGAAACGCAAACGCTCGCCAACGGAACACATATTACGCGCACGATCACATCGCAGTTTTACCGGGACGCCCAGGGTCGTACGCGCATTGAGCGCACATTTACAGGTCGAGGATCAGCCAACACGGGCACTCCAAAGACCTCTATTGAGATCTTCGATCCTGTGGCCGGGGTAGGCTACATGCTCGACCCGAGTACTCAGACCGGTAGCAAGATGGCCTTGCCCACCCGTTCCGGGAACACCAACGCAATAGCGCACGTTCATGAGCGACCCGCCGATTCCACCGAGCAGGTTGCCAAGACTGATTTAGGCACGCAGACCATGCAAGGGCTTACGGTGACGGGTACGCAAACTACTCGAACAATCCCCGCAAATGAGATCGGGAACGACCAGGCACTCACGATTACGACCGAGCGCTGGTATTCACCAGACTTGCAGGTCACGGTAATGAGCAAACGTTCCGATCCACGGATGGGGGATGTAACGTTTGAACTGCAAGGAATTTCTAGGACTGCGCCGGACGCTTCCCTGTTTGTTGCGCCATCAAGCTATTCGCTGTCGACACGGACGTCCATGCACGGCGGCCACATGGCCCCTCCCACCGCTGCCCAATAGTCTTTATCGGTGTAGTTTGTAGACCATCTTGCGTACGATCGATCGCGGGGCTAACCGCAACGCTTCCATACCGAGGCGATTGCGGAGTCCCGCGATCGACAGAGTTTTTCCTTCCATCATGGCGCTATAACCGATGAGAGCTACTTCTCTCCCGGTCATCACCTTCATACCTCCCTTAAACAACTTCGCTTCGGTTAGTTTGGCGCGCCCTTGAAACTCCGTATCAGTTGGTCCCGGGCATAAAACCGTCACCGTTACGCCGGATCCGCGCAACTCCTCCGCGATGGCCTCACTGAAATGGAGTACAAATGATTTAGTGGCATAGTAAATCGCCATGAGCGGACCCGGCTGGAAGGCCGCCGTCGAAGCGATGTTGAGGATCCTGCCGCTACCGCGCTTCCGCATACCCGGAAGAAAAAGATGGGTCAAAGCTACCAACGAAGTCACGTTTACCTGAATCATCTGCAGGTGTGTGTTCAGGTCTTCATCGGCAAACGGACCCAGCATTCCAAATCCGGCGTTGTTGATTAGTAGGTCGGGAGTGATGGCCCCGACCGCCTCAAATACTCGTTGAGCAGCGCCGGTTTCGGCAAGATCCTCGGCGATCACGTGGGCGGCAGGGCTTCCCATGTGGCGCAGTTCTTTGGCGACCTCTTCTAAACGCCCGCGACTACGCGCCACAAGATAAAGCTCGTAGCCGCTTCCCGCCAAGATGCGACAGAGTTCATAGCCTATTCCGGTGGACGCGCCGGTGACGAGAGCAGATTTCGACATTACAGATACAATAGATGTTTCGGACTCTGTTTTGCCCCGCCTCTTTCGATTCTTTTCTCCCCTGCCGCTTTTGTTAATGCTGGGTCTCGCTTTTCAAAGCTTTGGAGATTTGACGCCCGAGCAGAAGAAGCAGAATCTCGAATCCTTCGATCAGGTCTGGAGCACCGTGCGAGCGAAGCATTGGGACCCGGCGCTCGGCGGGGTGAACTGGGATGCGATTCGAGCGGAGCTCCGTCCCAGAGTCGAACGCGCGAAAAGCGATAGTGAAGCACGAGCGGTGATTGCCGAGATGCTGGCCCGCTTACACCTTACACACTACGGCGTTATCCCCGGGTCGGTCTACCACGATGTAGAAACGGGCAGTTCCGCGCAGAGCGAGCCTCAAGCCGAGCAGGGCGAAGAAGCATCCGGCACTGCGGGTATTGAGGTTCGGGTAATTGAAGGCGCGGCCCTGGTGTTCAGCGTTGAGCCTGGAAGTCGGGCAAATGCCCAAGGTGTACGTCCAGGATGGGTTATTCAGGCGATCGACGATGAGGATCTGGCTCCCATGTTGCGGCGCGTCTCCGCAACCTATCAAACTTCCACGCTGCAAGCCATGATGCTGGCGCGCTCAGTGCTGTCGCGACTAGATGGAGCTGCCGGTACTCCGGTTGACGTCGAGTTTCGAGACGAACGCGATAGCACTCAAAAGCTCACCTTAGAACGAAAAGGCCCCCGCGGCACACCGGAGAAATTCGGATTCATGCCGCAATCGTGGCTCTGGATCGATAGCAAGCATCCGTCTCCGGACGTCGGTTATATCGGTTTCAACTACTTCCTGGACCCAGCACGCTTAACCACAGCTTTTCGAGAAGCAATCGATGGCTGTAAGGATTGCTCGGGCATGGTGATCGACGTCCGGGGTAACCCCGGTGGTATCGGCATTCTGGCGACAGGGCTAGCCGGATATTTTGTTGACCGGCCGGATTTGAAGCTGGGAACGCTCCAGATGCGAGATCTACCGATGAAATTCGTAGTGAATCCCCGGGCT
>CAVTXC010000003.1:0-85987 GCA_963738525.1 Bryobacterales bacterium
CACATCTAACTCAGAAAAGAGCTTCCCAAAAATGTCGCCTCACTCCGTCACACCCGAGCCGTTCGATCCCAACGACGACGCCGCCGCGAAGGCCAGTCTCATCAACGCCGTCAACCGCCTCTGGGGCAAACCCCCGGCCGGGGATTCCGCAACCACGCCCGCCAATCCCCCACGCACCGCCTCCCAAAAACGCATCGACGCGAACCGCCGCAACGCCCAGCACTCCACCGGGCCGCGTACCAGCGAAGGCAAAGCTCAATCCCGCATGAATGCCCTGAAGCATCCGGTCACCAGCGAGAAGCTCATCCTCCGCGATGACGAGTACGTGAACTACTTCCACCGCTCCTCCCGCTTAATCGCCGATATGCGTCCGGTCGGCGCCATGGAAGAACAGCTCGCGATCGAAATCGCCGAGCACCATATGCGGCTCAACATGTTCTCCGCGCTCCAGACCAACATGCTGAATCTCGACATCATGGAGTTCATGAATTACTACCCGTCGAATAGCGACCCCAACATGCTCCAAACCATGGGTCAGGTAGAATCCATGCGGATCGATTGCGCCGGTCCCAAAGTCTTCGACACCATCGGCCGCCAGGAAGGCCGCACGACGCGGCACGTCCTGCGCCTCTCCGAACGGCTGGATGTCATGCAGGACCGCCGCATGAAACGCGCCAAGGGGGAAGACACCTTCACCCTCGAAGGCTGCGAGGCCTACCAGACGCTGCTCACCCAGTTGAACTACTACCGCAAGCTAGCCGAAGAGGACGCCGAACTCGACCGGCTCGAAGCCATCGAGCGCGCCGCGGAAGACGAAGCGCGCGCCGCTGCACAAGCCGAAATCGACTCGGCGCAAGCCGCGAAGGAGGCCGAACCCACGCAAGTTGTTGAAGAAGAAGCCACTTTCGACGTGGGTTCGTTTCGCAAAAATTCCTACGAAGCCGCTAACGCACTGCGCAAAGCGGAGCACAATGTTGCACAACCGGCCGCCGCGCCGGCCAAACCGGCCGCCAAGGCCTCCAAATCCACCTCGAAAAGAGCCCAGCGCCGCAAAAAGTAACTCCGAACCGCCTCCCATTTTCGACTCCGTGCAAATCTCACACCCGAAGTGTCCACGGAAACACCGCGGCAAACGTCAGTCAGAACGAATGTGCTCCCCCCAAACTAACTAGCTGAGAGGTACAACATGCAGTTCAAGACCATCGGATGCGCTTTGGCGCTCCTGTTCTCCGTCCTTCTGTCCGCCCCCAGTCTCCCGATATGCCCGCGGACAAGGTGTTCGCCATGAAAAGCCTGACTACCCCGGAGGACCTGGACGAAATGGCGACCCTGTTCCGTCAAGTCACCGGCGCGAGCTCCGTCAAAGTCGACCAGACCGCTGCTAGTATCCATGCTTGGGGAACGCTCGACCAGATGGCGCTCGCCGCCTGGCTCCAAACCGTCCTCGACAAACCCGTCGATGCCGTTTCTAGCCCGAACCGCATCTTGGAGCGTCCCGCGCCCGGCGACTCGAATGACGTCGCGGTCGTTCAATACCTCCCCGCCCAAATGCGACCCCAGGACCTCCAGGAAATCGTGACCTCCCTCCGGCAGGTCACACCGATCTCCCGCATCTTTTACTTGACCGAGCGGCGGGTCCTCGCCTTGCGCGGTACCCCCGCTGATGTTGCGGCCGCCAAGTGGATAATCGATCAGATCAGGCAGCTTCCCGGTTTGGGCGCCCCCGAGACTTCCGCTCTCGATGTGCGTCGCTACACCCCCCAAACGGCCGCTCCGGACGACGTCATGGTTGTCTTCATTCCCGCGCATGCCAGGGATTCCCGCTCCGTACAGGAAATCTCCATTGCCCTTCGTCACGGAGTCTCGAAGCGGGTCTTCACTCCGCGCGGCGGAATCGTCTTCCGCGGAACTGCGGCCGAGGTCGCTCGAGCGCAGGAAATCGTCGCTGCGCATGACCACCCGCCTGTCACCGCCAAGGGTGCCGCTTAGCCTCCATGTCGCCCATCGCTCCCCAATGAGAACCCTTATAAGAGGTACAACATGTATATGAAAGTCCTGGGATGTGCCTCGACGCTGCTTGCTTCCGCGTTCTGTCCGCCCAGTCGCCCGACATGCCGGCCGACAAAGTGTTCGCCATGAAAAGCTTGAACACTCCCCAAAATCTCGATGAGGTGGCGAACGTCTTCCGGCAGGTCGCCAGCGCGAGCTCCGTCACCGTCGATACGGACGGCGCTTCCGTCCACGCCTGGGGCACGCTCGACCAGATGGCGCTCTCCCAATGGTTCACCACCGTGCTCGATGAGCCGATCGAAGGCTTTTCCACCCGCTCCCGTAGCCTCGAACATCCCAACCCCGACGATCCGAACGATGTCGCCATCGTGGAATACCTCCCGGCCGGATTAACTTCCGCGGACCTTCAGGACGTCGTGACCACCCTCCGCCAGGTCGCCGAAATCAACCATGTTTTCCCCGTCACCGCCCGCCGTGTCATCGCCCTCCGGGGCTCACCCGCGCAGATCGCGACCGCCAACTGGGTCGTCGACCAGGCCAAGCTGCTCCCTGGCCCGAACGCTCCCGGCCCCCCGAACTTGGAAATTCACCAATACCGCCCTGACGAGGCGAACCCGGATGACGTCATGGCCATCTTCATTCCCGCGCAAGCCCGCGACCCCAAGTCCATCGAGGACATGGCATCCGCCCTGCGCAGCGAGGCATCTATCCGCTTTATGTTCGAGCCTCGTGGCGCAATTGTGGTGCGCGGCACCAGGGCTCAGATCGCCCAGGCCCAGCGCCTCATCGCCGCTCGCGACCACCCGCCTACACCCCCTCGCCAATGAGAAATCCCCGGTGATTCGGGGCTCTTGTTTGGAGCGGAAATTATGTTATTCTCAATAGCTGGAAGAGTTTGGCAAGCCCCAGTCTTTGACACTCTGATTCTGGTCTTCCTCCGGTGCAGCGCGCGCGAGGGAGGCGGGTCAAAAATTCAAGCGGACAGGTGGGTGAGTGGTTAAAACCAACAGACTGTAAATCTGTTGCCCCTTGCGGGCTACGGAGGTTCGAATCCTTCCCTGTCCACCAGGCTTGCAACGGGCCGTTGTAGCTCAGATGGTAGAGCGCGTCCTTGGTAAGGACGAGGTCACCGGTTCAATCCCGGTCAACGGCTCCATACTTATTCGGCGCAAATACCTCTCACAAGGTCAGAATAGGCAAGACGATGGCAAAGGAAAAATTTGATCGCAGTAAGCCGCACGTCAATATCGGGACGATCGGTCATATCGATCACGGCAAGACGACGCTGACGGCGGCGATCACCAAGACGCTGTCGAAGCATAATCCGAAGAACAAGTTCCGGAGCTTCGATTCGATCGACAACGCGCCGGAAGAAAAGGCCCGCGGAATCACGATCGCGGCCTCGCACGTCGAGTACGAGACGGCCAATCGCCACTATGCCCACGTCGATTGCCCCGGTCACGCCGACTACATCAAGAACATGATCACCGGCGCGGCCCAGATGGATGGCGCGATTCTGGTGGTCGCCGCGACCGACGGCCCCATGCCCCAGACGCGTGAGCACATCCTGCTCGCCCGCCAGGTAGGCGTGCCCTACATCGTCGTCGCCATGAACAAGGTGGACATGGTGGATGACGCGGAGCTGCTCGACCTGGTCGAGCTCGAAGTCCGCGAGCTGCTGAAGAGCTACCAGTTCCCGGGCGACGATCTGCCGGTGTGCCGCGTTTCGGCGCTCGGTGCGTTGAACGGGGAAGCGGAGTGGGAAAAGTCGGTCGACGAGCTGATGGACGCAGGTCGATCAAGTACATCCCGGTTCCGGAGCGCGTTATGGACAAGCCGTTCCTGATGCCGATCGAAGACATCTTCTCGATCCAGGGCCGCGGGACGGTGGTCACCGGCCGTATCGAGCAGGGCATCTGCAAGGTGGGCGAGGAGATGGAGATCGTCGGCTTCCGCGATACGCGCAAGACGGTGGTCACCGGCGTCGAGATGTTCAAGAAGCTGCTCGATGAGGGTCGCGCGGGCGACAACGTCGGGTTGCTGCTGCGCGGCGTGGAAAAGGACGAAGTGGAGCGTGGGCAGGTCATCGCCAAGCCGGGTTCGATCAAGCCGCACTCGCAAGTTCAAGGGCGAGGTCTACGTCCTGTAGCAAGGAAGAAGGCGGGCGTCACACGCCGTTCTTCAAGGGCTACCGGCCGCAGTTCTACTTCCGCACCACGGACGTGACGGGTGTGGCGGAATTGCCGGAAGGGACGGAGATGGTGATGCCGGGCGATAACGTTCAGCTCGAAGTGGAGCTGCAAACCCCGGTCGCCATGGATAAAGGGCTGCGCTTCGCCATCCGCGAAGGCGGACGCACCGTCGGCGCCGGTACCGTGTCGGAGATTCTGGACTAACCGACAAGTAACCTGATCGAAAGGATGGATCATCATGGCGCGTGAAATCATCACGTTTCAGTGCACCGAGTGCAAGAACCGCAACTACTCGAACACGAAGAACAAGAAGACCACCACCGAGCGTCTCGAGTTCAAGAAGTTCTGCCCGTATTGCCGTAAGCATCGGGCGCATCGGGAAATCAAGTAAACTTGGATTGCGGGCGAGCGGCGTAAGCGGCTCGCCCCACTGATAGGGGCGTAGGTTAACGGTAGACTAGCGGTCTCCAAAACCGCCTGTGGGGGTTCGATTCCCTCCGCCCCTGCCACCATCATCCCGAGAATCAGAAAAGATTCACCATGGCAAGCTCTCTAGAGTCCGTGAAAGCCTGGCCCGAGGCCACCAGGAACTACGTCGCTGAACTGCAGACGGAGATGAAGCGCGTCACTTGGCCCACCCGGAAACAGGTCCAGTCGACCACCGCCGTCGTTATCGTCACCGTATTTGCGTTCGCGGCCTACTTCAAGATCGTCGACTTCATCATCAACAACACCCTCCTCCGTCTCCAACAGGCCTTGTCCCACCAGTAATATGCCAGGCGAACCGAACTTCGAATTCCAAGAACCCGCTGCTGTCGCCGAAGGCAGCAACGAGGTCGATCACCCCGCCGAACACGTTCAGGGCATCCCCGGACAGTTCGAAGACGAGGAAGAACGCCGGCTCGATTCGAGCGAGGACGATCCCGCCGAACCCGTCGCCGAAGAGACCGCGGGCGACGAGCTTCCGCCGAAGAAGCCCCGCTTCCGCTCTCCACCAAGAGCTGGTTCATCCTCCATACCTACTCCGGCTTTGAAGAGAAGGTCCGCGAATCGCTCCTCACCCGCGGCGAGGCCTTCGGCTTTGCCGACCAGATCGGCCAGATCCTGATCCCCAAAGAAGAGGTGATCGAGCTGCGCAACGGCAAGAAGGTCACCACCAAGCGCCTCGTCTATCCCGGCTACGTGCTGGTCGAGATGGAGATGAACGACGATCTTTGGCATCGCGTCAAGGAGACCCCGCGCGTCACCGGATTCCTCGGCGGCGGCAACGTCCCCACTCCGCTCACGGCGGATGAGGTCAATTCGATCCTCTACCGTCAGCAGGAGTCGCACGAGCGCCCGCGGCCCAAGATGACGTTCGAGAAGAACGAGAACGTCCGCATCGTCGACGGGCCGTTCACCAACTTCTCCGGCAAGGTGGACGAAGTCAATACGGAACGCAATACCCTGCGGGTGCTGGTGACCATTTTCGGGCGCGCGACGCCGGTGGAACTGGATTTCCTGCAGGTGGAGAAGACTTAAGCAGAAAGGCATTTAGAAAGATGGCGAAGAAAGTTACAGGTCAGGTCAAGCTGCAGATCCCCGCGGGTAAGGCCACGCCCGCGCCGCCCGTCGGCACCGCGCTCGGTCCCCAGGGCGTGAACATCATGGAGTTCTGCAAGGCGTTCAACGCCAAGACGTCGGCGAAGGATCAGGAAGGTCTGATCATCCCGGTCGTGATCACGATCTTCTCCGATCGCTCGTTCACGTTCATCACCAAGACTCCGCCCGTCCCCGTGCTGATCAAGCGCGCCGTCAACATCGCGAAAGGCTCTGCCGAGCCGCACAAGAACAAGGTCGGCAAGATCACCGCGAAGCAAGTCGAAGAGATTGCCAAGCTCAAGATGCCGGACCTCAACTGCTTCAGCGTCGAGTCCGCCATCAACTCCGTCAAAGGGACCGCCCGCAGCATGGGCGTGGACGTCGTCTAAACCCCGCGTTCACTCTCGATCGCGATTCACTCAAAGGGCAGGCTGCCAAGCCTGCCCTTTTCGTTGCGCCTGCCTAGGTCGCCGTCGGAGTGCCCTGGGCCGATGCGAGCAGCCACTTCCCCGCCCGTTCGACGAACACGTGCGTGTACCGGCTTCGTGCCGTGAAGGCCCCGCCGTCAAACTGACCGGCCATGGAGGTCTGGCCGGTCACGATCGCGACCGAGTCGTAGAACCGCACCTCGGAGTCAACTGGGTCGACGCGTTCGAATCGCAGCTGCCCGGAGCCAATGATCGCCGACAACTCCGGCCTGGTCATCCGGCCCCCGCCGAGGTCGATCATGCGGAAGTCGTCGGCGAGGATCTCGCCCAATGCAGAGAGGTCTGCTTCGATCAGTGCGTTGAAGAAGAGTCGCTCGCTCGCCAGCACGTCGGATCCGCTTTGCATGGGGTCTATTATCACAGCGACAGTTGACCCGTTTTCCTGTTCAATCATATAGTTGGCGGTTCGGGGGGAAAGGAACTCCTATCGAGTATGAGTACGGTTGTCGCCGGAGCGGACTTCGGCACGCTTAGCGTTCGGGTATCGATCTTTGACAGTGAGAAGGGACGGCTCGGCGCAGGCGTGGCGGAGTACGCGCTTCATCGCAAGGAGAAAGACCCGGACTACGCCACCCAAAGCCACACCGATCACATGGAGGCTCTTGCCGAAGCCACCAGGGAGGCGCTGCGCGCGGCCGGTGTCGACGGGGCCGCGGTGAAGGCGCTCGCCATCGATACCACCGGATCGAGCGTGATCCCGGTGGACGACCGGATGCAGCCGCTCAACGAGTACTACCTGTGGTGTGACCATCGCGCCTGGCGGGAAGCGGCGGAGATCACCGAGAAGGCGCACGCCGCCCGCCTCGAGGCCATCGAGTGGTGTGGCGGCGTGTACTCCTCGGAGTGGGGCTTCTCGAAGCTGCTCCACTGGCTGCGGCACAACCCGGACAAGCGGGCGCGCTTCGCCTCCGCCTTCGAACACTGCGACTTCATCGCGGCTACGTTGTGCGGGATCGACAACCCCGCACACGCGTCTCGCAGCGTCTGCGCCATGGGCCACAAGTGGCTGTGGAACGAAGCCCTCGGCGGCTTGCCTTCTGAAGAGTTCCTGGTATCGGTCGATCCGCTCCTGAGCGGGGTGCGCGAGAAGCTGGCAGGCCACTACAGCACGTCGGACCACCTCGCCGGCACGCTGTCGCCTTATTGGGCGGAGCGGCTCGGGCTCACGCCGGGCGTGCTCATTCCGGTCGGCGCCTTCGACGCGCACTGGGACGCGATCGCCGCGGGCGTGCAGCTCGGCGATATGGTCAACGTGATCGGCACGTCGACCTGCATCATCGGTCTCTCCGACCAGACCACGCTCGTCCCCGGAGTCTGTGGAGTGGTCCCCGGTTCGGTCGATCCCCATCTGACCGGCATCGAAGCCGGCCTATCCGCCGTCGGGGACATCTTCAACGCCATCGCGCAGCGCGCCCAAACCAGCGTGGCCGCGCTGTCGAAGGAGATCGAGCGCTACGAGGCGGGGCAGACCGGACTCTTGCGGCTCACCTGGGACAACGGCGACCGCACCGTCCTGGTGAACCCCGAACTGGGCGGCATTACGCTCGGCTGGCACCTGACCACCACCGCGGCCGACGAGTTGTTCGCCGCCATCGAGGGCACCGCCTTCCACACCCGCGTCATCCTCGAACGCATGGGGGAGCACGGTGTCGCGATCCGGCGCGTGATCAATGGCGGCGGCATACCCAAGAAGAACGACCTGCTCAACCAGGTCTACGCGAACGTGCTCAACAAGCCGATCCTCGTACCGCAGGGCGACGTCACCAGTCTCGGCTCGGCGATCTTCGCCTTCCTGGCTGCCAAGACGTTTGCGACTATCGGTGAAGCGCAGCGCGCGCTGGTGCCCCCGCACCGCACCTTCGAACCCCAGCCCGACCAGGTCAAGATCTACGATCGGCTCTTCACGCTGTATCGTAAGCTCTACTTTGGATTCGGAAAGCGGGGCGCGGAGGCGGTCGCCATCGGGGACGTGCTGCCCGAACTGCGCATCATCGCTCACGACGTGAGGCATGGGAATGCAACGCAAGCAGCCTGACCTGAAGCAACTGCGCGAAGAGGTACTCGAGGCCAATCTCGAACTGGTGCGCCGCGGCCTGGTGATCTTCACCTTCGGCAACGCCAGCGGCTTCGACCGCGCGAGCGGACTCGCCGTGATCAAGCCCAGCGGCGTCCCCTACGAGAAGCTCAAGCCGGAGGACCTGGTCGTTACCGATCTCGACGGAACCATCGTGGAAGGGACGCTGCGGCCTTCGTCCGATCTCCCTACGCACCTGGAGCTCTACCGCGCGTTCGAAGGCGTCAACGGCGTGGTGCACACCCACTCCCGCTACGCCACCGCATGGGCGCAGGCGAACCGGGAGATTCCCTGCTTCGGGACCACCCACGCCGACTACTTCCGCGGCTGCCTTCCCGTAACGCGGCCCATGACACCGGAAGAGATCCGGTCGGACTACGAGAAGAACACCGGGCTCGTGATCGTGGAGCGCTTCCGGGACCTTGATCCGCTTGCCACGTCGGGAGTCCTCGTCTCGGGCCACGCGCCGTTCTGCTGGGGCCAGAGCGTCACCGACGCCGCGCACAACGCCGCCATCATCGAAGAGTTGGCTCACATGGCATTCCTCACCTTGCGCATCAACGCCGACAGCGCGGAGATCAGCGAGGCTCTGCGCGACAAGCACTTCCTCCGCAAGCATGGGCCGGGCGCCTACTATGGTCAGAAAGCGTCTTAGCACCTTCGCGCTGCTTGGGCTCGCTGTCGCGGCCCACGCCCAAACAGCCTACGACCTGACAGGGAGCTTCTGGTTCACCCACGACCCTTCCGCGATCAAACAGGGTGACACCTGGTATGTCTTCGCGACGGGCAAGGCGCCGCATGGCGGACAGATCCCGGTCCGTTGCTCCACGGATCTGAAGAGCTGGCATTACTGCGCGAGAGTGTTCGCCGACCTCCCGGAGTGGATCCACAAAGAGAGCCCTGCAACAGAAGATCTGTGGGCGCCCGACATCTCGCTCTATAAGGGCGAATACCGCCTGTATTACGCATACTCTCTGTTCGGGAAGAACACGTCCGGCATCGGTCTTGCGACCAACAAGACGCTCGATCCGAAGAGCCCCGACTACAAGTGGGTAGACAAGGGGTTCGTGCTTCGTTCTCTCAACACCGACGACTACAACGCGATTGACCCCAACTTCGTTGTCGACGCGGACGGGAAGAGCTGGCTCGCTTTCGGGAGCTTCTGGGGTGGCATCAAGATGCGGCGTCTGGGCGAAGACGGCAAGCCGTCGAACGAGGACACCCGGGTATATGCGCTGGCCGCGCGCGCGAAGCCTGCGAATCCGGCTCCCGCCCGCCCGGGCATGCCTCCGGACTGGCAGGCCGTTGAAGCGCCTTTCCTCACTCGTCATGACGGCTACTACTACCTGTTCGTGTCGTGGGACCTGTGCTGTAAGGGCAACAAGAGCACCTACCGCACAATGGTGGGCCGCTCCAAAGCCATCACCGGTCCTTATCTCGATGCGAGCGGCAAGCTCATGACGGAAGGCGGCGGCACACAGGTGCTCAGCGGCAATGATGCGTGGTTCGGGCCGGGTGGAGAGTCGGTCGTTACGGGCTCTCCCGACGACCTGCTCTTCTTCCACGCCTACGACGGCGCGACCGGACTTCCGGCGCTGCAGATCTCCACGATTCAATGGTCCGGCGGTTGGCCGAAGGTGGCCCTCGAGGCCCACCACGCGCCCGCGCCGCCGCAACCGGAACGGAAGAAATGATCGACCTTAAGACACTCGAAGTCTGGTTCCTCACCGGGAGCCAGCACCTATACGGCGACGAGACGCTCCAGCAGGTGAAGGAGCACTCCACCGGGATTGTCCGCTCGCTTGCCGGAGCGCAGCAGATCCCGGTCTCGATCGTGTTCAAGCCTGTCCTGACAACGCCCGATGCGATCAGCGACATATGCCGCGAGGCCAATGGCGCGAAGAACTGCATCGGGTTGATCGCCTGGATGCATACCTTCTCACCGGCCAAGATGTGGATCGGGGGCTTGACCTCGTTGAGCAAGCCGTTTCTCCATCTCCATACACAGGCCAATCGGGAACTGCCGTGGAACACGATCGATATGGACTTCATGAACCTGAACCAGGCGGCGCATGGCGACCGCGAGTTCGGGTTCATCGGCAGCCGCTTACGGATCGAGCGGAAGGTGATCGTCGGATTCTGGGAAGACCCTAAGGTAGTCGACGGCATCGCTGCCTGGACGCGCGCGGCAGCGGCGTGGCACGACGCGCAGTCGCTCAAGATCGCGCGCTTCGGCGATAACATGCGCGAGGTGGCCGTTACCGAAGGAGACAAGGTGGCCGCGCAGATTCATCTGCGGTATTCGGTGAACGGCTATGGCATGGGTGACCTGGTTGAGGTGATCCAGGGCATCCCCAACGGGGACGTCGACCGGCTGCTAACCGAATACGACGAGAGTTACGATGTGGCCGAGCCGCTCCGAGCGCACGGCGCACAACGCGCCGCGTTATGGGAATCCGCGCAAATCGAACTGGGGTTGAGAGCGTTCCTCGATCGCGGCGGGTTTGGCGGCTTCACCGATACGTTCCAGGACCTTCACGGCCTTCCTCAATTACCGGGCTTGGCTGTCCAGCGGCTCATGGCGGACGGTTACGGTTTCGGCGGGGAGGGCGATTGGAAGACAGCGGCGCTGGTTCGCGCGCTGAAGGTGATGAGTCACGGGCTCCCGGGCGGCACGTCCTTCATGGAAGACTACACGTACCACCTGGGCAGCGACCCCCGGGTGCTGGGGTCGCACATGCTCGAGGTCTGCCCCACCATCGCCGACGCGAAGCCCTCGCTCGAGATCCATCCCTTGTCGATCGGCGGCAAAGCCGATCCGGTACGGCTGGTGTTCACGTCCCGCAGCGGACCGGCCGTGAACGCGTCCATCGTCGATATGGGCAACCGCTTTCGGATGATCGTCAACGAAGTGGATGTGGTGACGCCCGACCAGCCGTTGCCGAAGCTGCCCGTGGCGCGCGCCCTGTGGAAGCCGCGGCCGGACTTCGAAACTGCCGCGACCGCTTGGATCTACGCGGGCGGAGCGCATCACACGGCGTTCAGTCTCGCGCTCACCACCGAGCACCTACAGGACTTCGCGGACATGGTCGGCATCGAGTTCCTCCTGATTGGCGCGAAGACCTCGATCCGCGAGTTCCGCAACGAACTGCGGTGGAACGACACGTCGTATCTGTTGAAGACGCGGTTCTGAACCGTCAGGGCAGCAGGTTGGCTCTGTTCTGCCAGTGGGGGACAAACCCTTCGGCTTGGACGTAACCGCTCGCCTGACCGCGCATGCGGGTGAGCGCGGACTGCGCGGGGTACCACCTGTCCGGAAGCTGCGAAGCGTGCGCGTAGCAGGCTGCCCGGCGCCGGTTCTCGACGGACGAGATGTCGACGAATTGGGTTGGCGCGAACATCATCGTGTCGTCTGCCACCTCGTAGTAGTAGAACGCGGCGTGCTTGTCACCGTTGAGCCAGGCGTCCAACACCATGGCCGAGAGGGCGCGATGATCGCGGTGGCTATCGATAGGCCACTGCGCGAAGATCGCGTCGGGACGTTCCGCGTCGAG
Source organism: Bryobacterales bacterium (assembly GCA_963738525.1). Taxonomy (GTDB): domain Bacteria; phylum Acidobacteriota; class Terriglobia; order Bryobacterales; family Bryobacteraceae; genus Bog-113. The sequence continues at coordinate 11,900 of CAVTXC010000003.1, forward strand.
GGTGCGGCGGACCGCGTCAGAGTGGGCATTGTCGACCACCGCCTTGCCATCCGTTTGCGTCAGGAAGGCGGCGCGTGCGTGAAGGATTTGGCAGGCCTTGAGCGCTTCCGCACTGCGCACCGCGCCGCATTGGGATGGATCCGCTCCGTTGCAGAAGCCCTCCCCCCGGTTAAGGTACAGAAGCACGACATCGTGTCCGAGATCGGCATAGCGGGCGATTGTCCCCGCGCAGCCGCACTCCGGATCACCCGGATGTCCGCCGGTAACCACGATCTTCAGCTGCTTGGCAGGTTGCGCTCGAGCAACGAGGCCGAGCAGTGGAGCGGCGGCAGCCCACATGGCTTTACGGCGGGTGAACAACACGGAGTTGCATTCTATTACAACTTGGCGGAATGCTCGCGACGAGGATGCGAGAAAATGGGAGCAGTTCACCCATGAGCCCACAGACTCTTTCTCCGGAGAGACGGCAGGAATTGCAAAGCATCAGCCAGGAGTTGCTGCGTCTCCACAAGCTTCTGCTCGACCAGGAGCGCGCGCGCTATGAGAAGGAGCACGGGCCGATTGCGTCACCCGGCGAGTTCCTGAACCTGGTGCTCGGCAACGAGCAGTTCGAGTGGCTGCGCCAGCTTTCCGGACTGATCGTAGAGATCGACGAGATCGTGAGTCCGCGCAGCAAGGCTGGCCCTGACGACGCCACCTCGGCGTTACAGAAGGCCAGGCAACTGCTTACGCCCACAGATGATGGAACCGCGTTTCAGCGGAAGTACTGGCACGCTATTCAGGATTTGCCCGACGTCCTTATCGCGCATCGGGAGATCGGCAAGCTCCTCTAACGGGTCTTAACCCCTTGCCGTAGCGTGTTCACGCACTGCGACATGGAACTTCGCCGGCACAGCACTAACCAGCCGACCCATCCACAAGCTTCTCTTCGACCCGGCTGTTGCAGCGCCTGGTGACCGGACTTATTGTTGAAATGTTGAGCCCGGGCAACAAGTCGAGCGCGGACGAGGGACAGATTGTACTCGAGTTCGTTCACACAGCACCCACGCCAGGGCGCACCGGGCCCGATGAAGCGCATTAGTCGCAGGAGCCGACCTGTCCACAAGCTTCTGCTCGACCCGGGTGGTGTAGCGCTTAGCGGACTCATTGTTCAAATGGTGAGCCTCCGCAACGGGCAGGCGCGGACGAAGCGACCTCCACCGTCGGACAGGTTGTACTCGAGTTCGTTCACACAGCACCAACGCCAGCGCTCACGGGGCCCGATGGAGCGCATTACCGCGGGGTGGTAATTATGGGACTGCTGGGGTGCAGGAGCCGACCGATCCACAAGCTCCTGCTCGATCTGATTTGTTGCAGCGCCAGCTTACCGAATGTGCAACGAGGCGGACGCAAACCCAACGACGGGTATTGGGCCATATCGACCCCTCAGCGCGCGCTTGGTTTTGGGCTAAGCAGGGCGCGGACGAGGCGGACCTGCGCGATACAGAAAGCCCGGCAGCCTTAACTCATTGCCGTAGCGTGTTTCACGCCCTTCGATAGGTCGTATTCGAGTTCGTCCACATAGCACCAACCCCAATTCTCGCCGGGTTCGACTGAACGCATGACAGGGTGGTGGGATGAGTGGAAGTGTTTAGTGGCGTGTTTGTTCTTGGACGAGTCGCAACAGCCGACCTGTCCGCAAATCAGGCACATGCGCAGATGGACCCAGCGGTCGCCCATCTTCACACACTCTTCACAGACTCGCTCGGCAGGATGCAGGTCTTTGGCTTCCTTGATGTGTTCACAGTTAGGCATAACGCCTCCCTCTTCATTTTAGAAGGACGGCCTCGGTGAGAATGGATTATGGCCACTCCTCTCGTTCCGAGCGCGCTTGACGCCAACACACAGGCATTCCCCACTTTGACGCCCGCGCAGATCGATCGTATCCGTCCAGCGGGACATGTACGAAAGGTGGAAGCGGGAGAGATCCTGTTCGAGCCTGACGACACGGCGGTGCCCTTCTTTGTGCTGCTTTCGGGGAGCATGGAGATCGTGCAACCGACGCTCGAAGGCGAACGGGCCGTGGTCTCGCATCACCCTGGTTCATTCACGGGGGAGATGACGATGATTTCCGGGCAACGATCTCTCGTGCGGGGACGCGTGACAGAGCCCGGCGAGTTCCTCGAAGTGAGCAGCGAAGCGATGAGGTCGTTGGTCGCAAAGGACGCTGAGTTAAGCGAAGTGCTGATGCGGGCGTTCATCCTGCGGCGGTTGGCGCTCATCAGCCAAGGGTTCGGGAACGTGATTCTGATGGGCTCGCGACATTCCGCGCAGACGCTTCACCTCCGGGAGTTCTTGAGTCGCAACGGGCATCCCTACACCTATATTGATCTGGACACTGACCCGACATCCCAAGCGATGCTCGACCGTTTCAACGTCAAGCTCGCGGAGGTGCCGGTGGTGGTTTGCAATTCGCGGAACGTGCTGCGCAATCCCTCCATCCAGGAACTGGCCAACTGTCTTGGCCTGAATAGCAGTGTGGACAACACGCATGTACGTGACGTGGTCATTGTGGGCGCGGGTCCGGCAGGTCTCGCGGCGGCGGTGTACGCAGCGTCCGAGGGACTAGACGTCTTGATGGTCGAGACCACCGCGCCGGGCGGCCAAGCGGGATCGAGCTCGAAGATCGAGAACTACCTCGGGTTCCCGACGGGGGTCTCCGGGCAGGAGTTAGCCACACGCGCAACAACGCAAGCCCAGAAGTTTGGCGCGCACATGCTGATTGCGCGCAGCGTTGTTCGGCTCAACTGCGGACGACGACCGTACCAGGTGCTTCTGGATAGCGGCGACGCGCTGGCCGCACGAGCGATCGTGATCGCGACAGGGGCACAGTACAACAAGCCTGACCTTGAGTATCTCGAGAGGTTCGAGGGTAAGGGGGTTTACTACGGGGCAACGTACATCGAGTCTCAGTTATGCGAGGGCGAAGAGGTCGCGGTAGTGGGCGGCGGCAACTCGGCCGGACAGGCCGCCGTGTTTCTGTCGCAGAGCGCGCACCGAGTCCACATGCTGGTGCGATCGGGCGAATTGAAGAGCTCGATGTCGCGCTATCTGATTCAGCGGCTCACCGAGAATCCGCAGATTGAACTTCATTTGAATACAGAGATCGTGAGTTTGGAGGGAGGCGAGGATCTGGAGCGAGTGGCGTGGCGAGACAGGAAGACTGGCGAAGTGTCGACGCACAACATTCAGCATCTGTTCATCATGGCCGGCGCATCACCACGCACGGAATGGTTGCGCGGCTGCATTGCAATGGACGAGAAAGGCTTCATCCTGACGGGTCGCGACCTCGAGGAGAACGTCGCCTCGGCCGGAAGTCTTCGATGGCCGCTTGGCCGGGCTCCCCAGATGCTCGAGACGAGCCTGCCCGGGGTGTTTGCGGTGGGCGACGTGCGCGCGGGGAACGTGAAGCGAGTGGCCTCGGCGGTCGGCGAAGGCGCGATCGGAATCCACATGGTGCATCGTGCACTGGCGGAGCTATGACGAGCTAGTGAAGTTGGCGGATCGCGACTTCTTTGAAGAACACTACATCGTGATCGCCGTGGTTTTGCAGGCCGAACCAGCCTTCCGCCGGACGCGGTCCGCGTAGAGGCTCGAAGCTGAGCTTTTGCGGCGGCACAGGGTCGCCTTCATGGAAATCCGTCACTTTCACACCATTCACGACGACAACGGTGTGCGGCCCATCGAGAGTGATTTCCATGGTGTTCCATGCGGGCCCGGGCTTACCGGGACGGGCCAAGGCTTTGTTGAGCGAATAGAGTGTTCCGGTGGCATGGTAATCGTCTTCGCCCCCTGATTCGGGATCGTTATCGATCTGCACTTCATAGCCGTAGTGGACAGGCATCCACTCTTCGCGCGGCTCAATGGGGATGCGGACGTAGACGCCCGAGTTGTCGTTCTTATCGCGCATGCGGAAGACTACTCGAAGCTGACAGTTGCCGATCTTGCCTCCGGTCCAGTAGAGCAGCCCCATGCCGCCACTGGTTTTGATCAGGCCGTCGTCGACCCTGTCCTGGCCTTTGCCGACGTGCTTCCAACCGGTAAGGTCTTTGCCATTGAAGAGCTGTTTCCAACCGGTATCGGCGGCAGGGGTAAGCCCCGCGCCGCAAACCGTGAGTAGCAGCAAAATCCCGAAGCGCATGTTTGTACGTTACAACAGTCGAGTGACTCCATATAATGCTCAGCTGATGGATACCGAACAAAGCCGGCGCAATTTTCTGAAGAGTCTCGCTGCGAGTGCAGCGACAGCAGGAGCGATGAGCGGGCAGACGCGGCAAAGAGGCGCGAACGACCGGATCAATGTCGCTGTAATCGGGCTGGGCACGCGCGGAACATACTTGCACAAGATGGCTCTTCATCGCGCCGAACAGGCGAAGGATGTGGAAGTGATTGCGCTCTGCGACGTTTACCAGGCGCGTCTGAAAGACGCCTCGGTGCTGAACCCCGGCGCAAAGACCTACACGCATCACCAGGAGGTGCTGGAGCGCGGCGATCTGGATGCGGTGATGATCGCGACGCCCGATCACTGGCATGCTCCGATCACCTTAGCCGCTTTCGATCGCGGGTTGGATGTGTACTGCGAGAAGCCGATGACCCACACATTGGAGGAAGCGGGCGTCGTGGCGCGGCGGGTGAAAGAGAAAGGCCGCGTAATGCAGGTGGGCGTGCAGGCGACATCGTGGAATCGCTGGTACAAGGTGCGCGAGATCGTTCAAGCGGGCACGCTAGGCAAGGTCGTCGCGTGCCAAGGAACTTACAGCCGCAACAATCCGCAGGGCGATTGGAACTGGAAGATCGATCCGGGCGCGGGACCGGATGCCGCGGGTGACCTCCACATCGATTGGAAGCAGTGGTTAGGTGCAGCGCCGCACCGGGAGTTCGATGCTGACCGGTTCTTCCGGTTTCGCAAGTACTGGGATTACTCAGGCGGCATCGCGACCGACCTTCACTATCACATCGTGGCGCCGTTTCACATCGCGGTAGCGAACGAACATCCCACCAGGGTGACGGGCATGGGCGGGTTGTGGGTCTACAACGACGGACGCGAAGTGCCGGACACGTTTCTCAACGCGGCCGATTACCCGTCGAAGTATTCGCTCACCGTGCAGTCATCGCAAGTGAACGAGATTGGCCCGTTGACGCTGTTGCGCGGCACCGAAGCGACACTGCATTTGGGGGACGAATGGGAGGGTCCGCAAGGGCGCAACACAGACTATGCGCGTATCGTGCCGGACACTCCGTTCAAGAACGATTTCGGGAAGAAGTGGGGACGCGACGAGATCATTGTAGAGAACGTCGGCAATGAAGGCGATCAGAAACACGTGGACAACTTCTTCGATTGCGTGCGGTCCCGCAAGGAGCCGAACTGCCCGGCGGATCTGGGTTACAAGGTGATGACTAACATCGCGCTTTCCGTGCGGTCCTATCGCGAAGGGAAGATGTTTTACTTCGATGCCGCGAAGGAGAAAGCCTACACCCGTTAGTTAGCTGTTAGGAGTGGGAGGCGATCAGGCTAACTGCGGCTACCAGGACGACGGTGGCGGCGATCAGGAGCCAGGATACGCGGTTCGCCAAGTTGAAGGTATATCCGATGCCGAAGCGCCGTTCGACCATCAGGGCTGGATCGCTGGGGTTGTAGTAGAACTCTCCCCACTTCCAGCAATCGTCAGGCGTACCGTCAGTGCCGCTTCCTGGCTCCATGTTCAGGCGGACCAAGGGCCAGACGAGGACACCGACCGTGATCAGGATACCGGGAACCATGAGGCCGGTCATCAGCCCTATTGGCGCGTTGCGCGAGACGAGGGGGAGAAGCGCGACGGCACTGAAGGTGATCCCGATGATCCAGGAAACGGCAATCGGGATACGCAACATGGCTTGGCGAAAGCGTGTACGCCACTCAGCGTTTTCGGGGTTGGCGCCTCCGCGCCGGGTTCCGTGAACGACGGCCCAATTCATCACGATCAGGAAACCGCAGATGAAGACTCCGATCAGCAGAGGACCATAAACTCCGCGCGCGGTCCGATGGGCCCAGCCATTCGGTTCCCCGGAGAGCCCCCAATGCACCGGGAAGCGTTCCGGGATTTGATTCCAGTGAAGACGGAGGTAGATGGCGACGGCGCAAAGAAGAGCAATGGGTGGAAATGTAGCGAGCCAGCCACCGGGCATGCGTTCGTAGCCGGTGGTTAGACTGGCCACGCGAACGGTTGAAGCGGGAACGGCGTAAGGTTGAACCCGGCTGTGCCCGTGGGCGAGCAGAACAGCAGCAGCGCAGGCTTGGAACAAGATGCCGAACAGGAACTGCGCAGGGGAGTTGTGGAGAAGTGCCCACGAGCAGGCGATGACCGAAATAACTGACGCCAGCGCGATGCCACCACGGTAGGTGAGCAGTATCCGGCGCGCTTCCGGGCGGGAGGCGAGATCGGGCGAGACGGTGACGCCAAAGTATAGGCGGTCACGGTGCCAGTAGGGTAAGGCGATGAATAGAGCGGCGACGGCCACGATGGGCAGGATGGCAATCAGGATGAGCGTGAGCATCATTTCATTCCTTCGGCTAGAGCGGTAAGTTCACCCGCGATGCGGGAGACGGGGAGACCTTCGGGCGCGTACCTCGGCAACGAGTTGGCGCAAACGGACGCGGAACGAATCGGCGGCAGCATCGGTGGGAGCGGGCATGGCGCGCTCCCGAACCCGCACGGATTTGCCGTGAGAGACATCGAGCCAGCCTTCTTCGCTAAGCGTTCGGTACGCTTCGGCGACGGTGTTGAAGTGAACGCCTAAATCGATGGCAATGCGACGGACGGAGGGAAGCGCTTCGCCGGGGGCGAGCGTGCCTTCGACAAGCATCGTGCGCAATTGATCGACAATCTGGCGGTAAGCGGGGGCGGATGCCGCCAAATCGATGCGAAGCTGCGCTTTCTCCGTCACTGTACATAGTATTAGTACAGTTGAGAAAAGGCCGTCAAGAGGGAAATTTCCCTCCCGAGAACCAATTTACGGCGACTATTGACGTGGAGGGCAATTTCTGCAAAAGTAACGTACAGGAGAATAAAAGGCGAATACATGAGCGCCGCAGCAGCTTCTCTCCGATCGCAAATACAAGCCGCTCTACCGCGCTTTGAACTTCCACTGACGCTGCTTCCGCAGCCCCAGACGGAGGTTCTGTCGACGGGTATTCCGGAGATCGATCGATTGACTCAAGGGGGCGTGCCGCGTGGGCAGATGACCGAAATTGCCGGCGAAGCTTCTTCGGGCCGCACCACCCTGCTCTATTCTCTGTTCGCCAACGCCACCCGCAAAGGTGAATATTGCGCACTGATCGACTCGCACGATAGTTTTGACCCCGCTTCCGCCGCCCAGGCCGGCATGGATCTGTCTCATCTTCTGTGGATTCGCTGCGGCGGGAATGCGGAGCATGCCCTTCAGGCCGCGGATCGCATCGTCCAGGCGGGCGGTTTCGGACTGGTCGTCTTCGATCTTGCCGAGGCGGCCAGCTCACCGCGCGACGCATCTCGCTCGCCTCCTGGTTCCGCCTGCGGCATGCCGTCGAAAAAACGCCTGCCGCCCTGGTCGTCCTCGCGCGCCAGTTCAATGCCCGTTCCTGCTCCAAAGTGCAGCTTGAGATGCGCCGCACGGGCGTCGCCTGGTCCGGCCCGTCTTCTACGATCCATCTCTTTCGAAGCGGAAGCCCGCAAGCACCAGATTGCCCGGCACACCGCTTTCGAAGCGCGGCGGTTCGGCTCTCTCGGAAGAGCCGATGAATCTGTTCGCCTGCCTGTATGCTCCCGGCAACCTTCCGCTGCTGGTGGAGTGCGCCCGCGCCTTCTCGCCGCATCTGGAGGAAATTCCCACCGGACACGTTGCTTTTCGATCTGACGGGGCTGGAAAAGCTGTTCGGCACGCCGGACCAAATTGCTTTGCAGATTGCCGCGCGCGACCGGCATTCCCGCGGCATGTTGCCATTGCTTCCAATCCTGACGCGGCCGTTCATGCCGCGCGCGGATTCCCCGGCATCACCGTCATTCCCCATGGCGGCGAGGCCGCCATGCTCGCGCCCTTGCCCATCAACCTGCTGCAGGCGCCGCCGGAAATTGCCGAGACGTTGGATCAATGGGGCATTCGAAAATTCGGGGAACTGGCCGCCTTGCCGCCTTTAGGCATTGCGGCGCGCATGGGCCATGAAGGCACCCGGCTCTGGCAATTGGCGCGCGGCGAATATGACCGCCTGCTGCATGCCGCGCTCGATCCGTTGCGCTTCGCCGAAGAACTCGAACTGGAAGATACGGTGGAGTCTGCTGGAGCCGCTGTCCTTCATTCTTTCCCGCATGCTGCACGACATCTGCGCCCGTTTGAACCAGTGTTCCCTGCGCGGCCATTGAGATCCGGCTCTGCCTGACGCTCGACAACAATTCCATTCATGCCAGCACTTTACGGTTCCCCGTGCCGGTGGCGGACCCTATTGCGCTGCTCAAATTGCTGCAACTGGATCTGCAGGGCCAGCCGCCCGCCGCACCGGTGGCCAAAGTGGCGTTAGAGGCCGAGCCGGCGCGCCCCCGCGTACAGCAGCACGGACTGTTTCAACCCGTTTCGCCCGAGCCGCTCAAGATGGAACTCACCATCGCCCGGATCGCCGCCTTTGTCGGGGCAGGGAACATCGGGACCCCACAGATGGAAGACACTCATCGCCCGGACGCCTTCCAAATGGGTTCGTTCGGTAATTTCAAGGGAGCCGCATCCGGTACGCCGGTGGAAACCGTACCTTCGCCACACGGAACAGCCTCGCCGACCGCCGCTTTGCGACGGTTTCGTCCGCCGCGGTTGCCGCAAGTGCAACTGTCGGCGGCCGGCCGGCCCGCGCGAATTCCAGTCGCTATCCATTCAGGGCGCGGTGAGCGATTTTTCCGGACCCTGGCGCACTTCCGGCGACTGGTGGACCGCCGACCCGTGGGATCGCGACGAATGGGATGTCGCTCTTTCCACCGGCGCCTTGCTCCGCATTTATTGCGACAGGCGCACCGGCCGCTGGTTTCTCGAAGGCAGTTATGACTAAGTGTCGGACCGTCCCAAAGCTTCCCCTGATCTCCGCGAAGTAGGTAGCTCGATTGCATCCAACAAACTCAGGAGAACGTCTCAATGAAAAAAATTTTACCGGTCTGCGCGGCCTTGCTTTTGGGGTGCTCCATGGGAGCTTGGGCGCAGTCGATGGACATGAATTTTGCCAAGGCCGCAGCGGCCGGCGGAATGGCGGAAGTGAAGCTTGGACAGCTCGCCGCCGATAAGGGATCGAGCGATTTCGTCAAGCAGTTCGGCCAGAAAATGGTGGACGATCATGGCAAAGCCAACGACAATCTGAAATCGATAGCGCAGAAGGACAACATCACCCTTCCCACCGATATCATGCCGAAAGACCAGGCTCTTTATGACCGGCTTTCGAAGCTTTCCGGCGCCGCTTTCGATAGCGCTTACATCAAAGCGATGACGATGGATCACAAGAAAGACATTGCCGACTTTCACCAAGGAATCCACCATGGGAAAGAACGCCGACGTGAAGGATTTCGCAACCACCACGCTGCCCACCGTCAAGGGCCACCTGCAGATGCTCGAAACCAAGAAGATGATGTAGCTGGTTAAACGGGCCGTGCTACTTCAGCGCGGCCCGTTTCTCTATCCGTTCCGCATTCATGTAAGGCTGCAGTACCTTCGGAATCAGCACCGAACCATCCTCCTGCTGATAATTCTCCACAATCGCCACCCACGTACGGCCGATCGCCAGCCCGCTTCCATTCAAGGTGTGCACAAACTCCGCCTTGCCTTTGCCGGACTTACAGCGAATGCCCGCGCGTCTTGCCTGGAACGATTCGAAATTGGAGCAGGATGAGATCTCTTTAAAGTTATTCTGTCCCGGTAGCCAGACTTCAATATCGTAAGTCTTGGCGGAAGAGAAACCCATGTCCCCGGTACATAGCAACATCGTCCGAAATGGAAGCTCCAGACGAGTCAGAATGTCTTCGGCGTGTCCGGTCAGCTTCTCGTGTTCCGCATAGCTTTGATCGGCGCGCGCGAATTTCACCATCTCCACTTTTTGAAACTGATGCTGCCGGATGATGCCGCGCACATCGCGGCCGTGCGAACCGGCTTCGCTGCGAAAGCACGGCGTATAGGCGCACAGACTAATCGGCAGCGAATCCGCATCCAGCGTTTCGTCGCGGTAAATATTCGTTACCGGAACCTCTGCCGTGGGGGCCAGCCAGAAATCGGTGTTCTCGCACTTGAACAGATCTTCGCCGAACTTAGGCAGATTCCCGGTGCCATACAGGCTTGCGGAGTTAACCAGAAACGGCGGCAGCACTTCGGTATAGCCATGCTCCCGCGCCATGCACATCCAGCATGAAATTGACGAGCGCCCGCTCCAGTTTCGCGCCCATATCCCAATACAGAGCAAATCGCGCTCCCGTGATTTTCGCCGCCCGCTCCAGATCCAGAATGCCGAGATCCGGTCCAAGATCCCAATGCGGCTTGGGCTCGAAATCGAAGTCTCGCGGCTTACCCACGCGGCGGACTTCCACGTTGTCCTCAGACGTGCGGCCCACCGGAACGGACTCGTGCGGAACGTTCGGAATACCCGCCAGCATCTCGCGAAACTGCTCATCCAGCGCTTTCACCTGCTCATCGAGCGCTCATGCGCCACCTCTTTGGTTTCAACGATGCTGCGCTGTGCGGCGCTCGTATCTTCACCGGCTTTTTTGAGTTTGCCGATAGCGGCCGCCGCTGCATTATTCCTTTGCTTCAGCTCTTCCGACTTCGGTGATTGCCGCGCGGCGCCGCGCATCCAGATCGCGAAATTCTTCTACCGGAACAACGAATCCGCGCGTGGACAGACGCTGGCTGATGCGCTCCAGATCGGAGCGGAACCCACCAAGATCATGCATGAAAAATTAGGTTAGCACAGCGCCAGGAAGGCGGCGTTATTCGTCGTCTTCTTCGACCACCACGGGCTCCAGGTCTTCGGCTTCAAACACCTGGCGGCAGTCGAGACACTCGACATAATCGACTCCATCACGGCGTGCCAGGATCACCGTTCGTTTATGGTCGCAGAAGGCTTGCATACCCACAGATAGGATTCATTCTAACCGTCCGCGATCCACTGTCAAGCGGCCTGCCCGTGAGCTCGCTGCTCACCAGAGATATTGCTTTGCCATTCGGGCGTTTATCATGTCCATCCAGCACATGCACCACGCGGATCTTCTTCAGCGTCACGGGTGAAAGCTGCCCGATCGGAATGTAGATGATGGTTCGCCCCATGCGCGCCGCTATATTTCGAAACACGGAACGCGGCGGTTTGGCTGCAACGTACACCACAAATTTTTCCAGCGAATAGTCGATGCCGGCCAGCAATAAACGCTCGGGCTTGTTCTCCGCGAAGTCGTAGTCCGGATCGAACCAAACATTGTGCATGCGCCGCGCGGGAAGGCTCATCAGGAACCCGCCATACTCGCCGCGTCCGATGCCCGGCCCTACCAGATTCGCGAACGGAAACGTCGAATAGAACGCCATGTCGGACTCGTTCTGATGCTCGCCGAGCCACGTCGTCATGTACTCGTATTTCCCTTCGCGATCCTCGTCGAAGATCACGATTACCGAACCCACTTCCCCGTGAATCTTCTGCGATTCGCGCACATAGATCCGGCCGTCGTGCCAGTTGCGGATGGTCTCGCGCAAATCCACGCCATCGAGCAGCGACGTCGTGAACGGCTCCGTGCGCGAGCGTTCTTCGGAGAGCAGACTCTTGCCTTTTCTTCTTCAGAAACTGCCCGAAGCCTTCGATCAGCAGATCTTCCGGCGGGTAGGAGCAGATGCTGTCGCCATTCAACTCGCTCGCCCATTCGCCGGGCATCTTTTTCCTTCGCGCGTTTCTTCAGGCCGGCCGGACGCAAGCGCCGTTTGTCGCTCGGCAGCCGCCGGCGCAGACGGATCTTCTTGGTGTCGAGCCAAACTTCTTCGCCCGAGATATGCGCCGTCGGCACATCCGCTTTTTCCGCCTGATGGCGATACGCGCCGCCGGTTTCCCATACTTCCCAGGCATAGTTATCGTCCACGATGGAACGCGCGGCCACCGTCAGATCGAAAAGCGATGCGGAGCCAGCGCTTCAGCGATCAGCGCCAGATTGCGCGCATACCGCGCCAGCGCGCGGCGCTGCCAGTGCGCCACCCGCTCGCCCGCGTTTTTTTCGTAGAGCGTTTCCGCCGCGCGATACAGGGAGATCTGAGCGCGGATGCGATCGATTACGTTTGTCTCCTCGTCACTGCCACGCGGAAATCTTCATAGCGCTCCTGCAGCCGCGGATAGTCCGTCGTAATTTCGGCCAGCGACGCCGGGATGCGGATTCAGCACCTGCACAGCCCATGCGCCGGCGCGAAAACGGCTGGGCTTGCGGCCGCTCCATCGCATCCAGCACCGGGTCCAGCAGATTCAGGCTGATCACCGACGAAGACGCTCGCCAGCGGATCGGCGCCCTGCAGCTTCCACGCGATTCCATCCGCGTGCCGTTCGATTTCTTCCGAACGCGGTCTGCGGAAACAGGCGGTAGCATTCGACGTATTGCTCGAGCGCGATCGATCGCAGCGCGTAGGTATCCGGATAGCGCCCGTCCAAGATGCGGCCGCTCGCCCGCGTCCGGATCCAGAAACACCACCTGCGCGCCGATCTCCCGCGCCGTTCGCAACGCTTCGGTAAACGGGTCGGAAGGCTCCACGGGAACGTAAACCGCGGTATCTTCTTCGCCCTGGTCGGCGTACACGATCACCGACATGGCGGGCAGGCGATCGACCGCGCGCGCGTAGGCCGCTTCAAGCGTCACCGGTAGCTCCACGCCGACGATCTTCGGACGCTCCTCCAGCAGCGCCTTGCGAAGCACGGCCGCGAACTCCAGCCTGCCCGGCACTACCGGAAAGTAGTGAAGATTGCCGCGCCGAAGGCTGCCAAGAAATCGTCCGCGAAATCAGGAGACGACGGGACGAATTCGCCGGGCATACCGTAAAGCTTCTTCGCCCAGAATCTCGAGTGATGGACGTTTCAAGCGCCTGCACGTCGTGCGTGCGATCGGTCGCCAGGCTCTTGAGCTTGATGGCGAAACGCGCGACATTGATGCCGTCGCGCGCCGTGTAGCTTTCGTCCGCCGCATGCGCCTGCTGCAGGAAATCCGTCACGTATTGCAGCACCGTATTCTTCGGCGAACGGCAGGTTCTCTTTCAAGATCTGATACTCCTCGTCGCGCTCCGGAAAGTCGATCAGGATCTGCGGCTGCAGGCGCGAGTGGATGTACTCCGGAAGATCGAACGTCGAAGCGTCGTCGTTCATCGTCGTGACCAGGCGGAAGTTCGGGTGCGCTTTGATCTTGATGCCGGCCACGATGGATTCCACATAGCGGCGGGAATCGAGCAGCGGCGCGAGACTCGCCCAGCTCTTCTCGCTCATGCGATTGCCTTCATCCAGAATGGCGATTCCACCCATGATCATGGCCGTCACCAGCGGAGATGCAACATAGCGCAGTTTGCCCGCGCCTTCGATCACCGGCGTCACCAGCAGGTCTTCCGGACGCGTATCAAGCGTGCCCTGCAGGATGTAAGACATCGCGTCCCATGCGGCGCGCGGCCGCATACGCCAGCGTCGTCTTCCCTACGCCCGGCTTGCCCAGCAGGCGCGGATTCATCGGAATATCCTCGTCGCTCACCACCAGCCAAGCCGCCAGCAACTGCCGCATCAGTTCTTCCTGGCCGACCCACCGCGCCTGCAGTACATCGGGATGCGCCAAGGTGCAGCGTGACGCCTTCTATATCGACCGTCATAAGACCATTTTCAACCAGTGCCCGCCACGTTTGGCGCGCCGGGCCGTCGCACCCCGCATGTGAGAAACTGGTTTGTTCCGTGCATCCGCCGTTGAAGTTCCATCTCGAGCAATATGAGGGCCCGCTCGATCTGCTGCTCGATCTAATTCGCAGTCAGAAGATCGACATTCGGGATATCCCGATTGCGACTATCACGGCACAGTATCTGGAATATCTAGAGCATGCGCGCGAGCGCGATATCGATCTCGGCGCCGAATTTATTTTCATGGCAGCGACGCTGATTCACATCAAGTCGCGCATGCTGCTGCCCACCGACCCGGCGCTGAGCGTACCCGGGCAGGAGGAGGAAGATCCCCGTACCGAGCTGGTGAACCGGCTGATTGAGCACGAGAAGTACAAGAATGCGGCGGAGATGCTGCAGCAAAAGCGCATGATCGAAGAGAACATGTGGTCGAACCCCCGCATGGCGCAATATGTCTCGGAAGACGACGACCCGGGTCTGGATGTCAATTTATTCGATCTGATCAAGGCGTTCGGGGATGTGCTTGAACGGGCGAAGTCCAGGCCGGTTTACGAAGTCACGAACGATGATGTCAGCGTCGGCGACATGATTCTTCACATTCGATCGTTGCTGGACCATACGCGCCGCGACAAGCCGTTGTTCATCCTTCAGGTGCTAGAGCGGCAACGGTCTCGTCGCGCGATGATCTGCGTCTTTCTAGCCGTTCTGGAATTGGTGAAACGTCAGGCCGTGGAGATTACTCAGAAGGACTTGTTCGGGGAGATCGCCTTGCTGCGGAGCACGCATTTCGACGATGCGGCGCAACATCAGCAGGAACTTTCTCCTGAAGAAGAATATCAATAGCGCGGACGCATGGAGAACACTGAGATTAGCGAGCCCTTAGCCGACGCTTCCGAAGAAGTGGAAACTCCGGAAGAACCACGGGAGATTACAGCGCCGGTTAAAGAGATTCCGGTCGAGGCAATTCCGGCGGATGCAATTCCGGTTGAGGTGAGTGCCGTTGAGGCGATTCCTGTCCAAGAATTACTTCCGGAAACGGAGGCTTTGGTCGATCACACCGATGCGGAAATCCGAGCCATTCTCGAGGCGATTATCTATATCACGGACGAGCCTCTGACACTGGAACAAATGGCGGCTGCACTCCATCAACCGCGCGAGAGAGTTGCTTCGTGTCTGGCGGAGATCTCGGCTGAGTTCGCGAAGCCGGAGCATGGTTTATCCATTCAGGAGGTAGCCGGCGGCTACAAGATGTCGACCAAGGCGGAGCATCACGAGCGTGTCCGCGCGTTTGTGAAGAACCTAAAGCCACCGCTCAAGCTGTCTCTGCCCGCTTTGGAGACTCTCGCGGTGATCGCCTACCGACAACCTATCACGGCTCCCGAGATTATGGAGGTTCGCGGCGTGCAGGGAGCCGGCGTGCTAAAAACGCTGCTCGACCGTAAGTTGATCGCCACGGGTGGGCGCAAGAACGTGGTGGGAAAACCGATCCTCTACAAAACGACGCGGGAATTCCTGGTGCAGTTTGGGTTGAAAGATTTAGGTGAACTTCCTTCTTTAAAGGAGTTCGAGGAGTTGGGCCGCATGTCGATTGCCGACGACGCGCTCGCGGAGAACGCGCCGGCGCCTCTTCAACAGCCGGCTACGCCCCAAGAGGATGCCGCGGAATAATGCCATTGGAACGCCTGCAGAAGATTATCTCCACCGCGGGAGTCACATCGCGGCGCAAAGCGGAAGAGCTGATCACCGCCGGGCAAGTTACCGTTAATGGGGCGGTGGTTACGGAACTCGGCTCGAAGGCCGACCTTCAGGCTGACCACATCAAAGTGAACGGGAAGCTGCTTCGTCCGCCCAAGCACCAGGTCTATATTGCAATGTATAAACCTGACAGCTATGTGACGACAGTGAGCGATCCACAAGGCCGGGACACGGTGATGGATCTGTTACGCGGAGTGAAGGAAAGGGTCTACCCCGTGGGCCGGCTCGATTATCACAGCGAAGGCTTACTGCTGCTCACCAACGATGGGGATTTCGCCAATAAGATGATGGCGAAGGAATCGCATGTACCGAAGACGTACCTGGTTAAGGTAAACGGGACGTTGAGCTTCGACCAGGAAGAGCAGTTCCGCCGTGGGCTGCCGATCGAGGGACGCCGGACGGCTGCGGCGGGGCTCAAATTAGTGCGATCGGCTGAAAATCCCTGGTACGAGGTTCGGCTATTCGAGGGAAGGAAGAACCAGATTCGGATGATGTTCAAACATTTCGGGTTTCTGGTCGAGAAGCTCAAACGGGTGCGCATCGGCGGCCTTACGCTCGGCTCAATGAAGCCCGGCGAGTTCCGGTATTTGGCTCCCGAGGAGTTGTATAAGTTGGAAAAGGCGTCGCGTGCTCATGAACAACATCGCTGAAGTGCTCCGGAATTCGAAGGTGATCGCGGTGGTCGGATTATCGGGAAATCGCTGGCGCGCCAGTTATGGCGTTTCGGAGTATATGCAGTCGGCCGGCTACAGAATTATTCCGGTGAATCCGAACGAATCGGAAGTGCTGGGTGAGAAGGTCTACGGAACGCTGGACGAAGTGCCGGGTCCGGTGGACATCGTGAACATTTTTCGTCGTTCGGAGTTTGTTCCGGAGATTGTGGAAGCCGCTATTCGAAAAGGCGCGAAGACCATCTGGATGCAGGAAGATGTGATCCACGAGGATGCGGCAGCGCGCGCGAGAGAAGCGGGGATGACGGTGATCATGGACCGGTGCATTTTGAAAGAGCACGGTAGAATGCGCCGCGAATGAGCTCTGGTGCGGGTCTTGCTGTCATAACAGGGGCGGCCAGCGGGATGGGCGCGGAGTTTGCGCGTCAGCTGGGCGCGCAAGGTTATGACTTGATTCTGTTGGCGAGACGGCGCGACCGCCTCGAACAGGTTCGCGACGGAATAACGGCCATTCACAACGTTCAGTGCGAGGTGCTTCCGGCGGATCTTATCAATCCGGATGAGTTAGCCGGGGTCGAAGCTCGCCTGCGAACGGCTGCGAACCTCAGCCTACTGGTCAACAACGCGGGCTTCGGCTCGTCGGGGAAGTTCTATGAGTCGTCTATCGATGAGCAGGATCAGATGCATCGCCTGCATGTACTCGCGACGATGCGGCTTTGCCATGCGGCATTAGGCGGTATGGTCGCGCGCAATCGGGGAGCGATCATCAACGTCTCCTCGGTTTCTGCATTCGTCCCAACAGCGGGCACGACCAGCTACTCCGCCACGAAAGCCTGGATGAATCGTTTTAGCGAAGGCTTATATCTGGAGCTGAGGGCCGCTCGTTCCGCGGTTCGCGTGCAGGCGCTTTGTCCGGGCTATACGCGCACGGAGTTCCACTCGGCGAGCGACATGAATGTCCGCGGAATCCCAAACTGGATGTGGCTGTCTGCGGAGCGTGTCGTACGGGAGTCTTTGCGTGGCTTACGACAAGGCAAGCTGATCGTGATTCCTGGGCGATTTTACCGGTACAGTGTTCGCATGTACCGGATGCTTCCCCCTAGCGCCAAGGATCGAGTCGGGTTGGGAAGCGCCGCATTCCGTTCTTCCATCGGGAAATGAAGCGGCCGCTTGCGATCTCGGCCGGATGCGCCGCGGCGGCGTGCGCGGGGACACTCGCGTATGCGGTGAGAGGAAGATCGTCGCAGCTGTTGGGTCCGTCCGTTTATCGAGGTCCGCGGGATCGTCGCGCTCTTGCGCTTACCTTCGATGATGGCCCGAGCGAGAGCACGCCGGCCCTGTTGCAGATTCTCCAAGACTACGGGGTTCCCTCAACGTTTTTTCAGTGCGGTGTCAATGTTCGACGTCTTCCCGAGGTTGCGCGTCAGGTCGTCCTCTGGCCACGAACTGGGAAATCACAGCGAAACGCATCAGCCACTGTATTTCCGTCCAGCCCACGTGATTCTGAAAGAGTTCGAGACGCGCAGCAAACGCTGGTCAACGTGACGGGATGCCGGCCAATGCTGCTGCGAGCCCCCTACGGGGCCAGGTGGTTCGGGTTCTCCGCGATGCAGCGCGAACTGCAACTGCGCGGCGTGATGTGGACCGTAATCGGCCGCGACTGGAGGTTAAACGCCCGTCAGATTTCGGCTCGCGTTCTATCTTCGGTGACGAATGGTTCGATCGTCTGCCTTCATGATGGGCGCGAGCTTGAGCAGGGTCCGGATGTCCGCAGCACGCTAGAGGCGGTAGAAGGGTGATACCGGAGCTTCTGCAGCGCGGCTTCGAGTTCCGTACAGTTAGCCGACTTGTGGCTTAAACGTCTTAGACCAGCGCCGCGGTCGAGTGGATGCCGGCGGCTTGAAGGGCAATCCCCATCTTCTCGAGCGCGATCTTGTGGATCTGGGAGACGCGGCTTTCGTTGATGCCGAGAATGCCTCCAATCTCTTTCATCGTCATCTCGCCGGTGTAATAGAGCAGACCACTTTCTGGTAGCGGTCGGGCAGCGTCTGCATGGCCTGCTGAAGCGCTGCTCATCTGGCGGTGCTCGCATAGACGATCCGGCTGCAGGTCCGGCTTGGCGGGAAACTCGGGCGCCGACTGATCGTCGTCGTTCTGGGCGCGTGAGCTTGAAACCAGACCGACCATGCGCAGTTCGATCGCCATGCGACGCCAGCGCTCGACGCCGACGCCCATCTTCTCGGCGATCTCGGATTCAAGTGGCGGCCGCGAAAGCGTGGAAGCGAGGTCGCGTGAGACCTTTCGAACTGCTTGTGGCGCTTGCGCAGATCCCGCGAAGCCCAATCCAGTTGGCGCAGGCTATCGAGGATCGCGCCTTTGATGCGGTGCTTCGCATAGCTGGCGAAGGCGACATCTTCTCGGGTGTCGAACTTCTCGGCCGCATCGAACAAGCCCAACACGCCGGCGTGAATCAGATCGTCCAGATCGATATGAACGGGCAGGGTCTCATGAACACGGACTGCGATTGCCCGGACGAGAGAAAGATTCTCCATGACGATCCGGTCGCGCTTCTCTATTTTTATCCACTGGCTTCAGACACACTTCGGACGACCCATTTTGACCCTCGTTTAGCTTTTTGATTTCGCTCCGGAAGAGCGCCGGACGAGACAAGAAAATGCACACAGGCCGCCAAATAAGTGTCACTTGTGGAGCCGGGGCGGGTACCTGAGGTAAGTGCCCTATTTCGAGTATTTAGAAGACTTAACCCGCTTGGGCCGCGAGAAGAATTTAGCTAAGAGAAGTGGCTACGTACCGGAAGGGTTTCCGAGATGAAACATCCGTTCCAAAACGGAACGCGATTACCAGCCTGCGGCGCGTGCAATCCAAGTTTTGAGCGCGAGGCCACCGAGGAAGATCCATACGACCAAACGAACGTTTCCCTGGAGCGCAAAAGCTGCGACCAGAGCAAGCGCGATGTAGCTCAGCATGGCTGCCATGAAGGTTGGCTTCATCTAGTTTTAATTGTCCCTTAAGCAACTCACTTGCAGTCGGTCGCGTTAGATAATCTGAAGACTGAGGGGAACGATGAAACGAACCTTACTAACGAGTGCGATTTTAGCGGGCACGATGGTTGTGAGCCTCGCGGCGCAGACTGCCGGAGATCGCGAGGCCAATCAGCAGGGACGAATCGCTCAGGGCGACGCAACGGGCCAGCTGACCGGTCCGGAGACGCGCAACCTGGAGCATAAAGAGAAGAAGGTGAACAAGGAAGTGCGGAGAGATCGCCGCGCTAACGGGGGCACTTTGACACCGGGCGAGAAGGCGAAGGTTAACCGGCAACAGAACCATATCAGCAAGGACATCGCGAAAGACAAGCACAACGACCAAGTGCAGTAGTTTCACTAGCGCGGTGCGTTGTAAAGGAAAGTGAACTGAAGAACGACTCGGTCGCCCTTGAAGGCGGCGGGCAGCTGCGGCAGGGGATCAGACATGCTGAGCGCCGCGACCGCCGCCCGGTCAAGGGCAGTAGCACCCGATTCAGTCGTGAAGACGACCTTCAGAATTTTTCCATTCGGCGCAATCGCGAACTGAACCACCACCCGGCCGCGCCTTCCTAAACGCGCGCTTTCAGGGTAGATCGTCAACCAGTTCCTGCGAACATCCTGGAGCACCTGCAGCAGATAGGGCTTCATATCTACCCCTTTGGGGTCGCTCATTATTTCCAAGCTGGCCTTGGGTCGCGAGGAAGCAGGTGCGTTGGTGATCGAGCCTGGCGTTACCGTTTCGTCGGTGTCGTCACCGACCGACCTGGATGAAGTTGCGCCGTGCGTGGCCAACTCCCGAATCGCTTCTTGAATTCCGCCACCCGTTACCTTCAGGCGTCCGGTGCCTTGCCCGGATTGCGGAGGAGCTGGAGGAGCCTCGAGCACCAATTTCGGTTGCTCGGGTGCTCGGGTGGGCGGCTGCGTCAGCACAGCAGGCGGCATAATTTGAACCGTCTGCTGGGGCTGCGCGGTGTTTACCTTAGGAGGTTCTTGCGGTAGCGCGGGCGACGGCTTCTTTACTTGCGCGACTTGCGGCGGAGGTGGCGGTTCGAAGCGCTTCCTCACGACGGGTGCGATCCGCGGCGATTTGACCGACGGCGCAACCGAAAGCTCCGGCGATATAGGCGACTTATTCGGCGCTTTTTGCGTTAGACGGGTGGGTGGATCGATCAGCTTGGTGAATACACGATGGCGCTCACGATCCGGCGGCGGCTCTCCAGTGTCCTGTGGCACCAGTAACAGCCCAAGGATCAACGCGAGGTGAACGATCGCCGTGCCAATGGCGGCGGCACGCGGATCGCTCCACGTCGGCGCCAAGTCGTCGAGCAGAACGACGCGGTAGTCCGCTCGTTGGGAAACCGGCTGCTCTAAACTTTCCATTGAGGGCGGACGGAGGCCTGTACAATCCCTGCGTGTTCTTCGATTTTAGCAATGATCGCGAGAGCCACTTCGAGGGTGCGACGTGCGCGAACGCCGTCCAGTTTCGGTGGTTTCCGGGTTTTCACGCTATCCAGAAAGGCCTGGAACTGTAGGCGAAGCGGCTCGTCTTTTTGGATCTCAATAGGGGCGAAGGAGATTTCACGCGATTCGCTGACTCGGATCCCTAGCAGTTCCTGGCGCGCATAATCGACGGAGATGTACTCGCCGGGTTGAAAGACCCTCAGTTTTCGGATTTTCTCAATAGAGGCCCGACTCGCTGTCAGATTGGCCACGCATCCATTGCGAAACTGCAGCCGCACATTGGCGATGTCGACCTTGGGAGACAGAATGGAGATCCCGGCGGCTCGAATCTCGTCGAGTTCAGAATCGACCAGAGCCAGGACGATGTCCAAGTCATGGATCATGAGATCGAGAACGACGTCGACGTCCAGACTACGCGGGCTGAAGACGCTCATCCGATGAATTTCGAAGAACAATGGGAGGCGCGCAATCGATTCGAGGGCGATCACAGCAGGGTTGTAGCGCTCCAGATGCCCGACTTGGAGGATCCTGTTTCCGGCATCCGCAGCGGCTATCATGCGGTCGGCACCAGCTAGATCTGGCGCCATAGGCTTCTCAACGAATACATCGATTCCGGCATCCAGTAGATCGCACGCCAGAGCGGCATGCAAAGTGGTGGGTACGGCGACGAATGGCGGCATCCACCAAGCCCGCGAGTTCCCGATGGTTGACCAAAGCCTCGCATTGCAGCGGGAGCGCGGCCTGTTGAGCACGCTCGCGATCCCGATCCACGACGGCGACGAGTTCGGCACCGGGATGAGAAGCCGCGATCCGCACGTGATTCGAGCCGAACTGTCCCGCACCAACTACAGCAACCCGAACTCTATCCGTCAGAAGACATGGCCTTTCGGTTTCATATGATCGCAAACTTGCGTTCGGCGCATCTGGCATGATCGAATGACATTCCATGGCAACACACGCTCCGTCGCGTCCGCCACAAAGTGCCCGGCCGAGTCGCGTGCGATATGGCGTCATCTGGTTTGCCGTCACGCTGGCGATCATCACCTACTTCGACCGCGTAGCGCTCTCGAAAGCTACCGGCTCGATACGGGCCGATCTCCATCTGAGCAAAGAGCAGATGAGCTACGTGTTTGCGGCGTTCGCTGCGGCGTATTCGCTCTTCGAGATTCCGAGCGGGTATATGGGGGACCGGCTGGGACCGCGGCGCGTGCTGATGCGCATCGTGATCTGGTGGTCGGCGTTCACGGCGCTGATGGGTGCGGCTTTCAGTTTCGTCTCCATTTTTTTCACGCAGCTCTTTTTCGGAGCGGGCGAGGCGGGGTGCTTTCCGAACATCACCAAGGCGTTCACGGCTTGGCTTCCGCGAGAGGAGCGGGTGCGCGCGCAGGGAATTATCTGGTTGGCCGCGCGTTGGGGCGGCGCCGTGACGCCGCTGATCGTGTACCAACTTCTCCGATTCGTGTCGTGGCGGAAGGTTTTCTTCCTGTTCGGCTTCGTAGGAATTATCTGGGCGTTTTTCTTCTACCGCTGGTACCGGGACAACCCGCGAGGATAACCCCAAGCTGAATCAGGGCGAGTTGGATTTGTTGCGCGGGAATCAGGGCCTGGCGGTTGCGCACGGTAGCGTGCCGTGGACGTTTGTTTGCTACCACGCCCGACATCCTATGCTGTGCTTTGCAATATTTTTTCATGTCGTTCAGCTGGTACTTCTACATCACCTGGCTGCCGACATTCCTGGAAGAACTGAAGTCTCTCACCGGCCGCCGCGGCGGCATTAAACATTCTTCCTCTGTTCCTGGGAGGCGTCGGCGCGGTACTGAGCGGGTTCTTGGCCGGCGCACTCACCCGGATGATGGGGAGCGTGCGAAAGGCGCGCCGTGTAGTCTGCTCGACCTCGTTTCTGTGTGCGGGCACTCTTCTGGTGATCTCGACGACTATTCGCGATCCGTGGCTCAAGATGATCGCGATCGGCTTCGCGAGTTTCTGCAACGATGTTGTTCTGCCACCCGCCTGGGGCGCCTGCATGGACGTGGGGGGGAAGTTCAGTGGGACGCTTTCCGGGGCCATGAACATGACGGGGAACTTCGGCGGAGTGGTCTTTCCCGTGGTGACGGCTTACGTTCTGGCGCACTTCGGGAATAACTGGAATTATGGTGTTCTACTTGTCCGCGACCTCGTACATTTTTGCGGCCGCGCTATGGATGAAGCTGGACCCGGTTACGCCAGTGGAACGACCCGAGCCGGTGCTGCAATTTCCGTAGGGCGAAGATTAATGCGGTATGTCGACTTGCGGAGCGGCTTCGGCGCCCAGACCGGCGTACGTTTCTTTGACCTTAACGACCTTGCTTCCGTTGAAGGTGACGAAGACGATCTTGCCGGGAGGGTGTCCGTAGATCCAATCCTCGATTTCATCACCATCCTTAGTTTCGCGTGACTTGTGGTCGGGGTGGCCGAGAGCCAGCAGGACCTGGTCGCGATCCATCCCTTCCTTGGCGCGTTTATCGGCGATCGCCTTTTTAATCTCCGGCGGCAACTGCTCGGAGTAGACCGTGGTGGCGGAACGTTTTTCGAAATCGAGAATGGGCGCGAGCAGCTTTTTCACCGCGGCGGAGTCGACCTCCGAAATGGACTGGTGGAAGTCGAGAGCAATGTAGGTACCTGTCGCACCGGTTGCATCTCCACGTCCGATCGGCGAAGTGCTTCCTCCCATTCCTACCTGAACGTGGTCGTACCAGTGTTTACTGTTTTTCAGACCTCCATTGATATCGAAGATGATGCGGTCATCGAGGATCGTCACTTTGGTGATCTGGACTTTGTCTCCCAGGCGCGCAGCCGGCCCGTTTTCCCGAATCAACGCCGCCCATTTGGTTTGATCGTATTTACCCGTAGAATCAAACTCGAGCGGTTTCTTCGAGCGCGGCAGAGTTTCCTTGAGGACGGCGTATTCAGCGGTGAGATTGCGGACGAGATCGACGCGTTCTTCCTCGGTCAACTTGCTCGAAGGAAACGCAGGGAAAGTGGCTACGAGGAAAAGAGCGGGAAACAGTGGCCGGATCATTCACCCCTCCGGGGACTATCGACGAGATAGGCTTGCTGCCGGGCTATGGGAACCTTCCACACCGCAAGCCCGAGCAGCACGAGAGCGGCGGATGTCAGCACGCTAGCCTCGGGCCCATAATCACCTCCGGACCAGAGCGCTGAACCTCGCCATACAACCTGATACGTCGTCACCTTGATTGTAATCCCGCTAATCGGCGTCCCCAGGAGCAAGAGTGTTAGATTCCAGGCGAAGTGCAGGCCGAAAGGAAACCAGATGTCGTGGGATCGCACGAACGCATATCCGAATAGCACGCCAAAGCCGATCGTGTTAAGGATGCCAAAGAGTGACGCGTGCGGGTTTGCTCCATGCATGAAACCAAACAGGACCCCGATGGGAAGTAGCGCGGAAAACGGTCCGAAGGCGCGCAGAAGAATCTGAAAGCCGAAGCCGCGAAAAAGGAGCTCTTCCCCCGCGGCTCCGGCGAGCAGCATGACCGGAACGAACATCTGCTCGCGCCAGTTGGGCTGAACTCCGGGGGGAGTCACCTCGCTCGCGTGCCCACCGACCATGGGGATAGCTACAACGAGGGCTGCCGCGGCAAATCCCAACGCTAACCCGGTGCGTGCGTTTCGCAATGCGGCATCGTTCCAGGGGATACCGAGGCGATCGAGTCCGACCCCGTCGAAGATCCGCAGACAGAAAGCATTCCCGAGCAAAGCGGCGGAGAAAACCGCGAGCACCGATCCGGCGAAGACATTGCCGACAAAGAGGAACAGCCAGCCGAAGAAGAAAACCGGAGCGACGCAGAGGAGGATGTAAACCCCCGCCTGCAATAGAGGCTGAACGGGGTCGCGCGTCACCATAACATGGTAGTTGATGGAGATAACGGAAGCGGGCAAGGGAAGGTTCGCATCCAAAAAACCATGGAGTTGGTGAAACTAGCGATTGGCGGAATGACTTGCGAGGGCTGTGTGCGGACGGTGGAGCGTCGTTTGAAGTCTCTCCCTGGCGTGCAGTCCGCGCGAGTGAGCCTCGGAGCGGGGGAAGCGGAAATAGGCTGCCTACCGGGGGCGATGGAGGCCACCGATCTTGCCGCCGCGGTGGAGAAGCTCGGGTATTCCGCATCGGTGAAATGAATACCGCGCTGGCGGAAAAATCGAAGCGGTTGGATATCCCCGTATCCGGGATGACCTGCGCGGCTTGTGCGCGCGCCGTCCAGAATTCCCTTTCGAGCACAGAGGGCGTAGAAGACGCTCGGGTGAACTTCGCGACCGGCACGGCAACCGTTTCCTACGACGAAGGACGTATCGATCGTGCGGGCATCGTCAAAGCTATTCAAGACGTCGGTTATGACGTCAAGGA
This sequence comes from Bryobacterales bacterium, assembly GCA_963738525.1. Lineage (GTDB taxonomy): Bacteria > Acidobacteriota > Terriglobia > Bryobacterales > Bryobacteraceae > Bog-113. The sequence goes on from CAVTXC010000003.1 coordinate 37,136, forward strand.
AGATCAGGGCGACGAGGGGATGTTCCAGCGATTTCTCGTGGCGGTAGTTTGCGCGGCGGCGGTGATGTTCTTGAGCATGCTTCACCGATTGACGTGGCTGCAATTTGCGCTGGCAGTGCCGGTGATGTTCTACTCCGCAAAGCCATTTTTCGAGGACGCGTGGAGTGCTTTGCGGCACCGCCAGGCGAACATGAACACGCTGATCGCACTGGGGTCGGGAACGGCGTTTGTCTACTCGGTGGGGGAAGTCGTGAGGGGTCGGCACGATGTGTACTTCGAAGCCGCGTGCGTGATTGTCGCGTTGATCCTGCTGGGACGCTTCCTCGAGAGCGGGGCGCGGCGGAAGACGAGCGAGAGTATCCGGCTGCTTATGGACATGCGACCGCAGACCGCTCGGGTGGAGCGCGGCGAGGCGGAAGTCGAAATACCGGCTGAGGAACTCCGTCTGGGCGAAGTGGTCGTGGTTCGCCCGGGAGAACGCGTGCCCTGCGACGGTGCGGTGATTAGCGGCGGGAGCGCCGTAGACGAATCCATGCTGACGGGCGAAAGCATGCCGGTCGAGAAACAAGCTTCGTCCCCGGTATTCCGCGGCACGATGAATCAGTCCGGATCGATGCGGGTGCTCGCACAGAAGGTCGGTTCGGACACGGCGCTCGACCGGATCATTGAATTGGTGGCGCAAGCGCAGAACTCACGGGCGCCGATCGCAAGGCTGGCCGATACGGTGAGCGGGTATTTCACTATGGTGGTTCTGGCTATTGCCGCGCTGACCGCGGTGGTGTGGCTAATCTTTATGCCCTCACTCGCGTTGACAAACGCGGTGGCGGTGCTGATTGTCGCGTGCCCATGCGCCTTAGGACTCGCTACTCCGGCGGCGATCGTTGCCGGGATCGGGCGAGGGGCGCAACGGGGAATCCTGATCAAGAATGGCGAGGCGCTGGAAGCGGCGGCGGGGATCGACACTGTTGTCTTCGATAAGACCGGGACTCTCACAGTCGGAGAGCCGATGGTCGAGCGCGTCAGCGGAGCGGCCGGATTTAGCGAGGATGAAGTCGTGCGATGGGCGGCCGCAGTCGAAAAGGACTCCGAGCATCCCCTCGGTGCCGCGATCCGGCGACGAGCAGGTTCGCTCACGCTTGCGGAGGCTCAGCAATTTCGAGCGTTGGCGGGATGGGGGGTGTCGGGATTGGTGGATGGCCACGAGGTTTCCGTGCACCGCGCAGGCGTAGGTTTCACGGGAGGCGAGAGTTTTGCCGGGCTGACGATCGCCGAGGTGAGCGTCGACCAAAATGCAGCGGGTTGGATTGGGATTGCCGACCGGGTGCGGGACGAAGCGCGTGAGACGGTCAGCGCGTTGGGAGCGCAAGGGTATCAGGTGCGCATGTTGACGGGCGATAACCGTGCCGCCGGAAAGCGTATAGCGGCACAGGTAGGGATTCGAGAGTTCGCTGCGGAACTGCGTCCGGAAGACAAGGAACAGGAGATCAAGCGCCTTCGAGCCGCCGGCAGGCGGGTAGCCATGGTCGGGGACGGAGTCAATGATGCACCGGCCCTCGCGACTGCGGACGTTGGCATCGCGCTCGGAAGCGGCAGCGACGTGGCTGCCGCGACGGGCGGAATTACAATTTTGGGGAAGGACTTACGATCAGTAACTGAAGCTCTCGTGCTGGCTCGCAAAAGCATGAGAGTGATTCGGCAGAACCTATTTTGGGCGTTTGCCTATAATCTCATCGCGCTGCCCATTGCAGCGGGCGTGTTGTACCCGGTGAATGGCTGGGTGCTGTCGCCGATGATCGCATCGGCGCCATGGCGTTATCGAGTTTGTCGGTTGTACTGAACAGTTTGCGGCTGCGGCGAGCGTAACCACGCCCGTATGGAGCACGCCGCTAAGGCGCGAGGAAACACTTCCAGGCGCGATAGATGAGTCGTTGTGTTTGACTAGCGCGCGGTACCCGTCGCGCGGGAGCGTTTCGATCGCGGAGGAGTCGCTTACCCGTTTCAGCAATCTCTTTAGCGTTATCGGGATTGGCAATCCAGCTTCTGCGGGACCCAATCGATGGCCGGAGAGACTACGCTGGGAACGCCTTCGGCGATTCCGTCCGCGGTGACGCCGTTAAAGCTTTCGGTGAAGCTGGGCTGCATCAGCAGGTTCATCCGGCGAATGACGCGCCGAAACTCCAGCCACGGAAGCCACGGTTCTTCGACGAGTTCGACGCGGCTCAAGCCGCCGCACATTTCCCGGACGGCGTGCATGACGCCGGCGCCACCTTCCTCACGGCCGGTGGAGATGTGAATCTGGGTAAACGCATCGAGTTCCCGTCCAATCTGGAGGCACGCCCAGGCCGCAGTCATCAGGTTTTTCAAAACTCGGGTTGCACCAAAGATTCCAATGTGTAGTTCAGGCCCCTGCCACAGATCGCGCTTTCGCTCAATTGGCCCATGAAGGAAGTAGAGATTCGGTAGCAGAGTGCAGGGCACGCCGTAAGCGGCTTCCACAGAATCGCAGAACTTCTCACAATTGCCAGCGAGGTGAAAGTTGTCTACGCGGCGCTCTAGTTCCATTTGCTCGCGCATGACTTTGACCGCCCAGCGATCGGCCTGCAAAAAGCCAACATTGCTGTGGAACACAACCGAGAACCGGATGGACGCAAACTCCCGGCAAAGACTCTCCAGGAAGTTCGTGTCGATATACGGGGCGCAGAAAATGAGGTGGGTCAGGCCGGGCCACGTTTGTTTGCGTAGTTTATCGCGAAGGTGGTAGCCGTCAATCACGGGTACAGCCTCGGCCTGAAGGCCGTGTTCGACGAGAACTTCGGCTGCATTGGCGGCTGTCACACCCAAACCGACGTGACACGCCTGCGGGTTGTCCGCTTTCGGATTTTTAAAAGCCAAGATGATGCGCATATTTGTAATGGGTTGTCACTTTTGTAAAGCGGGGCCGATGTGCACCCCGGTCTCTTTGCCCTATTTATGACAGCCGAATATGCGCGACGAGGGTTGTCCGGCAGCTAAGTTGTTAGAAAGAAGCGGAAAAAGACATTCAAACTTCCGTGATGTCCACGTCCCGAGGATTAGGCCCGAGGCTTAGTTAAATAACGGATTGGTAAGTCGCGGAGTTGAAATGAGATCGAGGGGAATAAATCGGAGAGGAATCTGGGAAGAGTAAAGAAGCTATTAATTATCATCATCCGGACAGCGGACCGAATAACCTGTCCGCCAATTTGCGCAGACGAAGGGCCGGAGCGCTTCTCGCGTTCCGGCCTAAAGGGCTTGAGGTTGTGACTACGCGGTAACGGTCTGCTTCTTACGCAGACGGTTTGCGCCAAAGAGCACTGCGAGGAGACCAAATCCGGAGAGGAGCAGGGATGCCGGCTCAGGGGTGGGAGAAGCCTGGGAATAGAGGAACTCCTGGCTCGGCGTGTTGCTGGAGGGCGTCAAGATATACCAGTTCTGCGCGTTAGCAGAAGCCCAGGTGCTGTAGTTGGCCTCGGCGAGGTACAGCCAGCTGAAGTCGAGCTGGTTGTTGAGGTAAGGGAGCGGCGTGTTGCCGGGGTTGAAGATGCCCCAGATCGTGTCCTGGATATTGCCGTTGGCGGAGTTGTTAGGCGTGAGCTGAGTGGTGAGATAGGCGGCCATCTCGTAAAGCTGCAACCCGTTAAACGTGGTGTTGCCGTTGCTGCTGTTCGGCAAGACTTCGCTTTCGCTTCCGAAACGCGTGCTGGTGTTGTTTAAGGAGCTCGAGAGGCTGGTGATTGTCGCCGTCCAGTTGTTGCTGGAGTTTACGTGGTCGGCATAGTCGTCGCAATAGATGGTGGTTGCTACTCCGTTGACAGTTCCGTAGTAAGGGCTGATGTAGTTACCGTAGGCATCGGTCTGGCCGTTCGCCCCTGTAAACGTGACATTGACGGTTCCGGCTGCGAGCGGCCCGATGGCTGCGGCGCCAAGAAGGATCGTTGTAAGTAAGTGCTTCATATAATTTCCTCTCCAATCAAAGTGATTGCGTACTTACTACGCTGACGGATTCTGCGCGTTCATACAAGAGAACCAAAGGGGCAAAGGGCCACGCTTAATCGTCGAAAGTTTGTGGTACGAGAGCGTTGGAACTGTGTACCGGTACCTATGAGAGCCTACGGGAGCGACGGCATAGGACTACGCGGCTACACGATTCGAACCGGCCGGACTAGCCGCTGGTCTCCGTGTCTTCTGAGCGCGTCGTTCGCTTTGGACCCGTGACGGCGGCATCGAGCCTCGCTCCGAACGCGGCAAATGCAGGCTGCGGGCCATTCCATTCCAATTGGTCGACGGTGTTGAAGAGCGCGATGTCGGTTCGAAGGGTCGCTAGCGTTCGGAACAACAAGGCGCGGTCGCGTTGAGCGGACAGTGTTTTGGCGAGGGCGCGAGGATTCACCACATCGACGCCCCACACCGACCAGTTTTCGGGGACGAGTTCGAGATGAGGGAACTTCTGCAAGACGGCCGCGGTGGATTTCGCCCCCCAGCCTGGCAGACCGGGATAACCGTCAGCGGTATCGCCTACGAGCGCCAGGTAGTCCGGAATCGAAGACGGAGAGACACCAAACATACGTACAATTGCCGACTCATCGCGCGTAACACGCCTACGGCGATCCAACTGGACGGTGCGGGTGCCGCGCACACACTGGGCCAAGTCTTTATCTGGCGAGCAGACGATGACGCGCTCAACTCTTGGATCGCGAGCTGCCAAACAAGCGCCGGCAGCGAGCGCGTCGTCCGCTTCGTACTCGACCATGGGCCAGACCACGACTCCAGCGGCTGAGAGAACCTCTTCGAGCAAAGGAAATTGAGCCAGGAGATCCGGAGGGACTCCCGCGCTGGTTTTATACCCCGGCCACAATTCATTGCGGAACGACTCGACTACATGATCGGTGGCTACGGCGAGGTGTGTGGCTCCGTCGCGGATCATACCTAGAACCGATCGCAGGACACCCCGGACGGCTCCGACCTCCGATCCCGTGTGATCAAGCGCCGAAGGCAAGGCGTAGTAGTGGCGGAACAGTTCGTAAGTCCCGTCGATGAGATAAACGTTCAGCGGAAGCCTCCAGCACAAAGCTACCCGACCGAGGCGGTGTCTATCAACTATGACGTGACAGCCTTGAGGACGCCGATCGCTAGGCGCGTGAGCCAGTTCGCCCTCGGTACGCCAGCCATCGGTTCAGCATGAATAAGAGCACACAAGCGGGGACGGCGGCAAAGTAAGGCCAATAGGAATGGAAGGTGCGATCTCCATCGAGAATCAGCAGGGGTCCGTCGACTTGTACTTCCCTTCCCGCAGTTTGCGCCACGACTTTCAGCTTTCCGACGCCAGCGGGGAGCACTGCCTCGGTGGCGTACAGGATCTTGTTCGTGGCGACTTCATGGTTAGCGGCGAGAGTTCGCACACTGTCCCCGGATCGCTCCCATCGGAGCACAACCGAAGCGTCCGTGACGGGTGCACCGTCGGGCATTGTCTGGAGAAGAACGCTCAGGTCGACGGGACCGGCACGAAGCGGAGTTGGCGCGGCAAATAACGTGACCTTGTATGCGCCGGAGGTTCTTTGCCACTGAATTGCGCCACCGTCGGCGTTTAAGGCGCTGAGGGCGGCGAAAACGCCGAGGAAGAGGCGGACGTTCAATGGATCATGCCGCGCATTTGCATAGGCTGGAACAAAATCCAGACTCCCGCAGCATATAGCCCAAGAGAGAACGCGGCCCACGGAATGCTCAGCGTGGCACGGTGCCAAATTCCCGACGCGTGCTGGCGGGCGATACGCCAGGTGGAGTAAAGTGCTAGCAGAACACCACCATCGAGCAGGAGCAGCTGAATCGGTTTGATGGCGCTGGCAGCCGGCGGGTAAGCAAGCGACCACACTCCGGCAAGGTGGAAGAAGAGATGGGCGGCCCACATGGCGACGCCCAAGGGGATCAATCCTAAGGTGAAGTGACGGAGCAGGCGAGCGACTGGCGTTTCGTCCCGGAGCAACCGGTAGTAAGCGGCCGTTAGAAGCACGATCAGCGAAGGAACTGCAAGCGCTCCTCCCGATACAAACAGGGCCACGACAGCTGGCATCATCTTCGAGCCCCAAGCCGCGTGCCAACGATGCTCCCACATGAGCACCGGCGCAACCATCCCAGCCGCGTTGGTGAATGCACCGAAGACAATCAAGAGCACCAGAGCCGCGATATCGTTGCGATTCGAAAGCCTACCCACCGAGGAGCGATAGGTATCCACACTGAGGTTTGCGATCGGGGCGGAACGCAATATAGCGACGTTGTCATGCGGGCATGCGGCCACGCAATCAAGACAGAACGTGCAATCCATGTTGCCCACTTTTTTGGGCTGAAAAAGGTCCAGTTCGCACCCACGAACGCGCTCATTGCCGCGAATGCAATCGAACGTTAAGCAGGAGTCGCAAACGGCGCGGTTGCGGACACGCACCTCGGCGGGAGAGACAAGCGAAGCTACGAAATGGAACTGACCGATCGGACACACGTACTTGCAGAAGCTTGCGCCGCGGAAACACGAGTCTACTAAGACGGCGCCGGTGAAGTAACCGAGTATGATCCAGGCGGTAATCCAAGGGCTGTTCCATAAACTGAATGCTTCATAAGCCCAAAAGAAAACAAGAGTGAGGATTAGGGGCAACCACTTGCCGCGAAGCCGGTGGGGCCAAGCCTGACGGGCAGACCAGCGGGCGGGTAGCAGACGGCGGCTCCAATCCCGAACCAAGGTGAACGGGCAGATCATGCAGAAGAGGTTGCCGAATAGAAGAAGCGCAAGGACGGAAAGGGCGCGCCAGTGGATCCAGGGCAGCGTACCGGCAAGATTCAGCGAAGGAACAGTGGAGCCAGTGAAACCATCCGCCATGACCGCAATCGCGAGAAATAGTAGAGCAACCTGGGCAACGCGCCGGAAAGCCGGCAGTCGCGAAGCCCCTGAGGTGGCCGGTGTTGCGGAAATCTGGATGAGATCGGGTCGGGGAGCGCGCGGGACGCGTATGCCGGTCGAGTGTGCGGGCTCACTACGAAAGAGTCGGGCGGCAATAACGATGGCAGGAATCAGATACGCTAGGGATCCTGGAACCCACATGATGGCTCCTGCCGCGGCCTGATCCTCACGCGCGGTCATCCCGCCGATACGAACGAGATCGTAGCTGGGATAGAGCGACTGATCGGAGAAAATGAAGTACGCCGAAATGGCGGTGTTGAGGCCGTCGGCGAGTAACAGGTAGGGGATGGCGGCCCATCTGGGCCAGCCTTTACGGGACCGATCGGGGAGGATGACCGGCCACCAAAACAGGATGCCCGTCCAGAAGAAGCACGCATGCTGCAGTCCATGCCAAAACGAATCGCGCACAGCGAGTTCATACAGCACCGGAATGTGCCAAAGGACAGTGCTCAGAGCAAAGATTAACCACGCGGCCGGGGGCGTCGTCAGGATCCCCAAAAAGCGCTGTAGTTCCGGGCAAGAGAGAAACGGACCCAAGCCTTCCTTTACGAAAGATTTGGGAAGTCCGCGCAGAAGCGGCAAGGTGGGACGCCCCCACAGCAAGAGCGGCGGAGCCACCATCATCAACAGCAGGTGCTGAGCCATGTGGGCTGAGAGAAAGAAACGGTCGAAGGTATCGAGCGGGGATTCGAGTGCGAGGAACAAGGCGAACAACCCCATGAGAAAGGCGGTGAACCGTTGAGTATCGTTGGGCTCGCGGATCAGCGCCCGACCAAACCTCCAACCGCGCACATAGACGAGCGCGGTGATAAGCAAGAAAGCCACTACCCGCCAATCGACGGCCCAGGAAAGAATGGCGGCCGCACTAACCTGGTTCACGCGATGCGATCCCTGCACATCCCAATCAAGCGACGGGAGGCCCGCCATTCGCCGGCTCGCGAACCCGCCGGGGGTTTGCGGGCGTGGCGGAATCGCGGGATGCCGGCTGATGTTCTGGCCGTAGGGTTTGCATGTAAGAAACAATTGCCTCGACTTCTGAGGGCGTAAGTTTCTTCCCGTAGGCGGGCATGTTGCCACTTCCTTGGATCACCTGACGGATCATCTCCGGCTTCGTTAAACGGGTGGCAATCGAATCGAGGGCCGGTCCGCGTTCCCCGCCCTGTCCGCCCAGCGCATGGCAGTTGCGGCACTGTTTATTTTGAAACAACAGGGCGCCGTGAAGCTGAAGAGGAGTACGCCCCGTGACGAAGCGCGCTGGTATCGCGTTGCCGCTCCACGCCTGCATATGAGGCGACCACGGAGATTTCTGACCAAGGTAGGTAAGGACGCCAAGCACCAGCATGATGAACAAGACGCTGAGAACCGCGACGGGGCGGCGCGAAGCGCTCCTTTCGCCTGTTCCCGAAAAGAAGGGAAGGACCAAAAGGAAGAGAACCAGTAGAGCGGGCGCAACGAATAAGACCAACACTTCCATCCAAGCCGGAAGGAGCGCGAGGGCGGCGAAGACAGACAAGAAATAGAAGTCCGGACGCGGATTGGTATTGACGATGGTGGGATTGGGACGTCCAGCCGGCCCATTCGGACCGAATACAGCGGCGCAGATGAGTATTCCGAGGATTACGACGGCCGCGGCTACGAGATCTTTGGCGATAGCGTGAGGGACAAAGGGAACGCCCTCTTTGGCGAGCACTTCGGCATATTCCGCATCGTAGGTGCTTTTGTAGACAGGGCGGCCGGGTTTCGGGTATTCGCTGATTCCCTTCGTCAGCACTAAACGGAGGTGCATGCGAAATGAGCGCGATGATCAGGCCCGGAATGATGAAGACATGCAGGGTAAAGAAGCGGGAGAGTGTTTCACCAGCGATGATCGGCCCCGCCAGCAGAAGGTGAACCAGTTGGTGGCCGATCAGAGGTACGCGGCCGGTGATCGATGCGCCGATGCCAAGGCCCCAATACGCATCCTGATCGAACCGGAGGACTTGGCCGGTGAACGCCATACCTAGCGTGAGCAGGAGTAACACAACCCCGCTGATCCAGGTCATTTCTCGCGGGTATTTATATGCGCCGAAGAGGAAGACCTGAATCATGTGGAGCGTCATGATGGCGACCATGAAGTTCGAGCCCCAGTTGTGGACAGCGCGAAGGTACCACCCGAGATATTGGGAATGGTTGAGATACTCAAGGCTGGTCCAAGCCTCGTTCGTGGAGGGAACATACACGAATGAGAGGCAAGTGCCGGTGATGATCTGGATGACGAAGCAAAGAAGCGTGGCGCTCCCGAAGACATAGAACCAGCTACCGGCTGAGGCGGGAACGGCATGCCCCGCGGTGGAAGCAAATAACGAAGTCAGGTGCAGTCTGGCATCCAGCCAGAGCGCCGCATTGCGGAGAGTATTCATGTGGAATCCGGGCCGGTGCTATACCGGGTTGGCCAGGGTGGGCATTTCCCCGCCTTTTACAAACAACTCGCCGTTTTGAATCTTATGATCGTACTCGTAGAGGCCCCGTGGCGGGGGTCCCGAAGCGCGCGAACCATCCTCGTAAAAGACGCCGCCGTGACAGGGACACATGAATAGCCCGGATTGTTCAAACCAGCGGACCGGACATCCGAGGTGAGTGCAGTTGACGGCAAACACCTGGAACTGTTCGCCCTCGATGCGCCGGACCCAGCAGGGGATATCAGCGGTTTCTCCGTCCCAGGGGCGGGTGAACGGGTTGCGGTAAGTGGCGAGCCGGGTTCGTTTTTCGGGAAAGTCGTCGAGCTTGCCAAGAGAGATCCAATCGCGCGGATCTTTCTTGGTGACGAAACTGGAGAAGACAAAGCCCACAACCGGGACAGCGAGCAGTGCGCCGGCGACAACGTTTAAACCAGTGCCGAGAACAAGCAGCCAGTTCCGGCGAGTGGGATCTTTGGTGTTCTTTTTTCCTTTGTCTGCTTCGCGAGTATCCGCGCCGATTTTTGTGTCGTTCATTTGGACCTCAATGGTGCTTTTTCCGCGCCGGTCTTGTTGCCGCTGCCGCCGGGACCACCGGAGGTGCTGCTACTTCCCCCAGTCTGATTTCCTTCCTGTGAAGTGCGATTCGGGCTTCCCGGGCCGTTGCCGCTTCCCTCATTACCTTTTGTCATTGGGGATCCTCCGACGTCACCGGTTCCGCTGTCCTGGGTCCGATTGGTGCCGCCAAATAGGTTTGAATTGGATGGACGGAACGAAACCAGGTAGGCGGTCAGGTCAGCCACGTCGTTGTCGGTCAAGGGCCGTCCCGCTTTGAGGTGACGCCAATCGGGCATACCGAGGTCGGAGCGCCCCGCGAGGATGGACGAGCGCAGCCACTGGTCGCTAACCAGGTTCAGATAGTCGGGCGTGTTGACCAACCCGACACGTGCGTGAGGTCCGTGGCAGGGAGCGCAACTGCGTGCGAATAGTCCTTTGCCATTCATAGAATCTCCGGCGCTACCGGGGAGATAGGGAGGAGGCGTGACGCCATGAAAATCCACCGGTCTCGCCCAGTTTTGCCGGATACCGCCGACTAGCGCGTCCACCTGAGCCGGACTCAGCGGACCGCCCTGCGCCGTCGAGAATGCGGGCATGGCGGTACCGGGGCGGCCATTCTCGATCGTGTGGCGAAGTTCTTCTTTGGGGATCAAGGCGAGATACAGCGAGTCATTTAGTTGACGACCGGGCCCGTGTTTCCCTTCCGCGCCGTGGCAACCGGAGCAGTTGTCGCGGTAGAGAGTAGCGAAATCGGTGGAGTTGGAGAACGTTTCCTGACTTACCGGCTGACGGCAAGCACCAGTGAAGACCGATAGGATCAAAGGCACGAGTGCCGTCGTCCACCAGGAACCCTTCATCCTTCGTGATTCTCCCGATCGGAACTGACACCAGGCGCATGGAGAGAGATGCGCTCGGCCAAGCCCCACGACTGCATGGATGTTATTTCGGCGCTACGCGCGATGATATAACCGCCAACGAGCCCAAAACCTAACTGGCAGGCGATGAACCAGGGCCAACTGATTCTCTGATTCAGAGCCGGATTGAGCACAGCTAGGGTGGTGCCTATCAGTCCGCTCCAGATTAAAGGCATGAGGATGCCCGCCCAGAACGGGGCGTACCGAGGAAACATGGGGAGCATCACGGCGTAGAGAAGGCCCACGAGCAGAGAAAGCGCGCCATGGCCGACGAGCGCGACAAAAAAGGCCACCGTGTCGAAAGCGCGGAGCTGTTCAATAGTTTCCTGTCCCATCGCCGGGAGCACGACCCCGGCAAGCAGATTCACTGGGTACCAGATGCTGCGCTGGGCAAACCACCCATATAGACAAGCCAGCACCGCCATGGCCACCCCTCCCGCCAGCCCACCCCAAAGACCGGCCGAGTAGGGATGCAGTTTTTCCGGCACGCGCAGGCGGTGCTGGCCTTCTCCGACCTTCAAGCGAATTACGGACCTTTGCTCCACCATAATGGGGGCAGGCCGCAGTGCCTGATCGATCGGCATCTCGATATGTTTCTCGTGCGGGATCACTTCGCGCCACCAACCGAAAGCAGCAAAAAACATAATTGCGATTCCAGTTACACTCACCGCGTAGTGCGTCACGAGGCCAGCGACGAGAAGCGCGATTCCAAAGGCCAGCACCATCGGCCAGAACGACGGCGCGGGCATGTGAACGCTAGCTTCCTGGCTGCGCGCGCCGGCTTCTCCGTGGATCGGGTGGTGAAGGGCTTCGCTCATAAGCTACCTGCCCACCACATAGACGACCGTGAACACTACAACCCATACGGCATCGACAAAGTGCCAGTACCACGACAGCATGATGATTCGACGGAGCTGGGAGTGGATGGCAAAGCCACGCATCGTCACCGCAAACACGATGAGCAGAAACAGCATTCCGACGACGACGTGAGTAGCGTGCAAACCGACCAGCGAGTAGTAAGTGGTCCCAAATAGATTGGTGGCGATGGTGAGGTGTTCGTCGACGATCAAATGGCGCCATTCCGTCGCGGTGGCGGCGAGGAATTCCAAACCAAGGAGGATGGTGACCGCCCACCAAAGTTTGAAACGGCCCAGGGCGTTACGGGCAAGAGCCCGTTCAGCGAGCACGATTGTGATGCTGCTGGAGAGCAAGCAAATGGTGGAGATGACGGGGATCTGGAGAACGTCTTTCGGATAGGGCCCGCTCAGACTCTTGCCGATGTAGATAGAGATAGGCGACCACGAAGATCAGAAAAAGCGATGTCTCGGTCAGGATCAGGGCAGCGACGCCGATGAATCCTCGATCGGGAAGACTCCAATCCTTTTCTATGGCAGTCGGTGAAGCGGGGAATGAGGCGGAAGAGGCCATACGCTACTCAAACCTCCAATCTGGATCGTTCGGGTGCTTCAGGTCCCACAAGGGACGACTGCTGCGAACCACGGGCAGTGTTTCGAAATTGTACTCAGGCGGTGGCGAGGTCGTGGTCCACTCGAGCGTCCATGCGTCCCACGGATCGTCACCGGCGCGTTTTCCCGCAATCGCAGGATTGGAGCACGTTCCAGACGAAAAAAAGGATACCGATGCGCCTGAAAAATGACGCCGATCGATGAGACCATATTCCAAAACTCCCAACCGCGGCCGGTGGGGTAGGTGTAGATCCGCCGAGGCATCCCCAGAAACCCGAGGAAATGCATCGGAATAAAGGTCATGTGGAAGCCGATGGCGAACAGCCAGAAGTGCAACTTCGCCAGCGTTTCATTTGGCATTCTTCCGGTGGCTTTGGGGAACCAGTAGTAGATACCGGCGAAAAGGGCGAAGACGAAGTCCGCCGATCAAGACGTGAAATGAAAATGGCCGACAACGAAGTATGAGTGGTGCAGCTGCCAATCAAACGGGGCAATGGCAAGCATCACTCCGGTAAGTCCTGCAATCAGGAACTGAAACAAGAAGCCACAGCAGAACAGCATGGGGCTGGCAAACGCGGATGCGGCCGCCGTACATCGTGGCCAGCCAGTTGAAGATCTTGATGCCGGTGGGAACGGCGACGAGCATGGTGGCAGCGGCAAAAAACATGTTCGAGACCGAAGTCATGCCGACGGTGAACATGTGGTGCGCCCATACGCTCATACCGACGAACCCGATGGCCATGACCGCCCCGACCATCGCCTGGCGTCCAAAGATGGGTTTGCGTGAAAAGATGGGGATCACTTCGGAGACGGTGGCGAACGCAGGGAAGATCAGGACATAGACTTCCGGGTGGCCAAAGATCCAGAAGAAGTGTTGCCAAAGAACGGCCGAGCCGCCGGCTTGGGTATCGAAGAAGTGCGATCCCGCGAAGCGGTCGAGGAGCAGCATGATCTGCGCCGCTGATAGCGGCGGCAGGATCAGTAAGACCATCCACGCATCGACAAGCATGAGCCAGACAAACAAGGGCATGCGGGGCAGCGTCATTCCCGGGCAGCGCATGCTGACGATTGTGGCGATGACGTTGAGCGCGCTCGCAATGCTGCCGATGCTAGAGATGAGAATGCCGAGAATCCAATAGTCCGTGCTCGAACCATGTGAGAAGGCGCGCGATGTCAAAGGCGCATACGCAAACCAGCCGACGTCGGGCGCGGATCCGGACCCGGAAAGTCCGCCACCGCCGATGTAGCTGGCGTAGAGCAGCAATCCTCCAAATAGGGTGATCCAGAAGCCGAACGCGTTCAGCCGCGGAAAGGCCATGTCCCGGGCCCCGATCATCAAAGGCACCAGGTAGTTGGCGAAGCCGGCGAGCAGCGGCATTCCGACCAAGAACACCATCGTGGTGCCGTGCATCGTGAAAAGGCGGTTGAAGGTTGCCGGAGACACAACGTGCGCGTTGGCCACAGCCAATTGCATCCGGATCACGCCGGCCATGATTCCGGATACGACCAGAAACAGTAAGGCCATTACGATGTACATCAGTCCGAGGCGCTTATGGTCTACAGTCGCGACCCACTTATAGAGCGATTGCGAGAACGAGAACTCGCGAACCTCCGTGCGTTGATGTTCCAGTGGATAATCGATGGCCGCCATGGAAACAGTTCCTCCCGTTAGTTGAGCGACGTCAGATAAGCCATAACGCCATCCAGCTCCGCGTTCGTTAGTTTCAAACTGGGCATCAGGCAGCCCGGCTTGACTTCTTGCGGATCATTCACCCAAGCACGCAAATTCTCGCGAGTGTTGGGGACAACTCCCGAGCCGAGCGTCTGGCGGCTCATCAGGTGAGACAGATCCGGGCCGAATACGCCCACCGATGACGTGCCTTGAATGGTGTGGCAGCTGACGCAGCTCAGCGATTCATAAACAGCGCGGCCCGCAACCGCTTCCGGCGAGGCAGGCGTCGCATGCTTTTGGGCGGTCACCCATTCGTTGAATTCTGCAAGCGGGTGGACGATAACGCGAACCTGCATGTTGGCGTGCTGCGTTCCACAGAACTCTGTGCAATTTCCCAGGTAGATGCCCGGTTCTCGCGGGTCAATCCACATCGAATTTTCCCGATTCGGAATTAGATCCGTCTTGCCCGCGAGCTGCGGAACCCAGAAGCTGTGCGCAACATCGCTGGACTGTAGCTTGAGATAGGTGGCGTGTCCCATCGCATCGGCAACAGGCACGTGCAGTTCGTTAGCGGTAACGACGCCCAGTTCCGGGTACCGGATCTCCCACCAATATTGGTGGCCGATTATGGTAGCGGCGATGGGTGAACCTTTGGGCTTCGCATCCTGAATCGCGCTAACCACCCGCGCTGTGACGCCGATCAAAACGAACACGATCAAGATCGGGATAACCGTCCAGGCAAGTTCGATCTGATTGCTCCCATAAACCTGCGGCGGTTCCTGATGCAGATCGTCTCCGCTTCGCTGTCGGAAGCGTATCAGCGTGTACGTCAATAATCCGGCAACAACGAGGAAAATTGCTCCAGTAACCCCAAACACAAACATTGCCAGCTTGAACTCTTCATGCGCTGGAGTAGCCAGAGGCTTGAATATGTCCGTTATGGAATGTTGGGCTAGACTTGCCGCGCGAGATTGAAGGAGAAGGGCAAGCATAAAAGTTCCCGATTGGTCGAGACAATCATCCGGACAAAACAACCGACGCCAGCCCGGCTCGAAGCGCTAATTAATAACCCTAGCGCGAAATCGGCATTCAGGCTGATGCTTTTTCGGTATTAATTCGCAACGCTCCAAAAAAAGCAGAACATATTGCAAACGACAAAGGGTTAAATGACGCTGCGTGTCTTAGTAGCTGGGCGTAATGGCCCACCGTGGTCATGGCTTCCGTTATTATTCAAAGGTTTAGATCGGCAACACCGGTGCAGTGCGTTTTCATCGGATGAACGACATCGAGTTGCGGCATCTTCGTTATTTCATGAAAGTGGCTGAACTTCTTCATTTCAGAAAGGCGGCGAAGGCTCTTCATATCTCCCAACCCCCTTTGAGCCGGCAGATCAGAGACTTGGAGCACCGTTTGGGGGCGCGGCTTTTTCATCGAGGGCCCGATGGTGTGCGTTTGACTGAGGCCGGGAACGTGCTTTTGGTCGAGAGCCGCCGCATTCTGGACCAGATCTCGCGGTCCGTGTCATTGACCCGAAGCGTTGCTCAGAAAGAAGCTCGCGGAAGCTTAACGGTCAACCTGACGCCGACACGACTCGAAATCGAATCATGTCCCTCTGCGTCAACTGACGCTTTTTAGCACGTGTGCTCGTGATTTAAAACGCACCCCGTATCAAATGAATGAGTTCGATAACTAGAATAGCGACTACCATTGCTCCCAGAACAAAAGATCGTGTTTGATGGTAGTCGCTGACCATGGACTGGTAAAGATCAGCCGCAATCCGGAGCTTTCGTTCCACAAGATTTCTGTAATCGGGAACTCCGACCCTGGTTGCGGCCAGACGGTAGGCGCGAGCATAGAACATGTCCCCGATGAATTTAATGGCATTGTCCGTACGTTCGGTCAGGTCGGTTACGTCGAGCCGGACCGCGTTGAGTCTTCTGGCTTCGCGCGACATGCCCCAGTGGCGCAGCGGGCCACCGCGCCGCTCCAGAGCTTTGTAGACGTCCTGCAGAATGCGGGAGAGGACATCGTCGTAGTGGCGGAATTCCAACAGCTGGCCATTGGCATATTCGAGAAGTTGAATTGCGGGTTCGGCGCCCTCAGTGGTATCGCAAACAAAAGCCGCCAGCCATCCAACCACGAGCAGATCTGCAGGATAGTAGGATAGGCCGGATTGCAGGGCCTCCGCTCGCTCTTCTGCTGCAAGCGGCGCCGACTCTCCGCGTACCAAACACGCGATGTCATCGCCGTGTCTATCCAGCAGCACGTTGGCGGGAATGATGTTCGCATCCTCGTCAAGTACGTGTTGCACGTTAATGATGTAGTAGTCTTCGCTAAGCCATGAAGGGTACGACTGAACCAAAGCTGGAGACAGTAGAGACAGTCTTGCTTGCACTAACTCGAGCGTTCTTTTCTCGATCTCCGGCTCAGCCATGAATCGGCTGGATAGGCGCACCAGGTCCTTCCAGTCGGCTTCGAAGCGGAGTTCCAACTCGACGATGACCACGCCGTAGGAAAAATACTTTAGGCTGGCGCTGAATTTTTCACCGGATGAGATCGCAATCGGATCGACGGATTCCAGGACGGGCGGGCTCTCGAAGCGCACGTACTCCGGGGCGGGATGCTTGAAGTTGGGTTCACGCCGGGGAGGCTCGGCGCCCCGGATCTCGCGAAGCCGAAGAAGATCGATCTGCTCCGCGACGTCATACAGCGCTAGCACTATAAAGGATCCGTTCAGCAGGCGCATGCAGTGTTTGGCTCCGTGGAAGGATGCGATTGGAGTTTTTCTCCGCAGGTCCATTTTAAGGGTGTTCCGGGAATGCGGTCCGCCGAATCGGAAGACGCTGGTTTGAAAATGACCTGAATTCAACTTGGTAACTTCTTAGTAACGAGGTCAACATTTGAATAGTGAAAAGGGTTTGGCGGGAATCGCTTTGTTCGGGCTCTGGATTGCGGCGCCAATTGTAGCGTGCGCTCAAACAGCTTCACCGCCTACGACAGCGTCGCCGGCTAGTCCCTCCCCTGCGGTCAGTTCTCCCCCTTCCGCTTCCCCCGCGGCAGCCCGAAATCGCCGGGTCGGCGGTTTTGTGCCCGGGCAGCACCGGGAGCCGGGTGACCCGGTCCAGATCGCGCGTGGAAAGACGCTTTATGGGATCAACTGCGCGATCTGTCACGGGTCCGATTTGCGAGGAGGCGACATGGGCGGCCCGAACCTTTTACGCTCTCAAGTGGCGCTGAGCGATCAGCACGGGGAATTGATTCTCCCCATCATTCAGGGCAGCCGTCAAAGTGCAGGAATGCCGGCGATTCCGGTTAGCCCCGTCGATGGACTGGCAGTTGCAGCCTATGTCCGGA
This sequence comes from Bryobacterales bacterium, assembly GCA_963738525.1. GTDB lineage: Bacteria > Acidobacteriota > Terriglobia > Bryobacterales > Bryobacteraceae > Bog-113. Next base: position 54,499 of record CAVTXC010000003.1, read on the forward strand.
GCATTCTTGAAACCATCGGAGTGCAAGGCACGCCGCCTTCAGTGGGGCGTGCCGCAGCCAACGTCATTGTCGGAAACGCAAAGGAAGGTCAAGCGTACTTCTCCGCGAAATGTAGCGGCTGCCATTCGGCCACAGGCGACCTGCAGGGTATAGCCTCCAAGATCGATGATCCGAAGGACTTGCAGAGCGCTTGGGTACGAGGCGCGGGACGAGAATCGCGCGGAATGTCCGCAAACCCGGACGCGCCGAATCCGCGTACGGTCACCGTATCCGTCATGGCTCGATCCGGCGAACGTGTGGATGGACGTCTGGTTCACATTGACGACTTCCTGGTGTCGGTACAACTGCCCGACGGGACCACTCGTTCCTTTCCGCGTTCGGGAGACGAACCCAAAGTGGATGTGCACGATCCGATGAAGATCCATCGCGATCTGCTCACCCAATACACCGATCGCGACATTCACGACGTGACCGCTTATTTAGCGACTCTAAAATGACGACCAAGAACCTGTCTTTGGCGGCTCCATTCCTTCTTCTGTCTTTCACTTTGCGAGCCCAAGGCGGCGGAGTAGCACCGGACGACCTTCTTCAAGCCACTGAAAGACTCGTGGCCGACTTATAACGGCGATTACTCCGGCAAGCGCTATAGCGCGCTGAAGACGTGAATCGGTCGAACGTCCAGCACCTGACGCTGGCATGGATGAGCCGCGTGCTCCCGGGCGACGGACGCGGGCATACGGGGCGCGCGGAGGCGCGGCGCGGAAGCCCGAGCGATGATCGTGGGCGGCGAAGGTCCCGGCGATCTCGGCCGAAGGCGGCACGATCAAAGCCTCCGTGCTGCAGGTGGATGGAACGCTTTACTTCACCATGCCCGATAACGCGTGGGCGATGGACGCGCACGACGGGCGTGAGCTCTGGCATTACTTCTGGAAAACCAAGGGCGGCACGCACATCGGAAACCGCGGGCCTGGGCATGTGGAACCACTACCTGTTCATGGAAACGCCCGACGATTACCTCGTCTCCTGGACGCGAAGACGGGCAAAGAGCGCTGGCATAAGCCCATCGCCGATCTGGCGCAAGGTTACTTCTCGACGCCGGCGCCGGTCGTGGTCGGCAATCATGTGCTGGTGGGAACGGGCGACGACATCGATGCGCCGGGCTTCCTGCAATCGTTCGATCCCGGAGACGGGCGATCTGCAATGGAAGTTCTACACCGTGCCCATGAAGAAGGGCGATCCGGGCCTGGACACCTGGGGCAGTCTCGATGCGGCGCGGCACGGCGGCGCGCAGACCTGGATCCCGGGCGCGTACGATCCGGAGACGCACCTATATATTTTCGGCACAGGCAATCCGACGCCTGCGTTTCACGACCGGGACGCGCGGCCCGGGCGACAACCTGTTCACTTGTGCTCTGATTGCGCTGAACGTGGATACCGGCAAGATGGCTTGGTATTACCAGACTTCGCCGCACGACATGCACGATTACGATTCGGCGCAAACACCGGTGCTGGTGGACGCTCCGTTCAAGGGCAAGATGCGGAAGCTGGCGCTCTAACGGCGGCGCGCAACGGCTATTACTTCACGTTGGACCGCGTGACCGGCGAGCATCTGGTCACTAGCAAGTAGGGCAAGTTCACCAATTGGGCGAACGGCGTGAACAAATTCGGCGGCCCGAAGCGTGATCCGGAGAAAGACGCGACCGTTCCCGGGTCGCTGGTTTCGCCGACCTCGGACGGCACGGTGAATTGGGAGCCGCCGGCCTTTTCGCCCGATACCGGGCTTGCTGTACGTGGAAGAGAGCGATGAATATTCGCTGTTCTATCTGACGGATCTTGATCCGCGCGGCTCGATGGGCTTGGGCGGCAAGGAGGAAGCGGAAGTCGGGTCGGTCGGCAGTTATCTGACGGCGATCGATTATAAGACGGGAAAGGTCGCGTGGCGGCATCCGCTATTATTGCGAAGGTCTGGCCGGAGGAGGACTGCTGGCTACCGCCGGCGGACTGCTGTTCGCCGGCGATGGCGCGGGAAACCTGGTGGCGCACGACGCTGCAACGGGAAATCCTCTTTGGCATACGCGGATCGGAAGATGTGACGAACCCGCCGCAAACGTATCATGCTGGATGGCCATCAGTACGTAATCGCCGCGACGGGCGATACGATTTGGTCGTTCATGCTGTACTGACCAATCCGGCAACGAGGAACGACAATGTCCACAACATCGAGAAGAGAATTGCTCCGCAGCCTCGGGGCCGGGCTTGTAGCCGGAAGCACTGCCGGCCTCCGGGCCAATCCGCTTGGATTGCCGATTGGCTGTCAGACTTATCCGGTTCGCGAGATGATCGCCAAGGACTTCCCCGGTACGATTCGACAACTGGCCGATGCTGGATTCCAGACGATTGAACTCTGCTCGCCTTGGGGTTACGCGGACGCTGGTTTCGCCCCGGTGGCAAAATACAGCGGCGCCCAACTGCGAAGTCTGCTCGGTGGTATGGGAGTTCGGTGCTTCAGCTCGCATTTCGACATTAAGGAGCTCCGAGAAAATCTTGCGGCTCGGCTCGATTGGTCTAAGGATGTGGGGCTAACCCAGATGTTTGTGCCGAGCCTTGACGGACCCAAGAATCCGAGCATGGATGATGTAAAGCGAGCCGCGGACGAGTTCAACAAGATTGGGAGCGAGACCGCTCGGGCCGGCATTCAACTTGGATTGCACAACGAAGACTTCGAGCTCACCTCAGTCGGCGGCAAACGGACCTACGACATCTTGATGGATCTCCTCGACCCAAAGCTTGTGAAGTTTCAATTTCAGGTATCAACGATCAGCGACGGCTTTGATGCCACGGAATATTTCACGAGATATCCGGGCCGCTTCATCTCGATGCATGTCCAAGGGTGGTCAGCCAGCGATCGAAAGATTGTCGCCGTCGGGAAAGGCTCCCTCGATTGGAAGAAGATCTTCACTGCGGCCAGGAAAGGCGGCGTGAAGAATTACTTTGTGGAAATGGATCTTCCGCTCATGAAGGCCAGCGTTCCGTACCTCAAACATCTGAACGTCTGAAAGTTTCGCGGCGTTCCAGAATGACTTCACGCAAAGTCTTGTGGATCGTGATTCTGAACTTTGTACTGGCAGGGCTTGTCCTGCAGAAAGTCTCGACGCAGCTTTTTCTCGCTGGAAAGGTTCCAGCTGCGTGCAACGGGACGGTGATCCATGATCTGCGAGATCTGGTGAAGTTCGACCAGGCAGATGATTCGCGGCGTCCGATGACCCAGGCGCTGCAGGCGCGGAATGAGCCAGCGGGCATCTACCAAACCATATTCTTTGACCGGAAAATCAAATTCCAATATCCGTTAAGCTCTTTAATCCCGCTGTATTTGCTCCAACGCGCGGGATTCAACGAGATGTCGATTGCCCTGATTTGGAAGATCCTTTCAGGAATCGCGGTGCTCGGAACGATGAGCGTTGTCATTGCAATTGCCAAGCCACGGGATATACCTATTGCGCTTGTCATTGCCTGTTCGTTCACCCCATTGATCCGGGCTTACTCGCTCGGGCAAATCCAAGTCTTTATTGATCTCATCTTCGCGATCAGCTTTCTCCTTTGGCAAAAGGAGCGAGAATTTGGCCGGCGCGGGTTTGGGATTGATTGCGCTGGTTAAACCGCAGTACCTGCTAGTTTTATTGTGGGGCGTGCTGCGCAAACGCTGGGGCTTTGCGTGGTCCGGAATAGCTTGCGTCATGATCGGGACAATTGCATCCTTTGCCCTGTTTGGTTTTGGGAACAATTTACAATACTTTGGCGCTCTCAGTTACATGTCGCGACACGGGGAGTCTTTCTTCGAAAATCAATCGTTCAATGGTTTGGTGAACCGGCTGTTTGGAAATGGGGCGAACCTCGAGTTTCCAGTGCACGCGTTTCCGGATTACCATTTGTCCATTTACGTTTTAACTCTTGTCACTTCGCTCGCGCTGCTGGCCTGGGCTGTGCCGCTGCGGTTCTCATCGTCGGGTGAGGGCAGAGTAATCGAATTCAGTTTGATGGCGATCGTCGCCACAGCGGCTTCTCCAATCGCGTGGGAGCATCACTACGGCGTCGTGCTTCCCATCTTGGTGTGGACGGTGACAACTTTCGTGACCAGCCAGCGATGGAGTCTCCTGCATTCTGCCTTATGCGTGGTGAGCCTGTTGCTAATCACCGACGATCTGCGGATTACCAACGTTCTAGCCGCGCATGCACCATGGAATATTCTTCAATCGTATCTGTATTTTGGAGTTATTCTTTTGATCGCTCTTCTGCGCGGCGAGCTCCGCCCGGGAAAATCTGACCTGGTTGCTTCTTAAAAGGCACGATGGTTCGAGAACGACTCATTCTGGGCGCGGGGTTGCTGATTCTGGCGAGTTGCTCCGCGCATTCGTGGATCACAAATCATTCGCCCGTTTCGAGGTTGAACGTGAACATAGACGAAAGCGCGGAAGGCACAGAGATCGATATTCAGCGCGGGCAATCCTTTTCCTTAACGCTGAAAGAGAATCCATCGACCGGTTATGTATGGAAGTTCATCGGCCCTCTACCCGACTCAGTCACGCTGCTCGGCGAATCGACTGATCGGAGCTCCGAAGAGCCAGGAGCTCCAGTCGTCCATCGCTGGCGTCTCCGTGCCGGTCAGCAAGGCGGGCGCGTCCCCATCGAACTTCAATCAATGCGGACGTGGAGCCCAAGTCCGAACGACCACAAATTCGGCTTTACTTTGAAGATTTCGAATGAGCAGTCTCAGTGACGGTTCGGATTGTCCAGAAGTCGTCAGCCAGATTGCCGTCCGTGAGATAAGTATACGGAATGTAGCCGTAGCCGCCGTCTCCCCAAGTATTTCCCCAGGAGTTGCGGAACTTAAACATGCGGGTGGAGTCGTCATATCCAACGGCGAGGATGGCGTGCCCGCCTTCCACTTTCTCGTTGCTCTCCGGAAAGGGAACCTTTCCGGTCTTTGCGACCTCATCGCTCATAAAGCTTTCGTACACCGTGATTCCAAACACAAAGGGATACCCGTCAGCAAGACAGCCGCGCATCGTGTTCTGATCCTGTATCAGGCGCTGGTAGGTTGCAGCTTTCAGCTTCTTGGCATCTGTGAAACACCTCTGCGGAGGCTTCTCGGCGAAGTTTGCGATGTCGTAGGGCCATTCGGTCTCGGGACAGACACCTGTTTTCGCGACAGATTTAATCCCATCACGGATCATTGCGCCACTATCCTGAGCGACCGTCTTCTCTATCACCCGCTCGTTGTAGTAGATGAAGAGCCGCGACGGCGTGAAAACGTGGCTGCTCTTCTCCTTGATCTCGTCAAATTCTAGAGCGCCGGCAATGGCATTGGCAGTACAGCTTCCTAGTTGACCTTGGTCGTACACCTCTTTGGGACCCTGAACGGTCAAGTCGGTTGAAGGCGGAATTGTTTTGAGCACCGGTGTCGGCGCTGCATACATGTAATCGCGATGATCCGGTAAATCCGGCACCCATCCGAAGCGAAATTTGCTGCGGTCCATTCTTTTATCTCTCTTTCCTCGAAGAGCGTTTCCAAGCGCTTCCTCATCGTCTGTGTGACTTAAAGGGACGGAGTGAATCAGTTTGGCCAGTTGTAAATTTCCTGTAAACTAGCGGACCGTAGTCCCGATGCGGTCTTCCCATCCCCTCCGGAGGACAGTACGCTTGAGAAGAAGCCCTTATTCGTGCAGAAAATTCTAGTAATTGACGACGATGAATCGATCAGGGAGACCATTGCTGTAATCCTGGAAAGAGAAGGGTTCATACCCATTCTCTCGGCGGATGGCCGTGATGGACTTGATCAAGCCATGTCGCAACGGCCCGAGCTGTTGCTGGTCGACTTGCGTTTGCCGGGCATGAGCGGAACCGATGTCTGTAAGAACATCCGAGCCGCGCAACTCTCCACACCAATTATTGTGCTGAGCGCCGTCGCAGATGAGATCGACAAAGTAGTCTTGTTTGAAATGGGGGCGGATGATTACGTAGTTAAGCCCTTTGGCGCTCGGGAATTGGTGGCGCGCATTCGTGCCGTTCTGCGCCGCGTCGCGCCCGACCGTCAGCGAACGTGCCGGTTCGGTGATGTCGAAGTGGATATGGAGCGCCGCTTGATTTTTCGGAGCGGGGGCGAGATCCGGTTTACCCCAGCCGAATACAACCTTTTGACGTTCCTGCTCCAGAACCCGGGGCGCGTCATCTCGCGCGATCAGATCCTGAATTCGGTTTGGGGTTACCAATCCTATCCCAACACGCGCACCGTGGATGCTCACATGGTGAAGCTGCGGCAGAAACTTGAGCCCGATCCAGGATCACCCCGGTATTTTTTGACCATGCACGGGTTTGGCTATCGTTTCGATCCATGACCTTCTCCGGGACGATCCTGATTGTGGAAGACTGCGTAGAAGCCGTCACCCCACTCGAAATCGCACTTCAGACATACTTTGAATGCCCTGTGCAGCACGCGACGGATGCTGAAATCGCGCTCGATCTGCTGACAAACCCTGAGATTACGTACAGCGCGGTTATCACGGATCTAAATCTTCCTGGCAAGAGCGGCTTTGATCTGATAGAAGCGGTTCGAACCAGTCCTGCTGGACGAGTGACGCCGATCATTGTGGTGAGCGCTTGCGCCGAAACGCAGGCGGTGGAACGTGCGCGCCGATTGGGAGCCGATGCGTTCTTCGCTAAACCTTGTTCGCCGGTCGCCGTGTGCCAGTCTCTCGAAAGGATTCTTCATGCGAAACAGCTTTTACCTGCTTCTTCTCGCATTACCATCACTCCTTCCGGCCCAAGCTCCCTCTGATCCCCCGCCAGCGACACTTGACAGCACGATGAGGGACGTCTTGCGGAGACTGGAGCACCTGGAGCAGCAGAATGCAGAGCTGCGGGAGGAGGTCCGGGGTCTCCGGAACGAGCTGTCCCAACAAAATGCGACTGCGGTGGCGCCGCCCACCCCGCCGCTGGAAGACCGCGTCGCTGTGGTCGAGAACCGCGTGGAGGAACAAGCGCAGACCAAGGTTGAGGCATTTCACCGGTTGCCGGTTCGTTTGACAGGAATGTTGCTGTTCAACGCGTTCGCGAACAGCTCCGGAGCAAGCTCCCGATCCGAGGGGGGTGCCTATTCGGGTTTGCTGAGCGGCCCCGATCGCGACGGTGCAACGGTGGGTCAGACGCTCCTGGGAGTACGTTTTGACGGCCCGGAACTCCCGGGAGGCGGCCGCGTGCATGGATCACTCGATATGGATTTCCTGGGAGGAGCCCTCACGGGGAGCGGATCGAATGCTTACGGATACTCTCTCCGAATTCGGCGAGGCGTGGTCGACTTCGATTGGGCTAACCGATCCTTCACCGTTGGCGAAGACAAGCCCCTGATCTCGCAGCGTGAACCCGATTCCCTTAGCGAGGTAGCGACGCCACCGCTCGCGGCCGCCGGAAATCCGTGGTACTGGCAGCCCCAGGTGCGCTACGACGAACGCATTCACTTCAACGACAACACTGGACTGAACGCGGCGGTATCAGTGATTCAGACCATTGAGACGGCCGCTCTCTCCCCCGCGCAGAACGCCTATCTCTCGCTTGATCCGGCACGGCCCGGGCTGGAAGGCCGGGTGGCGATCTGGCGCCGCTGGGGCGACAATCGACGAATAGAGCTAGGGCCCGGCTTTCATCTGAGCACTACACACCTCAACGGGTACAGCATCCCGTCTCGTTTTGCCTCGCTCGATTGGCTGGTGCAACCTGCGCGATGGATTGAATGGACTGGTCTTATATTCGGCGGCCAGAATATGGCAAACCTCGGCGGGTTTAGCACCGGGTTTGTTTTGCACCCGGGATACGCGCCGTCAGCGGTACGCGGCATCGGCGGCTGGTCGCAGCTATCGTTTCCGATTACTCAACGCCTCACATTCCACGCGTTCGGCGGGTTCCAGGCTCCCGAAGCGTCCGGACTATCAAACTGGGACGTGTCCCATGCCTCGGCCATTGCTGCGAACGTAATGTATCGCATCGGTTCCAACGTTCTTATCGGAGCAGAAGCGCTGCAGCAGCGTATCGGGTACAGCGGCGAACAGTACACCATTCAGAATCACTATGATCTTGCGCTCGGCTATTTGTTTTAGGATTGTTCGTTTCCTTGCGCTCCTAGGCACATCCCTCTCGGGCTGTCTCCTTCACGCTACGGATGTCACCGGCTCGATATCGATCACTGGCTCTCACGGGGAGAGCCGACACGACGAATCGGGCGTGGTTGTGTGGCTAAGCCGGGAAGGCGAGCCTGTTGAGCCCGCTCCAATACGCTCGCGCATGATTCAGAAGAACAAGACATTTTCCCCTCACGTACTGGCTATTCCGGTCGGCAGTATTGTTGACCTGCCCAACCTCGATCCGATCTTTCACAACGCGTTTTCCAATTTCAATGGGCAGGTCTTTGATGTAGGGCTTTATCCGCCGGGCAAGAGCAGACCAGTGAGATTCCGCCAGGCGGGGGTTGTCCGCGTCTTCTGCAACATACATCCGGCGATGTCAGCCGTAATCGTTGTTCTGGACACCCCGTACTTTGCCGTTAGCAACACATCTGGGCGCTACCGGATCGAGAACGTGCCGGACGGGAAATACCAGGTTCATCTTTTTCATGAGCGGGCAACACCCGACGAACTCGCTGCGCTTGGAAGCACCACAATCGTTTCGTCGCAGAATTCAACAATCGCTCCCATCCGGATCTCCGAGGCGGGCTACATTCCCGCTCCCCACACCAACAAGTTCGGCCGGCAGTATCCGCCGGATGCCGAACAGGACGGGTATTCATCTCGCCAATGACGAGAAGGTGGCGCATCAAGCGCAGCTCATTACTATGGCGAGTCCTGCTCGCCACGTCCGTCGCCACTGTGGTTCTTTTTTCAGCTACGGCGTACCTGATCGCGCGCTACGCCATTCATAACAGCGAGCAGAGTATTGCCGACGAAGTGCAGGCAAGCCTGCGGGAACTGGAACTCCTCTGGCGAACGCGGGCCGACATGTTGGCCCGGCTAAGCGCGCTCCTCAGCACGATGTCAGACGTTCGCGGGGCATTTTCTACGCGCGATCCGGCCACTATTCGCGACACCGCGTCCGAAATCTGGTCCGGGGTTTCCAGCCGCGGATCATTTTTTCGAGTCTTTGATCCGGGAGGAGCAGAGATCGCTTCTCTGGACGACGACAGTCGCTTCCATCCTCTCGCACCTTTGATTCGCAATGCCCGAGGGCGTTTTCCCGCACAGGCGTCCGGATTTGTGGTCGAAAACGGTCGCCTTTTCTACACCATCCTCACTCCCGTTTACGTATCGTCGGGCTCCGATCGCGCTCTTCTAAATGTTCTTGTAACTGGTTTCGCGATTGACAATAAATTCGCAGCGGACTTGTCGCACATGAGCCCCGGGCGTGATTTTGTCTTTTTTGCCGGCAACGATCCTGTCGCATCCACGGTTCGCAATTCGGAAGGAATCGCGTCTCATCCGGCGGCCTCCGGAATGTTCGAAACGCCATTAAGCGGCATTCGTTATGCCGCGCTAGCGGAACCACTTTTTGATCTCAACGGTTCGCCGATCGGTAAATTGACTGTTCTGCGCTCGCTGGCGGGGAGCGACCAGCGCTTCCGCGACCTGAAGAATCGCATAGGTTGGATACTCACCGCTGCTATAGCACTAGCAGTTCTGATCAGCTACCTGCTGGCCCAGCATCTTATCGAACCCATTCAGGAGTTTGACGAAGCAGCGGCTGAGATCGCGCGGCGCAACTACGATTACCGCTTGACTATCGACCGAGACGATGAACTTGGCCGCTTGGCCAAGACCTTCAACTCCATGTGTGACTCCATTCAGGCGGCGCGCAATGAACTGATCACCCAAGAGCGGCTAAGCACGATCGGGAGGCTTTCCAGTTCGATCGTTCATGATCTCCGCAACCCGCTCGCCGCAATTTATGGGGGCTCGGAGATGCTGGTGGACAGCGAGGGCTTGTCACCTGATCAGTCACGGCGATTAGCGTTAAGTATCTACCGTGCGTCGCGCCATATTCAGGAGATGCTGCGGACACTGTCGGACAGCGCTCGCGGTAAAGCGGAGCCGATGGAGTCTTGTCGACTCCGGGACGTTGCCGAGGCCGCGCGTGAGGTCCTCACACCTGATGCGGAACGACAAGGCTCCATTATCTCGATCAGGATTCCAGAGAGCTTTGAACTGCCGATGGAGCGGTCCCGGATCGAGCGTGTTTTTTTAAACCTTGTGGGCAATTCGCTCGAGGCCACGCGTGGCGGCGGGATGATCGACATCTCCGCGGAGGAGGACGCCACTGGTTTTCTCATCACCATCGACGACACCGGCCCGGGAGTTTCGGACGATGTGCGAGGAGAGTTGTTTCTTCCGTTCGTGACGAGAGGAAAGCGCAACGGATTGGGATTAGGCCTGGCCTTATCGCGGCAGGCCGTGCTCGACCATGGAGGGGATTTGTGGCTGGACCACAAAGATGGACCGGGAGCGCGTTTTTGCCTGCGATTACCTAAAATCGTCTGATCCCATCGAACGTTGCGCGGTTCCGCGCCTGTATGATGACAATTCCACGCATGCTCTTCCTTTTTTTGCACGGCTGGAGATCCTGGAAGAGCGCAAAAAGCGTTGCGTTGCTCTCCATTGCCGCTCTGGCGATTGGAATTGGTTCAACGGTCGCCATCTATTCCGTCGTCCGGGCCGTCGTTCTACAGCCGCTGCCCTACGCTAACCCGGATCGGTACTTTGTGGTGCGCGGGGAATGGCACAATCAACCCGGTTTCTGGACGATCTACTCTTATCCCGATTACCTGGATTATCGTGCGCGTAATCGAACACTGGAGGCGTTTGGGTGCAGCAACGGGGGAAACTTCAATCTAACCTACCAACATCACGCCATACGAGTGCGCGGAGCACAAACCGATCCCGCGTTCATGCAATCGCTGAGGGTGAAACCGCTACTCGGACGATGGTTCCGCACAAGCGAGCCGGGCACGGACAACATCCACGTCGTCGTAATCTCCGCAACTCTGTGGAGAGACCTGGGATCCGACTCTTCGATCGTGGGGAAGTTGATCACAATGAATGGTGCTTCGTACGCAGTGCTCGGTGTCGCTCCGGCGTGGTTCCACTATCCTCCTGAGCAGAGCACGGTTCAGCTATGGGTACCCTTCAATCCCGCTGATTACGACCTCGCGGATCGAAAACAGCACTATCTGCAGTGCGTCGCAAAAATCAAGGTAGGTGTCACGCCCGACCAGGCGCGAGCTGACCTGGACCGGATTTTGAAGTCACTCCAGTCGGCACATCCCAACCAGGCTGAACCGGATCTCACCACCTTTATTCCCCTGCTTTCGGAACTGGTGCGTGATATCCGTCCGCGGCTGCTGTTGCTGTTAACCGCGTCGCTTGCCCTTTTGCTCATCACATGCGCAAACGTGGCGAGTCTTCTTTTGGCGCGTTCAGTGGGACGCTTGCGCGAAACGGCCGTTCGTGTATCGCTAGGTGCCACTGTTTGGCAGCTTGCGGGCCAGTATTTCGCCGAAGGATTGCTGGTCTCGCTTCCCGGCGCGCTCGCTGGATCCCTGCTCGGATATTTATTGGTCCGCCTTCTGTTAGCGGCTGCGACTGACGAGATTCCGCGGGCCGATCAGGTTCGATTTGACTGGCCAGTGCTCGGCTTTACGTTGATGATCTCTGCCGCGTGTGCAATTCTGTTCAGCCTCTCCCCGCTCTGGCAGGCGTACCGGACTCCTCCCGCCTCCGTCCTGAGCGAAGGAATTAGGACCTCGGCTAGCGTGGGTTCCCGTCGGCTGCTGCGCGTCTTTGTTGTTGCGGAGATCATGCTGGCGTTCGGCCTCTTAGCCGTCGGGGGGCTTCTGCTTCAACAGTTAGGCGTGCTTTATCACAAAGATTTGGGATTCGATCCGGATCATTTGTTGATCATTCACATCTTCGCCCCCGTCTCCAAGTACCCCACACTCGCTGCACAGGTTCGACACCGAGTAGATCTTTCGCAGGCGATCCGCCGCGTTCCTGGAGTCGAAAACGCAGGCTTTTCGAGCAATTTGCCATTAACCGGGGAAGGCAGTAACACATGGTTTCGGGTAGAAGGCCGCGCCCGGCGTCCATGGATCCAGGAGGAATCCGCCAGCGTGTTTCGAGTGGATCCACGTTACTTCGAAACGATGAAGATTCCTCTGCTTCGGGGAAGATTATTTACGGATAGCGACGGAGATGGCGCCACGCTTTCGGTCATAGTGAACCAGACCTTAGCCCGGCGCTTTTGGGGCAAACAGGATCCCGTGGGCGGGTATCTCGAGCGCTTCGATTTACCAGAGAAACGCCTGCGGGTTATTGGGGTAGCGGGCGACGTTCCGAGCTGGTCTTTAACTGAGCCCGTCCATCCGGAAGTCTACTTTAACTTTCGGGAGATGACCACCCAGCACATGACCTGGGCGGTGCGTTCCAGCGTAAATCCCGCGGTTCTCACGTCCCAATTGCGTCAAGCTGTCCTCCAAGTCGATCCTGAGGAATCGATTTTCCACGTTCTCACGATGCGTGGGGTGATCGATGAATCCGTTACGGGTGAACGGCTGCAAACACTGGTGCTATCGTTTTTTGCGGTAGCGGCGCTGCTGCTTTCCACGCTCGGTGTGTACGGAGTAGTCGCCTACGCGGTTCGCCAACGAACGACCGAGATTGGCACTCGTATGGCGATAGGCGCGACAACTCGCGACGTGCTGCGGCTAGTGCTCAAGGACGGTCTGCAGTTAGCCGGAATCGGAGTCGGACTGGGGCTTGTCCTCGTCTTCGCTTCCGCTCATCTTCTGCGAACCAGCGAATTGCATGTGGAGGTGACGGGCATCGCGCCGTTCCTCGCCGCCATTTCTTCCGTCGCAGGACTCACTTTGATAGCTAGTTGGTATCCGGCTTGGCGAGCGTCCTCGTTGACGCCGTTGGCGGCGATCCGAGACGAGAGCGCTTCCACTTGGAAGCAAGCACGCTCTGGATACCGGGCGCTCGCTTCCCGCGTTTCCGCGATCGTCGGCAGTCCGCCACTGAACTCCTCCGGATCCGCCTTGCAAGCTGACATTGTGGGCGCAAGCCGTCTGGCGGAATCGTTCCCGGAAGCGATTCACGTGGCGCTAACCGCGATTCAAGAGACGGTCGGCGCTTATAAGGTCTTGCTCTTCGCGCAACGCGCGCCAGGACAGCCCTACCGTCTTGCCGGTTCTTCTGAGGGCGAAGCCGAACTGGCTTGGAGTCTTCCGCCAGGAGGTGTACTTTTAGGGCGGCTCCGATTCGTGACGTCGTCGCTGGTTCTCACATCGCAGGAGTTGACAGCACTACAGACGTGGGCCTGCGAACACGCACCTCATCATTGCGCAGAGGTGGATGCGCTTCAACAAATGGGAGCGGCGCTTGCCGTTCCGATCCTATCGAAGGCGGAGATCCTGGGCGTACTCCTCCTCGCTTCACCATTGAAGGGCGAGAGCTATTCAGTGCAGCAGCGCTCGGCTCTCGCTGGTGCGGCGCAGCAACTCGGCTTGATCCTTGAAAACGGCCGACTCATGGACCGGATCCTTGATCAGGAGCGCTTGCGCCGCGAACTCCTGATGGCAACGGAAGTTCAAAAGCGTCTCTTCCCCGAGCGTCCGATGGAGACGGATCGTGTGCAACTGATCGGAACGTGCATGCCCGCACGCGGCGTGGGGGGTGATTACTACGACTTCCTCGATCTTGGCAAGCAGCAGATCGGCGTCGCTCTCGCAGATGTAGCCGGAAAGGGAATCGCGGCCGCTTTGATCATGTCTATCGTTCAAGCTTCCCTGCGTAGCCTTGCCGGTAGTAATGGAGCGTCCTTAGGCGACCTTGCCGGCAGGATGAACCGTCTGCTCCATCGCTCGACCGGATCCAGTAGTTATGCAACGTTTTTCTACGGGCAGCTTGATCCCGAGCGGCGGCAATTCCGTTACGTAAATGCGGGTCACAACCCTCCGTTTCTGTTACGCGGTAGCGAGATTATTGAACTGCCTGCGAGCGGCATGATCATCGGAATGTTCGCGAATGCGACTTATGAAGAATGCGTAATTCAACTTCATCCGGGCGACCTCCTCATGCTCTTCAGCGACGGCGTTCCCGAAGCGCACGATCCGAACGAGGATGAATATGGCGAAGACCGGATCAAAGAGCTGCTGCGGCGGACGGGCGGTTTACCAATTGAAGAAATGTCGTCGGCAATTCTCGCCGAGCTCAAGTTTTGGATGTCCGACGCAGCTCAATACGATGATCTGACTTTCGTTCTGATGAAACTTCTACCCTAAGCGCGCCAATTGGTATCCAACCAACGGTCGAAACTAAGTAGCTTGGGGTAGTCTTCCCGACGCGCCGAGATATCCACGTTGTAGCCCACGTCCTCGAACCAGCGGAACATGATCGTCATTTCATGACCCATCCTCTGTTCAAACTGATCCCAGGGTACTTGCACATATTTGACCTCTCGCCCTACCACCCGGCTAAACGACGAGGCAATGCCGCTCAATGTGGTTTCATCGCCCGCTAGCTCGATCACCCGATTATGCCAGCGGCCTCCATGCTCAAAAGCGAGCGCGACAAATGCGCCGATGTCGTCGGTAGAGACCATCTGAAATCGCTTATCGGGACTCAGCGGCATCGCTAAAGTGCCCGCTTCGATTCCCTCACGCATCTGTTTAAAATTTTCCATGAAGAACACCGGCCGGATGATTGTGTACGCCAGTCCCTTTCGGCGGATATGCTCCTCGATTTCGAACTTGCTGTCGAAATGCGGAATACCGGTATTCTGATCCGCGGCGCCGACTGAACTGTAAACAAAATGATCGACTTCGGAACGGGCGGCCGCATCAGCCATGGCAATACCCTGCCGAATTTCCGTCTCCTTTCCGCCGGTCCAATCCTGCACGGAGTAGGCTCCATAAACTCCGTCGAGAGCGCGCACCAGCGAATCATGGTCATCGAACTCTCCACGCGTCACCTCCGTCTGGTGCCCGGTTAAAGCGTGCGCTTTGGAACTCGCCGGATCGCGCGTCATCGCTCTCGTCGGAAACCCACGTTCTCTGAGATGACGAAGCGCGGCATTGCCCTGCTGCCCTGTGGCGCCAGTAACCAAAATCAATCGTTCAGTATTTTTTGACATGCTCAGCTCCAATTCCAGGCAACATCGGTCACGCGCATCTGCTTCAGCTTGAGTCTAAACGAGTTCCCGAATCTTCTCGCCCATGATGTCCTTGATGATATCCGCACGCCCTTTTGTTCCTCGCGCCAGCGCTTCGGCGAGATGTACCGCCTGGTTCGCTTTAATCCTCGCGGGCATGGGAGGCGTATTTTCATCCACAACGGCTTCGATGAGCACCGGCCCGTCAACCGCCAGCGCCTGATCAAGAACTGCTCCCACATTTTCGGATCTTCAATCACGAAGCTTGCGATCGCCAAATGCCCTAGCGCACCCCGGCGAAATCGATGGGCTGAAGGTCGCAAACATATTCGGGATTCCCCAGAAAAACCATCTGCTCCCACTTGATCTGTCCCAGCGAATTGTTCTTGATCACCACGATTCGCACCGGCAGCTTGTACTTCACGCAGGTCGCCAGTTCCCCCATGAGCATGGTGAATCCGCCATCTCCTACGAAGGCAAATACCGGGCGATCCGGATACGCCACCTGTGCGGCAATCGCATAGGGTAAGCCCGCAAGCCATCGTTGCCAGATTTCCCGAGCAGGAGTGCATCTGCCCCGTTTTTGCCGGTATATGGCGCGCCCACCAGGACGTAATCGTTCCCGAGTCGCTCGTCACAATGGCGTTTGCTGGAAGCCGCTTACCCAACTCGTGCGCCACGACCTGCGGTTTCATCGGTATCGTCATGTCCGTGGCCCGCGTAATTCATCAGTTCGCGCCAGTCTTTCATTCCGTCCTGGGCCTTTTGAAGGAATCCGCGGTCCTCGTTTCGATTGAGTAATGGCAGCAGGCCTGCCAACGTGTTGTGGCTGTCGCCGACTAGCCCTACCTCAATCGGGTAGCGCAGGCCAATTCGAACCGGGTCGAGATCAATCTGGACACGCGCGAACTTTCCCCGGCTTGGGATAAAACTCCATATACGGGAAGCTCGTGCCCACCATGAGCAGCGTGTCGCATCCTTCCATGGCATCCTGCGATGGTTCCGTTCCGAGAAGGCCGATTCCACCTGTTGTGTAGGGACTATCGTCCGCGACGCACGCCTTGCCCAATAGGGCCTTAATGATCGGAGCGCCGAGCTTTTCCGCCACCTCTTCGAGTTGCGTACCGGCATGCAGCGCGCCCTGCCCCGCGAGAATAACCACTTTCTTCCCGGCGTTTAAAATCTGCGCGGCTTCCTGAAGATCTTCCGCCGGCGGCAGGCGGACGCCCCTCGCATAGACGTTCGAGACATGATTCGGGCGATTGCGCTGGGAACGCTCGTCGTCTTTTACCGCCTGCTCCTGCATATCCACCGGCATCGTAATATGGGCTACGCCCTTGCGGGCCAGCGCCGTGCGGCAGGCGAGTTCAGCTACGTTCTGCATGTGCGCTGCACCCATCACCCGCTCGTTGTAGTAAGCAACGTCGATAAAAAGTTTGTCCAGCGCGACATCCTGCTGTGTCAACGTTCCGACTAGATCGTGAAATTGGAGGCCGGTAATCGCCAGCACGGGCTGCCCGTCAAGCTTCGCGTCGTAAAGGCCGTTCAACAGGTGAATGCCACCGGGGCCGGAGGTCGCGATACAGGCGCCGATCCTGCCCGTAAACTTCGCCCAGGCGCAGGCCATAAATGCTGCGGACTCCTCGTGCCGGACTTGGATGAACCGGATCCTCTCCTGATTTTTGCGAAGCGATTCGATGATTCCATTTACGCCGTCTCCAGGAATCCCAAAGATGGTGTCGATACCCCATTCCATCATCGTTTCGACCAGAACATCAGATGCTGTCTTTGCCATGCCACGATCCTCTGCTCTTAACGTACGCGATCAGAGCCGCGGGGGTCTGTTACGTATCAGACGATTGCGGTTTCCGTAGCACCGCAAATAGCGACTGCCCGAACGGAGGTGGTAAGAGACGCTCCAATCGCGACATCAAGGGAACCACCGCCCGGTCGAACAGCGCAATCTGAGCCGCCGATTGCCTTTCCCGGCGACCTACATGAGAGTTCCACCACCACCCGAAGAACCCCACGAGATTCCAAAACCGCGAGACCTCTACAACAAGCCCGGTGCGCTGAGCCAAGTTCGAAAGGTCATCCCTTCGGTAACGTCGTATGTGCTCCAGGTTTCGGTCAATTGGCCCAAAAAGGCTAGGGAATGCCGGCACAATCAGGATGACCTTTCCGCCAGGCTGCAGCACAGCAGCCATGCTCTCCAGCGCCTTACCGTCGTTCTCGATGTGTTCCAAGACATTCAGGCACACGCACGTGTCCGGTCGTTCCCGGCGGAGGTCCTCAAACGGCTTCGTCCCAGGCTCCCCCACAAAAGCACGCAAATTTCCGCAGCCCGCATACCTGTTGCGTAAGACCTCGATACAACCCGCTTCTATATCCAAAGCAAATACCGCATCGCGATCGAGAAGCATAGAAGTAAAATTCCCAATGCCGCACCCCACCTCGATCACGCGGTGCCCGAGGTGCGGGCGGACAAGCCGACCTTGCCACGCGAAATAGTTCTTCGCCTTCGCCATCTGGCGCTGATCCTCTAATGTGTATGTTGCGGTGTGCAATCTGCACTCATTCTAGAGACGCGCGATGTTCCTCTTCGAAAACTTTCACGGCGGCGACTACCTCACCCTCGCCCTTTCCGTGCTGCTGATCGCGATGGAATTTCTCTGGAAGCCCTTCCTTGAGACCCCGTTTGTTCGCCTTTCGTTACGGCCGGTTTGGTGCATGATCATCTTGGGCGCGTTACCGATTGCCTTGAGACTGGCCCTGCTGCCCCACCACCCTGTCCCGACGCCAAACCTCTACGACGAGTTCGGCCATCTGTTTGTCGCTGACACACTCCGCCAGTTTCGCTTCGCCAATCCGCCGCTCCCGCTTCCCCAATTTTTCGAAACCTTCTTCGTGATTCAGCGGCCCACCTACAGTTCGATCTATCCGCTTGGACAGGGATTCGTGCTAGCTCTCGCCTGGAATTTGTTCGGAGTGCCCTGGGCCGGAGTGCTGCTCACCACCGCGTCTTTTTGCGCGCTTACCTATTGGATGCTGCGGGCTTGGGTCGCCCCGCCGTGGGCGCTGACCGGCGGATTGCTCGCGGTTGCGCAATTCGGGCCGCTGAATCTTTGGACCAATAGCTACTGGGGGGGGTCTCTCACGGCAACGGCCGGCTGCCTCGTATTTGGGGCCATGCCGCGACTTCGAAAACGGGGTAGGTGGCAGGATGCTCTGCTGCTCGGTGCGGGACTCGCAATCCATATCCTTACGCGTCCATATGAGTCAATCCTGCTTGGCATCGCAGTCGCGTCTTACTTTTTTCCCTGGCGACGACCGACGCGTGTGGCCGCAATCCCCGCTGGTCTCGTGCTATTCGCCTTGGGCATAACTCTTGCGCAAAACAAAGCCATCACGCAACGTTGGCTCACGCTGCCTTACCAGCTAAGCGAATATCAGTACGGCGTTCCTGCCGCTCTGACGTTTCAGCCCCCGCCTGTCCCGCATCGCTCGCTCACTCGGGAACAGACGTTGGATTACAAGATGCAACTTGGCTTTCGGGGCACCCGACCAGAAGACCTGGCAACCTATAGCGCCCGTCTGCTTTACCGGACCCGTTTCATTCGATTCTTTTTCCTGCCGGAGTTCTATGTGGCTATCGCCGCATTCCTCGTAACTCTCCGTAAGGGGCTTGGATTCTGGGTTCTCGGTACGTTGGGCCTGTTCGCGTTGGGCACAAATTTCTTCCCGGCCTTCCAGTTTCACTATGTCGCCGCGGTCTCTGTTCTCTTCCTACTGGCGACAGTACGCGGAATGCAACTCATAAGGGCGCGGAGCGAAATTTGCGCTCGCATAATTCTCCTGCTTGCGATGGCTCACTTCCTGCTCTGGTACATGCTGCACGTGGCGGGAGATCCCGAGACCGCAGTCCGTCTCCTGCAGTACGAGACATGGGATTCGATAGATCACGCAAGTAATGCAAGGCGGTCTTCCGTCAACGCGGAGCTTCGAGAGGCCCCGGGCCAACACCTGGTCTTCGTCAGGTACTGGTCGAATCACATATTTCAGGATGAGTGGGTGTATAACGCAGCGGAACTACGGCGTTCTCGCGTGATTTGGGCTCGCGATCTGGGGCCGAGCGAAAACCAAAAACTGATCCAGTTATATACAGGTCGGGACCTTTGGCTTTTGGAGCCAGATGCCCGGCCGCTTCCAAAATTGACGCGCTATGACAGCGTGGTTCCCGCCGAGCTTACACCTTCACCTAGTTCTGGCAGCCCGTTCGAAAGCCCGAAATAGCCAGCCTGAAAAAAGAAAAGGCCCAGAGTTTCTCTGGGCCTGCAAAACCATCAGATGGCGGGTATTAGCGACGGGCGCGAGTCTTCACGCGAGTGTTGCCTTTCGGTCCCGTTTGAGTTTTGGTCACAGTATCACCGCTTCGCGTGACATCCGAAGTGTACGTGTTGCCTTTCGCTCCGGTCACTGTTTTATCCACGGTGCCGGTTCCTGTGTACGTCTTGTTTACGGTCGCAGAGTTGCCATTAGGACCGGTAATGGTCTTGGTAACGTTGCCGTTTCCGTTATAAGTCTTGTCGACCGAGGCGGCGTTTCCGTTCCGTCCAGTGATGCTCTTGTCCACGGTTCCATTTCCATTGGTTGTCCGGTTCGTGGTCGCCGTGTTTCCGGTTGGGCTGGTGTACGTCTTGGTTCGATTGCCATTCCCGTCAGAACTGTATTGTACGTTGTCACCCTTGCGGTTGGTGTAATCACCTGAAGTCTGCGCGAGACCCGCACCAGCTATTGCCATTACAGCTACCGTAGAAAAGAAAAAACGTTTCATTGAAATATCCTCCTATTTGATAAACACAAGTGATTCAGCCGTTACTCGGAAAACCTTTCTAGGTCGTCCCCGATCTAGTGGAAAGCATTTACATTGCCATTCTCTGCAAAGCCCTCATCATCTGTCAGTTTGCCTGGGCGCTTTGCATCTGATGCCCATCCCCGATTGGAATCAAAAAACAACCGCCCAGGGTGGTTGAAATCAGCCGGAAATAACGAGTCGTTATGAATGAAACTCAAGCAACCAATGCGGTATAAACGCGTCCAATTGGGTGGAGGGTAAGAGAAATAAAATGCTGAAAAAAATTGGTTTTCCGCTCGTCGCACTGTTCGCGCTACTGCTTGTCGTGAGTCCTGCTCCGGCGACGGCTGGCGTCCACTTCGGAGTGGCGATCGGCGGCCCCGCGTATGTGGCGCCTGTTCCAGCGTATCCGGCTTATGGGTATGCCGGTGGATACGGCTATCCTTACGCGGGCTATGGGTACGGTTACAATTACGGTTACGCCGCCCCGGCCTATGCCTATCCTTACGGAGGCGTGTCCGTTGGGTTCTACGGTGGCCCACACTATCGCGGCTGGGTCGCGCCCCGTGGGTATTATGAACATGGCCGTTACAACTACAACCGCGGCTACTATCGCCGGTAATCCGCTCGTATCGCGGAGTAAGAATTCCGAGCCCCGGAGCGGAGACGCCCCGGGGCTTTTTTTTCATGCGACACTTTTCGCTATGCCGAAATTGCCTGCACCAAGGAAAGTGAAATGGGGGGTATTGGGCGTCGCAAAGATTGCACGAACGAAGGTGATCCCAGCAATGCGGAACTGCGAACGCGCCGAGGTGGCCGCGATCGGCTCTCGCGATCTTTCGAAAGCGCAGGCAGCCGCGCAATCGCTTGAAATACCCAAAGCATACGGATCCTACGAAGAGTTGCTCGCCGACCCTGAAATCGAGGCCATCTACAATCCGCTTCCCAATCACCTTCATGTTGCTTGGAGCACTCGTGCTGCGCGTGCAGGGAAGCATGTTCTCTGCGAAAAACCTATCGCTTTGAACGCGCAGGAATGCCGGACGTTGATGGAAGTCGAGAAGGATACCGGCGTGAAGATAGGCGAAGCCTTTATGGTTCGCTCCCATCCTCAATGGCGCCGGGTACGGGAGATCGTACAATCTGGAGGGATCGGTGCACCCCGCTGCATCCTTTCCGCGTTTAGCTACTTTAACCGAGATCCGGAGAACGTTCGCAATACAGCCTCTTGGGGCGGCGGAGCTCTGATGGATATCGGATGCTATCCAATCCAAGTCGCCCGATTCGTGTTAGGTGCAGAGCCGCGCCGAGTTCTGGGGCTGATGGAACGCGATCCAGACTTCCGAATTGACAGACTTACCTCGGCTCTTCTTGAGTTCCCGTCGACTCATGTCCTGTTTACCGCAAGCACGCAGATGGTGCCCTTCCAAACTGTTGAACTATTGGGTGCGCACGGGCGAATTCGGGTAGAAATCCCTTTCAATGCACCTCCCGATCGACCCACCCGAATCTTTATAGACGGCACAGGCGACCTGTTCGGCAGCGGCGTCGAAACTGAGGAGTTCCCTATATGCGACCAGTACACGCTGCAGGCCGACGAATTTTCGCGTGCGATTCGCGAAAACACTGAGGTTCCGACACCGCTCGAAGACTCTCTTCGCAACATGCTCGCTATCGACGCTCTCTTCCGGAGCGCGGAGCAGAACTCGTGGGTTTCGCTACAGAGCGAGATGGCCGTCGAAAACCATGTCCTTTAACTTAAACTTGTGTTCGATTTTGGCCCAAGACGTCTTGGTAGAAAATACAACCTCTTTGTCGTCCAGATCGATCGCTTTGGTTCGCGGAAACGAGAACCGGGCCGTAATTGTCCCATCGCTCTCGGGTTCAATCTTAACGTCCTCGGGATCGATAGAACCCTTGTTTTTGATGAGCAGCTGAGTAGAAGAAACCAACACGTTGCGCAAGTGCTCTGTTGTGCTGCCTTCGTTGCTGTCGGACCCGTAGCCGCTGGCGGACGGGTTCATCCTCCAGCCTAAAAGCGATATGACGTAGTCCTTCTCCGGTTTGTCGAGCGTGTATTCGGGTTCTCCCGGCTTAGGAAGTTCGTTTGCGAACTTTTGTTTGAGAGCGGCAGCCTTAACCGGCAGCGCGCTATCCCATCGAAGCAAAACCTCGACTCGGGACCGGGATTGAGTTTCGTCGCCAGTGTCCCGAGGGCGACCACGGCCGGATCCTGAGCCAGGGTAGCCCGCTCCGCCGACCCCGCCCCCTGCTCCGCCGACTCCGGGAAACCCTCCACCACTGGAAGCGCCGGGCCAGCCCCCGCCACCTCCGCTCCGGCTCGAACCACCGGGATATTGGGAAACACGGCGGTTTTCATTCTCAAAAACGGCAGTCGCCTTCGCGGCCCAGGGCGAGTTGGATAACATGCGTTCCGCATCCGCGGCTGACCACTGCTTGTAATCGCTCGTCCACACCTCGGCGGCCGCCAGTGCAAGCGCCGCGCCTGAAATCAGTAAAGCCCCAAGGATCCAAATGGATTTGCGCATGAGCATGTGACGTCCACCCGTGTTCTAAAGGTTTCCGGTTATTGTCGCCACCTCCTCAGTTTCTCCGCGCCCCCGGTAAAAGCTAAGACAATTGCCACGGTAGCCATACCGCCAGCCACCACGCTCCAGACCGGGCCGAACCATGCGGCCGTCCAACCCGACTCAACGGCTCCCAACTGGTTTGAGCAGCTCACAAAAATACTGTTTACGGCGAACACCCTGCCGCGCACTCGATCGGGCGTCTCCGTTTGGACCAGCGACTGACGCAAGACGACACTCACGTTGTCGCATACGCCGGTCATAACCAAAGCTGCAAAGGATAACCAGAAATGCCGAGAGAGCCCGAACACGATTGTGGCGACGCCGAAGCCTGCAACTGCAGCCAGCACCGCCCTGCCCGCATGCAGGACACGCTTGGAATGAGCGAGGAACAGAGCCATGGAAACGGCTCCAATCGACGGCGCGGCACGCAGCCATCCCAGACCATGCGCTCCCACGTGGAGAATATCTACCGCATAAATGGGAAGCAGCGCTACCGCGCCCCCGAACAACACGGCAAACAGATCGAGAGAAAGCGCAGCCAACACCAGTTTGCTGCGCCAGACAAATTGCAACCCTTCAAGCAGGGCCCGCGGTTCGCGAGCTGTCGTCTCCGTTCCGCCGCCGGACCGCGCACGTAGCAGGAAGAAGCACACGAAAGTCAGCGCGCCGCATACGATTTGAACGACGTACACGGCCCGGCTGCCAACAGTCGCGAGGAGAAGCCCCGCGATCGCCGGACCGCTGACGCTAGCGAGTTCCTGCACGCTGCTATTCCAGGTGATTGCCTTTCCCAAAGCTTCCGCAGGGACAAGGTGGGGCAGAATGGCCTGACGCGCAGGTCCTTGGAAGGCTCGGGCGCTAGCCGTGAAGAAGAGGCTGGTGTAGATCAGCCCGACCGAATGAAACCCCAGAAGCAGGAGCACGGATCCCCCAAGCAGCAAGACTTGAGTGCCAAGCAGGATGAGGCGTCGATCATAACGGTCCGCTACATGGCCGGCGAACAAAGCGAAAATCACAAACGGCGTGACCTGCACGAGCCCAACGTTCCCCAGGACCATGGCCGATCGCGTAGCCAAATAAAGGTCCCAACTCACGGCGACCGACAACATCTGCAATCCGAAACTGGCCAGGACGGTCCCGATTAGCAGCAGGCGGTAATCGCGAGATCGGAACGGCGCGTACGAATCCAATTCACCAGCTTCGCGCACTCGTTCCGTTCTAAAATCAGAGGGCTTCCCCCACCGTGACTGTTCAAGAAGAATCCATTGAGATTGCTACTCCGTCAGGACCCATGCGGAGCGCCATTTTCCGGCCGACCGGCGGCGGAAGATACCCGGGCGTAGTGTTCTATTCCGAGATCTTTCAGATCACCGGCCCGATTCGAAGAACGGCGGCGATGCTTGCGGGGAACGGCTATCTGGTGGCAGTGCCGGAGATCTATCACGAACTCGAGCCTGCTGGAACCGTGCTTACGTACGATCAGGCGGGCGCTGATCGCGGGAACCTGGACAAAACTACCAAAGAGCTATCGAGTTACGACGCCGATGCGCGCGCCTCACTCGAATACCTGAGGAGTCTTCCCGATTGCACGGGCCGCCTGGGAACAATGGGGATCTGCATCGGTGGCCACCTCGCGTTTCGTGCGGCAATGAACCCGGAGGTCTTGGCTGCCGCTTGTTTCTACGCGACTGACATTCATAAGAGGGGTCTTGGTAAGGGTGCCAACGACGATTCTCTGATCCGGGCCGGCGAGATTAAAGGAGAGCTTCTCCATATTTGGGGTCGGCAGGATCCCCACATACCGCTCGAAGGACGCAACGTTCTCCGCGCGCGCCTGGAGGAAGTAGGAGCCAACTTCACTTGGCACGAAGTGAACGGCGCGCATGCGTTTATGCGCGACGAGGGGCCGCGGTACGACCCGGCGTTAGCCTTTCAATGCTACGGTCTTGTCTTCGATCTGTTTCACCGGCGGCTTGCTCTGGGTGAGACGAACTTGGGAAACCACCCTGCAGCCGCTGAGAGCCGCCACTGACTAGGGTCACAGCGCCGCTACAATGAGATATATGCTTCGTTTGTTCGCCATCGTGACCGCCACTTTGGCCCTGTGCTTTTTCCCTGCGGTTGCCCAAGTTGGGGCAAACGCGGATTCCCTTCCCGGGGTTGATTTCAGTGGTCTTAGCGAGGCACAGCGAACAACCGCGCTCAAGCTCATCAACGCTCGGGAATGCAGTTGCACATGCGGAATGAGAGTGGGCGAATGCCGCATGAAAGATCCCAACTGTTCTTATAGCCGCGGCCTTGCCGGGGTGATAGTGGCAGCGCTCAAAAGTGGCAAGAGCGAGAAAGAGGCTCTTACCTTAGCCGATGCCTCAGAATGGGCTCATTTACCCGAGCGCGACACCCGTCTTTTAGGGGATCCGGTCAAGCTAGCCACGGACGGTTCGCCGACTATCGGTCCGGCGAACGCTCCGGTAAAGCTGGTTGAGTTCTCTGATTTCCAGTGCCCGTACTGCGTGATGGCGACGCCCCAGATTGCGCAGCTGTTGAAGATCTACCCCACGGAAGTCAGCCTGACGTTCAAGCAGTTTCCGCTCGACATCCATTCGCAAGCTGCTTTGGCGGCGCGCGCATCGGTAGCTGCCGAGAAGCAGGGGAAATTCTGGCCGATGCACGACGCGCTGTTCAACCAAAAGGGTAAGCTTTCGCCGGAGGTCATCAACCGTCTCGCGGGGACGCTGGGGCTCAGTTTGATCCGTTTCGAAGCTGACCTTGCTTCACCGGAAGTTCAACAGCGGGTTCAGAGAGATCTTGACGAGGGATCCAAGGCCGGTGTTGCCGGAACTCCGGCTCTTTACATTAATGGCAAGCACCTGAATGCGATGATCACCATGGACGTGCTGAAGCCTGTGGTCGAAGCCGAGTTGAAGTCTCATCCGGCGACGACGGCATCCGCACAGAAGCAATAGGAGGGATTCTCATGGCGGGTATCTCGCGCCGAACGTTCCTGGGCAGTGCCGCAGTGGCGGGAGTAGGTTTGCCTTCCTTCGCGGCCGGTCACGTAGCGCCGTTGGCGCAGTTTCCTTATACCTCCATCCAGTTTCCGGACGGTCCGCAGCGAACGCAACGCGAGCAGACGCATGCCGTCCTGATGAACCTGAGCGAAGACAGCCTCCTGCGTCCTTTCCGTCAGCGAGAGGGTCTTCCGGCTCCCGGGAACGATCTCGGCGGCTGGTACAACACGTATGCCTTCGCGCCTGCCCATTGTTACGGGCAGTGGATGTCAGCGCTCGCGCGCTACTACGCGATCACAGGAGATCTTCCGACCCGAGCCAAGATCAGCAGCCTGGTCCGCGGGTATGCCGCTACGATCGATCCGACGGGCAAGTTCTTCGTCGAGAACCGATTCCCGGCTTACACCTACGACAAGCTGGTGCTGGGCCTAATCGACGCGCACGAGTACGCACATGACCCCGATGCTTTGCCGACTCTGGCTAGAGCGACCGACGCTGTATCGACGCATCTTCCCCCACGTTCGCAGCCGCATGCGACGGGGCCGATCACGGCACGGGAAGAGTTCACCATCCATGGATGGGACGAGAGCTACACGATGGCCGAGAACCAGTTCCTTGCGTGGGAGCGGACGGGACTCGCGCGGCATCGCGAGATGGCTAGTCGTTTTCTGGCCGATGATGACTACTTCAATCCCCTTTCCCGCGGCGAGAACGTGCTTCCCGGACGCCATGCATATAGCCACATGAACTCCTTAAGTTCGGCGGCAAAAGCGTACCTGACACTGGGGAGCGAGAAGCACTTCCTGGCGGCGAAGAATGGGTTCCGTTTCGTCGATGAGCAGAGCTTCGCCACCGGTGGATGGGGACCGGACGAGACCTTCGTGGTTCCCGGTAGCGGCAAGCTGGGCGAGAGCCTGGAGAAGACGCACTCGAGCTTCGAGACACCGTGCGGGTCGTATGCGCACTTCAAGCTGACGCGCTACTTGCTACGGGCGACCCGAGATGCGCGGTATGGGGACAGCATGGAGCGGGTGATGTACAACACCGTGCTGGGCGCGCGGCCACTGGAGGCGAACGGGTCGGCTTTCTACTACTCCGACTACAACTTCGCAGGGAAGAAGGTCTTTCATCCCGACAAGTTCCCGTGCTGTGCGGGGACGCTGCCGCAGATAGCGACGGACTACGGGATCAGCACCTACTTCCGCGATGTACAGGGGATCTTCGTCAATCTGTACATCCCTTCGACGCTCAACTGGGTCGAGCAGAACAAGCAGCTCCGCTTGGTGCAAACGACGAACTACCCGCTCGATGGGGCGATCCAGCTGGCCTTAACGGCACCGGGGCCGGTCCGCTTCGCGGTCCGGCTCCGGATACCGGAGTGGGCGGGCGATCAGGCCAGGGTGAGCGTCAACGGCAAGCGGGCCGAGGTGGAAGCGCAGGGCGGGACCTTTGCGGTGTTGGATCGGACCTGGAACCCCGGGGATCGGATCGAACTGGAGCTTCCGACGCCGATGCGGCTGTCTGCCGTGGATGCGCAGCATCCGGATACGGTGGCGCTGGTGCGAGGACCGCTGGTGTTGTTCGCATTGGGCGCAGCCCCGACGGGGATCACACGGAAGGAACTGCTGGGGGCCCAGCCGGCGGGCGGCCGTCGAGACGAGTGGGTCGCAGGCGGGATGCGCTTGCGACCGTTTACGTCCATCGGTGACGAAGGTTACTCGACTTACGTCCGGGTGCGTTCCGAACACGCTTAAAACCCCCCGAGCGAACCCGATTTTGGGGCTGTTTTGGGGTGATTCGAGGGTGTTTTTGGGTTATTAACGGCCATTTTCGAAAGCTGTTTTCCGACATTTCCCTTTGCTTTCAACCACTTCCTGGGTTCGTATCGCAAAATCACTTTTTTTCGCGGCCCACTGCCCCGCGTAAGCGGGAAGACGGCCCCGCTCCACGAGTGTAGCCCGGGCTTGGGCAAATCCAGGACGTCCCGCCACGGTAGGAGCCGTTAAACGCCGTCCAGACAACGGGTTGCGATTCTTTCACGCGCTTGTGATCGACGGCTGGAGCTACCGTCATATGGCTCTATAGAGTGGATTCGGGCACCCCTAATGGGCTTTCGCCCGGCGGGAGTTCACCCGATGATTGAGAAGCAAGGGGACGCAAAGATGACTACCACAAAATATCGAAAGCTATTTACACCGGTAAGGCTAGGCGCGCTGACGCTGCAGCATCGCGTGGTCATGGCGCCGCTTACACGGTCGAGGTCGATTCAGCCGAATTCGATCCCGGGCGATCTCATGGCTGAATATTACGCGCAAAGAGCTTCCGATGGCGGCTTCCTACTTACAGAAGCTACTAACATCTCGCTAACTAGCCGGGGGTGGCTGGGGGCGCCGGGACTCTATTCCGATCAGCAGGTGGATGGCTGGCGCAAGGTGGTTGCGGGCGTCCGGGCGAAGGGCGCGCATATGTATGCGCAGCTATGGCATACCGGGCGCTCGTCGCATGTGTCGTTAACGGGCGGTGAGACGCCGGGCTCCGCATCCGTCGATCCGACGTATTGGCAAGATCCGTCGCACCTGGTGTCGACGGCGCAGGGCTGGATTCAACCTTCTCCCCATAAGGCTTTGGCGGTTCGGGAGATCGCATCGATCGTTGAGGATTACCGGAGAGCCGCGCAACGCGCGATGGATGCGGGTTTCGAAGGCGTGGAACTGCATGGCGCGAACGGGTATTTGATCGATCAGTTTCTGCAGAACGGCAGTAACAAACGAACCGACGAGTACGGCGGGTCGATCGAGAACAGGTCGCGGCTGCTGTTCGAAGTGGTGGAAGCACTCACGTCGGTGTGGGGCACCGGCAGGGTCGGGGTTCGCATCGGTCCAAGCGGGACATTCAATGGGATGTCGGACAGCGATCCGCAGGCGCTGTTCTCATCCGTTGCCGCGGGCCTCAACCGTTGCGGGCTGGCATACCTTCACGTGATCGAACCCCGCATCAAGGGGAACCAACTTGTCTCCGGCGATCAGGGTCCAATTGCCACCGAGCACATTCGGGAAATTTTTCACGGCAAAATTATCGCCGCGGGCGGGTTTGAGCCGGCAACGGCGGACGCGATCGTCGAATGCGGAACGGCAGACGCGGTTGCATTCGGGCGTTACTTTATTTCCAATCCCGATTTGCCCGACCGCATTCAGGCCGGGCTTCCACTTACCCCGTACGACCGGGACACTTTCTACACGTTCGACGCGCACGGCTATACGGATTATCCGTTCTATGGCGGCCCCGGAAAAGTCGAGCAGGTCGAGCGCGAGACGGTAGAAGCATAACCAATTAGTACAAGGAGAAAGTATGAACAACAAAGTGAACGTGATGCTGGTGCATGGAGCGTGGGCAGACGGCTCGTGCTGGAGCAAAGTAATTCCGCTGCTGAAGGAAAAGGGATTGAACGTGACAGCGGCACAGATTCCGCTGACTTCACTGGAGGACGACATCGCGGTGACGCGGCGGCTGCTTTCCATGGAGACAGGGCCGACCGTTCTGGTGGGCCATTCTTACGGAGGCGCTGTGATCACCGGGGCGGCGACCGAGACACCGCAAGTGAAGGCTTTGGTTTATATCACGGCGTTCGGTCTGGACGAAGGGGAGAGTCTCGACAGTCTGAGTAAACAAGGGCCGCCCTCGCCGGGATCCACAGCGATATGGCCCGATGCGCATGGCTACCTGTGGATCAACCGCGAGAAGTTCCACACGGCATTCGTGGGGGACGCCACGGCGGCTGAAGCAGATCTGATGGCGACGGTACAGAAACCGTTGAGCTTTGCCAGTTTCAGCGGCAAAGAGGGCGTGCCCGCGTGGAAGAGTATTCCTTCCTGGTATCTGGTGGCCACGGATGACCAGATGATTCCGCCGCCGGCACAGGAGTTCATGGCCAAGCGAATGGGGGCGACCGTACAGTCCGTTGCGGCGAGTCATGCTGCATTTATGGCCCGACCGGCGGAGGTTGCCGCGATTATCGAGCTCGCGGCAGCATCGCTCGAGCAGAGCGCTCTCCGAAAGAGCGCATAAGTGTGGCGGCGTGCGGGACGAGTGCAGCACCGTTGGTACGCCGCCACGTTTTCAACTTATGGCGTTCCAGTAAGTCCATTGCTAAGAAGGAGATTTCATGACTGACTTATTAAGCACAGCTGTTGCAGCGCATGGCGGACTAGACCGCTGGAACGAGAAGAAGTCGATGACCGTTGCCGCTTCGATTACCGGAGCGATCTGGTACGTCAAGAGCGTGGGGAATGTCTTGAAGGATATTGTGATGAGGCTCGATACCAAGGTGGAAAGATTGGTGACTGAGTTTCGAGGCGAGGACAAACGGTCCATCTTCGAACCGAGCCGCATCGAGATGCAGAAGGCCGACGGAACGACGGTCGCGTCGCGCGACGACCCGGAGACGTCGTTTGCAGGGCAGCAGCGGGAAACCCCGTGGGACGACATCCACGTCGCGTATTTTTGCGGCGAGGCGCTTTGGACTTACTTGAACACGCCGTTCCTTTACACCTACCCGGGGTTCGTCAGTGAGGAGATTTCGTCGATTCAGGAGGATGGAGAGACTTGGCGGCGTTTGAGGGTGACGTTCCCGGACACGATCAAGAGCCACACGCGCGAGCAGATCTCCTGCTTTGGGCCGGACGGGCTGCTGCGCCGGCACGATTATACGGTGGACATTTTGGGAGGAGCAACCGGGCTGAACTATGCATCCGAGTACCGTGATGTGGACGGGATTATCGTGCCCACGAAGCGCCGGGTATATGCGTATGAAGGGGATTATCAGTTGGTCAAGAAACCTTTGCTGGTGGCGATCGATATGGGTGAGATTGGTTTTGAGTAGGGGATTGCAGCGACGGATCGGCGGGGGCGAAGATCAATTGAGGGTGATATGCCCGGGCTAAAGGACATTCTCGGATATCGCGTTGTTTCTTGGGAAGACTGAGTAGAGACATTTAAACGGCGTGCAGCGATCTTTTGGCTGAGTAGCGGAACGTCCATCGCAGGTATCCAACTATCGCGGGGGAAGCTCCTCAGAAGGTACATGGGATCGGCATCTGGAGTCGCCGGGGAACTAGCGTCACGTTTGCCGGCAGAACCCCGCGCGAAAAACGACGAACACAAGTTTTGAGTTCGGGGAGAGGTGAATAACGTTTGGAAGTTCGACGATACTTGACGGGACGCGGAAGATCTGGGACGCGGCGAGCGGCGTCACAAGCTCGCAAGCGCTTCGGCGAACAGCACGCTTATGCGTCATGGGATCAATCTCATGTTTCGTAAAGGGCCCTTAGAGCAACTCGACAGGAGCGGTCAAGTTTTTGCTAGAGCGGGAGGCTATCCTCCGGCACGCAGACTGGAGCGTCCCGGAATAGGTTACGCTTCTGCCGTTGGCGTGAAGCCTGTGAACAAAACGTTCGGCGCGGTGCAATTTTCAAAGCAAACGGTTCGCTCCGCCGGGCTCAATGCTGCGTATTACTTGGTTCGGCCAGCTGGGGTGACAACATCCCACGTTCCGGTATCGCCGTATCTCAGGCCCTACGGTAAACGCTGCCGGACCACACAAGATCAATTGGCCGGATCAACACAACCGACTTTCCGAGTCCTGCGAGTGAACTGTAGGCACGAAATACGCCTGCAGCAAGCAACACAATTCTCTTCTTATGGTCTAATTAGACCATGCCAGCGGACGTGCTAGACAACCCACTTGTCATAGCGCTACTCGGCATTCTCGTTGAAGGTCCGATGCATTCATA
>CAVTXC010000004.1:0-164750 GCA_963738525.1 Bryobacterales bacterium
CGGCTTTCCGCGAAATGCCTGCAGGGAGAAATCCCGCGTTACTGCGCTTGCGGGATTAGCAGAAACCCGATCTGTTTACCACTGGAGTTGAAGTAATAGCCGGTAACTGCGTTTGAATTGTTAATCGCGTAAGGGATCGCGCCGTCCGCTTCCTTATTAGGGCCGTGGAACGGGTAAAGCGTTCCGGTCGCGGAGCGCAGGAATCCGCCGCTCGATGCAGCTACGTAGAACCCGGTCACCACCCCGTTCGTGTTGATTCCGGACGGTAAGACCGACGTTTCGCTCTTTCCCTGAAACGTGGTGATGACGCCATCGGCGGTGCGAACGAAGCCGGCCTGGTAGTTGGGATTCGGCAGGGAATAAGATCCGGTGATTGTTCCGGCGGCATTCACAGCTTCCGGAACGGTTCCCGAGTAGGGAGAAGTTCCCGCGACCCCGACATCGAACGTGGTGATTGTTCCGTCCGAGCCGCGGACGAAACCGTGATCCAGCAAATTTGCATCGACGAAGTAGCCCGTGATGACTCCTGAATCGTTGAGCGCTTGAGTGAAGGTGGAGTTGGCGCCGGCGACATCGAATGTAACGATTGCGCCTGCCGGGTTGCGGAGAAACGAATGAATGACTCCACTCGCGTCTGTGTACGTTCCGACTATTTCACCACTGGAGTTGATGGCTATCGCGATTGTGCCCGCACCCGTTTGGCTACCCGCATCCGGCACATCGAAGCTGGAGATCTCCCCGGCGCTGGTGCGAACGAAACCATGTTTTACGCCATTCGCGTCCGAGTAGAAACCCGTTACGGTTCCACTCGCGTTGATGCCGAGCGCTAGCGTGCCTTGTCCGGGGTTGGTACCCGCGTCTAGTGGCTGGAATGACGTGATGTCTCCCGCGTTCCAGGTAAACGCTACATAGGTTTGGTCCGGAAGCTGAGCAGACCCCACAACCACGGCGCTGTCGTTGAGAGCGTAACCGTTGGTGATGGTAGATCCGGGGACGTCGATGGAGATGAAGCGCGGAGTAGTTAGAGGGATTGGAGTACCGGACGGAATCGGGATGGCTTGTCCCCATAGGGTGGCGGAGAGGAAGAAGGTGGCGCAGAGCAGAATCGTTTTATGTGCGTTGAGTTGAAGGCGAGCAGCGGCGTGAAGGGGGTTGCTCGCGGAGAAGTAAGGAATGAAGGGCATGGGGTCTCCGGGGATAGGTTTGACTAGCCGGATTTATTGTATCTTGGAATGGTTATGATTGGCCTGAGCTAGCGGCGGCAAGCAGCGACGTGGGCGAGCCGCCCCCGCCGCTTTTGAAGGAGGCTATTAGGGCCGTTTGACTTTGTCGCCGACCTTAGGTGCGCCGCTTCCGGAGAATGTTCCGGAGGCCGAGTTGGCGTCTGCGTTGACCACGGTCAGGACGCCAACCGGGGCTTCCACCGTACGCAAGGGCTTGCCCGTAACAGGGTCTTTGATGGTGCGACTCTCGCGTGTGATGGCGAGCTTGTCCCCGTTTTGGATACCGGCGGAGGTTCCGGCATTCACGACGATATCGTTGCCGGACACGTCTTCGACAACAGCGTCAAGCGGCGGGGCGGCAGCGACCTTAGGCGCCTCCGGAGCGGGAAGGGAAGCTGCTTTGGCATCTAAATTCGAGGCGAGTTGCGTTACGGCCTGCTTCACCGCTTCGCCGAGGATCGACTGACTAAAGTTACTGCTTCCCATATCCAAGCGACCGCCGCCCCCTTCCAGCCGGACGCGCCGCCGCCGGCCATATCCGATGAAGAGCGAGTGGATTCGCCATGGCCCACAACGGACGCGAGAATCTCACCAGGTTTCTCGACGAGGCGAGCTGTTACCTCGACGACCGCTTTGTTTTTGTGAAGGCTTAAACCGGCGAGTGCCCCGGTCCCCCATCGACCGCCAGCGCCACCCGTACCGAAGTTCTTGTCGTCGCGGCCGAACTGTGTGATCATCCCGACAATGATAATATCAACACCCAGGGAGCACCGATCATGGCCGCGCTGCCATGTTCACGCGGTAGCTGTTCGAAAATTTCTGCTCTTTAAGAATTTTGTCGAGCGCGGCACGTTCAATGACCCGGTACGCGCCGTCGTTCACCAGTTGGTTGACTAGTAAGTCGACGATCCCTTTGCCAACATCCTGGTTAGATCCGAAGATAGCTTGGACGCTGGTCATCACGGTACCGTAACCAAAATCGAGAACGGCCACACGGTGCTTCTGTTGCTGGGCCAGTGCCGGATAAACAGCCGTATACGAGAGAAGAACAATCAGAAGAATCTTGCGCATAGGGGTTATTGACGATCGATGAAGTGCACTGGAGTCAGCGCAGGGACGTAGCGCCCGACTCTTTGAGCATGAGCGAGTATATAACGCAATTTCCGAAACTACAACATAATTAGCAGCGTGTTTACGAGGTAGGAACATGGGACAAACGGGTCTCGCAAACGGGTGGATTTCTAGCGTATGATTGTGCAGATTACACCCGAAGGGACTGAGCGATGTCATTCCAACCGGGCCAACTGGCCGGCGATTACGAAGTGCTGGATGTCTTAGGAAAAGGCGGGATGGGACGCGTGTACCGGTTCGTAACGTGATTTCCGACCGGATCGAAGCAATGAAGGTTTTGCTGGAGGATATCAGTTCAAAGCCTGGGATGGGGGACCGATTTCTGGCGGAGATACGAACACTGGCGAGGCTAGATCATCCAAATATCGCTAAGTTGCACACGGCCTTCAAAGTGAATAATCAGTTGGTGATGGTAACGGAGTTTGTAGAGGGCGTGGATTTGGGGGAGCGGGCGTCCAAAGGCTCCACTCCGATCTACAAGGTGATCGGCTATGTCCAACAGGTGTTAGCCGCACTGGGGTACGCACATCAGCGAGGGGTGGTTCACCGGGACATTAAGCCCTCGAATGTAATGGTGACGCCACACGGAAACGTAAAACTGATGGATTTCGGAATCGCGAAATCCAATTTGGAGCCGTTTCTGACGCGTCCGGGGACGACCGTAGGCTCTTTGCTGTATATGTCGCCGGAGCAGGTTCGCGGGTCGGCGGTGGACGCGCGATCGGATCTTTACTCGCTAGGCATCGTGCTGTATGAATTGACGGCGGGCCGCTGCCCGTTCGATTCGGACAGTACTTACGACGTGTTAAACGCGCAGCTCAACACGCCGCCACCGACGCCGATATCGATCAACCCCGCGATGCCGGAATCGTTGAACGCGATCATTCTGAAGGCGCTCGAGAAAGGAGCCCGGGAAACGCTTCCAAAACGCGCTTGAATTTCGGGAAGCGCTGGAGAAGATGACGGCGGGGAGTGAGGCTGGACCGACGAGGGTGATCTCCGAGTCGGACGTGTCGATTCCGGTAGCGGGTTATGGGCGATTCCCGCAGATAGACACGAGGACCATGCCGCCGGGCGGAGCGGGACGGCCTGTTACGCCACCACCTTTGGCAAGCGTAGCGAATGCAGGATCCTTGAACGCAGGGCAGATAAACGGGGGCGGCGCGCAGATGGCGGGCGGTTTCCCGCCGGCACCTGCGGGGGAAAGCGGGAAGCAGGGTGGGACGGGAAAAGGACGGCGCGGGATCTGGGTCGGCGCCGGGGCAGCGGCTTGTATCTGCCTAGCGGTGGTTGCTCTCGTGGCAATCCCGAGATCGGGCAAGAACCCATCAGCGTCCTCGTTCAGCAGTTCGGGGCCTGGAGAGGTGCCAACTCGCCACCGACTGCGCCGACGATTTCGGGAACGGATACACCGGGCACGTCGACGAGCGCCGATCAGTCCTTGGAGTCGCTGAGCGCGCAAGGAGTTACGCGAAAGGCGAAGCCGCCGGACGCGGCGGGAGGGACGGCGGCCGCTATTCCGGCCATCGGAAGATCGGGAGGCATAAAGGCGGGAACTGTTGCGACGGGAACGACCACGGCCCAGACCCACGCCGGGGCAGAACAGACGCAGCAGGCAGCACAGGCTCCCCCTCCGCCAGCAGCGCCTGCGCCGGCACCTACTCCGGCAGTGAGCGGGCCTTCGCAGGCGGACTTGGATCGAGCGGATGAGGATTTGATGAAAATCCGCGCGCGGGCGGAAGCGGTAACGCAGAGCCTGACGAATCTGAAGCAGCAACAAGCTTCGATCGGGGTTGGACTAAGGGGCGACATCGTGGCATCGGAAGTTCGAATGAATTCGTACGTGCAAATGGCGGATCGTCTCCTGCAGAACAAGAACCTGGAGAGCGCCCAAAAGAATTTGGATCACGCTGAAGAGGAGCTAACGAAACTAGAACACTTTCTCGGCCGATAGCGGAGTGTGTGCGGGCTGCTGCGCCGCAGGGCGAAGTCGAAGGATCTGGACGGTGATGTTGTCCGGGCCGTCACGGTGTTTGGCGAGATCGACAAGTACGCGGCAAGCCTCATAAGGGGTGAGGTGGGAGACCGCGTTCGTGATTTCCTGGGCGGTGACGAGCCCGTGGAGGCCATCGCTGGTGAGGACCACAGCGTCGCCGGGGGAGAGCGCGAGGGATTCGGGGGAAAAGTCGGCTGTGACTTTTTGAGAGTCCATGCCGAGCGCAGCTGTGAGGACGTTGCGCTTTTCGTGAGTGGCGGCTTGTTCGGGCGTGAGGGCACCACTGCGAACGAGTTGGTTCACATAGGAATGGTCTTCGGTGAGTTGCTGGAGGGCGTCTTCGCGGAGGAGGTACAGGCGACTATCGCCGATGTGGCCGTAGGTCAAGCGATCGCCCTGGATGATGGCGGCCGTGCAGGTGGTGCCCATGCCCGCGAGATCCGGATTTTCCTGCGCAGCAGCGAGAATGGCGTGCTGGGCGCGACCGAAAGCCTCGATCAAGAGCGACTGCGGATCGGCCAGGGGAGAGTTTAGGAAGGTATTGCGGAGAGAGTCGATGGCAATTCCGCTCGCCATTTGGCCGCCACGGTGGCCGCCCATTCCGTCGGCGATCGCGAGGAGGCGTCCTTTGGCGCGGAAGGCATCGTCGTTTTCCGGTTCGAAGTACCCGTAGAAATCCTCATTTTGTTCACGCTGGCAGCCGATATCGGTCAGATTGGCAAGATCCACATCGGAACGGACTGGCATGCAGAGCGGGTTAAAGGGCCTTGAATTTCAGGGTGACAGCGCCGATGCGGAGGAGATCGTTGTCTTTGAGTTCCTCGCGGGCGACGGGAGTCGGGCCGGTGTTTAGGAACGTTCCGTTGGTGGAATCCAGATCGGTAACGAAGAAGGAGCCGTCGCGAAAGCGGACGCTCGCGTGCTTAGAGGAGACGCTCTCATCGCGCAGGGCAATGTCGGAGTCGGGCGCGGCGCCGATGATGTTCTGGCCATCACGCACGCGGAAGTCTTCGCCCTGCTGAGGACCGTCCATGGCAACCAGCCAGCCGACGAGATTGCGTTTCGGCTGGCGATCGTTGAGGAGCACGGTTTTGCGGGCAGCGGGCGTGTCGGCTGGCTTGGATGACATGGTGACGGTCTCAAAATCCAAGCGTGTTTTGGCTGAACTGGACGGAGCGGAAGGGGTTTGAAAGCCGGGGCGCTGGCAATAGGGACAGATCTCCCAGGAGTCTTCCATTTGGTGGCCGTAGCTACAGAATTTAGGCATGGGGAAAATTTCGAGGATACGGCTGAATTAAGAACCCTGGAATGTAAGCACGGCACCTTTCTTCCCGATAAACAGGCGGTCGCCGTCTTTGAGGGCGACCTTGTTGACGCGAGGGGAATCGGTGGAGTTGACGTAGGTGCCGTTTGAGGACCCACGATCGATGACGACGACCTCGTGATCGAGAGGAACCACCCATGCGTGCTCTTTCGATATGGTGTCATCGGAGATGACGATGTTGCATTTGGCGGAATCGCGACCGATGAGCAGGCCCGCTTTAGGGATTGGGAAGCGGTTGCCGTTCAGGGCACCGGCGGTGACGTGGAGGGTGCCGAAGTTGGTACGTCCCGAGTCGCCGGATGGGGGCGGGATTGGGGAGACCACAGTGGGCTTCAAATCCGAAAGCGCAGGGGGAGTGGTGGGAGAAGGCGGCTGAGGGGCTGGCCGCGCTGGCTTAAGGAGCCGCCAAGCGACGAAAGCAATCAGGAGGATGGCGCCCACTGCGATAGGCCACAGGAACGGCCCAGCGCTATGGCGGACGCGATCCACGGAGCTCTCGTTGCGTTCGTTGCGGGCGGCGACGTTCTGGAGGCGGGTAGCGTCCGGCTGGCCGGGACTCATGGCGAGCACGTCGTTCAGGAGGCGGTGCGCTGCTGGCCAGTCGCCTTGCGAGTAGGCATCGAGCGCGTTCTGCCACGTTCGATCGAACTCACCGGATTGCGGTTCGGCGCCGGCCTGACGGACAAACTCCAATGCGGTATTGATGGGGACGAAGAAGTTGAAGCCGGCAACTTCCTTGACGTTTCCGTAGGTGGCGATGCCGACCACTTTGCCATCCGGGTCGAACGCGGGGCCACCGCTGTTGCCGTGGGTAATGGCGACGTCCGACTGCAGCACGGGCGTGCCCTTGTAGTCGACCTTCAGCGCAGAGATGTGGCCATTGGTGACGGAAGGAACCAGCACAGATTGTTTGCTGATCATTTCGCTGTTCATGGCCACGCCGGGATAACCGATGACGGTGAGCGGTTCGCCGACATGGACGTTTTCTGAATCACCGAGCTTCACTGTGGGGAGATTGTTGCCGTCGATTTTGATGATGGCAATATCTTTGCCGTTGTTGACAAAGGAGGGGTCGCTATAGACTTTGATTTCTCCGGTGTACTTGGCGAAGTTACTGAGATAGACCTCCAGGTGGGAGTCGGAGACTTGGAGGCTCTGGATTTCCGGTAAAGTCAGCCGTCGGCGGACGCTGTGTTCGAGGAGGCTGACCACCTCGCGCATGCGATCCGTGCGGGCGGTCGGATCCTTGAGGTTGGCGTCTTCCACGACATGCGCGTTGGTGATGAGATAGCCGTCGGGGCGATAGAGAAACCCGGTACCGGAAAATCCGATCGGAGTTTCTTTCAGCTTCCCGGGTATGGAGAACGTGTACCAGACGCGTATGAAAACAACCGCGGGGGAGACTTCGAGGCTGCGGCGTTCTTCCGGAGTGATCTGCCCGGTGGTGTCGGCGGGTAGTGTTCCGGCGGTAAGGGAGAGCGCAGCGAGCACCCAGGCAAATATCTTCAAAACAAAAACTCCCGGCAGAACGGATTAGCTTGCAGCGTTCAAGCAAGGATAGTGTACGCCCAAAGGTCTTGGCAAGCACTAATGATTGGAGCGTGAGAGTTGCGTTTCGAAGTTTACATCAGCGCCGAGTGAGCGTCACCAGGTCGCTGGCGTAATCGCCGCGGAGGTTGAGGTCGAGGCCGTGTTGCATTAAGTATGCGCCGGTGTGGGTGGCGGTCTGGCCGGTGAGAGTGGTGAGGGTGTAAGTCGACGTTGGGGTCAAGGCCTTGGAGATAGATGGTGGGCGCGGGTAAGTCGTATTGCTGGGAGTGGCGGAAGGCGAAGAGGATGGATTGAGCCCCGTCGACGGAGACGTACTGGTTGGCGGTGGTGTCGCTGTCGCGAGGGGAAAGCAGGCGGTAGAGGTTGCCGGTTTGCACGGTGGCGCGGATCTGCTTGTCGAGGGTGACCAGGCGGTGGGCGAGAGCGAAGTCGTCCGCGGTCCAGTGGTTGAGGTTGGCGCCGATGCCGAGCGCACCCTGCATGGCGACGAGGAAACGGTACTGGAGAGGCGTACTTCGTCCGTTCATATTGGGGACGTCGGTGACCCAGGCGGACATGACTTTGGGGGCGTAGGCGTAGCTGAAACCTTCCTGGATGCGGAGACGGTCGAAGGCCTCGGTGTTGTCGGAGGTCCAGACCTCATCGACGTGACGGAGCACGCCCAAGTCGATGCGGGCGCCCCCGCCGGAGCAGGATTCGATCTCGAGCTGGGGGTGTTTGGCGCGGAGTCGGTCGAGGATGGCGTAGTAGTTACGGACGTACTCGACCCACACCTTCTTCTGGTCTTCGGGGGCGACGGCGGGCCAACCAGGTTCGGACATGGAGCGATTCATGTCCCATTTGAAGTAGCGGATGTTGTAAGTGGCGGCGAGGCGGTCGAGGGCGGAGAAGATGAACTCGGTGACGTCGGGGCGGGCCAAGTTGAGGACGAGTTGGTTGCGGAGCTCGCTACGGGGACGGTTGGGGAAGTTCAGGACCCAATCGGGATGCGCGCGGTAGAGGTCGCTATCGGGGTTGACCATTTCGGGCTCGACCCAGAGACCGAAGTCCATGCCGAGGCGGTTCACTTCGGCGATGAGGGGCTGAAGGTCATTGGGGAACTTCTGTTTGTTGACGAACCAATCCCCGAGGCCGGCGTGGTCGTTGTTGCGTTTGCCGAACCAGCCATCGTCGATGACGAACAGTTCGACGCCGAGGGATGCGGCTTTGGCGGCGAGGGCTTTCTGGCCGGGCTCGTCGACATTAAAGGTGGTGGCTTCCCAGGAGTTATAGAGGACCGGGCGCAGGCGGGAGCGGACGCCGCCGGGGAAGATGTCTTCCCGCTCGAAGGCGTGGAGGGTGCGGGAGGCGGCGCCGAAGCCGGAGTCGGAATAGCCACCGTAGAAGGGCGGGGTTTCGAGGGATTCGCCGGGCTTGAGCGTGTATCCGAAGTCGAATGTGTTGAAGCCGCCGGTGACGCGGACCTGGTTGTAAGGCGTTTGTTCGACGGAGAGACGCCAGTTGCCGGACCAGCCGAGGGCACCGAACCAGACGCGTCCGTCGGTCTCGGAGGCGTGCGAGTCGTCGATCATGAACCACGGGTTGGCGTTGTGGCTGGTGTTGCCGCGGCGGCTTTCGAGGACCTTCATGCCGGGGTGGATGGGCTCCCGGGAGAGTTGATCCTCGGCGGCCCAGCGGCCGGAGACGTAAGTGAGGCGGTAACCGTCGCCGGGGGGCAGATACCAGACGGCGGATTGGGCGCTTTCGAGTGTGAGGTCGGCGGACGTGCCATTGCGAATGACGGTGTGGCGCTCGATGATTCCGGCGGACGGGTAGACGCGATAGAAGAGCGAGACGTAGATGCTGTCCTTAAGGTCGTGGAGGCGGATTTCAAGGATGTCGTCATCGCCTTTCGAGTGTTTTCGGCCGGGGCGGGGTTCGTCGCCGATGCGGAAGTTGTCATAGACGAGGACGAGGTCGCGGTCGCCGCCCGCGCGGGTGATTTTGAGGGCGGGGTCAAAGAAGCGGGTTCCGCCCCAGCCGGGATACTCCTCGCGAGTACGGGTTTCGGAGGGGTCGAAGGAGGAGCGCTCGGGGGTGGAGTGAGCGGTGGGGAAGTCGGATTCGGAGACGAGGGGACCGCCCCAGTAGAGATTCTGGATCTCGTTGCGTTCATTGACACCGAGCACGTAGGTGGACGAGGCCGTGCGGAGGAACCATTGCTTGTGCGCGTCGTTGTAGCTGATCTGCGCAGGGAGGGTGGAGGCGGCGATCAGGAGCAGCAGGGTGGTTTTCCACATGACCCCAGAGTTTATCTCGCGCGCAGGGGGACGATTGGGGACGCGGGCGGGAGGGGTCGGAAAAAGCGCGTGCGATACACTCACTCGCATGGCTTCGATGCGCGCTTTAGCGCTTCTGGCGGGCACGGCGTGCGGTTTATGGGCGCAGACCGGCTTCTATTTAAGAGATGGCGATCGCGTGGTGTTTTACGGCGACAGCATCACGGACCAGCGGCTTTACACAACGTTTACGGAGACGTTCGCGGTGACGCGTTTTCCGAGCCAGCACTTCACCTTTATTCATTCGGGGTGGGGCGGGGATCGGGTGAGCGGAGGCGGTGGAGGCCCGGTGGATCTGCGGCTGCAGCGCGATGTTCTGGCGTATAAGCCGACGGTGATGACGATCATGCTGGGGATGAACGATGCGGGGTATCGCGCGTTCGATCAAGGGCTGTTCAC
Source organism: Bryobacterales bacterium (assembly GCA_963738525.1). Lineage (GTDB taxonomy): Bacteria > Acidobacteriota > Terriglobia > Bryobacterales > Bryobacteraceae > Bog-113. The sequence goes on from CAVTXC010000004.1 coordinate 9,943, forward strand.
GACTTATGCGGATGGGTATAAACACATTCTCGATACGGTGCAGAGTGCGCTGCCGGGCATTCGGATCACGGTGATCGAGCCCTCGCCGTTTGACGACGTGACACAGCCGGTGAAGTTTGAGGGCGGCTACAACGCGGTGCTGCTGCGCTACGCGCAGTTCGTGAAGGAGTTGGGGACGAGCAAGCAGATGCAGGTGGCGGACTTGAATGGTCCGGTAGTAGCGGCGCTGCGGAAGGCCAAAGAAGCGGACGCGGCAGGGGCGCAGAAGCTGATTCCGGATCGGGTGCATCCGGGGCCGGCGGGACATCTTTTGATGGCAGAAGCGCTGCTGAAGGCGTGGAACGCACCGGCGGTGGTGAGCGATGTGGAGTTGGATGTAGGCACGCGGCACGTGGACAAGTCGGCCAATGCGGACGTGAAGGACTGGAACGGGACGAGTTGGACGGAGACGGACCAGGCGCTACCGATGCCGATCGACTGGAAGGATTCGTCGACCGTGCTGGCGATTAATTCCTCGGATTTTCTGGAGGCGCTCGACCAGGAGACTCTGCGGGTGAGCGGACTCCACGCCGGTAAGTGGCAGTTGAATATCGACGGCCACGGCGTGGGGACCTTTAGCAATGAAGACTTAGGCGCCGGGATCAACTTAGCGCGGTATGACACGCCGATGATGGAGCAGGCGATGACGGTGCACGATTACACCAAGAAGCATGCCGCCATTCACAACGCGAAGTGGCGGGAGGTGCAGGTGCCGCTGGCGAAAGACGATGTTGCGAGCAAGGACGCCGTGTTCAGCGCGATGGATAAGTTGGATGCGGAGCTGGCGATGAAACAGCACCAGGCGGCGCAGCCGGTGACGCATCAGTTCGAGCTGGTCCCACAGAAATGAACCGTGAATATCATAAGTGGTGGAGTCCGTCCCTGGGGCGCGACATGGAGTTGTTTGTGTACGGGCACGGCGGATTTCCGCTGATCACGTTTCCGTCTTCGCGCGGGCGCTACTACGATTACGAAAACAACGGGATGATCGGGGCGGTGCACTGGCAGTACGAGCAGGGGCACTTACAGGCCTTTTCTTTGGATAGTGTGGACACGGAGAGCTGGTATAACCGGCATGTGCATCCGCGGGACCGGGTGCGGCGGCATCTGCAGTATGAGAGCTACGTGATGAACGAGGTGGTTCCGCTGATCCGGAGCAAGAACCAGAATCCGCGGTTGGGACTTACCGGGTGTAGCTTTGGCGGTTATTTTGCGATGAACTTCGCATTGAAATTTCCGTGGACGTTTAGCGATTGCGTCAGTATGAGCGGCGCGTTCGACATCCACCAGTTTGTGGGCAATTACTACGACGACAACTGCTATTTCAACTGTCCGCCGGATTACCTGGCGAACTTATCGGACCACAACGTTCTGGAGAGATACCGGAATAACAGCCGCTTCGTGCTGGGTACGTCGGAGTGGGATCCGTGCCTGGATGAGAACTGGCGGATGGCGCGGGTGATGGGAAACAAGAACATTCCTCACTGGCTGGATGTGTGGGGCGCGGGAGTGAAGCACGACTGGCCGTATTGGCGGGAGATGGCGGTCAAGTACTTCGGTTGAGGTGACGATGCGAAAGATCGGAATCATATACGGAATGGAGAATTCGTTTCCGCCCGCGTTGGTGGATCGCATTAACTCCTGGCAGATCGAGGACGTGCGCGCGGAACATATTCATATCGGCGCGGTCAAGATGGCGGAGCCCTCGGGATATCGGGTGATCGTGGATCGCATTTCGCACGACATCCCGTTTTACCGAGCCTATTTGAAGAACACGGTGTTAGGCGGCACGATCGTTATCAATAACCCGTTCTGGTGGGGCGCGGACGATAAGTTCTTTAATTACGCACTGGCTTCGAAGATCGGGGTGGCGACGCCGCGGACGGTGATCCTGCCGCACAAGGTGAATCCGCCGGGGACGACGGAACGGTCGATGCGGAACCTGGTGTATCCGCTGGATTGGAACGATGTGTTCAATTACATCGGGTTCCCGGCGTTTTTGAAGCCGTATAGCGGCGGCGGCTGGAAGAGCGTGTACAAGGTGCACAATCCGGACGAGCTATTTGCGGCCTATGACGAGACGGGCGATCTCTGCATGACGCTGCAGCAGGGTATCGAGTTCCAGGAGTATTTCCGCTGTTACGTGGTGGGGCAGAAGGCCGTCCACATCATGCAGTATGACCCGCGAAGGCCGCATGCGGAGAGATATGTGTTGGATGGGCCGCCGGTAGATCCGCGGCTGCTGCAGCGGGTACACGACGACGCACTGAAGTTGTGCCAAGCGCTTGGGTACGATTTAAATACGGTGGAATTTGCGGTGCAGGACGGCATACCGTACGCGATTGATTTCCTGAATCCGGCTCCGGACGCGGATTACCACTCAGTAGGTCCGGACAACTTCGAATGGATCGTGACGGAGGTGGCCAAGTTGGCCATAGATAAAGCGCTAAGTAGCGAAAATCCGGCGCGGGAAATGCGTTGGGCATCGTTCCTGAGGGGGTAATGCGTGCGACCCAGCTTCACTATCGGAATTGAAGAGGAATACCAGACCATCGATCCCCACACACGCGATCTGCGGTCGCACTTAGAGGCCGAGATCCTGGAGCAGGGCAAGCTGCTGCTGAAGGAGCGCGTGAAGGCCGAGATGCACCAATCCGTGGTGGAGGTCGGCACAGGGATTTGCAGGAATATCCAGGAAGCGCGGGAGGACGTGACGGAGCTGCGCCGGGGCATTATTCAACTGGCGCGCGCGAATGGGCTCCGGCTGGCCGCGGCGGGCACACATCCGTTCGCGGACTGGCGCAACCAGGAGATCTATCCGGACGAACGGTACGAGACCATCGTGCAGGATTTGAAGATGGTGGCGCGGGCGAATCTAATCTTCGGGCTGCATGTCCATGTAGGGATCGAGGATAAGGAGACCTGCATACAGATCATGAATGCAGCGCGTTATTTCGTGCCGCACATGCTGGCGCTCTCGACCAATTCTCCGTTCTGGCTGGGGATGGACACCGGGTTGAAGTCGTACCGGTGCAAGGTGTTCGATAAGTTCCCGCGCACGAATATTCCCGATTACTTCCCGAGTTACGGAGAGTATGAGAGCTTCGTGAACTTACTGGTGAAGACGAACTGCATCGACAACGCCAAGAAGATCTGGTGGGACATCCGGCCGCATCCAAACTTTCCGACGCTCGAGTTCCGGTGCTGTGACGTTCCGATGCGGGTGGACGAGACGATCGCCCTGGCGGCGCTGATTCAAGCCACGGTCGCCAAGCTGCATAAGTTGTACGCGGCCAATCAGGGATTCCGTTTGTACCGCCGCCTGCTGATTATGGAGAACAAGTGGCGGGCGCTGCGCTATGGGCTGGACGGGCTACTGATTGATTTCGGTAAGAAGTGCGAAGTGCCCTTGCGCGTGCTGATGGAAGAGTACCTGGAGTTTGTGGACGATGTCGTGGATGAACTGGGGTCGCGGAAAGAGCTCGAGTATATCCACGAGATTCTGAAGAACGGCAGCGGGGCCGACCGGCAATTGCGGGTATACCGGGAGACGGGGAGTTTCCACAGCGTCGTGGATTACATCATTTCCGAGACCGAGGCCGGCGTACTCGAGCCCGCGGTAAGCGCCGCCTAACCAGCGGCTGGAGATGTTGACTATAGATGCACCAATCTTTGTGTTTGATGGACTTTGACCCTGAGCTTTCGCAAGGGGCTCATAACGCAGTGCACACGTGTTTACGCGTGCAGCGGGACGAAAAGGTGACGGTGATCACCGACGAGGCTAGCGCGGAGATCGCGGCCGCGATTGTGAAGGAGTTGGAGGACCTTGGTTCTCCGTACCACGCCTTCGTGCTGGAGGACTATGCGACGCGTCCTTTGGAGACGAAGCCGCTGGCGATTCTGGAAGACCTGGAGACGAGCCAGGTCAGCATTTTCGCGGTGCAGGCGCAACATGGCGAGTTGAAGACGCGGATGCAGATGACGGATGTGGTGAATCGTCAGAAGATCCGGCATGCGCACATGGTGAATATCACCAAGCAGATCATGCTCGACGGGATGCGGGCGGATTACGACGAGATCGACCGGATCAGCACGATTATCTGGAAGGACGCGGGCGAGGCACGGAAGATACGCGCGAAGACTCCGGCGGGGACCGAGATTGTCGCGGATATGAACCCGCATTATAAGTGGGTCAAGACAAGCGGGATCATCTCACCGAATAAGTGGGGAAATCTTCCAGGTGGAGAGACGTTTACCACGCCCGGAGAAGTAAACGGCACCTTTGTGATCGATGGAGTGGTGGGCGACTATCTTTGCGCGAAGTACGGCAACTTGAGCGCGCAGCCGCTGACGGTACGGATCGAGAAGAACCGGCTGGTGGAAGCGCACAGCGAGAACAAGGAATTAGAGAGCGAGTTCTGGCAGTACACCCATACCGACGAGAACAGCGACCGCGTGGGGGAGTTTGCGATCGGGACCAACGTCAAGCTACATGGGGTGATCGGGAACATCCTGCAGGACGAGAAGATCCCGGGGATTCATATCGCGTTCGGGAACCCGTACGGATTTCATACGGGGGCGGACTGGTATTCGGCCACGCATATCGATGTCGTAGGGAAAGACTTCAGTATCTGGCTGGACGAACGGCAGATTATGGATCACGGGCGGTTTCTGCTGGACGGCGATGCTCGCTGAATACCGGCGCGACTTCAACGCGCGGTTCACGCCGGAGAAGTATGCGCGGTTTCTGCGGGAGATTGACGAACGCAGCGGCGCGAGCGTAAAGTTCCGTTGCAGTGAGACGCCGTGTTTCTTTCCGGAAGACCTGTTGAAGCGAATGGCGGACGCCGGGCGCGACCTGGTGCTGCAGCTGGTGCACAACGAAGAGTATTTGGCGGCGGCGGACCGGGTCATTCCACCGGCGTTTGATTTTCCGAATTGCGCAGATCATCCGTTGTTCATCCAGGCCGATTTCGGGATCGTGCGGGACGCGAATGGGGAGTGGCAACCGAGGTTAGTGGAGATCCAGGGGTTTCCCTCGCTATATGGATTCCAGATGACGCTGGCGCATGCCTACCGGGATGTATATGAACTGGATCCGGCGCTGCAGACGACCCTGGGCGGACTAAGCGAGACGGACTACTACATCGCATTTCGTCATGCGGTGTTGGGCGGGCACGATCCACAGAACGTGGTGCTGCTCGAAATCGACCCGTGGGAACAGAAAACAGTAGCGGATTTCGTGGTAACGGAGCGGATTTGCGGAATTAAGACCGTGGATATTCGCGCTGTGGAGAAGCACGGGCGGAAATTGTTTTACCAGGCGGAGGGGGAATTGCGGCCGGTAGAACGGATCTATAACCGGGCGATTGCGGACGAGTTGGTGAGACGAGATATCCAGCTGCAGTTCGATCCGCGGGACGACCTGGATGTGGAGTGGGCGGGGCACCCGAACTGGTTTTTCCGATTGAGCAAGTTTTCGCTGCCGTGGCTGCGGCATCCGACCGTGCCGGCGACGTGGTTCTTAAACGATGTGAAGGAGTTGCCGCTTCCGCCCGAGCAGTTGGTACTGAAGCCGCTATTTTCGTTTGCGGGGCTGGGAGTGACGATCGGGCCGTCGGAACAAGAGATTGCGGCCATTCCGGAGGAGCTCCGGGCGGAGTACATCCTGCAGGAGCGGGTGAATTTTGAGGCGACGATTGCGACGCCGCCGGGGATGGCCAAGGCAGAAGTTCGCATCATGTATCTGTGGCCGGACGGGACAGGTGCAGAAGGGATGTTACCGGTAAATACGATTGTTCGGACCGGCCGGGGCAAGATGATGGGTGTGGATCAGAACCGAAATCTGGAATGGGTAGGGGCGTCCGCGGGGTTTTATACTGCGAAATCGTGGTAATCTAAAGATTCCACACCAGAATTTCTATTCGGAGCCCATGGATTCGGACTTCTTTACTATTCTTGTGCTGTTTCTTGTTCTCGCAACAGCACTGACGTTCCCCGGAGGGCCGGGGACGCCGCGGCGCCAGCCCGTACCCAGCCGTATCCCGCTTTAAACCGACGCTTCTTTTTTGTCCCCTACCTTGAGTGATTTCGAGGGACTAATCAGGATGTGCGCATTGCGCCCCTCCATGCGAGGGGTGCTTTCCGCGACTCCGTAGCTGGTTAGATCTTCAGCGAAGCGGGTAAGCAGCTTCTTTCCGAGATCGGTGTGGGCGATTTCGCGTCCACGAAATTGCACAACAGCTTTCACGCGATTACCTTCCTGGAGGAAGCGGATCGCGTGATTTTTTTTGAAATCGTAGTCGTGATCGTCGGTATTGGGGCGGAATTTCAGCTCTTTTACCTGAACGACGTGCTGCTTTTTCTTGGCTTCATGCTGCTTCTTTTTCAGCTCGTATTGGTAGTGGCCGAAATCGATGGCTTTAGCGACGGGCGGAACGGCCGTGGGTGATACCACGACCAAATCCAGACCCAGTTCTTGAGCTTTGCGGAGCGCGGCGGCGGTAGGCATTACTTCCGCAGTGCCATCGGGGAAAACGGCCCGAACCTCGCGCGCCCGTATCGACTCATTTACATTTTCACGACGGTTTTGCCGGCGAGGGGGGAAGTTTCTGCCTGGAATCATGTATGGTTGGCGGCTTGTTTATCAGTTTAAGTGTACAGTCCAGGCCGTGGGCTGTCTAGTTGGTATCCTTTTGCCGAGTAGAACTAACGCCGGTAAAGATGCCGAGGCCTACTAACACGAGGACTCCGACGCCGATCCACTGGGGCGGCATGTGCATGAGGTGGGCAGCATACGCCAACCCAATGACAAATAACGCATACCCGATCAGGTAGATGCTGAAAGACATTCTGTTCTCCTCCGAGAAGTGTGCAAATACACGACTGCTTTCCTGTAGGAGCAACTTTCGTGCCGAAACTCGCCAAAATCAATAGTTGAGAGGTTCCCGGCAGTGGAAGCACGATGGCTGCAGGGAGTAGTGTCTCTCGGCATATCCAAAACCGAGACCCTCCAACTACCTCTTTCTTTTCTTATTTTTGGTTCAAAGGATCTTCAGAATGAAGAAACTTGCGCTGTACCTCGTCGTGATTTCCGCGGCGTGGGGACAGACATTGATTAATGGCGATCGTACGATAACGGGCAAGCTGGATCTCAGTGGTTCTACGGCATTTATACCTCCGACGGTGACGAGTGATCCTGCCGGGGCGTGCACGTCTCCGGTTACGGGCAAAGTAAACGTCGTGCTCTCCCTGGGTTCCGGGAACCTTTTTAGTTGTTTGAACGGGACCTGGCACCTGAGCAGCGGCGCTCAGGGGGCAAATGGTTTAACGCCCACCATGCGTGGTGCTTGGGCCACGGGAACCGCGTACAACCTCCTGGATGTAGTTACTTATCAGGGCGGATCCTGGTGGGCGGTCGCGGGTAGCACGAGCGTCACGCCGGGAACGGATTCGACGAAGTGGGTGCAACTAGCCGCGGTAGGCGCGACGGGACCCACGGGGGCGACCGGTGCTACGGGAGCGGCGGGTGCTTCGGGTCCGGCGGGGCCGAGCGGAAGTCCGGGTCCGGCGGGGGCAACAGGGCCACAGGGGCCGACGGGTGCAGCCGGGGCGACTGGCGCTGCCGGTGCGGCTGGCGCTACGGGTCCGCAAGGATTGGCGGGTCCGCCATTAAACGGGCGGGGCGCCTGGTCAGCGGCGACCGCATATGCGGCGCTGGACGCGGTTTCTTATAACGGGTCCATTTATGTTGCGGTGGTCAGCAACACCAACGTAACTCCTGGGACGAACGCGGCGAAGTGGAACCTGGTTGGCGTCTCACAGACCGTTGCGGTGCAGAGCGCCGGCGCATCCGTTGTCGGGCAGAATGCGCTCAATTTCGCGGGGCCATTAAGCGCCGCGAGCAACGCGGGCCAGAGCCGCGTCGACGTGAGTTGCGCGACCTGCGAGGTAGGAACAAACAAGGGCATCGCGAATGGCTATGCGCCACTCGATGCGAACGGGAAACTCCCGGCGGCGAATTTGAATCCCACGGTTGCGGTAAGCAACTTGAACGTGGGCAACTTGCAGGAATCGATGGATAGTTCGGGCGGCGGACTATTCCAAACCTTTTCGAACGGGATCATGTTTCAGAGATCCGGATTGACGACCCCGGGGTTTGCCGGCGGTGGTTTGCATCTGATCGGAAATGGATACGCGAACGACCCGTCGTGGGCGGCTTTGTCAGCCGGAGCGACGACGGACATGGGCTCGTTTACGGCTCGTTCAGCGACGTCGGATACGATGCTGTTTCAGAACGGATACCTTACCTTCACGGCAGATTTAGGGCTAACGCCGGGGACGAATTATGCTCCTACGGGTCAGTTTTCGATCAGCCCCTACGGAACGCAGTTATATCCCCGCGGAACCGACCCGGGCGGATGCGGGCAGCCTAACCAAACGGGAAAGCTCTGGATGAATAATGCCGGGGCGCCGAGTTTTCTGGAAGTGTGCGGGAACAACGGATCCGGCTATTCGTGGATGAAGGCGGAGGTCCAGAACAATCGCGGCGCGGTTAACGGTTATGCCGCTCTGGACGCCAACGCACGCATCATGGCGGCGGAACTGCCTTCGAGCATTCCTTCGACGAATCTTGCGTTCAACTTGAACAACGACGGCGCGAATCTGGGGACGCTTCCTACGGGAGCTATTCAGAGGACGGTCAATTCGAAGTTGTCGGATAACATCGATGTCCGGGACTTCGGCGCGGTTTGTAACATATCCAATAACACGCCGGTCAGCAGCTGGCACGACGATACAGCAGCGATTCAAAACGCGTTGAATTATGTAGCGGGTGTGGTCGGATCCGGCACGGTCCACTTGCCGTCCCGGCCGTACCCAGGGGGGTGCGCCGTTTCGAGCACGATCGTTGTGCCGAATGGCGTTCGGCTCAAAGGGGAGAACATGCACACGGCGGCGATTGTGGCCATGCCGAGTTTTCCGACCAATTCCGCAATCGTGAACATCGGCCCGGTTTGTTACCTGGACGGTCACGGCGGCTCTTACCAAGATCCCGGGATGACGATCGGCTCGGTTCCGACTATGCGCGCGGGGCTGGAAGATATAACGGTCAACGCAAACAACATTTCGGGTTCGACCGCCGTAGCATCGCAGACCATGCAGGAGAATTCGTACCTGCACAACGTGGCGATGTACCAATACGACAAATATGGATTTGACTGCCAATCTTATGGATGTCAGAACTTCGCGCTGGATAAGGTGTATTTCATCGGCGACGTCACGAACATGAACATGGTGCACGTCCATTTGAGCTATGCCACGAGCAGAATCAACATCCGAGATTTGACCATCACCGGGCCGAGCGCGGCCAGCAATGCGATCGGAGTTCTAATGGAGAACCTTTCGGAAGCTTCGGTGTCCGATATCCACTGCGAGCTTCTTTACGACTGCGTGAAGGTGGATACGGGAAGCCGAGGCGAGGTAGACAACATATGGGGTCTAGGCGCGGGCGCGATCGGGACGAACAGCGTACATACGCTGGTGCATTTCACGAGCATTTCCGGCGGCGGCGTGGTTCACCAGGCGATCACGTACGGTTCGCCGGTAAACATTCAAGACGATCTGCTGGGAAAGACGATTACGGACTACCATGTTCCCTTTCACGCGAGCGTTCCGAGCGAGAACGTGATCAGTACAGCGCCTAGTGTGCTGAACTACTTCGCGTCGCTGGGAACGAACAGTTTAAACGCGGGTAGCATGAACCTCCATACGGATGCGGGCGGCGGGGGAGTGCTGCAGACATTCACGAACGGAATGATCATCCAGAAGGCGACCGGGCTAGCGGCGCCGGGCTTTATGGGAGGCGGGCTTCACTTGATTGGAAACGGGTTCGCGAACGACCCTTCATGGGGCGCGATTACGGCCGGGGCAAATACTGATATGGGTACCTGGCTGGCGAGCTCGCCGACGGCGACCAGCATCACGATGCAGAACGGGCAGATTTCATTCTTAGCGACAGGCGGATTGACGTCGGGCAATACGTTTTCGCCCAGCTACCAGATGACGGTGAACCCGTCTGGGGTCCAGATCACGCCACGTTATGGAGACCCGGGCTGCACGAGTTCGCTCATGGTCGGAAGGTTGTGGATGAATGTGAACACAACGCCCAACGTGATGTCGACGTGTTCCTTCAACGGATCGACTTACGCTTGGACACAACCGGTGACAGGCGTGGCGAATAACGGGGCTCCGGCTACGTTCCGGCCTTCCATCAACTTGTTGAGTCCTCTGAAGGTAGCGGATAATCCAGGCGGCGCGAGCTCCGATATCTCCATTCCACAAGCAACGTCTTCAGTGGCGGGATATCTGGGATCGACCGACTGGTCAACGTTCAACGCGAAGGCGAATGCGGGCGCCTGCGGCACGAACCAGTTCCAAACCGGTGCGAACGCGACCAGCGGCCCGACTTGTGCGCAGCCGAGCTTCACAAACCTTGCGGGGGCTGCGACCAAAGCGCAGGAGCCTTCGACGGCGGTCTATACCGACCAGAGCAACACCTACACGGCAGGCACCCAGGACTTTACCGGGGCAGCACACACGAAGCCGGTGAAGGCAGGTACGTTGGCCAATATGCCAACCAGCTGCACGGCTGGTGAATACTACTTCGCCGCCGATCAGCAACGCGAAGCGATGAAGCAGTGCGGGAGCGCGGGCACTTTCCAAAGCGCGTCCGGGATTGTGACGAACGGTTTGATCGGCGATTACTGGATGGGCAACTGCGATGGAACGATCGGGTCGGGCGCGGTTCTGGCGGACTGTTCCGGGAGCGGCAACGCGGCTACCGTTCCAACCGGCGGAAACCCGAGCTGGACCCAGCAGGGTTTGACCTGGGCAACAGCGGTGAACAGCCCGGTGACCTTGCCGACGGCGATCCTGAATAACTTCGTGACCGTCCAGATTTATGCGGATATGTCGATTGCGAATAACTACAACAACACAGCGCAGGTGCAGGCGTTTCTGAGCGCGGGATCCAGCGCGGTTCTGTGGGGCAACGTACTGGCGTCCACGCCATTATGCTGCGGTTTGTACGGCGCTTGGAACAACGCAACGGCTACGCAGGAGATCGATCCGGCAGTAGGACCGAACCTGTTTACCTATATGCTCGATGGGGCAAGCGACTCAATCTGCATCGGGGCAAACTGCAACGTGAGCTATTACACGCGGGGCGGCAATAATCCGGCGTCGAGAGTGGGCCCGCTACTTCTTGGAGGTAATTATCTTTCGGGACAGATGAGCGGATCGATCTACCGGGTTGTTTTCTACAACAGAAAGCTGACACCGGCGGAAGTGGCGCAAAACGATGCCGCTGTGGATAGCTGGATCAAGTTTAAGGGAGTTACTCGAGGCAAGTATGTGCCTCCGACGAGTTCCAACAATCTGATCTGCGTAGGAGATTCGATTACACAAGGAAAGGGAGTGACTCCGGCTTGCAGTAATGGAATGCTAAGCGGGTTAAACGACACTTTCCAGGTTTACAACATGGGTATGGCCGGAGAGTCGTTGACGAACATAGTGACCGCGGCGCCGAAGTTCGCGACCGGCATCAATCCCAATGGCAAAAGCAACATCGCATGGATCTTTGCGGGCACAAACGACATGTGCGTTCCTTCCAACGCGCTGACGCCGGCACAGACGTTTCAACGACTGATTGCGTCCTCGCGATATATGCGAGCACAGGGGGCGAAGGTTCTGGTTATTCCGATGCTTTCGAGAATCGGGAGCTACCAGGGAACAAGCTGCGACGCGTTGCACGACCAGTACAATGCGCTTTTATCGCAGAACTGGCCGAGCTTTGCCGACGCATTCGCTTATGGAGTGCTGAACGACGTAAACCTGATGAGCGACGGAGCGTTTGCGAACGGGACGTATTTCCAGAGCGACGGCATTCACCCTACTCTTGCGGGACAACAACTGATTGCGGGATACGCGCAATCGGAAATTAACAATTTGCTGACAGGGACGATTAACCTCGCGGGATACCGCGAAGCTATCGTGACGAAAACCGCGAATTACAACGCAACAATGGGAGACAGTGTGGTCCTGTGCAATGCTTCGGCGGGCGCGGTGACGATTTCGCTTCCGACAGCGGCCGGCATCCAGGGCCGGTCATTCCAAGTGAAAAAGGTGGACTCATCGGCGAACGCCTGTTCGATAGCTGCAACCGGCGGACAAATGATCGACGGGGCGGGTTCCATTAGTTTAACGACCCAATACAGCTCTCGAAAGATGGAGAGCGACAGCGCGAACTGGCAGGTCATTCAGTAGTTAGTAAGCCGGGCTTCTGTAAGTTACTGGCCGAAGCCCGGCTTTCTCTTTCAGAAATTGTTAAAAAAAGACCGCACTCTCCCCAATGTATGACTTGTATGGCAAGAATTTTTCACGCCATTTTACCAAATAGCTGCTATTCTTCAGCCACAATCTGAGGAAGTACTTTGAACATCTTGCTGGTAGACGATGAACCGCTTGTGCTGGTAGTAGTTGAGCGGATTCTGAAGAGCGCCGGTCATCGAGTGGCGATTGCGCAGAGCGCGAAAGAGGCGCTCAAAATTTGCGAAGAGAGCGGAAGCGAGTTCGATCTGATTCTCTCGGATGTGATCATGCCTGAGATGGATGGTCAAAAGCTTGCGGAATGCGCGGGCGGGCTTGCGACGCCAATACCGGTTATTCTCATGTCCGGTTACACGCCCGACAGCCCGTCGATTATCCGGCTGGTGGAAGGCGGAAAACTGGAGAACTGTCCATTCATCCAGAAGCCATTCACGCCGGCAAAGTTATTGGAAGTGATCTCGAAGTTCGCTCAGGAGCGTAGCGTCAGAGGCGCTGGATCGGCGTAGGCCAGTCGGTCGCGAAAGGGAAATGGTGCTGGAGGAGGGGGTCGAACCCTCATACCCAGTGAAGGATGCGGGATTTTGAGTCCCGTGCGTCTGCCAATTCCGCCACTCCAGCTAGATCAGTTTCAGTATAGCTCCGGCTTATTTCAGGTCGTCGAGCCAGGCCTGAACCAGAGGAATTTCCTTCTGCTTCCATCACTCCGACGCGCACCAGTTCCTCATAACAGGCCAAGAGATTCGCACCGAGCTGCTCGACACCGGGGCGCAGGGAAAGCGCCGCCAGAGTGTCGCCAATTTTGCGGTTGTGGAGATACCCGGGGACCTCATCGGCGAAGTCGCGCATCAGACTGTGGTCGTTGCGGAACTGGTAAACGGTGGGTTCGTGGAAGAGTATGCTCCAGCCGTTTTCCCAAGCGATGCGCTGGGCCACGAAGCTGCGCCAAATATCGGTCATCCGGAAGGAACAGTATGCGGGCAGGTAGAGCAAGGGAAAGGCGTCACGCCAGAAGGCCGTGTTTTGACTATTGAACGGGCACCACGCGCCCTTTCCAAGCGACACGCGAGCGGTCGGCGCGGAACGTTAGCGGGAGCGGGAGGATCAGCCGGTAGATCGCGTCGACATCGGGATTGTCGTCGGCGAGGCCCTGTTGAATCGGGCAGTTGGCGGCACCGGAGGCGAAATGCTGATCGAACGCTGGCGGGGCGGTTTGCACTTCGTCCAAGGGCAAGCCGCGGGGCCAGATGAGCGCATCCGGAGAAGTAGCGGTAGACGTTGATCCAGGCGTTGTCCTGGGTGAGCAGGGGTCCTGTCTGTTCGCGGCTTCGTTCGGCCCAAAACCCCTCGCGCGGGAAATTATCATCATCGGTTTCAATGATGATGTCCGCACCTTCACGAGCGGCGAGGAGATAGCCGATGTTTTTGCGGGCGTAGTGGCGTTTGGGAACAAGTCCCGCGGTGCGCAGACCGGTTTCACTTTGCCGATCCAGGCTATAGAAGTCGCACCCTTCGAGGTGAAAATCCTTCGGACTGGGGACATCCCCGATCATGATGAAGTGAATGCCGTTTGCGATGGACCCTTGCGCGAGAGAACGCAGAACATCGTTAGGGGCGGCAATGGAAGTGACGACAAGCGCCGTGGTGGGTGTAGCCATAGGACGAACTTCTGAGGATACCGTGTATGACTTCACGGGATTGCAGGACGGAATTGCGGGGACCGCGAACGCTGAAAGTTAGCTGGGGTAAAAACAGCCTGTCGGGTTATTTTTGGGGGGAATCCGCAGGTTCGCGGGTGATGCTGACGTCTTCGCGCAGGAGGGAAACAACTTGCTCGTAGTGAATTTCGTTCACTTTGCGGGTGACGTGGATCTCTTCGCGGAGGACGAGTTGTTTGGTAAGAACGAGCACTTCTTCGACGACAGGATAGATAGTGGTGTCGCCTTCGTGGCGAACTTCCGGCGGCGTTTCAAGCACGCGGTCCATGGGCACGCGGAGAATCTCGTAACTTTGCGAGAGAAGATCCGAGGCGACCGTTTGCTGACGCTCGGCGGCAGTTTTGCTAATGGTGACTTTTCCGGTGACGACAGTTCGTTTGCCGACTTCCAGGGACTCGGCTACGACGGGAATCACGAGCGGAGACTCGCGAGCAGAATAGGTGCCGTCACCGTTATCCTGCAGTTGACCGGCGTCGAGGGTAAGGGACCGGCCGTCGTCGAGCAATATCTGCAACGCAAAAGGAGTGCCTTCAACCGCCGGGATGATGGTTCCGTTTACGCCGTCATGTCCGATGAATCGAGCTGAGTTTTCTGCCATGTCAATCAGCCGGGCCGGCGCTTGCGCACCGGCCCGCTTCAGGAATGCTATTTCCCTGTTACCTTGTCCCAACCACCGCGGACAGCTTGTTTGAAATCGTCCCAGGTTCCGCCATTCTTCGCGGACCAATCCGACTTCGCCTGCTGTTCCACTTGGGACCAATCGCGACCTTTATACCGCGGGTCGTTGGCCAGCGTGTAGCCGTACTGATAGGCAGGCCGGTAGCGATCGTAGGAACCGCCGCGGCTCGCATAGTTGGTTTGGAAGTCACGACGGAAATCGGCATCGTAGTCGCTGAAGGCGCGGCCCGTGCCGGATGCTCCGACCTTCTCGACTTCCACTTCGGTGTTGCGGACGGTATCGCGCACGGTTTCGGAGCGCTCGGTAGCGTCTTTGCCGATTACAATTTCTTCCACCACACGGCTACTCTTGCTGACCACGGCTTCTTCAGCGGTCTCAGTCAGCTCGATCCTCCGATTGAGCCCTGTGGTGAAATCTGCTTCCGTTGCGGGGCGATCCACGGGACGACGATCAACGTGGATATGCTCTTCACGCAGACGGATGTTCTCTTCGACGGGCCGTTCCGTGACATGTGAATAGACACGGATTCCGCCGCGCTGCACTTCGCGCTTGCCAACCTTCATTTGCTCTTCGACGACGGGGATGGCGGTGTTCTGTTCACCCTTTGCAAAGGCCTGCTTGGCGCCAGCAACGGGCTGCGGAGTTTTGTTGTTCTCGTCGATATCGCGGGCGCCGAGCCGCTCGAGAAGATCGGCGGTACGATCCGCCTGGTTGTCGGCTACGGTGACGGCGACCAAAACGCCGCCCTTGTTCACGGTGGACTCGTAGTAATTGCTGTCATCCTCACCGCCCGTCAGGGAACGGAAGAAGTTGCCGATTTTGTGGCCGATACCGGTTTCGTTGTCATCGGTAGCGATGGTGCTACCCGCACCAGCGGAACGGACTGCGCTTTCCTGCTTGGCCATCACGTTGATGTCGCCTGCCGAAAACCCCTGGGAGATCAACTGCTGTTTTGCGCTCTCGGCTTCGTTTACGTTTGCAAATAATCCGACTACAGATTTCATTAGTGCTCCTTTGTACTTACTGCTCTTGTTAGGGCTGGTTTCCGAATGTCACGCTCGCGCTCGAGCGAACACGGCGTGATAGATCCACAGAACTGCTAAAGCTCCGATCACTGCTACGACGAAGCTGTAAAGATTGACACCCGTTACGCCCGAGGCTCCGAAAGCGCTGAAGATGAATCCACCAACAACCGCACCCACGATTCCGAGAATGATGTCCAATAGGACTCCCTCTCCGCGCTTATTGAAGATCTTGCTTCCCGTGAACCCGGCTAACAAACCGAGAACGATCCAACCTAGAATCGACATTTTCTGCATGCTCCTTTCAGGAAGTTATGGCTGCTGAACAAGCAGGTAAATCAAGTATGAAAGGGCGGGTTGAAATGGGCAGCTAGGACAGTGCCTAGTCCTGGAGCAATTTGTGACTAGGGAGCTTATGCGGAGCCGATTAGCCCGTGCTCGATTGCATAGCGTGTGAAGTCCGCCGTGTTGCGCAGCTCCAGCTGGCGAGCCAGAGAAGCTTTATGAAACTCTACTGTTTTCACGGAGATGTTGAGGATCGAAGCGATTTCTTTACGCGATTTGCCTTCGGCAACGAGTTGCAGAATCTCGCGCTGCCGGGTAGTCAAGCCATCGGATGATTTTTGTTCCGTCTTGGCAGACGCTAATAAGAATTCGATCGTTTCGCGGGTAACGAGTGGACTGACGTAGTGACGGCCCTTCGATACTTCGCGAATGGCGGTGAGTAGCTCGGACGCGGCTGCACGTTTCAGTACATATCCGGAGGCTCCGGCGCGAAATGCTTCGCTAACATACTCGGCGCCAGTGTGCATGGTGACAAAGATGAGCTTGGAAGAAGGGACGAGGGTAGATAACTTAGCGGCGGCGTCGATTCCATTCAAGATCGGCATGGAGATATCGAGCAGGATGATGTCCGGTTTCAGACGTTGCGCGGCTTGAACCAGAGCATTGCCGTTTTCCACACTCCCGATCACCTGGAACTCCGGTTCGAGGATCAGGCGAAATCCATCCAGAAGCAGAGTATGATCATCCGCGATCAGGATGCGGGTGGGCATTGTTAGCTCGGAAGCTGGAGGGGAAGGCGAACCCGTACGGATGTGCCACAACCTGGAGCGGTCTCGAAGGAGACGGAGCCGCCGACCAGACGTACGCGCTCTTCGATCCCGATCAGACCGAGACCGCCCTGAGGACGAGCGCTGGGTAAGTCGAATCCGACGCCTTCATCTCGAATGAGAAGGGTTAAGAAACTCCCTTCGATGCGAAGGATCATCTCGACGCGTTCCGCTTGCGCATGTTTAGAGACGTTGCGCAGAGCTTCCTGAGCGATGCGGTAAGCGCAGCTGGCAATTTGGTTGGGGAGGTCCCGGGGAATGCCGTCAATCGAGAGATCGACGTGAATTTGAGTGGACCGCGTGAACTCGTTCACATACGCGCGGAGAGCTACCCCCAGACCGAGATGATCCAGGACGGACGGGTGAAGCCGGTAAGCCACCCGACGAAGATCCTCGGCCAGGGATGCGGCCTGATCGCGCACGGTTCGCAGCTTTTCACGAGCGTCGTCCAAATCGGTGAAGGGGACGTTTTGTTCGAGTACCTCGATCTCGAATTGAAGCTTGGCAACGCGTTGGCTGAGATCGTCGTGGAGTTCACGGGAGACCCGACGCCGCTCTTCGTCCTGAGCGTGGAGGAGGCTGGCCGTGAGATGGCGCAACTCCTCGCGGCTGCGAAGTAGCTCGATTCGGCTTTCCTGGAGAGCAACCTGGGCCTGCCGCCGGGCAAGTTCCAACTCCTCATTACCGGCTTCGACTTTGTCTTTGAGGCGCTGGTGCTCTAAGAGAAGGAGAGTCTCGGCTTCTTTGCGGGCGGTAATGTCGTTCAGGGCAAGCAGCAGCATCTTCTCGGTCGCGGGCTTGATTAAACGGACGGTGATTGAGACATGCTTGGTGCTTCCGCTGCTCTGTTCCTGGATCTCGAAGGACTCGACGGGCGTTTGTTCCTCGAGAATCCGGGCCAGCGCATCACGGATACCAGCCAGATCGAATCTGTTGTGCTGAAGTTCCAGGAAGAGCTGTTCTTCAAGATCGGCGGGCTGGGTTCCGAAATGATGATGGAACGCGTCGTTAACGAGTTTGACCCGGAGGTCTTCGCGAAGAAGGACTAAGGGAGTCTCGACAGTCCCGAAGAGGGAATCGGTCATCACGTGGGCGTGCTCCGCGTTGGCTTGAGCGGAGCGGAGCTCATGAATATCCTGAAACGCCAATACCGCACCTTCCGGCTGATTGTCGGCCGTCCAGTAAGGCTTGATGCGGACGAGATGAATGCGACCGGCAGTGTCTTCTAACTCGACTTCGCGGGAGCGGGCATCCGCGATTACTTCTCCGAGACACGAGGCTACATCACTCCACGATGAGCCGGCAAAAATCAGACGAAGCTCCTGGCCGAGATCCGAATCGCGTAGGCCGAGCAGGGATTGAGCTGCAGGGTTTGTTAAGCGAATTCGCTGGTCTGAACCGACCACTACGATCGCGGCGGGTGTGATGTCGAGAAGGTTAACGAGATCCCGCTGGGCATGCGAGGCGTTGAGTTCGCGCGGCTTCTCCACTTCCGCTTGCAGTTGATGTGACAATTATCACCTTCTTTCGGCGTCAACTAAGACTCGCTGAGGACGTGTGTAAACTCCGCACCGAAGAACAGAATTTGCGCGGAGTAGTAGATCCAAACGACGACCGCGATGATTGACCCGGCGGCCCCGTAAGCAGAAGCGACAGCTGCTTTGCTTAGGTACACGCCGATTAGAAATTTTCCCACAGTGAACAGGAAAGAGGTCAAAACAGCGCCGATCCAGAGATCTTTCCAGGGAGTCTTAACGTCGGGCACATAGCGGAATAGCAAACCGAATACCACTGCGATGGCGAAGAACGAGAAAAGGAAGTTAAGGGCGGAAGCCACCGGGGCGGGCAGCGGAAGCACTCCGGAGAGATACTGCGTGGCAAGAGCGAGCCCGGCGCTGATTACCAGGGAGATCAGCAGGAGGAAGCCAAGGGCAAGGACCATGCCGAAGGAAAAAAACCTTTGGCGTAACATTCCGCCGATGCCGACATTGGGGGTGGGAGGCGCCTCCCAGACTTTGTTCAACGCCGTCTGCAATTCGCCTAGCACGCCGGATGCACCAAGGAAGAGTGTGACGATGGCGACGATGGAAGCGATGCCGCCCTGCGAGGGCTTGTGCGCGTTTTCCAGCAGAGACCGAACCGCCTTGGCGCCGTCATCGCCGACAAAGCCTTGGATCTGGTCGATCAGCTTGGCTTCGGCGGAGGTGCGGCCCAAGGCAATGCCCACGATGGACACGACCAGCACCAAGAGCGGAGGAAGCGATAGCACGGAATAGAACGCGAGCGCCGCACCGAGCCGCGGCGCTTCGTGCTCATTCCATTTGGAAAACGTGTTCCGCAGAAGCGCCCATACGCGGTTAATCAAAGCTAAGTCCCTGGATCGTCTTGCGGTGCCTACCTAGGGTGACACAGCGCTAAGTGGAACAAGGCTCCCAAACGCGAGAAAGCGCACATTAGCGGGCGATTCCGGAGGCTTGGAATGCTGACAAGATCCTAAAAGGAGAATTTAAGGGCGAGTTGCAGGTTGCGCGCACCGCCTCCGCCGAGATATGGGTTACCGCTACCTACATCAGGAGTGGCGGTGATCGGGAGAAACCCGATGCCGCGGCCGTTCGCATCCGGCAGGGAGCCCTGCAGGAAGTCCACCCCGAAAGCGGGGAGCATGGGATTGCTGAAGTTCGGGTGATTGAACAGGTTGAACGCGTCGGCGCGGATTTGCATCTTGACCGATTCGGTGATTTGGGTGTTCTTGGCCAAAGAGAAATCGAACTGCGCGAAAGAAGGGCCGGTGAGCGCATTGCGGCCGAGGCTGCCGAAGTGCTGCGTTCCGGGGACGCAGGATCCAGCGGACGCATCCCAGGTGCACGGGACGGCAAATGCGGCTGCGTTGAAATAGGCATCGGGCGAATGTGCGCCGGCTTTAGGGTCGCCAACCAGATCGGGGCGGCCAAAGTACTCATCGCTGCCGTTGAAATCGCCTTCGAAGAGATAGTTGATGTTGACGGGCTGCCCGGTCTGCGCGCTGAAAATTCCGTTCACCTCCCATCCGGAGAGCAGGCGTGGGTGAGTTACGGACTTAGGAAATTCATAGACAAAGTTCCAGGAGACTCGCTGGCGGACATCGAAATTAGAATTTGCCTTCTCATTGGCGGTGTTGAAGCTGTTGTCCGGCTGGGCGGCGTTGGGCACGAAATCCTGACCGTCGCTGGCATTGTCGATGGAATGCGACCAGGTGTAGTTCAGCATCGAGTTCAATCCGTGGGTGTGGAAACGAAGGCTGGCCTGAAGTCCGCCGTAGTTCGAGACGGCGGTGGATTCGAACTGATTGATGTAGACGAAATCGGGGTACGGGAGAGCTCCGCCGCCCACGCTTTGATTTAGATCCCGGAAGCGGAACAGCTTGCGACCGGCCGAGCCCACATAGCCAACCTGAAGAACGCTGCCGCCGAAGAGCTGCTGCTGGATATTGAAGTTGTAGTTCTGGATATAAGGAGTGCGAATGTGCTGATCGACAGTCCAAACGTCGCTCGCGGAGAAGTTACTGAAGACAGGCGGAGCGCATAGGTTGGTGTTTGGAACGGCAACGGCGCTTCCGGTGCAAGGGCCGGCAACGGTGGTGAGCGCGGCGCTGCTGCTGAAGAGAATGGGAGAAGAACCGCCGATGGCGTTGTAGGCCGGGCCGGGGTTGAAGGTGTTGTAGGGGAGTTGGCCGACGAAGAAGTCCTGCGAAAACTGATCGTAGAACAGGCCCCAACCCGCGCGGACTACGGTTTTTCCGTTCCCGGCAACGTCGTAGGCGAAGCTGACGCGCGGGGCGAAATTATTGAAGTCGTACGGATAGAGTTGGTTCACCTGCCGCGGACCGGGAATCGAGGGATCGAAGATGCTGAAACGATTCTGCTCTTCGCCGATGACTCCGAAGTAATCCCAACGGAGGCCGAGGTTGGCGGTCAACTTTCGGGTGATCTTGATTGAATTTTGGGCGTAAAAGGCGTGATTGTTTTGATAGGTATCGCGGCTGGAATCACCGGTGGCCTGGTGGTTTGAGGTGGTGAGATTACCGCTGGGTTCGCCGGCCAGGAAGCTGGGTAAATCAGGGAACAGCAGCCGGCCACGATAGCCGTTGTCGAAGTAGCCATTCACGAAGGTACGGCGGAATTCGTAGCCAAACTTCCAGTTGCTCCTGCCCGTGGTGTAAGACCAGTTCGCGTTACCTTGCCAGTTGGTATCTACGCGGCCGCGTGGGACCGAGGTGTTGGCGCCCAACGTGGAAAAGCCGGAGACGATGATTTCGGGGAGGCCGAGATCGGAGCCTTGGGCGGTGTTGAGCCCGATACTGCGAGGGTCAAAACTGCCATCCTCTGGCGAGAACTGCTCGGCGAAGCGATTGTAACCGGCACGCAGTTCCATCAAGAGCCGCGGAGTAAACACGTGGGTATAGGAGAGAGAAACCAGCTGGACACGCGTGGGGGTGACGGTGTTGTAGCCAGGGAGATCGCCGCCGCCGACTAGCGCGAGCGGAAAGCTTTGATCGCTGTCGCCGAAGTAGTATCGGGCCGTAAAGACGTCGCCGGATTTGAAGTGTTGATCGATCTTAGCGATCATGCTGTCGATCCGGTTGGCGAAGCGCGTGTTGGCGAGGAGATTGTCGCCGGCGGCGTTCGGGGCGATATTGGGCGAAGGCCACGGACTGCGGGCTAATAAGTTAGCGATGATCGGGCTTTCGCCACCGGCTTGAACCACGGTTGGGGACGCGAGCGCGGATTGGATGTCCGCAGCCGTGGGAACCCGTCCTAGGCTGGAGAGGCTTCCGTACTCGCGTTGGCCTTCGTAAGCAACGAAGAAGAAGGTCTTGTCTTTGATGACGGGCCCGCCGAGCGCGCCGCCGAACTGGTTGTTATGAAACGCATTCTGCGGCACCTCGGTGGTGTTGAAGAAATTGCGTGCGTCGAGCGCGTTGTTACGGAAGTACTCAAAAGCATCGCCATGAAACTGATTGGCGCCCGACTTAGTGACGATGCTGACGATCGCTCCGGAGTTTCGACCGTACTCCGCGTCGCCGCCGGAGATGACTGGAATTTCGGCGAGGGCGTCAAGCGGAAGGATTGTTGCGGGAGTGCCGAATACGCCGGCTTCGTTGATGGCGGGGTCGTTCCGATAACCGTCGTTCATGTCGGTGCCGTCGAGCAGGTAGTTGTTGGAGCGGCCGCGATTTCCGTTCATGCTGAAAGTTCCGAACGAGCCCGGGGAATCGGAGATGGCGGCGGGGTCGGACTGTGCACCAGGAACAAGGAGGACGGCCTTGTCGAAGTCGCGACCATTTACGGGTAATTCAGCCGCCTGCTCGCCGGCAATGATGCCGCCCTGATTGTTATTGGATGTCTCGATCATCTCGACGTTCGCGCGGACCTCGACTGTGGTCTTGGCTTCGCCCGGACTCAGGACGAGATCAACACGGGGTGCTGAGCCGACCAACACCTGGACAGGCGTGGACGTCTGGAGGCCGAAACCCGTTTTGGACGCGCTGACGACATAGGTGCCGAGCGGCAGCTCAGTGAAAGTGTAGTTGCCCGAATCGCCGGTAGTGGCGCGGCGCACCAAGCCTGTGGCGGAATCGGTGACGCTGACTTCGACGCCGGGAATGCCGCCACCGGAAGAGTCGGCGATGGTGCCCTGGATAGATCCACGGAAAGTCTGCGCTTGCAGTGCGACCAGACCTGCTAGGAATGTTAAAACGAGCAAACGGCATGTGAGCGAGACGCGCATGAGCAACCCCTGATTTTCCCGGCAGAGCTGGGAGATTAGGGAGAGTTTAACAGGAGGGTCGCGCTGACCGGCTGGGTAGCTCGAAATGTGGAACGAACCCGAATGCAGAACGTCTTGGACCAAAGAGGATGGAATGAAACAGCGCTCTAACCCGTGCTGGGGGCCGTCGCGAACGTGGGCCGCAATCGCCATCGCGTTCACCTGCGGCGCAATAAACCTCCGCGGGGCCGACTTATCCGCAAACGGAGGTCTGGAAGCGCTCGATATTGTGGCCGTAGATAAACGGGGCGAGCCGGTTCAAGATCTGCGAAGCGAGGAACTTAGGGTAATGGACGCGGGCAAGCGCAGGGAGTTATCTTTCTTCAACCATCGCGGGATGGAGCCTTGGAATCCGTCTCCGCTTGGCCCGAATGAGTTCTCCAATCGCGTGGCTGGCCATGAGATGCACGCGACCTTGATCTTACTGGATCTTTTGAACCAAGACTTTTCTACACAGGCGAACGCGTTCCTTCAGTTGGAACATAACCTTGATTCGTTCGGCTCTCTCGATTCTTTGTACGTTTACGTTTTGAGCGCAGACGGGACGCTTGTACCTGTTCGAGAGATTCCTTTCGAGCTTCACTTTCAATCCTCGTCCCAACAAGGCTGGACCAGCGGACAGTTGAAGCCGCTGTTAGACGACGTGATAACCAAAGTGACAGGGCCGAGACGAGCTAGCATTGATAGTCTCACCCGAGTGGAGACAACCTATTCCGCTCTTTCTACCCTGGCGTTGCAGTTATCAAGGGTACCGGGGCGAAAGAACATTGTTTGGATTACCAACGGAATTCCCCTCAATTTGGATACTCGGTGGAAAGACGCGACCGGAAACGCCATCAATTTTACGGAGCAACTCAGGCGTCTAAGCCAGCAGTTCTATTCGGGCAGTGTGTCTCTCTATCCGGTTCGTCAGGTCTTCAACACCGCGTTGAACAACGTGGCAAGCGAGGCGACCTTGGACGAATTTGCCGGCGAGACGGGGGGTAGGACGAATGCAGGGCCGGATATCGGAGAAGCCGTCCGTCAAGCCATGCGCGATGTGCTCACGAGTTATCAGATAGGATATTTCGAACCCGCGCGCAATTGGGACGGGAAGTTTCACAAAATTCGTGTGACGTGCACACGGAGCGGCGTACGAATCCAGGCGAGAACCGGATACATGGCATCCCTGGACGCGCCGGGTAGACGGCCGGAAGAGGTGATCGACTCGGCTGCGCGACCGGCGTTCGATGCCACAGGAATCGGACTGCACGCGATCTTGACGCGGGATTCTCCGCGTGGATCGGCTTCACACATCCGTGTTCGGATCAACGCTCAGGATATTGTCCTAGCAAAAAAGGGAGACCACTTTGACGGACATTTGCAACTCGCGATTGCCGGCTATCTGGAGAGTGGAAGAACTGCGGGTCAGTCCTTCGTGTCGTTCGATCTCCAGCTTTCTTACACCGAGCGGGATCGCCAGAAAGCGCTGGTCAACGGCGTTCAGATCACCCAAGCCGTAACAACCGGCCCGTTGATCAAGAAAGTTCGGTTGATCGTCTTCGATCATGGCTCCGGGGCTGTAGGATCGCTCACGATCCCGATGAATGGGCTAGCTAAAAATCAGGGGTTAGCTGTCTCCAGGTCCGGTTCGGGCTTTTAAGTCGCGCGCGAGTAAACGATGAAACAGGTGCTCGCCGGCCTCTCTTCGTACGGACAGTCTTCCGGCGCCATAAGCTCGAGAGCTTAGTCCCCGCTGAACCGCTTCGCAGACGGCGACATCCTCACGCTGAACCAAGTCACTTACCGCGATACTCTCGTCAGCGTTGGACGATTGGGGTTCCGCGAAGTAGAAGTCAAAGATTACGCGTGTGCGCTGCGGGCCGAGAGGAAGGACGAGATTCGTGTCCATAACGCCCTCGTAGACGTTGATCATGAAATTGGGATAGATCCAGTAGTAATGAGCGCGATCTCCGGTGCGTGTGGCCTCTACGTCCGCCGCCTCGCCCGAGCGGACGATCGGACTCGATTGCAGGCAATACCGCTCGCCGTTCTCGATCGTGTACTGAGAGTACTCCAAAACGCTGTTCAGACCTTTGTGGAGATAGGGAACGTGATAGCCGCCATCAAGGTAGTTATCGACAAAGACTTTCCAATTGCAATCGAGGGTATATTCCCGGCGTTCGTGGAAGTGAAGGGAAGGTACATTCAGGGCTGAAAAACGGGGCGTGAGGTCGGCCAGTTGCTCCTCGAGTTCAGGTCCGCTCGGCTCCAGACAGACGAAGACGAACGACTCCCAGATGTGAACGCGCACCGGCACTAGCCCGTTCGATGCGCGTTCGAACTGGCACACTCCGGCGAAATCCGGAGTTCCTTTGAGTGCTCCATCTAGTGCGTAGGTCCAACCGTGATACGGGCAACGGAATGCTTGGGCAGTTCCCGCGTCCGCAGTAGCGACGGCAGCGGCGTGGTGCCGGCAGACATTGAAGAAACCCCGAAGCAATCCATCGGCGCCGCGCACGATCACAAGAGGCTCGCCAGCGACCTCAATGGTGAAGAACTGTCCAGCTCGCGCTACTTGGTCGGAGCGGCCCACGACCTGCCAAACGGCTCCGAAGACGCGTTCTCGTTCCAGCGCGGCGATACGTGGATCGGTGTACCACTGAGCCGGGATGGTTGATGCGAGTTCTAGAGGCGCTTGTTCGTTGTACGCGGCGAGAAGCCGCTCGATCTCGGGACTCACAGGGCTACAACCCTCCTTCGCTTCTTGGACGCCAGCAAATACTGCTACTCCCATGGCCACCACGGCGACGGTGGAGCCGATAGTTTTCCAGAGCGTGAGAACTTTGTCCGGATCGTCCGCAGCCGGGATGGCGGAAAGAACCAAGGTAACAAGGGTTGTGGCGAGTCCTGTGCCTGCCAGACAGCGCAGCCAGACGTGGCCGGGTTTTTCGAGACGCAGCACGGCGGCGAAGAGAAAGACGTAGGGTATGAAGTAAGTGAGCACGCTCATACTCACGAGCACATCGTACGCGCCTTTCACGCTTGTGCCTGCTTGGCCCAGGAAGGCGAACAGAATACCCGCGGCTCCATAACTAATGACCGCTACATAGGGCGTCCCGAAGCGCGGGTGAATGCGACCGAACACCTCCGGCAGATGGGCGTCCAGTCCGGCTACGAAGGGCAGGCGGGCGGTGGAGGTCAAATAGGCGCTGGCGGAACCGACGTTGCTGATCGCCACCAGGATCGCGATAATCGGAACCACCGCGGCAAACCCGAGATGTCCGCACATCTGCTCGAGCGCCAGCATGAAGCCGCCGAGACCACGAATTCGGTCGGCAGGCAGCGCGACAAGCATGGCGAGAGTGCCACCCATGTAGCCGACCGTCACCAGGGTGCCACCCAGAAACAGAGCAAGCGGGATGTTCCTGCGGGGGTTCTCAATCTCTTCCCCCATGAAGGATGCTGCCTCGCAACCGCCAAACGCGAAGGCGATTGTGGACCAGAATACGGCGTCTTTAAAGCCCGCTCCCGGTATGAAACTCGCTGCTGTCATGTGGGTGGCTGGACCGCTTTTCGCCGCGGTCAAGGCGGCGAATCCGAATAGAGCAAGGACGGGAACCCATACTCCCACCGCGCCCAAGTTACTCAACCACTTACTCCAGGAGAGTCCGACAACATTCAGCGTAGTGATTAAGATGAGGCAGCCGACGGAGAATAAGATGTAATAGCCGGGGCTGTCCGCGGTGGCTCCCCGCGACTCCGCCCGCCGTGCGAAAAGCAGACTTCCGGCCGCGAAATATAGGACGGCAGGGAAGTATGGTAAGTTGCTCATCCAATAAGTCCAGCCTGCTACGAAACCGGCGAAGTCGCCAAAGGCGTGCTGGGCCCAAGACGTAGAGGCCGCCTTCAGCGGGGAAGCGTTTGGATAGTGCGAGGACCGATGCGGCGAGCGGCACGAAGAATGCGGCCCAGGCGATGATCCAAAGTGTAATTGCACCCGGCCCCACTGCGGCGGCAGTGGCGATCTCACCGCAGGCTGAGTGCACAGATGACGTAGAATCCGGTGAGGTCGAGCAAGCCGATCGGGCGTTTGAGCCGCTTTGTCGGGGGAGCGTCGGGCATGGCTGGCGCGAGATGAGGAGTTTCAATTCTAAAGCCTCAGGGAGGAGCGGGAGCGACGAAGGTGAGGGTGTTGCCGTAGTGCCTTGTTTTGTAGCGTAGGCTCATGACGAACGAACCAAAACAAGGTGTGGTGATCGAAGTCCCGTCGAATAGGCGGATACATGTTCGCCGCGTCATTACAGACTACACGGGCACACTATCCTTTGCAGGGAAGCTGAACGTGGGGACGGTGGATCGGCTCAGCCGGTTGACGCAACTGGTCGACGTGATGGTGTTAACCAGCGATTCGTTCGGCACAGCCACAAGAGAACTGGCGTCCGCCGGGATTGTGCCCGTCATTCTCCGCCAGGAGGACGGCCCTGCGGACGAGCAGAAGATCCGGAAAGCCGCCACTTTCGACCTACACGAGGTAGCCGCGTTTGGAAACGGAAGAAACGACCGCTTACTCTTACGGGGCGTAAAGGATGCCGGTGGATTCGCAGTGGCGGTGGATAACGGCGAAGGCTGCGCGGTCGAGACGCTGCAGAGCGCCGAGATCTTTGTCTGTGGAGCGTCCAACGCGCTGGATTTGCTGTTGGCTAAGACACGGGCGAAGGCGACGTTGCGGAATTAACGCTTCTTGAATGTTGTCGTATGTGAGATTCTTGTCCGCGTGAACATTCTGTTTCAGGAGACTTCGGTTCCGCTCCCGAGTGAACTGCTGAAGGTCGATGCGGAGGAGACGGCTCTCCTCGAAGTACTTCGCCACCGGGTTAGTCGGCCGATGCTCGAAGGGATTGCCGAGAACGACCGAGGTGAACAAGCTCAGCAACACCTGGCTGGCATTCTGAAGCAGATGCATTCTCATCCGGCCTTGGGGATGTTGCCATGGTGGCCGAGGGAGGTTCTCGCGCTCGAGAGTTTCTTCGAACCCGACCGAACCGTCGAAAAGCATTGAGAGAGGGGACTTCTCAAGCGCCTTTTTGCCTGTGCGATTTTATTGAGGAATGTGGGCCACATAGGGCCAGACCCGTCTCGCTACACGGACGAAAGCTTTATTCTGGATCCATCGGCGGGAACGGTTATTCGATTAGTTCGAAGCGCCCTAGCGCTCCATCGGTCGTGTGCTCGCCCAGCTCTTCGCTTCACGCTTTGGCTTTACAACGCGCAGCCGTATCTTCTGCTCAAGCCATTCGTTTGCTCAAGCCATTCGTTGCATTTTCTGCGGCAGTACTCAGGCTGGCGACGATGAAGCCTAACGATATTTTTGAGAGTCGCCTGCAAAATACTGGATTGGGTAGATGCTGTCGAACAGAGTTTCCGCACTGCGCTTGGCTCGGAGGTCCACAATGACAAATGGCTGATCGGCCTCAACTCCTTTGAAGGCCACAAGGGACATTTGGCGAACATTGGAGAGTAAGGCCAACTAAACAAGTTTCATTGCATTGCCACCTGATAGACCTTCTGGTTGGAGCCTACGGCCAAGAAAGTTCTGACGGCGCCGCTTGTAAAGTGAACACCGACAATGGTGGTCCCAAATTGGGCCTGGTAGACTTCGTCCAACGCGGGAAGGGAGTGGACCCGCAGGTCGCCTCCTCCGTTTTCGATGGCAACTAAATTCAACGACGCATCCCAGCCGACAGGGTGGCCGAAGGCACGCCCGGTGAGTTCTCCCGTTTTCAGAGAATAGCTTAAGCAGCGATTGCTGGAATCACCGATGAGGAGAGTGTCGCCGACAAGGAATATGTTGCCGGTACGGAATGAGCCGTTGCCCGTATCCACCAGGACGCTCGACAACACCGCACCGGTGGACGCGTTCAGGATCAAGTAGAGCCGGGCGTTGGAGTTGCGGTTTATTTTGTCCCAGCGCTCGCGGAGGGCGGGATCGTTTTTGATTTGGTCCGCCGCAAAGGCAGTGGCGGCGCTCCACTCGGCCACCGCGCGATCGGAGCCCCCGACGAAGCTGACACGCGCGGGACCCTCGGCGAAAGAACGCGACCACAGCAGTTTTCCGGTGAGTGGATCGGCAACGTCGACGATCATATCAACGGGACCAGTGGCGCTGACCTTGAGCTGCTCCCCCGACTGCGGGCGGTAAGCGAGACGGTAGGAACCTTCTAGCCAGGTAAGTTCGCCTTTGATCTCGGGCCCGTTCTCGACCGATTGGAAGGCGGGACGAAGAAGCGCGAGATGGCGTTCGACATTTTGGATTTTGGCCATATCTACGAGCAGAGAGTCATCTGAGCGAAACACAGCGCTGGAGAAGGAGTTAGCGGTAAGCGCGACAGCTCCGGTGGAGAGATTCCAGATCGCACCGCGGGATCGATTGGAGACGGCCAGCCACTTCCCATCGTCCGAGATGCCAAAGGAGTGGAGGGAGCCGATGCGTCCGGCGGGAATGGTAAGGGAGGCTTTGATCTGCCCGGACTTCAAGCCGAAGATGCCAATTTCGCCCGAGACGCGCTCGGTGAGGAACTCGTCGTTATAGATATCGAAAGCAGCCGCCTTGCTGCCTTTGATGACCTTGTGCTCGCGAAGGTCGACGACGGCGACGGCGAAATCGCGGAACGGACGCATGAGAAGGTAGTTCGCGTCCGTAGCCGGCTCATAGGAGGATTGCAGGAGTTCGATCGGGCCTACGGGTTCGAAGTCGGGAACCGAGAGGATCTGCGATTCGAGGGGGTGCGCTGGATTGACGGCCAAAAGGCGCGTGGGTGAGAGAAACGTGATGGAACCGGTGAGCAGCTTCTTGGCGCTCTTGGGAAGCGCGAGTTTTTGGCGAGTGGAGAGATCGAACCATAGCGGCTCCGCGCCAACGGCTAGCAGGTAATGCGCATCGGGCGAGATGGTCATGTGGACGCTGCCGACCATTGCCTGGCCGGTCAGATACGATTGCGTTTGCGGCTGAGTATTGACGACCACTGGCGAGTTGGCCTGGATGGAGCGCGCCGGGGATGCGGGTCGATTTACATTGACAGAGACAAGGTTATGAACGATGCCAAAGGCCTTGGCGGCCAGTATCTCCGAGCCACTCGCAACGTCCTCAATGTGTAAGTCGTGATTGTTATCGAGACAGGCGACCGTCTTTCCGTCGGGCGCGAGTGCTTCGAGGCTACAAGACTTGATCGAGAAGATCTCGTGCCGTTCTATTCGCTTCTTTTCGGCGATGCTCCACTTCTCCACTTCGCGAGCGCGGGTTTCGAGCACGACGTTCTCGGACGCGGGATCAAAACCGGCGGTGTGAATGTCGGGAAGATCGATCCGGAACTGAATAGCTAAGGGTTCGCGGCGGAGGACCGTCGCGCCACTCTCGTCGAGCGCCAGGATGAACTGCCCGTTGGGACTGAAGCGGAGTTTGTGGAAGTCGCTACGGAGCGGCGGGCTCAACTCAATCGTGGACTGCAACCCAGTTATGAGGTCGTGGTGTGACTTGCCATGATAGTCGGCGACTTCCGCCTTCCACTTAGTGAACTCCGCGGGCGCGGAGTGGACGCTCGCCTGACAGGAAGCGGGAATCTTCGGAAGGGTGCGGAGCAGGTCTCGCAGGCGCTTGGACTCGTTGGAGGTGAAGTTGAAAAAGTTAGACAGAGCTGATCCGGTCTCCCCGTTGTTGCCGGTTATGCGGTCGAAGATGCGAGGTTCGGCGTCCGGATCGTAGCCCGCGGCGGCAGTGGCGTAGAGGCCGACTCGATCGGCGACGATCTGGTCTTTCTCTTGTTGGAGCTTGGCGACTTTTTCGGGGTCGCGGCGATAGCTTTCCTGGAGTTCGTGGTAGCGGCGGAAGACATCCTGGCGGTCGTGAACTTCGGTGACGCCGAGGAGGACGCGTAGTTCGCGGGTGATGCGGATCGCGGCCTGATGTGTCGCTATATGACCGATCTCATGACCGAGCACGCCAGCCAGTTCATCCTCGGTCTCGGCGATGCCGATCATCTTGCGCGAGACATAGACATGGCCGCCCGCAATGGAGAAGGCCTGCGTGATCGCCATATCGACTATGTCGTATTGATAAGGGGCCGTACCGCCCACCTGAGCGGTGATCCGGTCGCCGATGCGTTGAAGATGAGCCGTGATGGCGGGATCGCTAATGGGGTGGACCGAAGCCCGGAGTTGTTCGGCCATCGCGTCGCCCAAATCCGCTTCGCGTTCGGCGGAGAAGATGTTTGGTTCGCGGGATATTAATAGGTCGGGTGGGACCGCGCAATCCGTACCAGCATAGGCCGGGAGCAGGGCGCCGAGCAGGGTAAGGGTGGCAAACGCTCGAAGCATGAAGGGGCAGGGTATCACGGTCCCGTAGGTGTAATCGCATTGCCCGGCAGAAACCAAGAAAACAACTGCCGGCGCCTCGTTTGTAAGTCGGATGTTTGCTTAAGACAGATGATGCAACTTGAGTCACGGCGGCTTATACTTGAGCCGAACCGCCGTCTACGAACAACTCCGCACCGGTGATGAAGCTGGCGTCGTCTGACGCCAGGAACAGGACGCTCTTCGCGATCTCCTCGGGACGGCCGAGTCGACCCATGACGACGGTAGAGGCGAGGGCTTTCATATCGTCCGGGTTCGAAAACGCTTCATTGAGCAGCGATGTATCGATCGGGCCAGGGCTGACAACGTTGACGCGAATGTGGCGATCCTTCAGGTCTGTAGTCCACGTGCGAGCGAGGTTGCGGACCGCTGCCTTGGTCGCCGAATAGATGCTGAAGGTGGGCAGTCCTTTTGCGCCAGCAATCGAGCCCGTCAAGATGATGGCGCCGCCGTCGGGAATGAGGGGCAGTGCCTTTTGCACAGTGAACACCACGCCTTTCACATTGACGTTGAACACGGAGTTGTAATGCTCTTCCGTAATGGCGCCGAGCGCCACCATGGGACCTCCACCGGCATTGGCGAACACGATATCGAGGCGACCTTTTTCGCGGCCGATCTGCGCGAATATCCGATCCAGGTCGGCAAGATTGGTGACGTCGCCCTGAATGGCCGAGGCGTTCGCGCCGAGCGCCGCAATGGCGAGATCAAGTCGTGTTTGCCGGCGGCCGGTGATATAGACATAGGCGCCCTGTTCGACGAACTGTTTAGCTGTAGCGAGGCCAATGCCATCGCTTCCGCCGGTAATGAGGACAATTTTTCCTTCGAGGTTCCTGGACATCACATTCTCCTTGAACGGCACGCCTTCGGAACAGCGTGACTAATTCAAAGTTAGGGGCGCTCCAAAAAATGTCATAGGCCAACCCGGGGTGCTGTGACATGGCCCTTTCGGAGCACGGTTTGCGTATATTTTTTCCCGGGAATTTCTCCCAACGCTTTTCAAGCTCAGATGTCTATATAATTCGAGGTCTGAGTATGCCCAAGCCGGATTCGCTGCAAGGATCGCTCGATCTGCTCGTTCTCAAGATTCTCTCCCGCCGTCCTCGCCTTCACGGGTACGCTCTCATGTCCGCGATTCAAAGCATGTCTGGGGACGTGCTGCGTGCGGAAGAGGGTTCGCTCTATCCGGCGCTGCACCGCATGGAGGAAGCCGGCTGGATACGAGCCGAGTGGATCACCAAAGAGAATGGTCGGCGCGCCCGAATCTACGAATTGACGGCCGCCGGAAAGAAGCAGTTGGCCGCAGAAGAATCTCGTTGGCAAACTCTGACCTCGGCAGTGAATCGCATTCTAAGGACGGTGTGAAATGTCGCTTTGGTCGCGCATAAGAAACGTATTGAGCGGCGATCGACTGAGCCGCGAGATTGAAGAAGAGTTTCAAAGCCATATGGCTGAAGGCATCGAGCAGGGGCGTGATCCCGACGAGGTTCGCCGGTCATTTGGGCCTGCGCTCCAGCAGCGTGAGGCAAGCCGGGATGCACACGTTCTGCCGTGGCTGGATTCCCTTCGGGCCGATGCTGTTTTCGGATGGCGTCAGATCGTCAAGCGCAAGATGACGTCGACGGCGGCTATCTTGTCACTGGCACTGGCGATGGGCGCGTGCATCTCCGCCTTCCGTCTTATCGACGCGTTATTACTGCGGCCGTTGCCGGTCGGGCATCCCGAGGAACTCTACTCACTCGCGCGCCAAGGAATCGACTTCAACGGTAAGGCTGCGTCGTTCGACGGTTGGGCGTATCCCGATTTTGAACTCATGCGCACCGCTGCCCGCGGCCAAGCAGACTTGATCGCGGTTTCTTATATGCAGAGTATGGATGTCACTTACGGAACCGATCAGGAGATCGAGAAGGCGCATCTGCAGTTCGTGTCCGGGTCGATGTTTTCCTCGTTCGATCTCCAGCCGACAATTGGACGGCTGTTTACGGAGAAGGACGATCTTATTCCCGGCGGGCATCCTTACGCGGTGATTTCTTACGATTATTGGGCAAGCCGTTTTGCGCGGGACCCGAAGATCGTGGGGCGCACCTTTCTTATGGGCGATGCCGTGTACGAGATCGTCGGCGTTGGGCCCCAGCGTTTCACCGGCACCGAGACCGGAACCGTCACTGACATCTTCGTGCCGAGCATGATGCATCCGGCCGTGACACGCGACGACAACACATGGCACCGCACCATCGCACGGGTTCATGCCGGAGTGGAGATCGAGCCGCTACGTGCCAAACTCAACGCCACATCGCGAGCCTTCGAAGAAAACCGCGCGAAAGGCTTCATTGGAATGACCCGCAAGACAATTGACGCTTTCTTGAATCAGAGAGTGGTTCTGGAACCTGCCAGTTCGGGTGTTTCCGGACTGCAGAACGATTACCGTCGTTCGCTGGTAGCGCTCTGCTTTCTGGTGGCATTGGTGTTGCTGATCGCATGCGCGAACGTTGCCAACTTGATGGGCGGGCAGGCGGCTTCCCGCGGCCGCGAGATGGCACTTCGCGTGTCGATTGGAGCGGGTCGTGGACGATTAGTGCAGTTAGTTCTGGTAGAAAGCGCAATTCTCGCGTTGCTTTCATCCGCGGTTGGAGCGCTCTTCGCCTGGTGGGCCGCACCTTTCGTGGTCAGCCGGATCAACCCGCCCGACAATCCGGCGCGACTATACCTCCCGCTGGATTGGCGTTTGTTTGCGTTCGGTACTGCGCTAGCCCTTGCGGTCACTCTTCTGTTTGGACTGTTACCGGCGTTGCGGGCCTCCGGACTGAAGCCCGCCAGCGTCCTCAAGGGCGGGGACGATCCACATTCCCGACGCCGCACGATGCACTTTATGGTTGCCATGCAGGTGGCTTTCAGCTTCGTTGTTCTCTTCGCCGCGGGTCTTTTTATCGCGACCTTCGATCGCGTCTCCAAGCAGTCGACCGGCTTTTCGACCGACCGGCTTTTCACTTTAGACACAGTCGCTCCGGTCGCGCAGTCGCCCACGTTCTGGCAGCAGGCGGCTGAACAGCTTCGTCAGGTTCCTGGAGTCGAACGCGTCGCATTGGCGGGCTGGCCTCTGCTGGGCGGAAACGCATGGAATGGGTTCATTTCAGTCAATGGAGCGCCGCCCAACGAGATACTCGCGTTGTTTCTGAATGTATCGCCGGGCTGGCTGGCTACGATGAGGATCACGCTGCTGAAAGGGCGGGACTTCCGGCCGGGTGAAATGGCGCCTGGACTCGCGATGGTGAATCAGGCGTTTGTACGCCAATACTTTCATGGCGAAAATCCGGTTGGAAGATCATTCGCAAGAGCTTCCGTCGGACCGACTGTTCAGGTTGTCGGCGTGGTCAACGACGTAGCTTACCGGGACATTCACGAAAGTCCGCCGCCTCAAGCTTATTTTCCGTTTGCATCGACTGGGGCCAGGGGAGAACCCCTACCGATCGGACAAGCGAGTTTCCTGGTGCGCACTTCACGTCCTAACCCGCTGGCTTTAGCGGCCCGGTTAAGACAGGAAGTTGCGGCAACACATCACGGATTGCGTGTGAGTAATATCAGGACTCAGCTCTCGCTCAACAAAGCGCAGACGGTGCGGGAGCGATTACTGGCCATGCTGGCTTTTTTCTTCGCAGTTGTCGCTCTTCTGCTTGCGGGGATTGGAATGTATGGGGTGCTTAATTATTCGGTCGTGCAGCGTACACGGGAGATCGGGATCCGCATCGCGATTGGGGCGCGCGCTCCAGATATCGCGAGACGCGTCACGACGGAGGTTTTCATCATGGTGCTGGTCGGCGCCTTTGCTGGACTCCTTCTCGGAATAGCGTCGGTGCGTTACATCGAGGCGCTGCTCTATGAAGTGAAGGCGACCAATTTCCTGATGCTGGTCACTCCCGGCATGGCGATTCTGGTGGTGGCGCTTCTGGCAGCTCTTCCTGCCGTGATCCATGCCGTGCGAATCGATCCGATCGAAGCGCTGCGCTCGGAATAGCGAAACCGCGAGACAATTCATGCGGAGCACCGATGGTGTTCTCATTGGACGCTCGGCGAGGAGCCCCGGGAAGCCCTTTCTTCAAGACAACCGTTTGTTCCAATTGGTTCGTGGGTTGAGTGCATTGCAGTTTCAGCTCGAAGGTTCCTCATCGTACACGACACGTACATATTTGGAGACTCCCCATAGAAATTTATATCGCGGACGATGACTTGCCTGCATGTCCCGTCTTCACCAACGCTCACGGTGACCGGGAAGATTCCTATGTCACAAACATCGACGCCAGTTTCGGGTTCTCGAACTCCGTAACTCTGTCCTGATTTCAGTAACGGCTACTTTAGCCGGATTTTCATCGCCCTTCAAAGCGACTACGTCGATGCGAAGTGAACACTGGCAATAGCTCGGCAACGCAAATAAGAACTCCGAGACAATCGCTAAGATCGCTGCGCGAAGCCAACTCAGTGTCAATTGTTTTGAAGACAAGAGAATCCTCTTGCTCGCGGTGTTTACTTTAGCGGTCGAGCGTGCGTCAGGTCCAATAATTTCGATCGAGGCTGCGATATTGGACAGCTTCGGCCACGTGTTTGGCGGCGATAGAATCGGATCCGTCCAGGTCAGCGACGGTCCTTGCCACTTTGAGGATTCGATCGTGAGCTCGCGCTGAGAGACTTAGCTTGCGGACTGCGAGCTCGAGAGTTCTCTCGCCCGCGGAGTCGAGTTTACAGAAGCCGCGAAGCGCGCGCGGGGAGAGCGCCGAGTTACTGCAACCCCGAAGAGCTTGACGCTCGCGCGCCGTCTCGACGCGTTGGCGCATCGTGGAGGAAGTTTCCGCTACGGTTTCCGATCTTAGCTCTTTGTAGGGTACTGCGGGCACTTCGATGTGGATGTCGATTCTGTCGAGCAGTGGGCCACTGATGCGAGCAAGGTAGCGCTGGATGATTGCGGGCGTGCAGCGACATTCACGCGTGGCGTCTCCGAAATAGCCACACGGGCATGGGTTCATCCCGGCGATCAACATAAATCTGGCCGGGAAACAGAGCGTCATGTTAGAGCGCGCGATGGTTACATTGCCGTCTTCAAGCGGTTGCCGAAGTAGTTCCAGGACGTTGCGAGGGAATTCGGGAAACTCATCCAGAAAGAGAACTCCATTGTGGGCGAGACTTACTTCGCCTGGACGCGGCGAACTGGTGCCGCCGCCGATAAGCCCTGCACCCGAGATGGTGTGATGGGGCGATCGAAACGGCCTCTCGACGAGCAATCCAGTGCCTTCGGGAAGCACTCCAGTGATGCTGTGAATCTTAGTGGTATCGATGGCTTCGTCGAACCGAAGAGGCGGTAGGATTCCGGAGAGCCGCTTCGCCAGCATGGTTTTGCCCGACCCAGGAGGGCCGATCATGAGCACATTGTGCGCACCCGCGGCAGCTACCTGGAGAGCGCGCTTGGCGGTCGTTTGACCGCGTACATCACCGAAATCCGGGGCCGTCGCGTCATGCGCCGGAAGTGACCGGACTGTGGGAGCGGCAGGCGAAAACTCTTCGGGACGAGCGATAAGCGCCACACATTCAGCCAGACTTCTTACGCCAAAGACGCGAATGCCTTCCACAACGGCAGCCTCGCTGACGTTCTCTGCCGGAAGAATCAGGTTGCGCATGCCGAGTTGATTGGCACAGACGGCCACGGAGAGCGCACCCCGCACGGGTCTCACCGTTCCATCGAGGGATAGTTCGCCAATGCTCAGGTGCTGATCTAAATCCTTTACCAAGCCCATCGCCCCAAGGATTCCGAGCGCCATCGGCAGGTCGAAGCCGGCGCCTTCCTTCCGAACAGTAGCGGGAGCGAGGTTTACCGTCACGGCCTTATTCGGGTAGCCGAAACCGGAGTTCATCATCGCGCTCTTGATTCGTTCGCGGCTTTCGCGCACGGCCGTGTCGGGCATTCCGACCAGCACGAAATCTCTCGCCATTCCAGCTTTGTAGAGGTCTACCTCGACCTGCACCGGATGGGCATCGATCCCGAAGACGGCAGCGCTATTGGTTTTAAAAAGCGGCATTCCTGAAGGTGGGTTGTGGGCGCGGAGACCCGATCCTCTCAACAGTGTTGCCATACGTGTCTTACATGACGCGACCCGCGGATGGTACGGACTAGTGGAACAATCGACCGGGGCTGATTCGAGCCGAAGACCGACGAGCCGAGGGCTGTCGAGGACTCGGATCAACCCCGTCAAAGGGGGAGGCGAGCAAACTCACCGGAGGCTCAATATGCGCCAGCGGCAGAGATGACCACGCCCAGCGTCCGTGCAAGGATCGCAAGATCCTGCCTAAAGGACCAGGTCTCGACATATTGGCAATCGAGCTGAGTGCGGAAGGCGAAGCTGGTATCACTGCGTCCGGAGACTTGCCAGAGGCCAGTGAGGCCTGGACGCACGGCGCAATATCGGCTGAATGACTCTTTGTACTGCTCCAACTCAGAGTCGACGATCGGCCGTGGTCCTACGCAGCTCATGTCCCCTTTGAGAATGTTCAGCAACTGCGGCAGTTCATCCAGACTGAAGCGGCGAAGAGTTCGGCCCACCGTTGTTACGCGGGGATCGCGACGCAGTTTATGGGTCTTCTCCCACTCCTGCCGCGCCTCTGGGTTCGACTCCAGGTATTCCTGTAGGGCGTTCGCAGAATCGACCCTCATAGTCCGAAACTTATAAACCACAAAACGTTCGGAGTTCCG
The DNA here is from genome assembly GCA_963738525.1 of Bryobacterales bacterium. GTDB lineage: Bacteria > Acidobacteriota > Terriglobia > Bryobacterales > Bryobacteraceae > Bog-113. Next base: position 47,820 of record CAVTXC010000004.1, read on the forward strand.
ACCGAGCCTGGATTGCCGGAAGAAGACAGGGCCCTTCGAACTGAGTTTTACGAGCAGAGCGCAGAGCGCAAACACAGGAGCAAAACAAAGAAGAGCCATGGTGGCGATGAACAAATCGATTGTTCGTTTCGCGAAACCAAGCGAACGGTGCCGGCCATTCAACGCCTCTTTGACGCCGATGAGACCCACATCGTCCCGGAAGGCAGTATTTGCCGGAGGTAACGATGCCAGGGTTCCCCCCGAGAGCCTTCCTAACGCGGCAATCTGCTCGGTGAACTTGGCTTCGGCGACGCAATCTTTCGGATGCGTAGAGAAATCCAAAGGGATATCAGTCGACGAAACGGATTCTATTGTCTTCGTCGTCAATGTCAGGTTATAAGAAGGCTCTTGTAACTCGTTTCTATCTACCGTTTCGGTTTTTCCCGAAGCTTGGGTAGCAGCAATCATACTCGCGAAGTGAGTATTCGTACATACTTTTCTCTTCGCATAAGTGCCATTCCGTTAACGACTTAGCTGTATGTCAAACGCAAGGCAAGTATTACATTCGAATAGCCGCGTCTAGGCATTTGTTGGACATCGTCTGACGTTCTCATTTTCATCTTAGTTAGCTAGGTTTTCTTATTCCTATTCATGAAGTTTCGGGAGAGTTTTAAACTTCCCCGCGTACTTTCTGAGAAATTCATGAAAGTCAAAATGTTATTCATCTTCGGCGTGCTTGCGCTTGCGATTCACGCCAATTCCGTTCTTTGCGCACAAGCCACAGAGAATGCGATTGAGCAAACCCCGAAGGCGGCGCTTCAACAGATAAGTCTCGAAACCGAGCCGATCGGTCCGGGCGACCTACTCGATATCGCGGTCTGGGACTGTCCCGAACTGTCGCGCAGCTATCGTGTGGGCCAGAACGGCGGTCTCTCGTTGCCTGTTCTCCAGAAGCCTCTTGAGGTAAATGGTCTGCGGGTCACCGAGGTCGAAGACCAACTCAGAGGGGCGCTAGTGGCGGCTCATGTCCTAGTCCGTCCACGCGTTGCCGTTTCCATTTTGGAGTACCGCAGCAGGCCGGTAACGGTGGCGGGCGCAGTCAAGCATCCAGTCACGGTGCAAGCGATCGGTGGAATGCGCCTGCTCGATGCAATTGCGAAAGCAGACGGCCTGTCGACAGACGCCGGCACGGAGATCCTTCTGAGCAGTCGAACCAGTAACGGACCGAACGATCAGATCTCTCGCATTCCTCTAAAAGAACTGATCAATCATCCCAGCAGCCCTTTGAATGTTGTGCTCCAAGGCGGCGAGCAGATTCAGATTCCGCCCGCGGAACACTTCTTTGTGATGGGTAACGTGAAGGCCCCCGGAAGTTTCCCGCTCACTGATCCTGACGGATTTTCCGTGTTAAAGGCGATGGCTCTCTGCCAGGGGGAACTCGCCTTTTCCCAGCCCGAAGCCGTGATCTATCGCTTAAACGAGAACGGAGGGGCGCGCCGTGAAATTTCGATTCCCCTCAAATCGATTCTCAAGCGTCAGTCACCGGATGTGGCGCTGCAGGCCAACGACATCTTATACGTTCTGGACGATTCAGGAAAGCGAAATACCGCGCGCGTGCTCGACCGGCTGAGCGGCTTTGCTACAACAACCGGCTCCGGATTACTCGTCTGGGGCAGATAAATACAGTCACTGAGTAAAGGGGTATTACAACATGTCCGATTCTTTTCATTCCTTGGAGCCGTCTGCGGCCCAAGCGGTCTCGCTTAGCGCGAATGGCCGCGTCAAGTCGTTCCACTCCACCTCGCATCCGGGGCAGGTGGCCGAAGCGTGGTTACAAGACGAAGCCGCAGGAGTGTCGCTTTCGAGGTTCTTCCAGATCGTTCGGAAATACCGAACAAAAATTCTCTGCTTTGTAGCGTTCAGCATGGGGGCGGCGGCACTGGTTACGTCCCAGTTAAAGCCGCTCTATGAATCGACCACGAAGGTCAAAGTGGAACACCGGGCGACCGGTGGGTTGATTGGCCATGAAGCCTCGGTGCCTACGTCGGCATACGACATGGATCAGCTAATCAGCACACAGACCCAGCTCATCCTCTCAGATCCCGTGCTGCGTCCGGTAGCCGACCACTACCATCTGCTGGATCGAGAGAACCAGTTTGCCGGACTGACGCCTGCCGAGATTACCAAAACTCGAAATCAGGCGATCGTCTTGAAACATTTGAAGGTGCTACGCATTCCGAACACCTATATCATCGCGATTACCTTTCGCGACCACGACGCCGAAATTGCGGCCAAGGTAGCGAACGCAATTGCGGACTCTTACCTCGCGCATGCTTTTGATTCAAAGGATCGGTCTCTCGACGGAGTTTCAATCGCAATCAACCGTCAGCTTGGGGATTTGCGGGCCAAGATGGACAACTCCGGTCAGGCACTGACCAGCTTCGAACGGCAGCTGAACTTAGTGGACCCGGCACAACGCGTGAGCATGCTCTCGGCGCGACTGCTCCAGTTGAACACCGACTACACGGCTGCTCAAACCGAACGACTGCGGAAGGAAGCCGCGCTCGCGACAATCAAATCCGGAGCACGCGCCGGATCGACGGCCGACGACGGCACTCTCCTGGCCGCGACGGAATCAAAGCTCGACGACGCCAAGCAGCAATTCGCCAAAGTACGCTCTATCTATGGAGAGGGCCATTCGGAATACACGAAAGCGGAAAGCCAGGTGCGGGAACTGGAGACGCAGCTTCAGGATGCGCGCGCGCGCGCCAATGTGAAGGCTGAGGCAGATTACCAGGAAGCGCTCTCGCGAGAGAACATGGCCCAGGCTCTCGTTGCCCAGACCAAACACGAAGTGGACGCTTTGAACAGCCGCACGTACGAGTATGAGCAACTCAAGGGCGATGCAGAAGCCGATAAGAAGCTTTGGGACGACCTGACGCGACTTACCCGCGAGGCCGAGATCAATCGAACATTCGAGAATGCGATCGTGCAGATTGCGGAGCGCGCCCTGCCTGCGGCGAAGAAGGCGTTTCCCAGCATGCCAATTAACTTAGCGGTCGCGTTCCTGCTCGCTGGAATCTTAGGAATTACCGGTGCGGTCTTAGCCGACTCTGTGAGCACGCGGCTCTCGGATCCGGAAGAGGCGGCGCGGAAGCTCAACATCGATGTTCTTGGATCCCTGCCGGCTGCGAAAGACCCAATCGTGTTAGTGGCAGAGCGCAAGTGGGCTAATACTGGAAGTGAACGCCACAGGGAACGCCGCAAAAACATTTCGATTTCTCACGAGGCTACATGTGCGCTGAGGAACGTAATCAACATCGTTAACGCGAACGACTCGGTCGGATCGCTCCTGGTGACCAGTTCGGAGGCTGGCGCGGGAAAGACAACCGTGGCCGCGAACTTGGCCTTCGCCTACGCTCTCATGGGCAAGAAGACCTTGCTGATCGACGCTAATCTTCGCTCGCCATCTTTACACGCGCTGTTTAACATTGGCGGCACCAGCGGCCTTGCGCAAGTGCTCAGCCATGATACCGAGTGGAAGGAAACAGTAGTCAAGGTCACGCGCGAACCCTTCTATATCATGCCGGCCGGGATCACTTCGAAGCGTTCCGCGGACATCATTGGATTCGGAATTAAGGATCTGATTAGCGAAGCGCGCAAAGAGTACGACCTCGTGATCGTCGACGGTCCGGAGATCCTCAACGCTCCTGAATCTCTGGCGCTCGCCACCAGTGTAGAGGGTGTCGTGTTTGTCGCGCGAGCGGGTGTCAGCTCTTCGAAGACCGCCGCGCATTCGCTGTCGAGCCTGGCTCATTCGCGGGCGAACACGATCGGGATCGTCATGAATAACGTGAAGAGTGGGCAGAACCTCGCCCCTTACTTCTCGGTTCAACGCCGGTTAACCCTCGCTGCCAGCAACTAATCACGCCGGGAACTCCATGCTTAAGTTACAGTCACGCAGACTCGCGCCAATCCTATCGATTGGCGCGGCTCTCCTGATCGGCGGAATCTTCAAAGTGTTCGCGTTTGCGCGCGAGGCATTTATCGCAGCTCATTTCGGATTCTCATCGGTCACCGATGCGTACTTCAGCCTCCAGCAATTCCCTTTAACGTTGGCGACGTTTATGTTCGGAGCCTTCGCGCTCGCGTTTGTACCGGCGTACGCGGAGTCTAACCAGATGGGCGCGCCCATTCGCTGGCTTCCGGGCGTATTAGCCGCGGGCACAGGGTTTGGCTTGCTGGCCACAATGCTGACCGCGATAAGCGCAAAGCCTGTTCTGGGGATGTTTATCGCGGGCCCTGTCGCCCCGGCAATTCCGACGTTAATGACATTGGCGCTCTGCTACGTGCCGATAATCTACATCGGACTCTGGGCGGGCATCTGCACCAGCCGAGGTAATTCCACGCAGGCCATGATTGTCACGGGACTGCCCTATCTGATGATGACGGTCACCTTAGTCTTGATGTACCTGGGGCCCGGCGTGAATGCCCTCAGTCTTCCGCTTTCGATGACGATCGGGTTCGGCCTGGTGGGGAGTGCGTGTGCCATAGCTCTTCTAGTAAAAGATAGGCCGCGTTTCTCAGGAGGCGTTTTTCGGGATTGCTGGAGAGCGCCAGAATTTCGCAAGTTTCTCAGTCAGCTTGGTGCTTCGGCCAGTGAAAACGCGGGCTACTCGGCTAACTGGCTGCTCACGCTCCATTTCCTATCGCAGGCGGCGGCGCGCGCCGTGTCCGCGAATAACTGCGCGATGCGACTGGCCATGCTCGGTTACAGTCTCCTTACGCTTCCGGCGATGCAGTTGTTGCAGGCACGGATCTCGGTGACACGATCCCGAGCGCAAAAGCGGAAAACGTTTGTTCAATTTCTAGGCGGTCTAGGAGCGGTCTCCATCCTGATCGCGATTCTGGCGTGCGCCTTTCGGCTTCCCGTGATCCAACTCGTCTATATGCGCGGGAAATTCTCCATGGATGATCGAGATGCCGTCGCCGCACTTATACCCGCTTGGGCGTGCTACTTCGTCGTGCTCTCTTTAAATGCCGCCGCGGCGCGTTTCCTTTACGGAAAATCCCAGGGCGCGGTGTATACCAGAAACCTTCTCGCGGCTTACACAGCCGCTAATATTATGCGCTTCGTGATACGAGGCCAAGCAAGTGTCGCGTCCGTTATTTGGTGTGCCGTGATCTGCGAAGGCACGGCTCTCGTGCTCAATTTGTTCGCGAGCTTGCGCCCTTTCACATTCGGAAGCTTGACCGAGAACGAACCGCTTCCACAAGAGGTATAGTGAATGACCGATTCCAGAGTTTCACCCGCCCTCATCTCCAGAGCGGCCGCATTTCTAATTCCACTCTTACTGGCGATGTATTGGCCACTGGTAGTCAGAGGCGCCACGTGGGCCCCCTTGGCAATTCGGTTTGCCATCCTCGCAATTTCATTGGTGATCGCCGCTATTTGGATCGATGCGCCCGTATCACAGGCCGAATCGCGATGGATACGTGCTTTCGCTGTTTATCTGTTCGCTCTGTTAGCGGTCTCGTTCGCCTCGATGGATGTGTCCCGAGCATTAAACAACTGGACTCGCGTGTTCACCGTAGTAGTGATCGGCATCTGTCTGGCGCGCGGATTGCGACATGAGGGAACCGCTAAAGCGCTGGGTCTCGGCTTATGGTTAGCGGCGGCGGTGTCCTTCGTGTTCATCAGCCGCGTGTATTCCCATTACTTCGGATTTACACTGCCGAACTACCGAACCATGCGCGTGTTGAAGAGTATGGTTCTCACCAACTCTTCACTGGCGCTCAACCCGCTTGCTTGCTCGACGGTGTTCATGAGCTGCGTTGCCTTGTGCTTGCTGAAGTACCAGAAGACGATCATGGCGTTCGCCGGGGCCATCACGATTTTTGCTTCCTGGATGACCGGATCGCGTGCTCCCATCGCGGTGGTCGGCGGTGCAATTACCGTCGTAGCATGCATGAGCCTCATCCGCAGTCGATCGCTGTTGAAACGTATTGCGGGTTGGATCGCCACTGCCGCCATCATTGCGGGTGTCTCGTTCGCAATCCACACGGTGGATACAAAAACGATTTCGCAGGTGACCGAAGGCCGCTTTGATTTATGGTCGGTGGGTGTTCAGAAGTTCGGGGAGCAACCTTTCATTGGAGCCGGAGCGGAATCGTGGAAGGACGATATGCTCTCACGGCTGCCAGGCTACTACCAAAACACGGCTGGCTTAAAGCACTTGAAAAGCGGGTCTTTCCACAACGAATATGTAGCGCTCCTCGCTGAAGAGGGTCTCGTGTGCTTCCTGCCGGCGTTATTCATCGTGGGCTTGCTTCTTCGAGACGCTTCCCGAATCGCTTTCCGCCGTCGGTCGACTTATCGCGGTCGGAAAGCACTGTTCTTCTGCGCTTTGTTTTTAGTACTCCGCGGAATGATCGAGCTTCCAGGATTGTTCGGATATGCGCAGGACGTAGCCGACTACCTGGCTTACATTCTTGTCGCGATCGTGATCAGCCGCTCACTACCGGCGACTGTACCCGGGATGCGTCGTGTCTATTGCACGCAAGCTACACGCAGCGTGCCGCAGCTAAACGCCAGCACCGTAGGGGCGCAATAATGAAGCCGTCTTCTAGGAAAGTAATTGTCCATACTCCGGAGCCTGCTTCGGGCGCGGCTCGATATGTGCGCGAACTCGTGGGGGCACTGCATGCATGTGCCGTTCCCGTCACGCTGCTTTGCCCACAAAACGCGGAGCTAGCGGGGAGCACGCCATTCAACGGAGTCACTGTAAGGTTCTCGGGTTATCGATCGCTCGACGCCGAAGGCAGTCTGGCCGACCGGGTGTGGCGCAATGTTCGGTATGCCGTGTGTGCTTGTTACCGGCAGCTACGGTTGTCGCAACCCGGAGACATCATCCACTTCCAGTTCCCACTTCATTTCCCGGTGGGTCTGCTCGCCTTTTTGGCGGCGCGTATGAAGAGGTGCTTCATCGTCTTCACGGCGCATGATCCTGTTCCGCATAAGTGGCTGATGCCAGCCAAACTTCGCTTCCTCGAACGAGGTTCACTATGGGCGGCTTACCGTTTGAGCAGCCGAATCGTTGTTCACAACGAATCCGGTGTAGAGCTGGTAATGTCGCGGTTCGGCATTCCGCGAAACAGAATCTCGATCATTCCTCACGGGCCATTTTCTCTCTCTACGGTTCATCCGAATGTGGAAGCGAGCGATCGCATTGAGCTTCTGATGTTCGGATCGCTGAGAGAAAACAAGGGCTTACTACCGGCTATCGAAGCAGTGCAGAGAGTAAATGCCCGGGGATGTCGGGTGAGACTAACGATCGCGGGTGCGGTGGCGAACGCCAAAGAACAATCCTACTGGAATCTGTGCAAAGCAGAAATCGAAGGGTGCGGAGATTGTGTTCGGGTTATCGAACGCTACATACCCGACGACGAAGTCGGCGTGTTGTTGACGCACTGCGACGCAGTGCTGCTGCCGTACACGGACTTCAATTCCGATAGTGGTGTAGCCGCGCTCGCGCTGGCCAATGGCCGGCCGATCATCGCGCGTAGAACGGGTGGATTGGCGGCTCTGCTCGACGCGGCGGATCTCGGAATCGGGTTCGCGGCCGCGTCGGCTGAATCGGTAGAACAAGCAATCGAAGACGCCTTCCAAGCGGGTCCCGTGCATTTACGTGAAATGGGAGCACGAGGAGCAGACTTCATCTACAAGGAACGGTCGTGGAACGCGATAGCAGAGTCGACATCTGCTCTGTACGCAGGGATTTGGCAGGACGGGAATCCGGCAAAACAAGGAGAAGCGAGATGAACGCGAAGAGTGTGGATAGCGCAAACCAAAAAGTGATGATGCTGGTCACCACCTTGACCTATGGAGGCGCGGAGACACAGGTTGTGCAACTCGCGTTGGCCTTGCGGGAATCGGGCCAGGAAGTGTCGGTGGTTTGCCTGGTGAATCCGGAAACCCACGTTCAAATGCTAAAGGACGCTGGGGTGGCAGTGCACTCGCTCGGGATGGAGCGGGGCTTGCCTGACTTACGCGCGATCCTGCGGCTGAGAAGACTTATCCGGGAGTTTAAGCCAGATGTTGTCCACAGTCACATGTTTCATTCAAACATGCTGGCGCGAGTAACTCGAATAGCCACGCGGATGCCCAACTTAGTTTGTACGATTCACAACCTGCAGGAACGCTCGGAAAGAGGCGGAGTAACCTGGCACAAAGAATTCCTGTACCGCATCACGGACGGCCTGGCTGATCGGACCACCGCGATTTGCCGCGCGGCACTCGACCGGCATCTCCGCCTGGGAGCCGTCCGGGCCAAGAAAGCGGAGGTAGTTCCCAATGGCGTAGATACGCGGCTATTCCGTCGTGACGAGAATGCGCGTCAGCGGCTGCGCCAATCGTTAGGTGCGGGGCAAAATTTTGTCTGGCTGGCGGTAGGCCGCTTCGTTCCGCAGAAGGACTACCCCAACCTCTTTCGCGCGCTGGTGGATATTCGGGATTCCCGCAAGTGGTGCATCTGGGTAGTGGGGCAGGGTCCCCTTCGCTCGGCTTATGAGAGCCTTTGTCAGGAACTCAGAATCGAAGACCGGGTTCGGTTTCTTGGTGTACGGGACGATGTCTCGTCTCTTTACAGTGCCGCGGATGGATTTGTCATGTCTTCGGAGTACGAAGGCCTGTCGGCCGCACTGCTCGAGGCTTCCGCGTGCGGGCTACCGTCCGTCGTGACGGACGTCGGGGGTAACGCGGATGTCGTGCTCAACGGCGTATCGGGTTTCGTCGCGCCGGCCCGCGATTCGTGTGCCCTCGCTTGCGCGATGCGGATGGTGATGGAGATGCCCATCGAGAAGCGAGCAGCCCTTAGCGCCGCGGCGCGCATGCGTGCCGTTCAGAATTTCAGTCTCGATTCCGTGATCACGCATTGGCGAGAACTCTACCGGACGCCGCCTTCGCGGCTGGGAAGCGGATCGTCAAGTGCAAAGAGTCCGGCAGCCCGGCCCAAGATCCTGTACCTGATTACTCGCGCCGAACGCGGGGGAGCACAAGTCCACTTACGGGACCTGATTGCCAATTTACCTTCGAGTCTGCAACCGATTCTTGCCACCGGAGAAACCGGGTACCTTACCGAGGAAGCAACAAAGGCCGGAGTGCCGGTCCATGTCTTGCCAGCCTTACGCCAACCGATTTCGCCCCTGCACGATATACGCGCGCTCGTGGCGATTGCCCGTTTGATTCGGGCGGAACGACCGAAGCTAGTCCACGCCCATACATCGAAGGCGGGGTTGCTCGGAAGAATCGCGAGCCGGATGACGCGCACGCCCGTGGTCTTCACCGCGCACACATGGAGCTATGCGGACGGCTGCCCGCGTCTGCAGCAGGCTATCGGACTCCCCCTCGAGCGGCTGGCCAGTCGCATGGGCGGCCCAACGTTAGCGGTCTCGCTCGCCAACAGCCAGATGGCGTTGAAGCGTTCAGTGGTACGACCGGCTCACCTTTTCACAGTTTGGAACGGCATACCGGACGAGCCTGACCGGGCGGTGCCGGGAAGCCACGGCGCGGTTACATTCACGATGGTGGCGCGTTTCGCCAGGCAAAAGGATCATGCGACGCTGCTCAAGGCGTTCGCGGGAATGCCGCCGAATTGCCAACTGATGTTGGTCGGCGACGGTCCGACTCGGCCAGCGATGGAGGAACTAAGTATCGCCCTCGGCATCCACGACCGCGTTACATTCGCGGGTGATCGATCGGATACGAAAGAGATCCTGAGCCGTTCGGACGTGTTTGTTTTGAGTACGAATTGGGAGGGTTTACCGCTGAGCATCCTGGAAGCTATGCGCGCGGGTTTGCCGGTCATTTCGACTTCCGTAGGTGGATGCCATGAAGCCGTGACCGATCAAGTTACTGGTTTTCTGACACGGGCTGCCGACGTTCCGCACTTACAGGAATGCATGCAGAAGCTGGTCAGTTCTTCGGAACTAATCCAGTCCATGGGTCGTGCGGGACGCCAAAGGTATGAGAAGGACTTTCGTATGGAGACCATGATGAAGCGCGTTCTTTGCGTGTACGACGCGGTGGCTTCCGTGGGCATGGAGTTGGGGACCAGTGAGCGATAACCCCAACGGAGATCTAAGAGGACCGGCAATGAGGGAACGTAACCTTGTCATGGAAGGGCTGCGAGGCGTGTTAGCGCTGATGGTCATGCTCATCCATGTATTTAAAATGGCGGCTAAGGTGGGCCTGATCGCGCCGATCCCGGGCAGAGTGCTGGAGTTCCTGGGCCCCTATCGCGCCTGTGTTTTCTTTTCGCTCAGCGGATATTTGGCGTATCAGACGCTGCATCGGAATCCCGATGCTCGGCGATTCGCGTGGCGGCGTGGCGCGAGGATTTACCCGCTCTTTCTGGTCCTGCACGTGATTTTGTTCATTCTTGGCCCTCTTGCCGGATACGAATGGATGCGGGATCTGCGCCATGATCCGGCGGCGTGGGCGACGCACTTTGCGTCGAATGTGTTATTTCTTCCCGGCATCGTCGATCTTCCGATCGCTCAAAAAAACGCCTGGACATTGGGATACGAGGCGGTTTTCTACGTACTGATAGCCACAGCGATTACCTCACTCACCAAGGACCGCGCGCGGAAGATGATTCCACTCACGATATGCCTCGCGGCTTCAGCCTCCCTGCTGGTCGTGCGTCCGCTCTTCTGGTTCTTCGCCGTCGGCACGTTTAGCTTCTGGTGGTTTGAACTGAGAAACCAGCGATATCCAAAGCTGCTTTCCGGGCCGACCGGGATCGCGGGCGTGGTACTGGGGTGCCTGGTGTTTCCCTTCAGCCCGATCGCTTCAGCGCTGCTCACGCTGATCTTCTTTTCTTCGGTGATCCAAAAAACCGGATGGCATGCGAACGCGCTACAGCGCAAATCTGTCACTTGGCTGGGACGGATCAGTTACAGCCTCTACCTGCTGCATCCATTTGTTCTGGATGTCACCCGGACGGCTTCGCTACGCCTTGCGCCGTATATCGGCAAAGGACCGGCGGCTGTCTTCTTCGGCGTTGTTGGAGTGACAGCTTCTATCTGTGTGGCGCGCGTATCCTATGCGGTAATCGAGAAAAGGTTTACGGATTATCTGACTGGCCGTGGTAAGTCCCGGACAGCAAAGCCGGTTCCGAATCTGAGCATGTCAGTGCCGCAGCCATTAGGCTAATCGGATGACTCGTCGCACGCTACTCGCAGCGTTACCGTTAGCGCTAGGCGCGAAGGCCTACTCCGATTATGAGGCTTCGCGCGCAGATCGAGAGGAGAGCCCTCGCGGAATTGCGATTGGAGCGTGCCACCTCGGCTTTCAACCGCAAGCCGGAAAGCGGGTTATTGTCAGCGGTCCGGGTCGCTTTGACCAACTCGATATCGACCTTCTCCTCAACGGGAAGCTCGTTCGCCGGCTTCGGGGAGAAGTTTCTTCGCGGACCGGCATCGCCGCGAACCTTGTCGCCGACTTCACGGACATTACCGTTCCTGGAGAGTACGAAATTCGCTATGGGAACAGCGACTCCGTCCGGTTCCCGATTGGTGATCAGGTTTGGGGCAATGTTGTCCCATCTTTGGTTGCTTATCAGACGGCACAACGCTGTGGAGTTCGGGTCCTTCCAAAAGGGAAGTTGTGTCACCAGGATGACGCCTGTCGCAGAGACACCGGGGAACATGTTGATGTCGAAGGCGGTTGGCATGACGCAGGCGACCTCAGGAAGTGGGTGGAAACGACAATCCTCAACTTGTTTGGTCTGCTGGCGCTCGCTCAATCGCCGGCTTCGATGCCGTCACCATTAACCCAGGGTGTGATGGACGAGGCGCGCTACGGAAACAGCTTTTTCCTGAAGATGCAGGATCGCGACGGGCTGGTATGGGCCGATGTGGGAGGCGGAGTGAACGGGGACAACAGCGACAATCGTTGGACCGACAACAAACCGGGCACGGCTGACGATCGCTGGATCAATGTGACAAAACGGCCGGTTGTACAAGCGATGTTTATCGCGGCGGAAGCGATGATGTCCCGCGTGTTTCAGAGTGGAGATCCAGCGTATGCGAAGCGTTGTCTCGATGCGGCTACGCGCTGCTGGGCCGCGACAAACGCAAAAGGATCGGCGACTCTGGATTGGGCGTGGTGGGGCTTCGCCGCGCTGGAACTGTTCCGCGCTACGGGAGACGAGAAGTTCGCAACATCAGCCGCTGAGATCGCGAACCGTCTGTCCGCGGCGCAGGTAGTCAATGCCTCCGGAGTAAGTGGATACTTCGGGATGTGGCCTGGCAGTGGCGAGCCTTTGCGCGACGCGCGGCACTCTGGCCTGCCGGCAACCTGTCTGCTACTTGCCGCGCGCCATTTCCCTCAGCATGCCGACGCGTCGCGGTGGCGCAAGGCAGTCCGCCGATATCTGGACGACTATGCCGTTCCGATGGCAAATCAATCCGAGTACCGGATTGTTCCTTTTGGCCTCTTTCGCGGTAAGCCGGAAGGGAACTCATATCGGCCAATCGAGAACGGGCTCTTTTATCGGTTTTTCATGCCGGTGGATTCGCGGTCCTGGCTGGGTCTCAACTCGCACCTGCTGTCGCACGCTCTACTTTTTGCGGAAGCGGCGACGGATTTTGGAGACGCTCGCTATCGCTCGTTGACGTACGCGCAACTGGAGTGGATATTCGGAAAAAATCCGTTTAGCGCGACGCTTACCACCGGACTTGGCTATCGAAATCCGGAACCCTATTCTCGCTTCGCGGGCCCGATTCGGGGGGGAATCATGAACGGAATCTGCGGGAATGCGAAGGATGAGCCGATTCTGACCCAAGGCGGTCCGGGATCATGGCGCAGCAATGAATATTGGAGCTTGCACGTGGGCTACTGTCAATGGGTGCTGGCTGTTCTGCAGCGTCAAACGGAAACCCGCGGATAAGCATCTGACGTTGTGACTTCCGGTCTCTGCGAAGATGGTACGCATTTGCTGTCGTCAAGGAGCCTGCACCATGAAGTTTGGCGTGAACACGTTCATCTGGGACTCATCGTTTGGTCCGGAGCACTTTTCGATTCTTCCGCACGTGAAAGCGGCGGGGTTTGATGGGATCGAAGTGCCCATTCTCGAGCCTGCGGCCTTCGACGCTCAATCGATCCGGAAGGAACTGGACCGAGTTGGCCTGGAGTGCACCGCGATCGCGATTATCCCGGGCGGGATGTCGCTCGCCAGCCCCGACGCTGCGTTACGTCACAAAGCGCGCGAGCATGTGGAGACTTGCATTAAGCTTGCCGCCGATGTGGGCGCGGAGATTCTCGCCGGCCCGCTCTACTCACCGGTTGGTTATATGACGGGGAGGAGACGCACGCCGGATGAGTGGAATTGGGCGGTGGAGAGCTGGCAGGAGATGACACCTCTCGTCTCGCAGACCGGTCTGGAGATCGCCATTGAACCACTCAACCGGTTCGAGACTTACTTCTTGAATATCGCTACAGACGCGGTGGCTTTCTGCAACGCGATTGATCATCCGGGTATTGGGCTCCTGATGGACACGTTTCACGCCAACATCGAGGAGAAGAGCATCGGTGCCGCTCTGAAGACGGCGGCGCCTCACCTGAAGCATCTTCACACTTGCGAGAACGATCGGGGAACGCCCGGCACCGGGAACGTCAACTGGACGGAATTCTTTCAAGCGGTTGCGGAGATCGGGTACAACCGCTGGATGACGATCGAGAGTTTCGGATTTAGCATCGGCGCTATCTCCGCCGCGGCTTCGATCTGGCGGGACCTGGCTTCGACCCCCGAAGCCATCGCGTTCGACGGACTGCGGTACTTGCAGCAGAACCAATCTCCTTCATAACTTTGTCTTACCCTCGTACGGGCGGGCTGGTGATATCTTGATTCACGTCCCAAACCGAACACTATGCCCGCTCTATCGCCTCTCGCCGGAAAGCCCGCACCTCAGGACCTGCTGATCGATCCGCATCAGTTGGAAGCCGACTACTACTCCCGTAAGCCGGATGTTGAGAATCCGCTGCAGCTTGTCAGCTTCGGGACAAGCGGGCATCGCGGAACATCGTCGAACGGTACATTCACCGAACAGCACATTCTGGCGATTACGCAGGCGATATGCGAGTACCGGTCGTTTAAAGGCTATAGCGGTCCGGTGATGATGGGCAAAGATACGCATGCATTATCAGACGCGGCGCAGAAAACAGCCCTGGAAGTGCTAGCCGGAAATGGGGTTTCCGTTCAGATACAAAAGAGTAACGGGTTTACACCCACTCCCTCAATCTCACGGGCGATCCTGACTCACAATCATGGGCGGACCGACGGCCTTGCGGACGGCATCATTATCACTCCTTCGCATAACCCGCCGTCCGACGGAGGGTTCAAATACAATCCCCCGGATGGCGGGCCTGCCGATACCGGCGTAACGAACTGGATTCAGAATCGCGCGAACGATTTATTGCGCAGTAATGGCGAAGGGAAGCGCGTGCCGTATGAACGGGCTCTGAAGGCACCGGCCACGCAAGAGATCGACTTCGCCACTCCGTATATTGACGACCTGGAGAACGTGGTGGATTTGCAGGCGATTCGCTCGGCGGGATTACGGATCGGAATTGATCCGCTCGGCGGCGCCTCGGTGAACTATTGGGCGCCTCTCGCCGAGCGCTACGGTTTGAACATTACCGTGGTGAACAAGAAGGTGGATCCGACGTTCTCGTTCATGACCGTGGATCACGATGGCAAGATTCGGATGGACTGCTCCAGCCCTTACGCCATGGAGGGACTGGTAAAGCTAAAGAACGATTTCGATATCGCATGGGGGAACGATCCGGATGCGGACCGTCACGGCATCGTCGCGCCTTCCGCCGGTCTGCTGAATCCGAACCACTATCTTGCGGTCGCAATCCGGTACCTGCTTCGCAAACGGCCCGACTGGCCGGTGCAAGCCGTTGTCGGGAAGACGCTCGTCTCTAGCGGCATTATCGACCGCGTTGTGGAGGATCTGCATCGCACCTTGTGGGAGGTGCCGGTAGGCTTCAAGTGGTTTGCCCCCGGCCTGTTTGATGGAAGCTGTTGCTTCGGGGGAGAAGAAAGCGCCGGCGCGAGTTTCCTCCGGCGTAACGGTCAGGTATGGACGACCGACAAAGACGGTTTGATTTTGGGGCTACTTGCGGCTGAAATCACAGCTTCAACCGGAGAAGACCCGGGCGAGCATTACCGCGAGTTGACCGCGCAGTTTGGTACGTCCTACTACGCCCGTATTGATGCTCCCGCAAGTCCGGAGCAAAAAGCGAAGTTGTTAAGTCTCTCTCCAGACGCGGTCACCGCGACTGACCTCGCCGGCGATGAGATCACAGCGAAGCTGACGCGGGCGCCCGGTAATAATGCGCCTGTGGGCGGGTTGAAAGTAGTATCCCGTTACGGCTGGTTCGCGGCGAGGCCCTCGGGTACGGAGAATATCTATAAACTATATGCCGAAAGCCTGAAGAGCCAGGCGCATTTGGACGCGATTTTGGCGGAAGCGCAGCAGATTGTCTTGAAGTCTCTCTAGCCGGAATATACTTGCACTGAACCATGCAACGTCGACAATTTCTACAGAGCAGCGCGGCCGTTCTCGCACTCTCCGCCGCGGGTCAATACCCCGCCTATGGCGATCAGAAGAAGCGCCGTGTCGGACTCATCGGCACAGGTTGGTACGGGAAGTCCGATTTGTTTCGCTTAATCCAGGTCTCTCCCGTCGAAGTCGTTTCGCTTTGCGATGTCGACCGGCAGATGGTGGCGAACGCGGCCGACATGGTTGCGACCCGGCAAGCATCGAAGAAGAAGCCGAGAACCTTTCACGACTACCGCGAGATGCTGCGCGAGAAGGATTTGGATCTGGTGCTGATCGCGACGCCAGACCACTGGCATGCGCTCATCATGATCGAAGCGGCCAAATCGGGCGTCGATATCTTCTGTCAAAAGCCGATCAGCGCGGACATCCGCGAAGGTCAGGCGATGCTCGCGGCGGCGCGGAAGTACAACCGGGTGGTGCAAATCGGAACACAGCGGCGCAGCACGCCCCACTTGGTCGAGGCGCGCGACCAAATCATCCGCGAAGGAAAGTTGGGGAAGATCGCGCTCGTTGAAATTTATTGCTACTACCATATGCGCGCGTCGGGGAACCCGCCGGACACCGCTCCTCCGGAAAACCTGGACTACGAGATGTGGACGGGCCCTGCTCCGATGCGTCCCTACAACCAGTGGGATCACCCGCGCGGCTGGCGCGCCTTTATGGAGTATGGCAACGGGATCGTCGGGGACATGGCGGTCCATATGCTTGACATGACGCGATGGATGCTCGACCTGGGCTGGCCGCTGAGCGTCTCCTCCTCGGGAGGGATTCTGGTCGACAAAGCCAGCAAGGCCAATATCAGCGACACGCAGTCAGCGACCTTCGATTTCGGCGAAGTGAAGGTTGTTTGGCAGCACCGCACCTGGGGACAGGCGCCGGATCCGAAGTACGACTGGGGCGCCACGTTCTATGGGGACAAGGGAACGCTGAAGGCGGGCGTCTACTCGTATGACTTTACGCCGGCCGGCGGCGGAACGCCGATTCACAAAGACGTGGTCTACGAGTTCGAGCAGTATCCCGAAGACAAGACCGAAAAGGATCTCGAAAAGCATACCGCTCCCGCTATGCGGCACCACATGATGAACTTTTTGGCCGCAGTGGATGCCCGCTCCAAACCCGTGGCCGATATCGAGCAAGGGTACATGTCGACGGCCAGTTGCATCCTCGCGAACCTTTCGATGGATCTGGGGCGAACCCTTCGCTGGGATCCTCTGAAGGGTGAGATCATCGGGGACGACGAAGGCAATCTGCGCTTGGCGCGACCCTATCGCGCACCGTGGAAGCACCCCGACGCGTCTAACGTTTAGCTTTCGCGAACTCCGGCAGCGGCGAAGGTGGCGCGCGCTTTTTCGAGGCCGAGACGCGCTGCTTCTTCGGGTGTCATATCCTTCAGTCCGCGACCGAAGACTTCGATGCTCAGCGCGTCGGGGTACCCGATCTTATCGAGCGCTTGGAGGAACCCGGTCGTATTGATGACTCCTTCCCCCGGCAGAAGACGCTCATTGTCCCGGATCTGATCCGCGGGTAGCTTGGGGGAGTCGTTGAAGTGAACGGTGACGATGCGCTCCTTACCGGCGGCGAGAATGTCGCCAGTGGTTGCGCCGGCGTGGTGCCAGTGCCAGATATCCAGCGTAAGTCCCACGTTGGAACCGCATTCTTTGGCGAACTCGAGCATCTCCGGCATGCGCCAAATGAACTCGTACTTGGACTGTTTTCGCAGGTGTAGAGGTCCGATGAATTCGAGGCCAAGCCGGACGTGTGAGCGCGCGAGAATGTCCGCGCTGCGGGAGAAGCGGTCCTTGTAGATGCGGCGGAGTTCGTCCTTGGGCGTGTCGCTCGAAGGAAGAATCCAGGTCATCATGCGAGGACATCCGATAGCTGCCGCGAATTGAGCGGCGGGCTCGAGTTTGGCAAGAGACTCCCGGAATGTCTGCTCGTCCTTTCGGAATTCAACAGGAAAATCGAGGATCGCCGGCCGGACGTGAAGGTCGCTCAAGAGCTTGCGTGTGTTCGGAGCGCCGTCTCCGAATGCGGCACCCAGCATGACGTCGACGCCACGGTAGCCAACTTTGGACGCCAGGCGCGCGAAATCCGGCCAGCCGACACGACCCGTGGTGAGTTGATTATTCAGCGAAAGATACACACCCAATACTAATCAAACGCCGATGAACTGCCGATAAGATCGCATGTCATCGATGTCAATCCCGTTGAGCGGGATGAATCGCGCCGAAGCGCTATTGGAGACGGCCAGCCACCGGATTGCAAAACAGGGGCCTTCCCCCGAAGATGCGGTCAATCTCTTGGAGGCCAAAAACAACAACGCCGCCAATGTTCAGGCGGCGCGGGTCATGGACAGGATGGAAAAGGCAGTAATCGATATGTATGCGTAGATGTATGGTTTAGGCGCGCTTGCGTCGCAAGAAGAGACCAGCTGCCATCATCGCCACTCCGCTCGAGAGCAGGACCATCGAGCCGGGCTCGGGAACTCCCGTGACCTCCGGCAGGTTACCCATGAACGGCGCGTTGTGCGTTTCCCCGGTACCGCTCATCGATTTCGCAATCACCGTGCCGTTGATCTGGCCATTGTTGAACGTGAAGTCGGCATCGGGGGCAACGATGCTGCCGAGGATGCCGCCCGAGCCATTGAGGACGGAAGCATCGGAGAAGTTGAAGACCACATTCTGGTAGGAGACTCCGTTAACCGAATACCCGGTATTGGGGAAGGTCGCGGAAGAGCCGTCAATATTAATCAGGACGGTAGACCCGCTCGGCGCATTGACGTTGAAGCCGCCGGTGGCATTGGCCAGCTGCGCAGTGGTGAGGTTGAAGATATTCAGACCTGAGTTTGTCCCCGTCAGAGTCAAGGTTCCGTAGGAGTTGTTGACTGTCCCGGTCTGCGCCAACGCAGCCCAGCTGGTGGACTCATTTTGAATCGTTGTCTGGAAGCCGGCGAAGTCGACAACTGAGGAGATCGCGACCGGAGTCCCGGACGTGCTGCTCGGGCCTCCCGTATTCTGCCTGCTCCAAGAGCCTGCGGAAACCGCGCCGTTGATTTGACCATTCTGCGTGGTCAATGCACCGCCGACGCTCAAATTCCCACTGACCGTGATGTTGGTCAAGGTAGCGGAGCCCCCGACTGCGATCCCACCGTAGTTCTCAGTGGCATTCTGGTAGGTCAAGTTGCCGCCCACCACCAAGCTATACGGATAGAGAGAGCTCGTCGATCCCAGGCTGCCTCCCAGCCCGAAGTTGGTCAGCGTGGCGTTGCCGCCCACCGCGACCCTGCCTTCCGAATCCGCGCTACCTGAGAAATCTCCGAACGTGAAGACGTTGTAGCCTTCAGCTACTCCGAGATTGGAGGCATTTGCAAAACCGGCGCCGCCCAGCAGCAACGCGAGAGCTAGTTGAATTTTCATCTGTGTGCCTTTGCTTGAGGCTACCGTCTCTTCTCCGGAAATCAGAACAGACAAGTAACGAGTACGAAAGGCACCGAAGACTACAACCAAATGGCGTCGACGCAATTGTTTATTGCGCGGTTGCCGCGCGAGCACCCCCCAAAAGTTTGCTTCGCATTTCGGCCGAAAGCTGGTCGTAGAGGGAGGTAAAAGAGGTGTTGGTCCAGCCGAATCCGACCTCGTTGCTGCGGTAGCCGAATTTGATCTCGGTGCTGACGTTGCTTTTGTTGTTCACGACATCGTACTTCTCCACGATGAAGCCGTGAGCGTCGTACTGGTCGCGAATGAGGGATAGCCACTTCATGGAGACGCGGTCGGCGTCCTCATTGAAGCCGTAGCGGCGCAGTCCTTCGCACGCTATGAGCTCCAGCGGGGCCCAGCCGAAGGGAGAGTCCCACTGGTTCCCTGTGGCATGCGTGCTGGTTTGCAGGCCGCCGTCCCGCTCGAACATGGGCAGGTTCTTCGCCACCTGCGCGGCTTGCTCTTTGGTGGCGATTCCGGCCCATAGCGGGTAGAACGTGGTCAGGAACGGATATTTGCGAACGGACTTCGCGGAGAAGTTGTAGTCGTAATAGAGGCCGTCCGCGGAATCCCACATAAGCCGGTTCATCAGCGCGGCTCGGGCCTGCGCGCGCTGCCGCCAGGCGGTTGCGTCGGAGCTTCTATTCAAGATGTCGAGGATCTCGGCGGTCTGTTGTTCCATGAGGTAGAGGAGAGTATTGAGGCAGACCGGATCGTAGTGAATAACATCGATGTTGAATGGGCCGAAGCGGTTGGACGGATCGAAACCCGATTCACGCATGGAGCGATCGCCTTTGTAGAAGAGGTCGGTGAGGCCGTCGGCGTTCTTCTGGAAGTATTGGTTCACGTCGTAGTCGTCGAAGGTGTGGGTTTTGAAGAAGGCTTTGATGAGGTCGTAGTGCGTTCGTCCCTCCGCATCACGCTCCGAGGACAGTACCTCTGATGCCGGTCCATCCCCCAGATCAAAGTACCGAGACAATCCGGTGTCCTTGGTCAAGTGCGGTTCAGTAGTCCAGAAGCGATAGTACATTTCGATCGCCGGCAGAGAGTCGGCGAGCCATTTTCGATCTTTGGTCTTGTTGTAGACGCCGAGGACCATCTCCGTCAGGAAGGGCGGCTGGGAACGCGTCAGGTAATAGCTGCGATTGGCGTTCAGGACTTTACCGTATTCGCGGACCTCATAGAGGAAGTTGTCGGCCATATCGCGGGCGAGGGGCACGAGGCCATCGCGAAGCAACCCGACCTGGATAAAGTAACTGTCCCACCCATACATCTCGTTGAAGCGGCCACCGGGCACGACGTAAGGGCGGGGCAGGTAGAGAAGCCCCGCATCCTGATGACTGTTGCCCTTTTGCTCGAGCGAGACGAGGCGGATCTTAGCGAAGTCGCCGGGGGCCATCTCGGAGGTGAGCTGTTTCGAGATACGGGCCACGTTCTCGTCGGCGGGGATGTAGACGATCCACTTGCCGTCCGGTCCTGGTTGGAACTTGGGATCGACCGCGGCGATGGCGAGTTGCTTGTGGGATCGGGTAAGGACGGACCAGGTGTCCCGGATGTAGTCGAGGACCGGCTTGGGCTGGGTCTGGGCAGCAGCCGGGAGAGCGAGCAGAAGGGCGAGAACGAGTTTCAAGTGGAGAGCCTGCAGTGAACGTTATCGCAGCCAAGCCCACACCCGCAAGATGACTTGCGCGTTGTTATGCTGAGGGCTCGATTGGTATGCGGTGGAGCCAGTGTTTCATCCCGACTTTGCGGGAGAGTCCGGCGGAAGTGGAGTCTCCGGGGCTGCGTTGGATGGTGCGCGCGGGATACCTGCGGCGCGCGGCTTCCGGCGTAAACCACTACCTTCCGGCCGGTCAGCGGGTGATGGGGAAGCTAGAGGCGCTGGTGCGTGCGGAGATGGCGCGAGCCGGCGGCCAGGAGGTGCGGATGGCGGGTTCGGGAAATGGCGCAGCGCTGGCGATCGCCCGGGGTGAAATACGCTCGTACAAGCAGCTGCCGCAGGGCTGGTACGAGTTTGCCGAACGCGATGTCATGGCCTACGGGTTTGGTGACGTTGTGGACCTTGCGAGCCTTTGGCGGCGGGTGTTCCTGCGGTGTGGTGTTGACTGCCTGGTGGCTGAATCCGACAGGGAGACTGCGTTCCTGGTGTTCTCGGACTACGGTGAAGAGAGGGTGGTGGTGAGCGACGGAAAAATCACTCCTATTGAGTGGGCAAAGGCGCTACCGGCTCCGCCATCCGTGTTGGACGACGAGGCTCCGTCCGAGCCGGAGCTGGTGCACACGCCAGGGCAAAAGACGATAGCGGAGGTGTCTGCGTTTCTGAAGGTTCCGGAGACGTCACAGATGAAGAGCCTCGTGTGGGTAGCCGACGCGGAACCCGTACTGGCGCTCTTGCGCGGCGATCATCAACTCAGCCACGCGAAGCTGCGGGCGGTGTGCCGTGCTGAGGAAGTGCGTCCGGCTACGCCGGCCGAGATCCGTGCGAAGTTCGGGGCAGATCCGGGATCGCTCGGGCCGATCGGAGTGGATATCCGGGTCTTGGGGGATGAGGCGCTGCGAGGCAGGCGGAACATGGTGGCTGGCGCGAACCGCGACGACTACCACCTTCTCCACGTGACCCCGGGCGAGGACTTTGCAGCGGAGTTTGCCGATATCCGGCAAGTGTCGGCAGGGGACACGGAGGCGGCAACCGGAGGGCCGATCGAGATCCGGACGGCGATGGCGCTGGGGTCAGCGACGCGCACGCCGGCGGGCTTGCGAGTGCTAGGACGGGACGGCACCGAGATGGACGTGGGCACTAGCCTGTGCCGGGTGGATCTGGAGCGCACCCTGCAAGCGGCGATCGAGCAGCATGCAGACAAGGACGGCATCGTGCTGCCTCGCGGGATCGCGCCTTTCGATGTGGTGGTCACGCCGGTGAACATGGGGGACGCGGCGCAGAGCGCGGCGGCCGAGGCGCTGTACCACGAACTCCGGGGCGCCGGGCTAGACGTGCTGCTGGACGACCGGGATGAGCGGCCGGGAGTGAAGTTCAAGGACGCCGACCTGATCGGAATTCCCGTGCGGGTTACGGTGGGGAAGAAACTGGCGGAGGGTCTGGTCGAGGTGAGCGAGAGAAGAGAAAAAACACATAAGAACACCCTGATTGGGGGTGTTTCCACCCTGGTTTCACCCCTATTCCACCCCGATTTCCCGGGCTCGTTTTCGTGACGTTTCTTTTCTTTTCAACTACTTACTGGGTTCAAATCGACAAAAAACGCAACTCCGGGATTCTTGCCGGGCAGCAGCGCACCTAGCCAACTGGCCGTGCCGTCCTCCTAACCCGGTTTCAGTATACGTTCGGCGTAGTTTCCGATTGGAGCCAAAACCGGCATAAGTGCTTGCCTAGCTTGAGAACAAGTTCCGTGAAACCTCCGTGATCGGGATATCGAGTCAGGCGAGGACGCGGCTCACTACGGCGAGGAGCTGCTCAGGCTTGAAGGGCTTTACCATTCGGCACGTAGCCCCAGCTGCTTTCGCCTCGGCTTTTTCTCCGGCTGCGATTCGGTGGTGAGCATCATGATAGGGACGTGCTTTTGAGCCGACTGAGGGCGAATATGTTTGATGAGATCGATGCCATCCATTCGGGCATGTTGAGATCGGTAATCACCATGTCAACGGGGCGGGTTAGTTTTGACGACGGCGTCGGCGCCGTCAGTAGCCCCCATCACCTCATAACCGGCCGCAGGTAACGAATCCGGGGCGTCTTCGTTCCGCGCAAGCGTTTCGCTGTTCATTGCGGCGCGATGCACGTTCCGCTCCGACTCCATGGTGTATTGGTGCAACGGGATTTCGTCGTGATGGGCAACATCGGACGAGCATTTGACGCGAGACGCGACACCATCCAACAGATCGCAACAGTGGTTTACCGTGTCGGCAAACAACCGACCCAATTCCAAGTGCTCGCGTGCTTTTTGCAGGTTGACACAAGATTCTTTGGCCTGAGCGGCGATGTTGCCGGCCGCGAGAGCACCGGACTCACTGGCTGATCGTAGATCGCGAACGTTGGAATGCAGATCCTGAATCACCGTTTGGCTCGCTGCCTCTTTCAGTGCGAGTTTGCGCATAGGTGAAGTTGCAAAGTGCGGTGACGCAGAATAGCCACAACGTAAGGGTGGACAGCAGGAGCGCTTCTCGATGGGATAAGAAAGAAAGAAAAAACGACCGAGGTGCAGATCAATATGCAGGATGTCCGGGCAGTAAATCCGCCGATCCGTAGAGCCGACACAAGTGTATCCGCGCGAGCGCGCATCCCAGAGGCATTTCAGGATGGCTCGGTGATGAAACGACCCTATATCAGCATGTCACGTAGGTGCACGCGACCGGAAGACTATGTAGAATTTCGACGGATCGCTCGCGAGCGCCGGGAGACGAAGATATGAGTGACACAGATCGATCCTATTAGGTTTTTGGCTACCGCGGAGTGTGAGAAGCTCACTCAGGAGATCCCGATGGCCCATTTCATCAGACACCGCCAGCTTTTCGCTGCCGCAGTTTTCGTCACAGCATTCTCATTCACAGCTCTTCCTGCTACTTTTACGCAAGCCCACGAAACCGCCGAAACGGCTATTCCGGCGACTCTGCCGAATACTGCTTATTCGAATCTGGAAACTGCTAACTTCTATAGCCCTTTTCGGGGTTTGGCGGAATCCGGCGGAACTACCGGGGGCAAATCCACGATTTACGCGATGGCCTTCCAAGTCGATTCGTCTTATACCTACTATATGAGCCAAGTGAACGTAGCCCTAAATCTGGTCAGCGGACCGAACAAGGTGAATATCGTGTTCGCTCAAGATAACGGCGGTGTTCCTGGGGCCATCATTTCCGAAGTCTCTGCAACGATCAGTTCCACTTATCCTTCCTGTTGTTCCTTAACCTCCGTTGCGTACCCACACTCCAATCAAAACCATATTGTTCTTGCCCCAGCAACAACCTATTGGATTGAGACGATTATTCCCGAGGGAGAAATAGCAGTTTGGAACACAAACGCTGAAATGCAGGGAGGCGCCGGCGCCGTTTCTCGCGATGGCGGAACGACCTGGACTTCGGCGACCTTGCCGCTACTCGGCGGATTCTCGGTATACGGATACATCCTGATCCAAGGCTGACACGGCTGTCCGCCCGCATTTTCGGTGCTTTTTACAACGACATGAAAGCTGGCCAGGTCTTGGTAGGGGTTGGAGAAGAACTGGGGATCTGGTGCTGGGACATACAGGAGCATCCGGAACTGTCTCTTTAGATTTCCCACTGAAGCAGTTCTCCAGATCGGCTCGCTTCACAGGCATCATGCCTTCACCGTCCCGACGCTAACCCATTCCAATACGCAACAATTCGGTCCAAAGTTACAGGCTAAGGAGCTTGCGTGTTTACAACTTCTTTGCAAATTCCGCATAATTTGCGGCCAGTTAGAACTGTAGAATCGGCTCATGTCCTTCTCTCGAGCGTTGAGTCTCGTTGCCACGCTAGCGCTAGCGGCTCAATGCCTTTCGGCGACCGACGTCGACGTATTAACATTTCATAACGACATTACGCGATCCGGCGTGCAGTCTCACGAGACAGTGCTGACCGGTTCGAACGTGAACAGTAGTCAATTTGGAAAGGTTGCAAGCTTCGTTGTTAGTGGGGATGTGTATGCGCAACCTCTTTACGTCTCGCAATACACCATGGCGGACAACAAAGTTCATAATGTACTCGTTGTTGCCACGGCCCGCGATCGGATCTATGCGTTCGACGCAGACGGAAACAATCCGGCGGCCGGATATCTTTGGACTAAAGTGCTGCTGGGCCAGGGAGAAACGTGGGTGTCCTCAACGGACGTTGGCACAAGCGACATTACTCCTGCAATTGGTATTATCGGAACTCCCGCGATTGATCGGTCAACGGGAACGATTTACGTCGTCTCCAAATCAAAGACCACGGGTTCTTCACCAACTTATATTCAAAGGCTGCATGCGCTGAAACTGGCTGACGGAACGGAGAAGTTTAACGGTCCAACGGTCATTCAAGCCTCCGTGGCAGGAACGGGCGACGGCAGCTCGACGGTGGCGTTCAACGCGCTACGCAACAATCAGCGCGCGGCGCTCCTGATCGCCCCGACTCCCGACGGGACTACCGCAAAGTCGGTGTTCATTGCATGGGCTTCTCACGGCGACAACGGGCAGTATCACGGCTGGATTATCAGCTACGACGCAGCCAACGTATCTACCCAGACCGGAGCCTGGGCCGACACACCGAACGGATCGCAGGGCGGAATCTGGATGAGCGGAGGCGGACTTTCCAGCGATGGATTGGGGAACATTTTCGGCGCCGCGGGCAACGGTTCCTTCGACGCTAATAACGGCGGAGGCGACTACGGCGATTCGATGTTCAAAGTAACCGCGGGGAAAAGCGGGATCACTCTCTCCGACTGGTTTACTCCGGTGGACCAAGCTGATCTCGACGAGACCGATTCAGACTTTGGGGTGGGAGGCGCTCCCCTGATTCTACCGGCGCAACCCGGTCCGGTGAGCCACCTGATGGTGACCGCGGACAAGCAAGGCGAAATCTTTCTGCTGAACCGGGACAATCTGGGCAAGTACAACGGTTCTGCGAACACATCGATCGAAAAGTTCGACGACGGCGGCGGATTCACGGTTCACAGCAACCTGGTCTTCTTCAATCGCGCGCTTTACCTGGTTCCCGACGGCGGCACTGCCCGGATGTGGGCCTTCCATCCCGGATTGGGGCTTTTTGCCCCGACGCCGTCCTCGCAATCAGGCCACGCGTTCGGCTGCGACGGTTGTGACGGTGGCGGCTCTAACTTCACCATTTCGGCTAACGGGCAACAGAACGGAATTGTATGGGCGCTGGATTACAGCGGTTACGGCAACACTCCCGTGGTTCTGTATGCATTCGACGCGAACAATCTAAGCACGGAACTGTACGACACCACGCAGGCACCGAATCAACGAGACCAAGCCGCGATAGCAGTGAAGTTTGCGTCACCGACGGTGGCCGACGGAAAGGTGTTTGTGGGAGCAAGGAACGCCGTGACTGTGTACGGTCTTTTAAGCCCTGCTCCCGTGGCGGCGAGCCCGGAGGCGAACTAGACGCAGTAGTCCGAGCAGAGTCTGGATCCTAACCCGTCACTTATCGCGAGTTTAGGATTCAGATTCCAAGTTGGAACGGCACCCACGCGTATTCAGTCGGCTTTTCTGCAGGGGCGGATGTGGCTGCAGACGTTAGTCGCCACAAAGGGTAGTCGCTCGTACTTCTATCCAGGCCGCAGGAAGCGCCGCGGTCATCAGATCCGGCGTTCGCGAGAGCGTTGGCGCGTTTCTCAGTGGAAGTCTTCACCAATCATCAGCTGAATCCGCCGCACGGAAAGCACCGTCTCATCTCATTCACTCACTGCCCCTGCACTTCTACCGAACCCACATCGCACCGCTGATCATTCCGTGCGGCGCCGCGCTGATCCACTCTCAAGATCTGCCCGTTTGCGCCAACGCAGCCCGACGGATTCCCTCCGTTAATCGCCGGGCTACCGGCCGAGGGGAGGATTGTCCAGGTCGGACCATGATTGTTTTGCAACGGCCCTAGCAGCAGGTTCGCGCCCACCGTGTCATGCGCCGCTAAATCGATGTCGCAATCAGAGGTGTCTCCAATTTGGTTGTAGTCATGCGATGTCAAGGTTTGCCCGCTGCAGTCCGGACCGCTGTATGATCCGGAATTGCCTGAAAGGATTGTGTTCCACAGCCCCACTGGCTGCGGCCCGTCGACCACGTTGTTGTCGATTCCACCTCCGATCAGGGCGGTATTGTTCGTAATGGTGGAGTTATAGATCGCCAACATTCCATAGTTCTCGATCCCGCCCCCATAGATCGCGCCGTTCCCCGATATGGTTGAATTGAAAATCGTGGTGGGGCCATAGCTTTCTATTCCCGCCCCAAAACTCTGCGTGCTGTTTGAACTTATCGTGCTTGCAGAAATAGCGAGTTGATTTCCCAGATTGAAGATGCCTCCTGCTTCCTCGGCGTTGTTTGAGGAGACAGTGCTCTGTAAGAGGGCTAGAACGCCGTTGTTGCAAATCCCGCCCCCCTGGCCCGAGCCGGCGTCCCCGCCGCTTGCGCTGTTCTCCGTCACGGTGACGCGCTGAAGCGTCAGCGTTCCGTTATTCGCGATTCCTCCTCCGCAGTTGATCGTCTTGCCATGCTGGACCGTGAGGTTTGCGATTCGCGCTGTCCCGCCCACCGTGATTACGCTGCCCCGATTGCTTCCATCGATGAACGTATTCGCCGCTCCGTTGCCGAAGAGGTTCAATGTCGTCGTGAACGATACATGCTCGAAGTACGTTCCGGGCCCGATAGACACTGTATCGCCGCTAACCGCCCGGTTCGTCACCGCATACTGAATCGTCTTGCAAGGCATGATGGAGGCGCCGCAAGTCGCCGAATCCGTGCCGCCGGTTCCCACGTAAACGGTTGCGGCGGTGAGGGGCAGAGATAGAAAGAAGCACAATCCGGTAATAGCCTGGATTTGAAGGGAGGAGCGCATGTTGTTCCTTAGTGTTTTGCGATCTTATCATCCAATGGTATAGGGTTTGATACAGGTTCATGAGGAACATACCGACAGAATGATTACGGCTGCTTGTGAATCGGATAAATATGCCTCACTTACTTATTAGATCCGCGTGCGGTCCCCGCTGAATGAATGTTGGCTTTCCCTGGGTGTTCACTATTCCGCGATTCCCGAACGCGCACTACCCATGGACTTACCGGCATGATGCTGTACCTGCGAATTTGGCAATGGCGAATTATTGATGAAACGCCGAATTCGTGAGCTGCACCGTTTAGCCGCACGCTCGTGCTGATTTGCTAATCCGGCCTCTTCTGTCGTATGTTGTCTGTGACAACACAACCTGGGAGGTCGAGTGTCACTCGTCGAACAAGTACGAAATTTCAATCGGTTCTACACGCGAGAGATCGGGTTGTTGGCGCAACACCTGCCGCAAAGCAACCTTTCGCTCGCTGAAGCCAGGGTGCTTTATGAGTTGTCGCGGCCCGGAGAGCGAACAGCCGCGGACATTATCCGTACGCTGCGAATGGACAAGGCACATGTCAGCCGCATTGTGGCTCGCTTCCGAGCCGCGGGGTTGCTGAAGACGCGCCCGAACCCGGCACACGGAAAGCACCAACTCCTCTCGCTAACTGCGGCTGGCAGGAAGACATTCCGGCAGCTGAACGATGGAACCGTGGCGCAGATCGAGTCGCTACTTGCACCGATCTCAGCGGACAATCGCGAGCGCCTGTCGAAGGGCATGCAGGAGATTCAAGACATTCTGCAGGCGAAGCGGGCTTCGGCAGAGGATGTGAGGTTCCGGCCGTTGAGGGTCGGAGATTTAGGTTGGGTTACCTACCGCCAGGCGGTTCTCTACGGGCAGGAGTATGGCTGGGATTGGACCTACGAAGGCCTGGTCGGGCGTATTCTCGGGGACTTCGCCGCCTACTTCGACTCGTCCCGTGAAGACGCGTGGATCGCGGAATTGCAAGGAGGCGTGGTCGGCTCCGTATTTCTCATGAAGACGGACGACAGATCGGTGGCTAAACTCCGATTGCTGTATGTCGAGCCGGCAGCTAGAGGGCTGGGCGTGGGTTCGCGTCTGGTGCGGATGTGCATCGAACGTGCGCGGGAGCTGGGGCACAAGCAACTTACCCTTTGGACCAATGATGTGCTGGTATCAGCAAGGAGGATCTACGAGACGGCAGGCTTCACGCTGGTCGAACAGAATCGGCATAGGTCGTTTGGTAAAGAGCTGGTGGGCCAGACGTGGACTCTCGACCTGGAGACCCCAAGCGGCGAGACAAAAGCGTAAGGCGGCTCGGCGGGTTGGATAGCGAGCCGCTAACTTTCGTTCTTCCGTTTTAGATACTCAGTCGGCGTATATCCAGCTAAATCGCGGAAATCGCGGATGAGGTGCGCCTGGTCCGAGTAGCCTAGTTCCAAAGCAAGTTGCGCAAATTCAAGCGGCTGATCGGCGTGCAAGCGTTCCAGCAGTTCGTGTAATCGGTAGCGGCGAATGACCCACTTCGGCGACACGCCTACATACCTTCTGAAGAGCCGCTGCAGTGAACGAACGTTCCGATGAAAACGATGCGCGAGCGTCTCCACGGTGAGGATCGTAGGGTCATGCAGGATAAGGTCTACGAGGGTTGCGGCGAGTTCCGCCTCCTGATCCAAAGCCGGTAGCCTCGGTTCGAAATACCTCGTCATGGCATCGGCCATGGCTTCCGGAGTGGTGCACTCGCGCAGTTCTGACGCCAGTGTATGGATGCTGTCATCGAAGACAGCGGACGCGGGAATCACGCGGTCCGTCAGCGTTGACACGGGTGCATCGAGAAACGGCGTGAGACCGCCGGGGCGAAATTTCAGACCGAAGACACGACCATGGCCTTCCATCATTCGCGAGAACTTGCCGGTAGCTACACCGGAGAGTTCGGCTTTTTGTTGGACGCTCGGGTCATCGGGCGGTTTTTGAAGGTCGTGCTCGAAGACGAGATAGCAACTTGGATGCGGGAGCGTTTCGGCCAAAGACCCCGGGAGACCGCGGAGGTCCCATTGCACATACCAGTAATGCGCGACCCAGAGCGCCAGGTGCTCCGGCGGCGCGATGCGCTGGTGGAAGAAGGAGGTAGGGTTACGGTCCGCCTCCAGGACACCGCGGGGCGGTGCAACCTGAGGCGCAAACGAAGCGGGTTCCCGACTGGTTTTCTGATGTCGCGTTTCTTCAATCGCCAAGTTCTCATTGTTCGTAATTTGGTTGGCGAGGGACATGGTGGCGAAAGTGAAACTGATCTTTAGGGTACTCGCCGCAGGGGCGTTTCTGACAGCCTCAATGCTGCCAGGACCGGGCAGAGTCTTCGCAGGAGAGAAGCATATGCAAGCAAAAGGAACGTTCGATGTGAAGGTGACGCCGGCTGAGGGAACGGCACTTGAGAAGGATGCAGGCATTGACCGGTACACCATCGATAAGACATGGAGCGGAGACCTGGCGGGAGCTTCGAAGGGCTCGATGCTCGCGAGTTTTACGGAGAGCACGGGCCTGATGGCGTACGTGGCGCTCGAGAAGGTGGATGGAAAGATCGGAGGGCAGAGCGGAACCTTCTACTTTTCGCACATCGCGACGATGAAAAAAGGGGATGCCTCGAGCGGTGTGATGAAGATCGTAGTTTTAGCTGGGTCGGGCACGGGGGGGCTCGCCGGGTTAAGGGGGGAACTCACGATCACTATCGATGCCAAGGGCGGGCATTCGTACGTGTTCGATTACGAACTGCCGTAGCGTGCGGTGTGCGGAACCGACGGACTTGCCGGACGGCGATTGCAGTTTGAGAGATACAGTGCCTCATTCCGGAGATAGAACTATGGCTGCAAGCGACGATCGTTACGACATCAAGACTGAAAACACGATGTTTGCAGGTGGGAGAACACCTCGATGTATCGGCCGTTGCCACACAGCAGACTCCGTGGTGCAATCCCACGCTTTGCGCGGGCAAGGTTCTGGAAGGACACCTCGACATTCGAGCTGGAGGGCCGAACGGTAAGTCTCGATCCCCACCAGGCTTTCACCGTACCAGCAGGAGTGATGCATCGCCCGCATGCCTGCGGTCGAACGACGGTATTGATGGTCGAGAAAGGTGGCGTCGTTCCTACAGGTAATTGAAGTTCTTACGATCCCTCAATCGATTCCGGGCGTTCGAAATCACTGCTTGCCGGGTAGGCACCGCGCGATTGTACAATCAGGTTCGCAAGTCAGGGAACGATGACGACTTTCCGGTCGAAGATGGAGGCGCTCTTCGGGGCATGCGCGGGGATTTTGCGAGATCCGCAGCATCAGCGCGTGGGCGACTGGGCGCTTGAATCCTGCTCGCTCCAGTGGCGTCCCGAAACCCAACCGTCCGCCACATCCAGCGAAACCTGCGAGATCGAGAGCACCGATGGGCAGCGCGCCCGGTTCACGCTGGCGAGCTCCGAATTTCGGGGAACGGCGGTCTTCGCGGCCGGGACCGCGACATTGCGGACCGACGAATCCGCGCCGCTATTCACGGTGTTGCGCGCGCCGCGTGCCATTGTGTTGGACGGCCGCGCGGAAATCGTGCTTCAGTTCCACGCCGCGGTTGTTTTGCGTATCGTTATTCCTTGTGGCCACGGGCTGCGCGTCAGGGGCGACATGCAACGAGAGGTCACGCCGGGAACTCATTCCGTGGAGGTCATTGCGGACCGGCCGCACGAGGTGAACCTCCGAAAACCCTGGCTGCTGGGTCTTCACGCGAGCAACGGGGCGATGCAGCAGACGATTGAGCAGGCAGTCGAGTTGGAGATTCGCGTGAGCGATCCCGAGCCCGGGCGCGTTTATTACATCCTGACGGAAGACTGTGAAACGTTCGACGGCGGCGCGAAGACAGGCGATTATGGCGCTGCAGCCATTTTGGGGAATCATAACGACTTCATGGATCCGGAAGACTACCTGGTCCAAATGGTCGCGAAACCGCAGCGGATGAACGAAATTGCCGACCGGCACGGCGCGCGCTGGACGCATTTCTGGGCAGCGCCGCAACGATTCGGCGTGGAGTGGGCGCGTGAGCAGTCGGGGACGGGCAAATGGGACGAGGTGGCCGAGGCGCTTGACGCCAGTATTCGAAAAAGGATCGATACGGCATGAGTACGCGCCGCATCTTCACTGCGACTACGAACCGGAATCCGCGCTGCCGCCGCAGCCCCGCCTGGTCTACGACGCGGCAACGGATGGGATTCTGCCGAACGACTACTACGACCCGGTGACGAATCCCACGCACCGGCATCACGACTGGGATGGGGCGGCGCGGGGAGGTCCCGGGATCAAGACTTTGGGGGATTGGGATTGCGTCGATTCCAAGACAGGATCGCTCTATAAGAGCCTCCACTATTTGGCGCGGCTGCAAGCGGAAAACCGGCAGACACTTTGCGCGCGGACGGGCAGCTTCGATTTTGGCGTGGATCCTCGGGACCAGGAGATTAGCACGCGGGCGTATGAGTGCACGGGCTTGCGGGCGAACTCCGACGCGCGGTTTGCGGCGGGCGACCCGATGCCCGGCGGCCACTTGTATTGGTGTCGTCGCGACGACCGTTTTCAGCCCATCACACGATTAGAGGACGCGTGTCTCGTGCAGATGGCAGTCACCCGCGATGTCAGCTTCGATCTGCTCGAAGACATCAACGGATGGTTTGAGAAGCACAGGCCGACATGCGGCGGCCCTGGTATTCATGCGCTGGTGATCATGACACACGCCATGTTCATGCGCGGAGCCCGGGATGCATTTCGGAGTTTGGAAGGGGGTTCGTTTGAGATACTCGACCAGCACCTTGCCTGGGTGCGGGAGAACTATCCCGAAGTGGAGTTTGCGACGGCAAGTGAAGTGATCACGGAGTACCTGGATTATTACTCGCCCACGCTCGTGGGAATCGTGGACTCGCGTTTGATCGGCGGCGATCCGGACAGCGGTCGATTCGTGTTCAGCGTCCGGCTGCTCGGTCGCGGAATCTTTGTCAGCGCGGACAAGCCTGCAACCGTTCGTCTGCATTGCCCCGCATGGTTCCAACCTTCCGAAATTGCGGAGGTGGTGGTGCGAAGAGGCGCTGAAGTCGTGTGCAGTAGCGACAGGCACCAGATAGAGATCCATCTAATGGATCGGAGTACGCCACTGACGTTGGAGGTGGTGGTTCGCGAGGACCAAGCTGCGAGGGTTGCAGCGGCGTTTCGGCGCAGTGGTGGTCCCGTGTTCCACGAAGTTCCGGAGAGGCGGGAGCCTGACCTGTTTCGCATCCGGACGGGCGAAGCCTCCGAGTATGCCGCGGATTTACAGCGGCTCTGTGCTCCCGAGCGAAGCATGATTGAAACGGAAACGGCGTGGGCGGCGGAGACGATCGCGCGCTTGCTCACAACGGCAAGCGGTGAACCCGAGCGGCAACCCATCTCCGCGGAAGTGCGTATTGAATGGCCGCAAGATCCGTGGGAGGAGTTTACAATTGCGCTGGGTGAATCGACAGAGCCAGTGGAGTCGAAAGCGGTCGACCGGCACGGCCGGGTGGTCGCGACGGCGCTGGTTCGCTTTCAACCGGGCGAACAGGATTCGAAGCCATTGGGATGGGTACGGCGGATGAAACAGCTGATGGGCATCGGGTCCCGGTGAAGTGATGGGGATGGCGGAACGGGTGATGCGCGTTCCGCGTCCGAGGCTAGAGACACTCCGCCGAAGGGTACCGGGGCAACCTTCGACGGGAGATTACGGAATCGTTCGATCGACGGGAGCACTGCTCGACATCCTCGAAGACGCGGAGAAGGCGGGTCACAACGGAGTAACCGGTTATCGCTTGCGCTACAGTGTTCCGTTTCAGATGGGCGCCACCGTCGCGGATGCCGTCTTTGGATTGCACCGGACACGCGCGGGAATGTCGTGGGTGGCGTATAGAGTGGATGTGCAATGGTCAGGCGTCCCAGCGAGGGGAGATTGGCTGGAAACGCGGGCGGAGTTGGTTTACCTGACGAGGCACTTGGCGCGGTTCGCGGTGACGGCGGAGTGCGGCGCCGGACCGTGCGCATCCGGTCTGATTCATTATGCGGCGATCCGTCCAGGCGCGCGTCCAGGCCGGAAGGTGGAAAATCCAGCAAGTGAAGCGTCTGTGGTTGGTGCGAGCCACATCCATCGATACTCGCCGGTGCTGTTGCAGTTGTTGATGAACCCGGCGCCAGGATCTCGGGAGCCGCTCGGGAGGCGCATCCATCCACTTGGCTCAGTACCGCTGGCCGCGGCTGTGTTTCAGGCGATGGAGTTGACGCCTGGCGGCGCTCCGGTCTCGGCAAGCATGCGTTATCTCGCTCCGGCTCGCACGGACATCGGCTTTATTGCGGAAGCGGAACGAACCGACAAGGAGAGACAAGGCCCGTTGATTCGGGTGGAATTTCAGAATGAAGAAGGCGCGATGTTTGCGGTCTGCACTGTGACGATGAGCGGCTAGAAACGAAGTGAAGGGCCTGGTGCCTGCCAGCCGTTGTAATCGGCGTAAAACGCTCAATTCCGCAATGCGGCTTTGCTGTGGATCGATCTTTTGCCATTTCGGTCAACGCACCGTAGAAGCGCAACCACGTTCACATCCCGCTGCGAAAGATGCGTTCTACCGTCTCGTTCAGAGAAAGCTTCGGAGGCGCCTTGCTGCATTTCACCGTTTGGCGCGCTCTTATTGAGAAGGCCGCCCTCCAGCCCGCCCGCCGGGCTTGAAGAAAGGAGATCACATGTATGTTCAGCACGCCTCGAGTTGCTCGAGCAGCTTGATTTGCAGGCTTGCGGCGATCGGCCACCTTATAAAAGTGAGAACTCTGAAGTTACTCCCCGCAGTTATTGCGCTTCCAACACGGTGATCACGCTTGAACCTGCCGCGAGGCTTGGTTTAGCGCTGCCAGTCCCAGCAAGCTTCAATGTAGTTAAAGAGGTCGAGTCCTCAACGCTGTACCCGGTGGTGGTCGCTTGGAACGTTCCGTTTCCATTCCCGGCAACGGGCCACAGTGAACTGTTCGCGATTCCAAAGACAACGTCCAATTTGCCGTCGCCGTTGAAGTCACCCAGAGTAACTGCGACTGTCGGGGGCCAGAAATCGTTGAAGATGGGTGCGGCCGTGACAAACTGTCCGCCGCCGGCATTTAGTAAGATCGTTACCCCGAAGTTTCCGGCCGGAATCGCAATATCCGGCTTACCGTCTCCATTCAGGTCGCCGATTGCGGGGCCGTAACTCCCATTGACGCCAGTCAGCACGGTCGATTGAAACGTTCCGCTCCCTTGTCCGATCAGGATCACCGGCGCCGCAGTCCCTCCAGGAATCCCGACTACGTCAATCCGGCCGTCGCCGTTGAGATCGGCGGTCGCGAGATAGCGAAAGGTCCCTGGAAAAAACGCGACCGGGGGTTGAAAGGTGCCATCGCCGTTGCCCGCCAGGAAGTTTCCGGCTCCGGTGAGCAGGTCGACATTCCCGTCGCCATTCACATCCGCCGCCGTTAGCACAAAAGGCTCTGGGCCCACGGGCGAACGCTGGGCCGGGAGAATGAACCCGCCGGATCACTTGTGCAAGCGTTTTGGTCCTGGTGTTGGTGACTGGGTTGCGAGGAGAGGAGCCGTATGAACCGGATCACTTGTGCAAGCGTTTTGGTCCTGGTGTTGGTGACTGGGTTGCGAGGAGAGGAGCCGTATGAACCTCCAAGCAGGGAGGTCTTCCAGCATCGCCTTTCCCGGGTAACTTGGATTCGATCGACAAATGCCGGTGTCTTTCAAAACGTGTCGCTGCGCGTCCACGTTGATGAGGGCGGCTCCGTAGTCTCAGCCGAAGTCCTTGAGGGTGAGCCGGAGTTCCACAACGAAGCTTTAGCTCTGGCTAAGAACTGGAAATACAAACCTTTTGTGCAGGGCAATCGTGCCGTGGCCGCCATCTTTATCGACTACGTTTCGCTTCTTCCTCCTGAAAAGCCCGCTCGCCGGGACGCTCCGTTTCCCGAAGTGCACGATTGGAACACTGTAAAGATTACTTTGGAGCGCACCAGATGTTATGGGAATTGCCCGGCGTATCGCGTGGAGATAAGCGGAAACGGGGACGCTTATTTTCAAGGGACTTACCCCATCAAGCAGGAACATCGCACAAATGTCTCGCGTGCGTCGCTCGAGAAGCTGCTGAGCGTTTTTCGGGACGCCCATTACTTCGGGTTAGCGGCGCAGTATCGCATGTCGGTGACGGACAACCCAACTACCACCACTTCCATTTCAATCGATGGGAAAACGAAATCGGTGATGGACTACGTAGGGCTTCATGTCGGAATGCCCATGGATGTGATCACCGTGGAAGAAGCCATTGATGAGATTGCCGGAACGAAGGGATGGCTGGCTATGCCTAGTGGTTTTGCTCCATGGAATTGATATTGAGCCGCTGTCTGGCGGCACGTCACGTATCGCTATTCTTGGAACAGGAGAGCGCGTCGACGATGAGATGTCTACTAGTATTCCTGGGTGTGGGGCTGGCGATGCCTCTGCTGCATGCCGATGAAGCAAGCAAGCGGGCGAAGATCGAAGAGATCTTCGTGGCCACAAACGTTCAGGGCCTGATGTTGCAGCAGCAGTCGCAGATCCGCACGATGATCCACCAGATGGTTGTCCAGTCCGCCCCTCAACTGGCTGGGAATCAAATGATGGAGGAATTCGAGCAGACCAGCATGGATGATATTCAGAAGGTTCTTAGCTGGGAGTCGCTCAAGCCCGAGATGATCAAGATCTATGCGGATACGTTCACGGAAGAAGAACTGAACGGCTTATCGGAGTTTTATAAATCACCCGCCGGGCAGGCCATGATCAAAAAGCTTCCTACGGTGATGAGCAAGACGATGGCGATTGCACAGGCACGGATGGGAGAGGAACTGCCCCGGCTGCAACAACACCTGCAGGACATCGTAAAAAAGTATCAGCAGCAAGGGAAGTAATCAGTTCGACCAATCATAAGCGCGAATGCGGCCGAGCGGAGTCGACTGCGCTAGTCCGACGAGCTTCGCTCAGCATGGTTTCCGCATGCTTTGCTTCGACGCCCCCGGCCCATTCCGTGTGGGGAAACTTCTCGAGCGCCTCCTGGTAGTGCAGCGCCGCATCGGCGTCGTCTTTCAGTTCGATCTCGACATCGCCCAGATTGTTCAGCGCGATGGGCAGGTCCACGCCGTTGCCAAGTTTCCGGTAGATCGCGATCTCGCGCATATAGTCGGCACGCGCCTCCGACAGGTCGTGCCGAGCCTGCGCTAACTTGCCGGCTACGCGTAGCGCGTATGCGACGCGCCGATGCGAATCGCCGTAGTGGCGCTGAAGGTCTTGCAATGCCTGGCGAGCCATTGGAGCCGCTTCCTCGTACCGGCCTTCCTTCACGAGAGCTTGTGCGAGAAGACGTCTCGCTTCCGCTACGTCTTGCTGATCGTGCGGCAGCCAAGCCTCGTCAATTTGCAGCGCCTGACGGTAACTCTGCTCGGCGGCGGCGAAGCGCAATTCCGCTTCTTGCACCTGGCCTAAGATCATGATGTCTTCCGCGTCCGTAGGGCGCAGCGAGGGATGCTGCTTCTTATCGTCCGAGATCAGGAACTGGGCCAAGCGTTCCGCTTCCCCGTAGCGGTGCAGATGGAGGTTGACGATGGCCTGCAGGTTGAGATTATCGAGCCAGTCCTGGTGTGTCTCAGGCAAAACGGACTGCACCGCGGCTGCTTTCTGGAGATGTTCCAAAGCTTCGGCGTAGCGATTGTTGGCCTTGATCAAGGCCCGCGCCAGCACGGTTTGGGTCAGAGCGACTTTCCCGGGTTGGGGCGGCGTCAGGCGTTGGACGATCCGGAGCGCCTCCAAATCGGTCTTTTCGGCTTGGGCATACTGGCCGGAATCGTCCTCGAGTTTTCCGATTAGAAGAAGTGTTTCGGCGACCGCCGCACTTTCCGGTCCGGTAGCCGTTTTGAACCGCTGCAAAGCCAGCTGCAAAAGAGGCGCTGCTTTCTCCTGGACGCCGAGCGTCGTATACACATCTCCGAGGGTCCGATACAGGTCGCCCTGTAACAGCGGATCGCTGTCGAACTGTCGAGCGCGCTCCACGCCCGCGGCGAGTACATCGACCACGCGCAGATCTTTTGATGGTCCGTTGGTGGCGTCGTCCCCTTCGAAAAGGTCCGTCATGAACTGCTGGATTTCGTGCTCCCGCTTGGCTTGCGAAATTGCTTCGTCGCGAGCTTGAGCGAGA
Source organism: Bryobacterales bacterium (assembly GCA_963738525.1). Classification (GTDB taxonomy): domain Bacteria; phylum Acidobacteriota; class Terriglobia; order Bryobacterales; family Bryobacteraceae; genus Bog-113. The sequence goes on from CAVTXC010000004.1 coordinate 85,751, forward strand.
TGCCAGGTAAAGTACACGATCAGTGAGACCACCATCGCGAGCGAAACCGCCGCGATCGTGACCGGGAGTTTGCGTCTCTCCAAAAATTTCCTGAACCGATAGGTAGTGCTATCGGGCCGGGCATCTAGCGGTTCGTGGCGGGCGTAATGGTCCAGATCGCGTAGGAGAGCATCCACGGATTGGTAGCGTTGCGCGACATCTCGATGGAGTGCTTTCAGAACGAGAACATCCAACTCCCCCCAGTCCCGTTTCTTCAGGGCAAGCGGCGAAATGGTGGAGGGTTTCGGCGGGGACTGAGTCGAGATCAACTGGGCGGCTTGCGGGATGGTCTGTCCGTTCATTGCAAACGGCAAGCGGCCGGTCAAAAGCTCGTATAAGACCACGCCCAGAGAATAGATGTCGCTGTGAACCGAGACATGGTTCTCCCGTAATTGTTCAGGCGCGGCATAGGCGAGAGTCAGCATCGGCGAAACTGTCTCGGCCACCGCGGAATTGCTGCCTTCGATCTGCTTCGCGATGCCAAAGTCGAGCAACTTCACTTGGCCTGACGAGGTGACGAAGATGTTGGAGGGCTTCAGATCGCGATGGATGACGGCCTGCGCATGGGCATACTGGACCGCCTCGCAAGCCTGGCGAAAAAGCGCGAGACGTTGCTCGACTGAGAGGTTCCCGGATTGCGCATAGGTCGTGATGAGGTTACCTTCCACGTACTCCATCGCAAACCAAGGTGTTCCGTGACGTCCCGTGCCTCCCTCGTAAATGCGGGCGATCGCCGGATGAGTTAAACGCGCAAGCAGGCGTTGTTCGGCGGCGAAACGCTCTTTGCGGTCCGGAGAGATCCAAACATCTCGAGGCACTTTGAGAGCGACCGGAATGTGCCACTGGGTGTGCTCGGCCAAGTAGACGACTCCCATGCCGCCCTGGCCAAGTGACCGCTTCGGCACGTACGGACCGAACGAGTCCCCCATCCTTTCGGTTAACAATTCGTCGGCGAGCAAATCATCGGCGAGGGGCTGGGAACCCACATCCAGGAAAGAGCTTTGGTGATCACTTTCCAGCATGCGGAGGAGCCGCGACGCAATTTCGGGTTCTCCCGCGTGGGTCTCGATAAAGACGCGCTGCTCGGAGGGCGGCAACTCGAGAGCGCGCCCAAAGAGGTCGTCGATCTGCTGCCAGTCTTCAGCCCGCATGATGACGGCTCAGCACGATCCGGCGGCCTGCTGCCCAGCTTCGGTCGACAGCCAGGCGCGCGCCGTTCTCCAGTCGCGTTCTGCCGTGGAAACGGAGATGTCGAGCTCGGCCGCCACTTCGGCGACGGTGAGGCCTCCGAAGAACAGCAGTTCGACCACCTCTGCCTGGCGCGCGTTTACAACATGGAGATGATCCAAGAAGTTGCTCACCAGTGTGATGCGCTCGATGGAGATTTGCTTGTCCTGGAGGCTCTCGTCGACGGTCACGTGTACCGCCGCTCCCCCGCCTCGTTTATCCGCCGATCGCCGTCGCGCCGCGTCGCAGAGAACCTGGCGCATCACATGAGCGGCGATGCGCTTGAAAGACAACTCGGTTACATCGGGGATATTGCCCGCCATCGCGAGACGCGCGTAAGCTTCGTGAACAACCGCGGTCGCGGTGAGCGTGGGGCTGGATTCGTGCCCCAACATGGATTGAGCAATGCGCCGCAGCTGATTGTAAACGGAAGGGAAGCGATCATCGAGAGCCTTCTTTCCTTCTGCAAACCCGCTCATAGGCGACGAATAGAATCCCGGAGCGCCATACAGAGCCGACGCTTCTGGGCATCGTAAACGAAGCCGCCCGGAAGTGCAAGACGGAAATTGAATTCAACGTGACTGAAACGAAGGAAGGCCGGGATGTGACCCCCGGCCTTATCTAACGCAGTGTATAACTGAATCGTGCAATTTCAGTCGGGACTAATGTATGGTCGTACTCACGGTTCGCACCGCCGATGGCGCCAGATTTGGTGCAATGGCGATGAACTTCAGCACCGAACTGGCATTCAGCACCAGGGGCGTGGAATAGATCGGTGAAGAAGCTGTCGGTGTAGACCCGTCGGTGGTGTAGTGCACGACCGCGCCCGGCGTTGTTTCGGTGATCGTGATCGTTTGAGAAACGCCTGGGGTTGCCGCCGTAGGACCGCTGATGATGTAACTGGCGGTACCCACCGCTGACTGGCTGAATCCCGCGGCGGTGGCGATCGCTTTGATCGTCTCCGATGTCGCAACGGGGATCGGTTGCGAGTATCTCGTCGACGACGTGGTTGGCGTAGATCCGTCCGTGGTGTAGTAGATGGTTGAATCCGGCGTTGCATCGGTGATCACGACGCTCTGCGCGGTTGTGTAAGTTCCACCCGGAGGGTTGAAGACGGGAGTCGCAGCCGCGCCCGTGCCGTTGATGGTCAAGCTGACGGGAACGATCATCGCCTCGGCCGAATAAGACGATTTCAGAACGATCTCGCCGCTGTAGACTCCGCCCGCTAGCGTGGCCGCGGGATTTGCGCTCACCGTAATGACATAGGGTGTCGACTGGCAGCAGCTACTCACGTTAGTGATCGTGAGCCAATTGCCGCCCGTAGCTGTGGCACTGAACCCGGTAAAGCTAAAGTTGCTTCCGGTACTCGCCACCGTGATGGATTGAGATACGGGATCCGGACCACCCATGGGCGCACTGAAACTAAGCGCACTCACCTGATCAAACACCGAGGCCCCTACCGTGAACGAAACGGGGACGGTGACGCGATCGCCCGATGTTTGCAGCACGACTTCGCCGTCAAAAGTGCCGGCAACAAGTCCCTGATGAGGAAGATTTGCCGGAACAACCGACACATTTAAGGTGGCCGGGGCGTTCCCGCTCGCCGCGGATACCTTGAGCCATGCTCCTCCATCGGAGGTGGTTGCGGAGGCCGTCCAATTAAGAGTCCCCGTGCCAGCGTTGCGAATCGGTAACGGCTGCGACGGAGGCGTGGTTCCGCCCGGAGTCATTGAATAAGTCAAGCCGCCGGGAAGGGAATCGAGGAAGGTCGTCGCCGGATCCGCAACCGTGAGCGTCACGGGCACTACCAGAGGGTCGCTGTAGTAAGACGACTTCAGAACGATCTCGGCGGTGTAGGTGCCGGCGGCCAGAGTGACGGCCGGGTGCGCGCTAACCGTAAGCGCGTAGGGCGTGGACTGGCAGCAGCTGCTTACGTTGTCGATCGTCAGCCAGTTACCCCCGGTGGAGTTCACCACATATCCCGTAAAGCTGAAATTCGAGCCGGTGCTCGACAGGGTAATGGGCTGTGGAAGCGGGTCACTCCCCTGGGCCACTTTAGTGAAATTGATCGGATTTACCTGATTGAACACCGACGCCCCCACCGTGAAGGAGACCGGTATCGTTACCCGATCGCCGGAGGTTTGCAGAACCACCTCGCCCGTGAAGGTGTCTGCTATAAGCCCTGTTCCTGGCAAATTGGCCGGAACCACCGACACATTCAAAATCCCCGGGGCCGTTCCGCTCGCCGGCGATACAGTCAGCCATGCTCCCCCATCAGCAGTCGTTGCTGTCGCCGTCCAGGTTAGTGTCCCCGCGCCTCCGTTGCGGATCTGTACAGGCTGCGGAGGCGGCGCGTTTCCGCCGGTCACCATCGAGTAAGTCAGCGCACCGGGCAGAGCATCAAAAAATGTGTCGGATTGAGAAGCGATGGTGAGCGTCACCGGCACGACCAACGCTTCGGCATAGTACGACGACTTCAGAACGATCTCGGCCGAATAGGTTCCTTCGGTCAGCGTGATATCGGGATGTACGTTCACCGAGAGAGCAAACGGTGTCGACTGGCAGCAACTGCTCACATTGTCGATAGTCAGCCAATTCCCTCCCGTGGAACTCACCGTATATCCGGTAAAACTGAAGTTCGATCCGCTACTCGATACGGCAATGGCTTGGGAAAGCGGATCTCCACCCGCGTACACCTTGGTGAAGTTCAGCGGATTGATCTGATTGAAGATGGGAGTGCCCACCGTGAAGATAACCGGCACAGTCACTCGGTCTCCCGATGTCTGAAGCACCACTTGGCCGACGAAGGTACCGGCTACCAGTGAAAGATTCGGAAGGTTGGCCGGGATTACCGAGACGTTCAGGGTCGCGGGCGCAGTCCCGCTGGTAGCGGATAACTTCAGCCACGCTCCCCCATCGGACGTGCTGGCGGAAGCCGTCCACGTCAATGTTCCCGCTCCGGCGTTGCGGATCTGCAGCGGCTGCGCAGGCGGCGCATCACCGGCCGTCACCATCGAATAAGTCAGCGCCCCCGCCGATGACTCGAAGAAGGTGGCCGTTGGCGCTGCGATCGTGAGCGTCACCGGCACTACTAACGATTGGGCAGAGTAAGAGGACTTTAGAATGATTTCGGACATATAAGTCCCGGCCACCAGCGTGATCGCCGGATGAACGTTCACCGTCAAAACGTAAGGCGTCGATTGGCAGCAACTGCTCACGTTATCGATGGTCAGCCAATTGCCACCCGTCGAACTCACCGTGTACCCCGTGAAGCTGAAGTTCGCTCCCGTGCTGGAGACGGAGATCGCCTGTGATAACGGATCTCCTCCGGTATAAAGCTTCGTAAAGTTGAGTGGATTCACTTGGTTGAAAACCGATGGCCCGACGGTAAAAATGACCGGTACAGTGACGTGCCCTGTAGAACTCTGCAGAACGATTTGACCGTCAAACGTGCCGGGCGTGATCCCGAGACCCGGGAGACTGCCGGGGACCACCGACACATTCAGGATGGCCGGCGCGGCGCCGCTCGCCGCCGATAGCTTCAACCACGCGCCGCCGTCGGCCGTGCTCGCGGAAGCGGACCACGTCAGTGTGCCCGAGCCCGCGTTTCGGATCTGCAGCGCTTGCGCGGGCGGCGTCTTTCCGCTCGTGATCATCGAATACGTCAGCCCACCGGCCTGGGAATCGAAGAAGGCTCCCGACGATTCGATTGAGAGCGTCACCGGAATGGTCAATGTCGACGCGTTGCCGGATGCCGTCAGCACGATCTGCCCGGTGTAGGTTCCCGCGGCTAGCGTGACGTCGGGGTGCACGTTAACGGTAAGGGCGAACGGCGTGGATTGGCAGCAGCTGCCGACGTTGTCGATGGTCAGCCAATTCCCTCCGGACAAGCTCTGCGGTGTTCCCGTGAACGAGAAGTTTGCGCCCGTGCTCGCGACGCCGATCACCTGCGACAGCGGATCGGCTCCGGTGTACGCCTTGGTGAAGGACAGACTCGGAACGGTTTGAAACGTTTGAGCGCGCAGGGTCGCGGGAAAGGCCGCGCTGAACGCGGCGAGCGCGAGAAGTGCTCCTAAGATCTTTGCGCCCCTGCCGGCCCACCATCCATCGGCAAACTCGAGCCGCGGATTGGGCCCGCGATAGTGGTCTATAAGCCGACCTGCAGCTGCTGCCCGTTCCAGATTCATCTGTTCCCTCATGATCGTGTCCTCACGTGCCAAAATTGGGCTTCTAGGGATAGGTTTGTGCCTGCGACTTACAAGCTCTTCCGGACCATCCCAGCATTGCCCTCTGCAGCAGAATGCGCAGGATCTCGAGCAACACCTTCACGACGGAACTCCTCAAGTCGGCCGACATCTCAGCCGTGGGAGGGCTCGTGATCACGCTATACTCTGATGACCTCGACTACACATTCGGGGATCACAGCCTGAAAGGAAATTAAATGGTTCTAAAAGAAAAATATAATTACGTGAATCTGCTCTGGAGAGCCACTGGAACGCTGGCGATTAGTTTGGCGTGCATTAGTTCGGTAGCTGCCAACGCACAAGTCTCAAACACGGTAAGAAGCGACGGGGCAAAAGTCAGCAGCACGGCGCCGAAAGCAAGCACGGTTGTCCCCGATGCTCATCCTGCTATCGAGGAGCCCCTCGCTGCCGGCGCCACCGTCATCTATTCCAATTTCGGAACGAAGAATTCGCTCTACGACGCCAGCAGCGGCTGGACAGAAGCGGGACTTGAGGCCAACGACTATCCTCTGGCCGAAGCGATGTCCTTCACTCCTGATAGCAACTACGTTCTGGTACGAATCGACGGCGCGTTCACGTATGTGACGGGGACCAACGGGATGAAGTTGGTGCTGGCCGAAGACAATAATGGCGTTCCCGGTAAGATCATCTACGTCGCGTCCTTCTCTAACCTTCCCACCTTCGGAACCTGCTGCACGGTGCAAACGGCAAAATTAACTCCCACTGCCACCAGCTACGTGCCGCTCTTAGGCGGGAAGACTTATTGGCTATACCCGCTTCCGGCTGATACCACCGCTTATGTCGTGTGGAATTACGACACCACGGGTAAGGGCGGAATTGGCGCGGTTTCCGAAGATTATGGGAAGACCTGGGCTTCGACTACCTATGCCGCGTTTGGGGCGTTCGACCTTTACGGAGTCAAGGTCGGGCAGTAGACATTGATCGTTTCAATAACCACCTGCTGAGGCGAACGGGGACCGCTTGGGGATACGAGCCGTCCTCGTTCCCGTTCCTGAAAATTTCCGTCAAGTGCGTCCCTCGCGCGCCGTATAAGATGAGGAGGAGATCGCCGGTGCGGGCTCCGGATAGACCTCCTCACGGTAATGGCAGACCCTCAGCAGCCGGATAACGTTCGCGAAAATGGAGCACCACTATCCCGGCCGGTGCAAGAACCTGAGGAAGATGACGTCCAACCAACAGGTAATTGTCCCGTTGTAGCAATCGGCGCGTCGGCCGGAGGCTTGGAAGCGGTAGGCTACCTCCTGGACAACGTTCCGGCGAACACGGGCATGGCATTCGTCGTCATTCTGCACCTAGCCCGCGCGCATGAGAGCCAGATTGCGGAACTGCTGAGTTCGCATACCTCGATGCGCGTGGAACAGGCGGCGGAAGGAGTTACGGTCCAGCCCAACGCGGTTTACATCATTCCGCCGAACACGCGGATGGCGATCCGTGACGGAAAGCTCGAGCTTACTCCACGATCTGACGCCGACGCGCAGCCCATGCCGATCGACTTCTTCTTCAGTTCCTTGGCCGCTGAACAGAAGGCTCGAGCGGTAGGAGTAATCCTGTCAGGCGGAGGCGCGGATGGGTCTCTCGGTCTTGAAGCAATCAAAGGTGAGGGTGGGGTAACTTTTGCGCAGGACGGCAGCGCGCCGCATGAAAGCATGCCACGCAGTGCCGTGCTTGCCGGAGTAGTGGATTTCATCCTCAGCCCGCGCGAGATCGGGCGGGAACTCGCATTTCTAGGCCATCACTTTCACCTCGGCAGCCGGGCCGGCGATTCCCTCATCGATGACGGCCCGCTTTTCCAGAAAGTGCTCCTCAGCGTTCGCGAGGAGACCGGTGTAGACTTCACGCACTATAAGTCGGCTACGATCAAACGCCGGCTCTGGCGTCGGATGGGCATCCACCACATTGATCGTCTCGAGGACTATCTCCATCTGATCGAAAAAACTCCTGGAGAAGTGGCCGTCCTCTATGACGATCTGCTGATTACAGTTACTGACTTTTTTCGGGATCCTTCCACCTTCGCCGCCATCACCGAGAAGATCTTTCCCGAACTAACGAACAACCGGAAAGTGGGCGACATTATTCGGATTTGGGTGGCGGGCTGCTCGTTGGGGAAGGAAGTGTACTCGCTGGCCATTGCGCTGACTGAGTACATGGAGCAGACGGGCCGCCGCTACCCGGTACAGATCTTCGGTACGGACATCAGCGACAAATCGATTGAGATCGCCCGGCAAGGAAAGTTTCCCGATACAATCGCCTCGGCAATCTCGCGTGAACGACTCAATCGCTTTTTCATCAAGTTGGAACGCGGCTATCAGATCACCCGGCATATCCGGGATCTCTGTGCGTTTTCCCGCCAGGATGTGACCAGGGATCCGCCTCTGGCGCGCATGGATCTAGTGAGCTGCCGTAACCTTCTTATCTATCTCGGTCCCGTGCTGCAGCGGCGAGTGCTGGCGGTACTAGGTTACGCGCTGAAGCCCCGCGGCTTTCTGGTGCTGGGAAACTCAGAAACCGTAGTGTCGTTGGCGAACCAGTTCCATATCGTCGACGCCAAGCATAAGATCTACGCGCGCAATCCGTTGGAGACGAGACCGGAGATCGAGATTGCGCGTACTCCCGAGATCAGGTCGTCTCAGTTCTCGCATCGCGCGTCCCCGCTGGATAACGCGAACTCGCTTGACCGCCGCGCCGACTGGCTGCTGCTCGAAGAGTACGCGCCCAGCGGATTCATTTTGAACGACGACCTGGAGATTGTGAAGTTCCGTGGCAACGTCGGCCCCTACCTGGCGCCGGCTCCAGGCGACGCGGTGTTCGATGTCTTGCGGCTCGTTCGGGAGGATCTCGTGGAACCGCTGCGTTCCTGTCTGGCGGAGGCCCGCCGGACGAATCTGCCTGTGGTAAAGACTGAAGTTCATCTTCGCCGCAATGAAAGCAGCGAGAGCATCGGCCTGGTAGTCCGCCCTCTGACGGATGATGCTATTACGCGTCACTACCTGGTGCTGTTTGAGTCTTCCGAACAGCGGCACCGCAGGGAAGGCAAGTCCGGCATAACCGCCTACCGCGGGGACGATGACGACGTTCAGGTGTTGGCGTCGGAGCTAGCGTCCACCCGAAGGTATATGCAGGGGTTAGTGGAAGAGCTGCGGAGCGCCAACGAAGAAGCCCAGTCCGGCAATGAAGAGCTGCAAAGCACCAATGAAGAACTGCAAACAGCGAAGGAGGAACTGCAATCTTCTAACGAAGAACTTACCACTACTAATGAGGAGATGCAGAGCCGGAACCGGGAATTGGGTCAAGTTAACAATGACCTGCTGAATCTGCTGAGCAGCATGCAGGTGCCGATCGTCATGCTGAACCGGGATATGCGCATTCGGAGATACACCCCCGTCTCTAACGAGGTCTTGAATCTGTTGCAGACCGATGTCGGCCGCCCGATCACGGACCTGAACCTCCGCATCCAAGTGCCGGACCTGGCTCAAATCCTCGAGCAGGTAGTGGAATCCAAGCTGCCTCACGAGCGGGAAGTTCAAAATCATCAGGGCCGCTGGTATTCCATGCGGATCGGCCCCTACAAAACGTCCGACAATCAGATTGAAGGAACCGTGCTGCAGTTCGTGGATATCGACCCGATCCGCCGCACGCTGGAAGCCGTAAAGCATGCGCGGGACTACGCCGAAGCCATCTTCTCGAGTGTGCGCGAGCCGCTATTGGTGCTGGATGAGAAGCTGTGCATTCAAAGCGTAAACGACGCCTTTGTCCAAACCTTTGGAATTGCCAGGGAGAATGCGGTTAAACACTACCTCTTCGAAATCGGCGACGGGCAATGGGACGAACCCAAAATCCGGGGTCTGCTGAACAGTCTTTCCGAGGGGCAAGAGCCTTTGAGCGGTGAACTCGAGATTGAACGCGAACTGAAATCCTCGGGAGTGCGCAATTTCGCATTAAGCGTTCGCCGCGTGCACCAAGCCGACCGCCATCCGCTTCTGCTGCTCGCAATGGAGGATGTCACCGACCGAAAGCGAGCCGCGGAAGCGAAGTACCGCAGGCTCTTTGAATCCGCCAAGGACGGCATTCTGATTGTGGACGGGATAACGGGCGAAATTACGGATGCCAACCCGTATCTGCTCGACCTGATGGGATATTCGCTTCCCGATCTGGTCGGCCAAAGATTCTCGCACGCACTGCCTTTACTGGATGGCGGGAATGCGGAGAGGGCTTGGGACCGTATCGGCCGGGAGGGAGTCGTACGCTTTTCGGAAGTGACGATTCGGGCGAGGGACTCCCGCCGCGTGGAGACGGAGATCATCGCGAACCACTATTGGGAAGGCGAACAGCCGATGGTAGAGTTCAACCTTCGCGACATCACCGAAAGGAAGAGGTTTGAGCAGCAACTGCTCCAAACCGCGAAACTCGAGAGCTTGGGCGTGCTAGCCGGCGGCATCGCCCATGACTTCAACAACCTGCTTACGGGCATTATGGGCAACGCGAGCTTAGCGCTCAGCGAAGCGCCGGCCGAGAGCTCTTATCAAGGTTCCTTAAAAGAGGTAGTTTTGGCCAGCCAGCGGGCCGCGGATCTGACAGGTCAGATGCTCGCGTATGCCGGAAAGGGGCGGTATGTGGTGCGCCCCATCAATTTTTCCGAATTGGTGCGGGATATCGGCATTCTGGTGCGCTCATCGGTGCCAAAATGGGTGGGTTTGGATCTCCGTCTGGGCGAAGGGCAGCCGCCGGTGCAAGGCGACGCCAGCCAGCTCCAACAGGTGCTGATGAATCTCGTCATTAATGGAGCGGAGTCGATTCCACCGAGTCGGCCGGGATGCGTGCGCGTAAAGACTCGCGTCACCCAGATCTCGCCCGGCGAGCCTAACCATCACGTTCCGGGCCAACCGCTAAAGCCGGGATCCTATCTTTCTCTTCAGGTCACCGACAACGGAGCCGGAATGGAACGGGGAGTTCTCCAACGCATCTTCGACCCGTTCTTTTCAACAAAGTTTACCGGCCGCGGGTTAGGCCTTGCGGCGGTGCAGGGAATCATTCGCGCACACAATGGGTTGATCCGGGTTAAGAGTGTCGTGGGACGCGGAACATCGTTTCGCGTGCTGTTACCGGTGGCTAAGGGGCAGGTAGCTGTTCCTGCGCTTTCCAAGGTAGCTTTTCGGGATCTCCGTGGTACAGGGTTGGTGCTGGTGGTGGACGATGAGCCGATCGTGATGCAGATGGCGCAGAAGGCGCTCGTGTCACACGGCTACCAAGTGCTGACCGCCGAAAACGGTGAGGTTGCCGTAAGGATCGTTCGTGAGCGCCCGGATCTGAACCTAATGATATTGGACCGCACCATGCCTGTAATGGGCGGCGATGAGGCTTTTGGGAAGGTGCGGGAGTGGAACTCCGATTTGCCAATAATCTTCTCCAGCGGTTTCGATGCAGTCGATGCAATGCAGGGAGTCCGCGAGGGAGAGCCGGTTAGCTTTATCAAAAAGCCGTATACCGCGGAGGCTCTGCTGCGCGCTGTGAAGACCGCGTTAGGCGAAGGCGAAAGGGGCAACTCCACGGTTTCATGACTTCCGGTCGACACGACATTGTCGTGATTGGAGCGTCGGCGGGTGGCGTGGAGGCTCTGCGTCAACTCGCATCGGCCTTTCCGGCCAATTTCCCGGCAGCCGTCTTTATCGTGCTGCATATCTCTCCGTGGTGCCCATCGGAACTTCCCTACGTACTGGGACAATGTTCACGCCTGCCGGTAGCGCATCCCGAGGAGCGGGAATTGATTCGGCGAGGGAAGATCTACGTAGCGCCGCCGGATTATCACCTGCTTGTGGAAGAAAACGAAGTGGTTCTTTGGCGCGGACCCAAAGAGAGTCTGCAGCGCCCGGCGATCAACACGCTTTTTCGTTCCGCCGCGGTGGCCCACGGCGAACGGGTGGCGGGTGTGGTGCTGAGTGGCGCGTTGGATGACGGAAGCACCGGGTTGTGGTGGATCAAGCGTTACGGCGGCGTTGCCATTGTGCAGGATCCCAACGAGGCCACCATACCGGATATGCCCAGGAATGCGATCCAGTACGCAGAGGTCGATTACGTTGTGGGGTTAGACGAAATGGGGAAACTGCTGGAGGTGCTTGCTGGGGGATTGGCGCACAATAGCAAGGAAACCTCAGGGGCGAGCGTCGGTTCTGAAGGACTGCCGGAATGGAAACCAAGAACAGCATTGAAGTAACTTGTCCGGAATGCCGCGGACCTCTCTCAGAGGTGCGGTTAGGGGCCCTCCGGGAATATCGGTGCCTGGTTGGACATGCGTATTCCGCGCGAACAGTGCTGCAGGCGCATTCGGAAACGGAAGAGAAGACCCTCTGGGCCGCGGTGGTGGCATTAGAAGAATCCGCTAACCTGGTCCGTGCCGTGAAAGATCAGTTTCCAGAGCACATCGCAGAAGCCCTGGAAGAACAGGCGCAAAAGAAAGTAGCTCAAGCTCGCGAGATTTGCAGGATTTTGGAAAGCCTGGAAGTGTTTAGAACGGAGTAGAGACTCTGCTGATGACGCCCGAGCTTGCCGCTCTCTTACAAGCCCCGAAACTCGGGAAGGATTACCCGGCCGCCCCGGAGTCGGGGTTGTCTTACGTTTTCATCGTCCTCCTGATCGTTTTGCTGGCAGGCGGTTTTGTATGGGCAATGACCTTGATCATCCGGACCTTGCTCGGAAAGCCGGAAGATTAGGCGAGCGCAATTCCTGCCTAGGGGTGATTTGCGGTATAACAGTAGGGTCGATAGTTTACCTGTCAGGGCTGGACGGCCGGACGCACTTCGTCCGGAGATCGCACAGTGGCTAATCTTTTCAGCTGCTGTGGGCAGCAACCGCAACTCCGGGACGCTTCGGCACGTCTAATTTAGTTCGATAGCCAATCGGAGGCATTACAACATGTTCGAAGGTCTGTTCCAACCGACACATCTCATCGCGATTCTCGCGGTTGCTCTTCTCGTTTTCGGTCCCAAAAAGCTTCCCGAGCTGGGCAAAGGCCTCGGCGAAGGGATTCGCAGCTTCAAGCGCGGCATCAAGGAAGCAACCGATTCGGTTTCGCACGCGGCTTCCGAAACGCCCAAGACTCCGGAGGTTTAACTCCAGGCCGGTAGTCTGCTGCCCGGGTTGTGGAGAGCTCGGTACTTCCGTAATAGCTCGTAGATCACGACTCCTGCGGCTGTCGCTACGTTCAACGAGTGTTTGGTTCCCAGCATGGGGATGCGTACATGCGTGTCCGCTAGCGCCGCGATCTCAGGGCGAACTCCCTCGACTTCGTGGCCGAAAATCAGGCAAACCGGGAATTGAGGCGTCCAGTCAAAGAGGTCGACCGCATGCACGCTCGTCTCGATCACGGCCACTTCGTACTCCCTTTGTTGTAATGCGCGCAGTTGAGCGGTCGGGTCGGGCCAGTGTTCCCAAGACACGGTTTCTTCTGCCCCTAACGCCGTTTTCGAGATGCCTTTGTGCGGCGGCCGGGCAGTGATTCCCGTTAGGTATAGGGCGGTGACCGCGGCGGCGTCGGCCGTACGGAAGAACGCGCCCACGTTGTACATCGACCGCACATTATCAAGTAAGAGCGAAACGGGCAGGGGTCGCAGAGCATCATAACTGCGTGCGGCTTCGGTCGCCTGAAAGGGAAGGCGCTCGGTCAAGCCCAAATCCGTGCCCAAGGTAAGATTAAAGCGATCCTCATGCTGTCCATTGTGATCCCTATCCATAACGAGGAACATTCGATCCTTCCTCTTTATGATCGGTTAACTGCGGTTCTCCTTCCGCTTCGCAGGCCTTACGAAATCCTTTTCGTCGATGATGCCTCCAGCGATCGAAGCTTCGAGTTGCTGACCAATCTGGTCCAGACCGACGCCCGTCTCAAGGTGGTTCGTCTGCGCCGCAACTTCGGCCAGACCGCGGCTCTCTCAGCTGGCTTCCACGAAGCCAAAGGCAAAGTCATCATCGCGATGGACGGCGATCTGCAGCATGCGCCCGAGGACATCCCGGCCCTGCTCGCCAAGATTGAGGAAGGTTACGATATCGCGAGCGGCTGGCGTAAGGAGCGCGTGGATAACGCTCTAACGCGCAAGATTCCCTCGCGCATTGCCAATTGGATGATGGCCAAGGCTTCCGGTGTCGACCTTCGGGACTTTGGAACGACTTTCAAGGCGTATCGCGCCGAGGTGCTGAAAGATGTTCACCTTTACGGCGAACTGCACCGGTTCATTCCCGCGCTGGCAAGCTTCTATGGCGCGAGAGTTGCGGAAGTGCCCATCCAGAACACGCCGCGTATCGCGGGCGATTCCCATTACGGCCTGGGCCGCACCTTCCGTGTCTTGTTCGACATTCTGACCATCCGTTTCCTACTGAAGTACTTTACGCGGCCAATGCACTTCTTCGGCAGTTTCGGGTTGGCGGGAACCACTCTGGGCACTTTGATTCTTCTGTTCTGTGCGGTGGACAAAGTGGTCGAACACATTAATATCCTCGACCAGCACGGTCCGCTGCTGATCCTAGGAGCGCTTCTGCTGCTGTGCGGCTTGATGATGTTTATCACCGGGTTAATCGGCGAGATGATGATGCGCACCTACTTCGAGAGCCAAGGCCGGCGCATCTATGCGATCCGCGATGTGCTGGTGCAGAAGCGGCGCGGTGTCGTGGACGAGGCCCGTTAGAGGGCGGCCCGATCGAACTTCACCACGCAATCACAAGCTCAACTTTTCTGTTGAGTCCGGGTAGACAAGGCTTTGAGGCATTTCGTCTGGCCTGAAGCGCCCACGCAATCCATGTTGGCAATCCAGTCTGGAGCCGATGGACCCCCTCCCGAAGCCCGCGCCGTTGCCGTGGAATTTGGCGCTTGCGCAGGCGAGCGAGATCAGCGGAATTCCGCGCCGCCTATTGATCCGCGCGATCCGCGACAAACGGTTAGCCGCGCATCGGTGGGCAGGCGAGTACAACATTCACCACCGCGACCTCGTCGAACTGCGCCCCTCGACCGAGCCGTTAGCGTGGAGCGGCGCCGCGACCGACGAAGGCGAAGGAGGATCCCCGTTGGTAGTGAGATCACGATCGGTTTAACCGAGGAGCACCCCGCAGCGGAATAGTTAGACGGCTTTCAGCGCCGTCGGAACTGCCGCACCATCACGATCAAGCAAACGATCATGATCACGTGGCAGACCGCGATCGAGCTAAACAGCAAGGGATTCATCGGGTGACGGAAGCGCCAATACAGCGCGACGAGAGACGCATCCGCCAACAGCAGGAAAATCAGATCGGCCCAGAAAACGAGGCGGAAGAAACGAGGTGATGTAAGCCAGTTTAGGGACATTGGAACCTCACCATCAAAGCCAGCACCGCGCCGAACGGGCACAGCACGATCAAGCCGCCGATCGAGGCGAACGCCGCGCCGACCGCGACGACCGCCCCCGCCGTAACGCCCCACGCCGCACCAGGCGGTCATGAATCGGTCAGGAGCCGTCGTGCCGCCCGTGATCAGGCCAATACGAGCCGTAATCAAAGCGTTCGTCTGCGCCGTGGTGAAGCCCGGACGACGCGACGGAGGCCCCGGCGACGGACTCGGACCAGGCTGCCAGCCAGGAGCACCGTAGCGCGCGATCTCTTCGTCGTCGGCTACTTCCACCAGCCCGCCCCCCGCAGGATCAGCGCCGACCGTGGCGAAGTATTGAAGCCACTGCTGCCAGATCGGTATCCCCGGCGTTTGGAATTGGTTGATATAGCCCGTGATGACCCAGGAGCGCACGCACTCGGGATCACCGAAGGCGAGTAGGTCCAGGCTTGCGCCGACGGCTGCGTGAGCGCCTGCGCGAGACAAGCATCCCCGAAACCGGATGCCGCGAGGTTGGATTGCACCGCAGCGATATTCGAGCTATACGCCGTGAGAATCGGGATCGTGGTTTGTTTGAGCGACGACGCACACGAATTGTTGTGAGCGAGCGCCGATCCGCCTACAGCCGTAACCAGAGACTGCGGAGGAGGTGAGAGGGAGGCAGCAGACTTGCGTGGAAGAAGCAGTGGAGGCACCGTAGCGGCTGCACCGAGAAGCATTGAACGGCGAGCAACTTGCATCGTCGGATTCTATGGCAGCCGCCGCCCGATTGCCACTATCGAGACGCGCCTGAAGCTGCGTTATCGTCCGTTTTTTCGTACTTCGGCGCCGGCGAAACGCCGCGCAAGCTGACCACGCCGTAGCGACCCTCTAGAGCCACCACCGGCCAGGAGCCCTTGAGATAAGCTTTGCCCGCCGTGCGGCAGAGCGTCGCCGAGCCCTCCGTTTTCAGATGGACGTCGCCGCGTTGGACGTAAAGCACGACGGAGCCGGCCGGATTTTCCGAATTCTACTTGTCTATAAAAACGCGCTTTTCATCATTGGTAAGCGGCTTCATAAAGTCACCTCGAACAACCTTAGAAATGCGCCCCGCATTGGACCTCGATCAGCAGCAGCAACACGCCGAACGCCGCGACGCCGAAAGCCGCGTAGATCAGATCGCGCATCCTCGAAACAGCTTGCCTTGCGCCGCTTCGAGCACCTTATGCAGAATTGCCCAGCTAGGGTAAGGAGCCCACTCGATATCAGCGAGCAGCCAGAGCTGACCCGAGCGCCGCGACCAGGTCCGTCGCGTCATGGCGTAGCGTTGCCGCGAATCGAAACGGGAGTGACACGAGACGCACATCACGGCCACTAGCGAGCCGTTCTGCGGATCGTGGTTTGTGTGCGCGAGATTCGGATGCTCGTGCTCCACGCCGCAGACGCTACAGGCGCCCGAGGAACGCAAGGGTAGCTTCGCTCTGCTTCCGCCACGCGGCGCCGCACAGGTGCCTAATCTCGCTTCGAATCGGCATCGTCAGGCCCTTGCGCCTCGTTCATCCGCCGAGCGCCCTTGGCCGCCATACGCGCCGCCAGATCCTGCGTCGACGGCCTCTACTCACCTTAGGTTGGGACGATTACCAAGCTTTTAAGAAGATCAATTCGTGCATGGCGGCCGCAAACGGGGGTGAACTTGTTCGATTACGAAACTCCCAAAAGAGAAGTCCTGCCGAATGGTCGGCACCCTCATCGATGCCATGCTGTTACCGGTGCGTTTTCCTTTTCATTTGCCTGGGCAAAGCAGAAATTGGATTTACAGCCTGCATTGTTTTGGGAGTATTTATGATCGCCGTGAGGCTTCGCTGGAAGCTGAGGAGATATATCTGGTTTTGCGACGATCATCTCCATCCTGTTCTTCCGCATTCCATTTCTATTTCTTGTTCACTGGCCGCAAACCAATGTCCCCACTATTGCTTATTCCTTGCCGCTCGGAGTCATGGACTTTCTGCTCGTGTCGGGTGCTATTAGCCTGGCCCAAAAGTCTTTACGAAACGCGGATCTCTGGACGACCAAGAAGCTTAACCCCTAACTCAGGCCGCCTCTTCGGTGGCGGACTTCGCGGCATGTGGGGCGGGGTTCGCGGTCCAAGAACGTGCGCGCGGGGGCCAGGGCGTATCTCGCTGAGTAGCGAGTTTTGCATTACATTGTAAATACCCACTTAGGACCAAAGGAAATAGATCTGGAGGGCTAAAGTTCTACACACGGCTTGCCGATTAGGTAGGCGTGGGAACAATGGGCAACTTCGAGATTAACTGCGGGGTCAACAACGGAAAGCCGGAACTGGCCTCCCTGTTACCCGAAAATCAACCAAAACAAATTCGGATTCTGCTGGCCGACGAGCCTTCTGTATTCCGGGACGGCCTGCGTGCCCTGTTACAGGCGCAAAGCGATCTGGAAGTCGTGGCTGAAGCGGGTGAACTGGAATCGGTTCTCGACCTGGCCACCAGATCGAAGCCGGACGTTATTCTGTTCGAACCGGAAGGTACCGGGGCGGCGCTACAGATCCTGGTCGCCTTGCAGCAATCCGGATTGCCTTCGCGGGTGATTCTGCTGACCGCATCGGACAATTCGGAGCTTCTCTCGCAGGCCGTGCGGCATGGCGTGGCTGGGATTGTCCCCAAAAAGAGTCCCACTGAACTCCTGCTCAAGAGCATTCGAAAAGTGAGCGCGGGAGAACTCTGGCTCGACCGGACGACCACTGCCGACGTGATGCGTCAGCTAACGGGTCGTCCCATTCCGCTGCCACGTAATATCCCGAACACCGACAAACCGGTTCCGCTCAGCCGCCGTGAACGCGAGATTGTGGCTCACGTGGCACAAGGGTTTCGCAATCGCGAGATCGCCGATAAGCTCTTCATCAGTGAGCAGACCGTCAAGAATCACATGCACAACATCTTCGAGAAGGTGGGCGTGCAAGATCGGTTGGAACTCGCGCTTTACGCGATCTATCACCGGCTCTACGAAGCACAAACCGAACGCTAGGCCAGTTCGCGGGCGCCGTATTCTTTCAGTTTGTTATGAAGCGTCTTCAAACTGATTCCGAGAATCTCAGCGGCGCGGGTTTTGTTGTTGCGCGTATGTTCCAAGGTCCGGAGAATCAGATCTTTTTCGGCTTCCTCCACGGTCGTGCCGATTGCGATCCGGAACGTTGTACCGCCGTCGCGTAACGGTTCCGGGTGTTCTTCAACGCCGCTTGCTGTCGGGGGCGCGGCCTCGAAAGACGCAGGCATAGGGGCTGGAGCAGTCACCGGCGCTTCCGCCGAAGCAGCGGCTGCGGCTTGCGCCAATGGCGTCGGCCGGACTTGCTGGAGATCCTGAATGTGCTGCGGTAGATTCTTAACCGGTATCTCACCTTCGGCCGTCAGAATGACCGCTCGCTCCAAGACGTTACGGAGTTCGCGGATATTGCCCGGCCAATCATGCACCTGAAACAACTCGAGGACGCCCGGACCGAGTCCGGTAACGCGAGCCTCATGTTTCCGGTTCATGTCGGAAACGAGAGACTCCGCAATCGAAGCAATATCGTCCTTCCGCTCCCGCAGAGGCGGCAAGTGGATGTGGAATACGTTTAACCGGTAGAACAAATCTTCGCGGAGGTGCCCGCCCTTTACGGCCTCGTCCGGAACCTTGTTGGTTGCGGCCACAACGCGAACGTCCACCTCGAACTCCGCTTTCCCGCCGAGGCGCCGCACTTTAGAATCTTCCAGAATGCGCAGCAGTTTGGCTTGGGTAAGAAGTGGCATCTCCCCAATTTCGTCGAGCAGCAGCGTGCCGTGCTGCGCGACCTCGAAACAGCCGGCGCGGCGTTCGGTTGCCCCGGTGAATGAACCTTTCTCGTGGCCGAACAGTTCGCTTTCGATGAGCGTTTCCGGGAGCGCGGCGCAGTTAATTGCCACGAACGGACCGTTGCGGCGATTGCTGAGCGCATGCACTGTCCGGGCAACCAGCTCTTTACCCGTCCCGCTCTCACCCGAGATTAGAACGCAAGCTTTGCTGGGACCCGCCTGCTGCAGGAGTGAGAAGATCTCCTGCATACGAGGAGAGTTTCCCACCATCTCCCCCAAGCTCCCCTTGTATTGCAGCTGTCTTTCCAGGACTTTCTTTTCAGCATGAAGGCCTTGATGCTGGGCGGCGCGGCGCAACAGCGCGAGCATCATGTTGGGTTGCACCGGTTTCTCGATGAACCAGTAAGCGCCCATCTCATGGACTGTGCGAACCGCGGTCTCGATATTACCGAATGCGGTGAGAACTATGGTGGGGGGCATGTCACCCTGCTCCCGGAGGGCTTTGAGGAGTTCGTAGCCGTCCATGTGCGGCATGTTCAGGTCGGTCACGATTACGTCGGGCTGGAAAGTCGCCATTTTGTCCAGCGCCTCGCTCCCATCGGAAGCCGTTTCGGCGAGCATGCTCCAGGCTTTCACCATGCCGGCTAACCCGGCCCGTTGGCTGCTTTCATCGTCGACGATCAGGATTTTGGTGGTGGAGCGTTCCATAGGGTGTTAGACGGGTAACCGTGTATCTTTTACAATGATAGGGCACGGACGTTCTCTCCTGCCTCAAACCTGTGGTGTTCCACGACTACCCCATGCTGGATGAAGTACTCCGGCGAGCCCGCTTTCGCTTGCTGGCGGACCGCTGGCTGGCGGCATCCGCCGCCGGGTTGGCTTTGTTCCTCACAATTTTTGTTGTGCAACTCGTTCTCGGAACGGCGATTGTCACCTGGTGGATCCCAGTGGCAGCCGGGTTGGCTTTGTTCCTGCTGTTTTTGGGGCGGTCTTTTTGGCGTCAGCCGTCCGATCTGCAGATCGCACTGCTCCTCGATGAGCGCTGTGCGCTTCCCGATGAATTAGGTACGGCGTTCCATTTCCGCGATTCGGCCTCGGCAATAGCCGCTGCGCAGAGGCGGCGGACCGAAGCGGCAGTGCGAGGCCTCGATTTAGCCCGGGTAATACCGTTCGCACTGCCCAAGTCGATCTACCCGGTAGCGGGGTTCGGGGTGTTGGCTTTGTTCCTGCTGTTTTTGCGCTTCGGGGTTGAGCACCGTTTAGACCTTCGTCAGCCGATTGCCCAGTTCCGGTTGGATCCATTTGGTTTAGCCGCCCGAACGGACGAGAAGCTGGAGGCCGAGAAGCGGGTCGAGAAGCAGAAGCGCAACGAACTCGTCAGCCGCTTAGGCACATCCACGCCGGACAGTCCTAAGGAGGAGCGGCTCGACACTCCGCCCGGAACGACCCTAGCCGGGAGCGGTGCGGACCCCAAGGAAGCGAACGGAGAGAACCCGCTAGGGGCGGGTCAAAAGTTGGACGGCAAGATGGACGGATCTTCCGGCAAACCCGCGGATGAGTCCGACGCGAGTTCCGGAGCGCCTAAGCAAGGTGCGGAACAGACCCCGTCGAGTCAGGAAGGAGCGCAGCAAGGAGCCCAAGCAGGGGGCAAGAGCAAGGGGGCCTCGGAGGGTTCCGGGATGTTGAGCAAGCTGCGCGACGCGGTGGCGAGTCTCATGTCCAAGATGCAGCCGCAAGCTTCCCAGTCCGCCGGCAAGCAGCAGGATCCGAAGGGCGCTCAGACCGGTCAGCAAAGCGGCCCGAAGCAAGGCCAGAAAGCAGAAGCGGGAAGCCAGCCCGAAGGCGGGGGGAACGAGGCGGCGGCGGACGATGAGCAGAGCGCGCCGGGGAAAGGCGCGGGCGAAAGCAAGAACCAGAACGCTTCCGCCAAGCCGGGCAGCGGAATGGGGCACCAGGACGGAAGCAAAGAGCTGCAAGACGTGCAGCAGCAGGCCGCCATGGGAAAGCTGAGCGAGATCATCGGGAAGCGCTCCGCGAACGTAACCGGTGAGATGACCATCGAATCCCAATCCGGCCCGCAGCAGCTCAAGACCGGATACACGGCGTCAACGGCCAAGCACGGCAAGACCGGAGGCGATGTGGATCGCGACGAAGTGCCGGTCGAGATGCAAAGCTACGTCCAACGCTACTTCCAGCAGGTGCGACAGCAAGCCGCGGCGAAGGCGGCGAAGGCCGGGTCACCCGCTCCCTCCACCGAAGCGCAGCCCTAGACTTCCGGAACCTTGTCTTCTCCGCGGATCTTCAGCTCCCACGGCTTTTTGGGGCGGCTGGAATCGCGACCTTTGACCCGATCGTAGAGGTAGAGGGATGACACGGAACCGAGCGACTCGTTGTAGAGGCTGGTGAGACCCAGCGCTTCCCGAAGGTCTTCTTCAAATTCGTGAACAGCCTTCAGTTCCGTGGCTACCGCCGGTTTGCGGACGCCGCTCCGGGTTTGGAAGAACTTCTGGAAGCCGCCATCTACCAGGGAGGCGATCTCATCACCGAGCAGCACTCCGGACCTCTCGAAGACGCGCGGCTGATCGCCGGCGTCTTCAACCACGGCGGCGATGCCGTTGCGAAACACCCGCACGCGGCTGCCGGCTGCGGGCGCGGTCTGTAATCCGGCGTCACGCACGCGTTTCACGGTGTCCTCGAAACTATACTTCTTCGGGCGGTCGCGACGGAAGAACATATCGCAATTATAATTGCCGCTGATGCCATTCGTACTTGCGCTCGATGAAGGGACTACCAGTGCCCGTGCCGGAGTCTACGATCGCGAGGGCCAACGGGTCTCGCTGAAGGCGCGGCCGTTCGAGTCCTTCTTCCCGCATCCCGGGTGGGTGGAGCAGGATGCCGAGCAGATCTGCCGCGTGCAGATGGAGGCGGCGCGGGAGGCATTGGCGTCGGCGGGAACGGATGCCCGAAGCATTGTGGCTTTAGGCATCACCAACCAACGAGAGACCGTTGTAGTGTGGGATCGCGCATCGGGAACGCCTGTCGCGCCCGCTATCGTGTGGCAGTGCCGGCGCACCGCGGACGAATGTGCGGTGCTGCGCGCATCTGCCGATGCCGCGTGGATCGAGAAGCGCACGGGGTTGGTGATCGACGCGTACTTCTCCGCCAGCAAGATCCGATGGATTCTGCGCAACGTGCCGGGCGCCTCTGCAGCGCGCAGCCGATGGCGAGCTGCTATTCGGCAATGTCGACTCGTGGCTGATCTGGAATCTCACCAAGGGGCGAAGCCACGTCACTGACGTCACGAACGCTTCGCGGACCATGCTGATGAACCTCGAGACGGGCGAGTGGGATGACGAGCTACTCCGGGTATTCGGTGTGCCCCGTTCCATGATGCCCCGCATCGTCGGTTCGAGCGAGGTGGTGGGGGAGACGGATCCCGGCCACTTCGGGGCGGCGATCCCCATCGCGGGAATTGCGGGCGACCAGCAGGCGGCTTTGGCCGGACAGGCGTGCTTCCGTCCGGGATTGAGCAAGAACACATACGGCACCGGCTGCTTTGCGCTGCTGCACTCGGGCGGGCGGCCGCCCTATTCCCAGCACAAGCTGCTGGCCACCCGCGCTGCTTCGTTAGGCGGCGCCGCATTCGCCTCCGAGGGGAGTGTGTTTGTCGCGGGAGCGGCCGTTCAGTGGCTGCGGGACCAGTTGGGCGTGATCGCGACGGCTGCGGAATCCGAGCAGATCGCCACATCGATCCCGGACAATGGGGGCGTCTACGTGGTCCCCGCCTTTGTCGGGCTGGGCGCGCCGCATTGGGACTCCGATGCGCGCGGACTCGTCTGCGGGCTGACACGGGGCACGGGAAAGGCGCATATCATCCGGGCGGCGCTCGAGAGCATTGCATATCAGACGCGCGATCTGGTCAGCGCGATGGAGTCCGATGCGGGAGAGCCGCTGCGGGAGTTGCGCGTCGATGGGGGAGCGGCATGCAACGACTTCCTCATGCAGTTCCAGTCGGACTTATTGGGCCGTCCGTTGGTCCGGCCCGCCGATCCGGAGACGACCGCGCTGGGGGCGGCATACCTCGCCGGAGTGGCCGTGGGCTTCTACTCCGGGCAGGAAGAACTGGAAAGCTTCTGGAAGGCGGAGCGAAGGTGGGAACCGCGCATCGGCGACGCCGAGCGGGAGCGGCTGCTCGGCGAGTGGAATCTTGCCGTCCGACGTGCTCGTTTGTGAAACTTCCGGAAGCTCCCCTTCATCTGAACAACAGTCTCCACCCCGGGATGAAAGCAGTTGTTACCAACTTCCGGCACGGCTCTGACTTACAATAAAGACTTGATTTCATGCGAACGTTATTTCTGAATCCGCCTTCTTTTGAAGGATTTGACGGCGGGGCCAGCTCCCGTTGGCCAGCATCGCGCGAGATAGAGTCGTACTGGTACCCGGTTTGGCTCTGCTACCCGGCCGGTATGCTCCCCGATAGCAAAGTCGTTGACGCACCGCCTCACGGGATCTCGATCGAGCAAACCGTGGAGATGGCGAGGGACTTCGAGTTATTGGTTCTCTTCACTTCCACTCCCGGGTTCGAAGTCGACGTCAAGATCTCGGAGATGATGAAAGACTCGAATCCGAGTCTGAAGGTGTGTTTCGTCGGGCCTCCGGTAACAGTCGAGCCGGATAAGGCTCTAAACCGTTCAATGGCAATCGATTTCGTGATCCGGCGTGAGTTCGATCATCAGATCGTCGATTACGCCAACGGAAAGCCGCTCGAGGAGATTCCGGGCGCGAGCTTCCGCAAAGACGGAAAGATCGTACATAACCCGGAAGCGCCGGCTATTGAGAATCTGGACGATCTGCCGTGGGTCAGCAAGGTCTATAAGCGCGATCTCGACGTGACCCGGTATAACGTTCCGTTCCTCCTCAATCCGTATATCTCGTTCTACACGTCCCGAGGCTGCCCCGCCATGTGCACCTTCTGCTTATGGCCGCAGACGCATTCGGGACATCGCTGGCGCTTGCGATCGGCAGACGACATTGCTAACGAAGTTAAGTTCGCATTGGAGCAATTCCCGCAAATCAAAGAGATCTTTTTCGACGACGATACATTCAACTACCGCAAAGAGCGGACGATCGAAGTCTGCCGCAAGTTGAAGCCCTTGAACTTCACGTGGTCCTGCACGTCGCGCGTCACTACGGATTACGACACGTTGAAGGCGATGAAGGAAGCCGGGTGCCGCCTGCTGATCGTGGGCTACGAGTCAGGCGATCCGCAGATCCTGAAGAACATCAAGAAGGGCGCGACGGTCGATATGGCTGAGCGCTTTACGGCGAACTGCAAGAAGCTCGGCCTGATCATTCATGGCGACTTCATCGTAGGGCTTCCCGGAGAGTCGCGGGAGAGCATTCGCAAGACCATCGATTTTGCGAAGAAGCTGGACAACGAAACCATCCAGGTGTCGATCGCGCATCCTTATCCGGGCACCGAGTTCTACGACTACGCGAGCAAAAACGGTTTGTTCTCGATCGGCAACATGACGGATGAAGTCGGCCATCAACTGCCGAAGGTGATCTACCCGGGTCTCGATGAAGCGGAACTGGTCGAGTGGGTGGAGCGTTTCTACGCGGAATACTACTTCCGGCCCCACGCCATTTGGCGCGTGGTGCGTAAAGCGATCTTCAATACCGCGGACCGTAAGCGCCTCGCTAAAGAGGCGCGCGAGTACATGGCTCTACGTGCCAAGCGCAAGCGCTTCATTACGGATCATCGCCAGGCTACCGCCTCAGCCAACGCCGGCGACTAAGCTTCGATGTCGCGCAAGACGGGCATTTTCACAACGCTTACCGTTGTGACCAATGTTCTTGGAAACCTGCTCCTGAGCATGGGGATGCGGCAGATCGGAAGCTTGATCCACCGCCCTCCCAGTGCTTACATCACTTCTCTTTTCCACCCGCTCGTCGCTAGCGGCGTCAGCCTGCTGATCGTCTGGATGGTCTCGCAGATGACTTTGCTGAGTTGGGCGGATCTGAGCTTCGTGATGC
Organism: Bryobacterales bacterium; assembly: GCA_963738525.1. Classification (GTDB taxonomy): domain Bacteria; phylum Acidobacteriota; class Terriglobia; order Bryobacterales; family Bryobacteraceae; genus Bog-113. The sequence continues at coordinate 110,485 of CAVTXC010000004.1, forward strand.
CAGTAACGAGTATCGGGTATGTGCTAACGGCCGTCGTAGGCCGCGTGTTCCTTCATGAGCAAGTCTCCTGGCAGAGGTGGGGCGGGGTAGGGCTGATAGTTGCGGGAGTAGTGTTGGTCAGCCGGACGCATCCGGGCACCACCCCCACACATCCGGCGGAGAACGAATCGGAACTGGTGTGCTTGTAAGTTGGGCGCTGGTCGGGATCATCGTTGCGGCGACAACAGCCGGATACCTGTTCCAAGCGCTCGGCATGCGCCAGCACGGAGAAGTTCACGAATTTCATCTTGGCGCTTTGCGGGATATGTTGCGTGGTCTTGCACGGAATCGTTGGATCATCTTCTCGGTAATCGCAATGGCAATTTCGTTCTTCACATTTATGGCGCTGGTCTCCGTCGCAGACTTGAGTTTCGCGGTTCCGGCGACGGCCTCGAGTCTGATTTTCGAGACGATTCTGGCGCGGTTAGTGCTGGGCGAGAATGTTGGTTGGAAGCGGTGGGCGGGCGTGGCCCTTGTGGCGGGCGGCGTCGCCCTTCTCGCTTGAACTTCTTTGCGGTTCCCGCCATTGCCTCGGCGGTTTATCATGCGATCGCTGTCTTTGCGGGCGTTCGCAAATGGCGTGAGCTAAAGCCTGCCGGCGGCTTCACGCCTCCTATCTCAATTTTGAAACCGGTGCGCGGCTCCGATGAAAGGTTCGCCGCCGCCATCCGGTCCCATGCCACACAAGACTACCCGGAGTTCGAAATCCTGTTCGGGATCTCCGATCCGGCGGATCCTGCGCGCCGCGAGATCGAACTCCTCGCCCGCCAATACCCTGAGATCCCGATGCGCTTGATTGCCGTTGATACCGATGCGCCGAACACCAAGGTGGGGGTTCTCGAAGCTCTAGCGGCGGAGGCCCGGCATGAAGTGCTTGTGGTGAATGACGGTGACATCCATGTCGAACCGGGGTATCTGCGCGAGGTTGTCGCGCCATTAGCAGATGCGGTCAATGGTCTGGTGACCTGCCTTTATCGCGCTGTTGGCGGATCTTTCGCGACGCGCTCGGAGGCGCTTGGCGTAGCGACTGAGTTTGGCCCGAGCGTCCTGGTTGCCAGGGAGACTGGAGTCAAAGAATTCGCCATGGGCTCTACGCTGGTGCTGCGCGCGAGCGACCTGTCCGCCATCGGGGGATTTCGCTCATTGCGCGAACTTCTAGCCGATGACTATCAGTTGGGAAAGAAAATCACCGCATCCGGACGGCGCGTGGTTTTGGCTGCGCCGGTGGTCGAGACGTGGCTAGGAAGCGGATCGTGGAACGCGGTATGGAAGCATCAGGTTCGCTGGTCGCGCACGATTCGGGTGTCCCGTCCGGGCGGCTATTTGGGCTACGCGATCACGCACTCCGTCCTATGGTGCGCACTAGCCGCGTGGACAGGTAACTGGCGGCTGGGCATAGCGTGTTATTTAGTGCGCTGCACCGCCGCGCTTTGGATGACTGGCGCGGTGCTGCGGGATCGCGCGTCGCTACGGATGATATGGTGGCTTCCGGCGCGAGATTGGTTAGGGTTCGCGGCTTGGATCGCCGGGTGGTCGGGCAGTTTAGTCGAATGGCGCGGCAGGCAGCTTCGACTGGACGCAAGCGGCCGGATCTCGCCGGTTTAGCCCGTGTCTGGAGCGGAACGGAGAGCCTCTCTCAACAAGGCGCTTCCCCTACTCTGCACGGTTGCATCGATTTGTTCCCGGAACCGAACTGCGTGGCGACTACCGCTCATCGCGCGCATCGCCTCGATGGCCAAGCGCTCGGGAGCGGAATCGATGATCGAAAGTAGTAGCGCCGGGGCGGCGTCGTTCGGCGAATTACTCAAGAACGTCAAGAGTGATTGCTTCGCCTCCAAGCTGGTTTGGCGTTCCCAAAACGCGGCAATCTGAGCAAAGGCCTGGGGCTCATGCGATTCAATGAGGACCGCGGCGGCCTCGATCTGAATGTCGGGATCGGGGTGCGAGAGGTGCTTCTCGACAAACGGCAAGTAGGCGATCGGAGAGAGCGCGAGGAGCGCCGCAAAGCAGGCGCCGATCACGGCCGGTTCGGGATCTCCGAGCAGGACTTTCAAACGAAGGGGAAGCGATCCCTCCCATGCGGAGAGTTGGGCGACTGCGCGGGTGGCATCGACCCGCACCTGCCACTTGGCGTCGTTGAGAAGATCGGTGAAGTGCTCGAGCAGCTGAAACGCGGGCAGATTACAGCTGACGAGGGCTAAGGCACAGATGCCGCGGAGCGTGGCGGCCGTATCCTCACGACCACCGAACACCGGCTCCCATTGCTCGTGCACGATGCCCTGAAGAAAGACTGCGGAGTCGTTATGCTGCAGGTCCACAAGCGCGCGGCAAATCGCATTCTTGGCCCAGCACTGCGGATCGGATTTGACCGGGTCGCGGATAAAGCGCTCGAAAGCGGTGAGCAGCTCGGGCAGAAGCGAAGTGAACCCTCGCAACGCTACGATGGCCGCGGCCTTTCCCACCGCATAGTTGTTGGATTGTTTCAGAGCGCGGGATAGACCTTCGAGAGCTTCGGGTTCCGGGGCGGAACGGAGCAGCTCCAGCGCTTCGAGTTTGCGTTCGAACGACTGCTTCCCCATGCTCGATGCGTGATCAGGGCCAGAGAGAGTTCAGAATCTCGGCAAGGCGGTATCCGGCCTTTGCAATCTGCTCTTCCACGACCGGCGCTGCCTCGGATTGATACGCGTCGCCGATCTTGATATGCAGTGCGCCGAATTCGTTCAACTGAGCCTGGCAATCGAGATGGGGGTCGAGATCTTCTACGGGAGGCTTTGGGTTCAGATCGCCATAGACGACTTTCTGGGCAAGGAGATGTCCTTCCCAGGCCCATTTGTCGAACTGTGGAGCGTTCTTGATCCAAGCCGCCCTTTCCGGCAGGAACTTCTGATCGAGTTCAGCGGCAATCTGGGAGGTCGTCTCGTTCTTGCCGGCGAAGTCACGATTGAAGATCATTCCGTCCCATACACCGTGGAGGTTCGCGATCTTCGGATCGTCAAAGAACTGGATGGGCATGCAGTTCCCGCCGCGGTCATTATCGGAAGTAGTGTGTAGGGGCTGATGGAGATCCCCAACCAGGTGAATCAAATAGCGGAGTGCTTTCACTTTTTCTTCGGGCGTTTCCTTGTCGCTGTGAATTACATTTACCGCATAGCGTAAAGCGCTCAGAACACATCCAGGTCTTGGGCCCCCGTTGTTGGACGGACCGATTGGCTCGCAAAACTTCTCGGGATCACCCTTGCGCAAACCGAGAGGAATGTCCATGTAGTGCCAGCTACCGGTCTTCTCGTTGTCGCGCACAACATCCGCCCATGTGGACGCGAGCGCCAACGGGTCATCCAGCGTCTCTCGGCAAAATGGCGCAGACGCTACGGGAAATTGGTTCAGGAGAGTGAAGACCGCGTTGCGAGCCGTGGGGCTAAGGTGCTTTTCCGCGATCAACGCGACTACCTCATGACCTTCGCACCACCATCCGAAAGCGGGAGAACAGGCGAATAACGCGAGAGGGAAAAACCGAGCAAGCGAACTCACTTTTCTATTGTGCAATGCGGGAGTAAGCGCAAACAGCAAGACGTGCGCGTACCAGCTAAGCGCCTTAAAAGGGAGGATTAGGAGATTTTCACATCCACCCGTTCGTGTATTTCGTTCCAATAGTTTAGGAGCCATTTTTCGGGCTTTTAGTACGTCTTGTTCTGAATTCAGAACAGAACTGGTGTAAGCTTCAAATTAGCTGACCCTTTGTAATCAAGGGTACAAGTAATCGCTTCTTTGCGAGGGAATCGGGTAGAGTATGCAACGCGAAGTCAGTCAAAGGCCGGAGAACTCTCACCCCTTGCCTATGGGTAGCACCGAAAAACGGCAGACCCCCGCCGTGGGCGAGAGCCCGATTCGTATTCTGCTGGGAGACGAGCCATCCGTTTTCCGAGATAGCTTACGAGCCTTGCTGACGGCTCAACCGGATCTAGAGATCGTGGGTGAACCTGGCGAGGGGGGCACGATCGTTTCGCGAGCTCTCAAGTATCGTCCAGACGTCATTTTGTACGACCCGGAAAACGCCCGGAGTCTGCTCCCCGTGCTTCGCCAGGTGCAGAACGCCGGTATACCTGGGAGAGTGGTCGTGCTGATCTCCTCCGACAGCGAGGAACTGCTTTCCCAGGCGATTCTGAACGGCGTTGCCGGAGTCGTGCCGAAACGGAGCTCCACTGAACTGCTTCTAAACAGCATTAAGAAAGCACACGCCGGGGAACTCTGTCTTAACGGGCTCGCACCCGACGATTCTGTGCGGCAGTTGATCAATCGTCCGGCGCCCAACTCACCGGTGCCCGGTAAAGGTCCTCTGAGTTCGCGTGAACGGGAAATCGTGGCGCTCGTTACGCAGGGTTACCGAAATCGAGAGATCGCGGATAAGCTAGCCATCAGCGAACAAACCGTGAAGAACCACTTGCACAACGTATTCGAGAAAACGGCGGTGCGCGATCGCCTCGAACTCGCTCTGTACTCTATTTACCATGGGTTGTACTAGTCGGAATCGGGATCTTTTAGTGTGAAATCCGCAGCATGACTACGCCATGCTGCGGTACGTCCGCGGACAATGTATCGCGGACAGAACCTATATCGGAGTGCTTCCAGAGATCCCGAACCTTGTGCTTGCCCTGTAGCCCGAGAATTTCCCAGAACGCCCGGACCGTCGCCATAGTGTCGGTCCGATTAAAGAGCGCCACTGCAAGATCGCCGCTATCGAGAGGCTTTACCCATATCTCGGCGCCGGTATCCTTCGAGATACGGTAGCCTTGTCGTCCCAACTTGTCCTGATCGATGGCAATCACCTCTTTGTTAAGGAGGATCGAGCGGGTTTGCTCGTTCATGTCACGAAGATCGTTCCCGGCGAGCAGAGGGGCGGCCAACATGGCCCAGAGACTCATATGGGTCTTGTATTCGTCGTAGGTCATGCCACCGTTGCCCACTTCGAGCATGTCCGGGTCGTTCCAGTGGCCGGGTCCGGCGAACTTTTGATGACCGGTCTGCTTGTCAAAGCCGAGAGTCGACATGCTTTTCCAAGAGTCGGCAATATCCCCAGTGGTGCGCCATAGATTGCCTCCAACGGATGCACCCCATTCCCAAACGTTTGAAAGCCCATACTGACAGAGGCTGAAGACTATGGGCCGGCCGGTAGCGCGAAGCGCATCGCCCATTTTCTTGTAGACCGTCGGCATCTCCGATTCGCTATAGACTTTGCCGGCACTGCACCAGTCGTACTTCAGATAGTCGATGCCCCATGCCGCCCATTGCGACGCGTCTTGCTGTTCATGCTGATAACTCCCCGCGAAATCCGCGCAGGTTTTCGGGCCAGGCGAAGAATAGATGCCGATCTTAAGCCCTTTGCTGTGGACGTGATCGGCAAGTGCCTTCATATCGGGGAACTTACTGTTGGGCTGTAGATTTCCCTGCGCGTCGCGCTCGCCTTCCCAGGTGTCGTCGATATTGATATAGCTGTATCCGGCGTCGCGCATGCCGTTCGAGACCATCGCGTCGGCCATGGCCCGGACGGTCGAGTCGTCTATCTTGGCTGCGAAACGGTTCCAACTGTTCCATCCCATCGGCGGGGTCGGAGCTAGTCCCGCGGATGGGGCGGCAGATGGAAAGGCAACAAGCAGGGCTAACAAGATTCTCATCTTCTTAGCCAGTTTACTCGGTGATATCAGCGTTGAGGCATAACAGAACAAAGGCCGCAAGCTCGAAAGCGAGTGCGGCCTTGAACCCAGAGAGTCGAACGTACTTCAACGGATCGAAAAGCTATACCGCGCGGCGACCGGAGATCAACTGAATCACGGCGACGGCGATGGCAATAACCAACAATACGTGAATAAACCCGCCGAGCGTATACGAGCTAACCATTCCTAGCAGCCAAAGAACAAGTAGAATTACGAAAATCGTCCAGAGCATCCGTTTCCTCCTCACACGATCGAGCGCAATATCCACACGCCCTACGAATCCAAGAAGAAGCAGTTCGGATGCCAAAGTGAAACCGCAAGAAAAAAGCCCGCCGAATCGCTTCGGCGGGCTTGGTTCAAGGGAAGATAGACCGCTTATTTCGGGCAGACGCTCCGGATAGTAGTCGGGAGCGGGCTGCGCGTTCGAAGCAGACGGTGGAGGTGTCGCACCCTTGGGCACGAACCAGATCTCTACGCGCTGATCCTTCAGCAGGTCATCCGAAGAGGTGATCTTCGATCCGCGGCGTTCACGGATAGAAGCGGCGCAGGTCGGCCGACGGAAGTCGGCGCCTTGGCCGGGTCCAGCAGTCGCGATGCGGATGCGGCTGGGGTCGATGCCCGGTTTCGGACAGATACCCTGACCGGAAGCGAGGATTTCGGCGACATGCTGAGCGCGTTCAGTGGCCAAGTCCGGCGTGGCGGCGGCAGCGGCGCGGCGTCCACGACGGCTCGCGGGCTTCACGCACCGGAGGTTCATTGCCGGCATGGCCGACGAGAACCACGTCGTAGTTCTGATACTGGCCAGAGGTCAGAGCCGGATAGTCGACGTCGATCAGCAGGCGCTTGCCGCAGTTGTTCACGCGCGAATTGCTGGTCGGGAAGATGACGTCATCCTGGCGAACGAAGGTCGGCTGCTTGGAGATGTTCAACGTTACCGGGGCGGAGGCGCTGCCACCGGCGCTGTCGGTTACCGTCGCCGTGACCGTAACTTGCTTGGTCTGCGCGGTCGATTGCTCGGATCGAACTGTACCGTCGAGGAGTCTAAGGTCGCGGGATCGGTCCCGCTAACTGCGCCCTCGGAAGCGGCCCAGGTGACACTCAAAGTGCCCGGGCAGTTTCCGGCTTGCGGGTGCGGATAAAGCATGGCCTTGTCGCCAAGCTGCAGGTCCGTCTTGTCGGCGTTAGCAGTGATCGTCGGAGCGGAATGCTCGTTCACGGTAACAGTCACCGGAGCGGCCTGCTTGGTGAGCTGGGTGATGTTGTCGAGAACGGTAAGGCCAATCGTGTGCGATCCGCCGCCGGTCGGCGTGAACTGAACGTCGCCGCGTTGGTTCCCGCATTCTGTCCATCAACCGTCCATCGATACGAAGGCGTATGGTTCGGGACCAACGTTCTGCACAGTGGCGGTGAAGCTTACCGGCGTGTTGGCGCAGACCGCGGCCGGAGTAGCCGGCGTCGATCGTAACGCCAGTGAAGCCAGGCGCCGCCACGACGGTATTCATCGGGGAGCTGATGGCCGAAGATGAACATCAATCCGCTGCTGAACTTGAAGCCGTTTACGAATCAGGCCTTCGGGTGATGAACAAGTTGCGGAGGGTACGCCACGTTTGAGCAAACCCATAATGAGGCTGCCTGGCGAGCAGATGCCTTCCGCGCCTACCCGGAGCCGAAGTGATTGGTAAGGTGGAACTTGATACCTCCACCATAGGTGAAGGCAAACTTGTATCGTCTTGGATGTTGTGCGCGCCAAGACCTACGTCGTGCTGCTGCGGGCCACACTCTTCGCGTCATCGGTCGGCTGAAAAGAATTAAGTCCGAAGCCCGGCCGAGAAGTACGGCCGGACGCGGCTGGTCTTCGGCGGCCGTATAGAACCAGAAGATTGTCCTGAAATTGATAGATGTGCTGGGCCAGCGTGAACGACTGTACCGATCCCGCCGAATCATCGTGGAAACGAAGCTGCATTTTGCGAGTAGCCGAACGTTTGTTCGGTCCCAAGTAATTGCGAAGTTTTCGGTAAGATTGACCCCTGAACCATGCCGCTGGGCAGGAACTCATCTTCAGGGCATCGTCCTTCTGTTTGAAGAAAGCTCCCGCCACCGAAATGCCGATTTCGAAATCCGGCGAAGTAGTCATGTTGCGCATGCGCAGTTCCGGCAAGCGCCAGAAGCGCTCCAACGCAACTAAAGAGCAGGCGTTTTGTCGTTCTGCTGGTTTGGAACATATCCGTCCTTTCTAGAGTCAACTGCCGAGAAATCTCTGTTTGAATCGTGGTGAATTTCGCGAAGTCTCACGAACAAAAATCCCCCTGGTTGCAGTGACCGCCACAAGATTGCGCGGCCCTTTTGGTAATCATGAAATTCCGGACGAAAGCTCCTCCGAGACCATCCTGATCAAAGTGCTGCCAGGTGCTCCGGCATCGCGCGATTCATAAACGTTGCCGTAATCAAAGGCGAAAGCGTGATCGCTGGAAGAAGGATCGATTGTGACTGCGGTGATGCTGGCCGTGGGGATGTCCGGAACGGGCGGCCTGCCACGTCTCGCCTTCGTCTTCGCTCCGGAAGACGCCTCGGGAGGTCCCGGCCAGCAGAAGTTCTGCCGGCAGCGGCCACATCGTAAACTTCCGCAAAGAAGGGAAGATGGTGCATCGTCCAGGTGGCGCCGCCATCGTCGAAACCAGACAGAGCCATGAGCCAGAAACAGCGAAGCAAGTATCGGAATCCGATTGCAGCAGACGCGGACCGGCTGCTTTTCGCGAAGCCCACCGCGCCAGGTCTGGCCTCATCGGCGCTGCGGTACACGCCATACTCTGTGCCGGCGAGCAGAGCTCGATGATCAGCCGGATCCACGGCGCTCAGGGCACTGATCGGCGCGGAGACCCTTCACCTTGGCCCAGGTTTCGCCCAGATCGGCGCTCCGGAAGATTCCGCCGGCCGTGGCGGCTACGATCGTATCGCCTGACCGCGCGATGCCAATCACGCTTTCGTTCCCCAGGTTCGACGGATCGGCGACCTGCGTCCAGTGTATCCCGGTGTCGGAGCTGGAGAAGACGGCGCCGGCATCCATCTCGAAACCCGTTCCCGTATAGAGGTGCTCGCCGGATTGGCTTACACGCGCAAAGTTACGGCTGGTGAAGCCCTCGTCGATCGGCGCTAAATGTCGACCCGATCGTCGCTGCTCTTAAACAGACCCGCATCAGCGGTAGCCACGTACAGCGTGCCCGCGTTCATGGCGAGGACTTTTGATTTCGTGCGCCGCGATGCTGCGCCACTCGCTGCCGCCGTCGCGCTGTGCGGTACAGGCCTCGGCTGGTTCCGGCAAAGATCGCTTCGGGATGATCGGGGTCCTGAGCGAACGCGTAGGTACGCCGCGAAGTGAACGGAATTCCGGACATCTTGGACCAGAGTGCGCCGCCGTTATTGCTCTGCCAAAAGCCGCTGCAAGCGCCGATGAACACTCGCGAAGGCTTGGAGGGGTCCACTCGCACAGTAATGATGTCGGAATCCGTGCGACATTCCCTCCGCATCAGGTTCCAATGCTCGCCCCCGTCCGTGGTCTTCCAAGGAAGACGCGGCGTGCCAGCGTAGATGACATCAGCGTTTTGGGGATCGAAAGCTACTGAGACGATAGGTTGGATTTCAATGTTATCGGCCGGAGAGATGGCTTTCCAAGTCTCTCCTCCATCTCGGCTAAGACGAACGCCCAAACGCAAACCAGCGGCGATAACCTTAGGAATCTTGCTCCCAGATAGCAATGGAATAGACTTCTTCGCCGCCCAGACCCTCAACCGGCTTCCATGTTTTGCCGGCATCGGTACTGCGATACAGCCCGGTGCGCGGTTCATCCGCGATTGCAGCGTAAAATATAGATGGGTTTGTCGGGTGAATCACCAACGTGTGGAGCATCGAGCCGTACTGCCGGGGGAATGGAACAGGCTCCCAACTCTGACCGGCGTTCCGGGAAAGGAAGAGGTTGGCGTTCTTGGTTCCGACCAAGAGCAAGTTCGGATCAGTCTTACTGGCCGTGATTACTTCCGCATTACCGCCGAAAGGGCCCGTAGCTATCCAATGCGGAGGCGTAGACGCGGCAGCGCAGTGGATAGCGATGGCTTAAAGCGCCTGTCAAAACAGCCGTCCGAATTCGATTCACCATAGATACACGTGTAGGGGTTCGATCGCCTAACCCCCTTTAAGGCCTTTAGTTTAGCAGAACATTCCTTTGAAAACATGTAGTAACGCACAGTTGCCGGGGTTAGTAGTTGGTACCATGCCGCATCTGCGTATTGGAATTCACACCTCCCGTTCGGGGTGCCTTGAGAATGCGGCAAATCGGGCACATGAACTTGGGGCAAACACCTTTCAAATTTTTTCCGCCAGTCCGCGGATGTGGCGCGCCACCTGTCCGCCGGACGAGGATGTCCAGCGATTCCGGGCGGCCCGCGAGCGATTTGATCTTTTCCCTTTAGCCGTACACGCCAACTATTTGATCAATCTAGCCTCCGTCGACCCCATCATCCGCGTGAAATCAATTGCGGCATTTCGCGGGGAACTGGAGCGGGCCGCCGCGATCGGCGCCGAGTATTTGGTGAGCCATCCGGGAAGCTACAGATCTTCCTCCACGGACGAGGGGATCGCCGCTTTCGCGCTCTGGCTTGCAAGCTGCCGCTGCGGGAGAGCGATTCGCCGGAGTGACGGTACTGCTGGAGAATACAGTCGGAGCCGGCGCGCAGCTCGGGGGCAAGTTCTCCGAGCTGCAATCGATGCGCGAGTTAGCCGGGCGGCTTTGCGACTTCCCGTCGCGTACTGCCTCGATACGTGCCATTTGTACGCTGCGAGGCTTGGACATCGCCACGGAAGCGGGGTTGGAGAAGGCCCTTGCAGAGGTCGATTGCGAGCTAGGCTTCGACCATGTCAAGGTAATCCATACGAACGATTCCAAAGGCGCGATCGGATCACGGCTTGACCGCCATGCCAACATTGGAGAAGGGAACATTGGTGCGGACGGGTTTGAGAGAATCCTTCGACATCCCGCTCTCCGGTCAAAGCCTTTCATCCTGGAAACTCCGGTGGATGCAGGAAGGGGACGACCGTCGCAATCTCGAAACAGTAAAGCGGCTGGCGGGCTTCGCCGCTCCAAGGGCAAAACGAAAAAATGCCGGAAAAGGCGTACGACTTTCAAACAATAGAGAATAAGTGGGCGGCCGAGTGGCAGGACGAGTCGATTTACAGGGCCGAAGAAAACTCGACTAAGCCCAAATACTACGTGCTCGAAATGCTGCCCTATCCGAGCGGCGCTCTGCACATCGGCCACGTGCGCAACTACGCGATCGGGGACGCCTTCGCGCGTTATATGTGGATGCGCGGGCATAACGTTCTCCACCCGATGGGCTGGGACGCCTTCGGATTCCCCGCGGAAAATGCGGCGATCGCAAATCAGCGTCCCCCGCGCGAGTGGACGCTCAACAACATAGAAAAGATGAAGCGGACGTATCAACGCTTCGCTTTCTCCTACGACTGGTCTCGCGAGATCACCACTTGCGAGCCGGAGTTATTACCGCTGGAATCAGTGGTTTTTCCTCCAGATGTTGGAGCAGCGGCATCGCCTACCGTAAGAAAGCGCTAGTGAACTGGTGCCCGAAATGCGCGACGGTGCTGGCGAATGAGCAGGTGGTCGATGGCTGCTGCTGGCGTCATGAGACGACTCGCTGTAGAGCAGCGCGCGCTTGAGCAATGGTTTCTGCGGAATACCGCGGTACGCGGACGAACTGCTGGATCACATCGCCCAGCTGGAAGGCGACTGGCCGGATCGCGTGCTCACAATGCAGCGCAACTGGATCGGGCGATCCGAAGGCGCCGAGGTGGATTTCTCCGGCCCGGGGGAAGTTCATCCGCGTCTTTACGACCCGGATCGACACGATTTACGGAGCGACGTGTCTAATTGTGGCGCCGGAGCATCCTCTCGTTTCGCAGTTAGACGAGACCCTACAGGCACGAGCGAAAGCAATGATTGACGCTCGCGCCGGTCAAGGGCCTGGGGATATCGAGAAAGAGGGGTTTCCCACCGGGCTTTCCGCCCGCTAACCCGTTCAGCGGCGAGAGGCTTCCGATTTGGGTGGGCAACTTCGTTCTGACGGGGTATGGCACGGGCGCAATCATGGCTGTTCCAGCGCACGACCAAAGGGATTTCGAGTTCTGCACCAAATACGGAATCCCAATCCGCCCGGTCGTTCGATCAGCGACGGAAAGTTCACCCGAGACGCTCTCCCAAGCTTGGGAAATCGATGGCATTGTGGAGAATTCGGGCGAGTATTCAGGGCTGTCGAGCGAAGAGGCCCGGCAGCGCATGACGCAGCGCGCTGAACGCGAGGGATTTGGCTCGGCGGCGGTCACATTCCGGATTAAAGATTGGGGAATTTCCCGGCAGCGCTACTGGGGCACTCCGATCCCGGTGATCCACTGTCCCCGAGACGGAGTGGTTCCGGTTCCAGAGTCTGATCTGCCGGTCCTCCTCCCGGATGAAGTGCGGATCACAGGGGAAGGCAGGTCCCCGCTTGATTCCGTACCGTCGTTCGTCCATGTTACGTGCCCGAAATGCGGTGGCCCCGCGCGTCGGGAAACGGACACAATGGACACGTTCGTGGATTCCTCCTGGTACTTTTACAGGTACTGCGATGCCCACAACCAGCAGCGTCCGTATGACTCCGAGAAGATCGCGTATTGGTTTCCGATTGACCAGTACATCGGGGGGGTCGAGCACGCCATTCTTCACCTGATCTACTCGCGCTTTTGGACGAAGGTTATGCGCGATTTAGGTCTGATTCAGAACGCCGAGCCAGTTCGTAAGTTATTCACTCAGGGCATGGTGATCCGCGAAGGCTCGAAGATGTCGAAATCGAAGGGGAATGTAATTGGAGCTGACGAAGTGGCCGAGAGCTACGGTACGGACGCTTCGCGTTTGTTTGTCCTGTTCGCGGTTCCACCCGAAAAAGAGATGGACTGGACGCAATCCGGGATCGAGGGGATATCCCGGTTCCTCGGCCGCATTTATCGTTATGTAACCCGCAACATCGACATAGCGGGCGGGGACGGTTCAAACGATGAGAAAGCGCTGCGCAAGTTGCATCAAGCGGTAGCTAAAATCACCGAAGACTTCAATACGCGGTGGCATTTCAATACGTCAATCGCGGCCATTATGGAGCTCATGAACGACCTCTATGAGTACGAGGCCGGAATATCCGCGCAAGTAATGAAAGAAATCCTGCGCACCCTCACTTTGTTGTTAGGTCCTTTCGCTCCTTACCTGGCGCAGGAACTATGGGTGGAACAGGGGTTCTCCGGGCCGGTTTTCAAGCAGTCATGGCCGGAAGCGGACATCGAAAGAGCACGACCGCCAGGGGCAGATATCGTGGTGCAAGTAAATGGGAAGGTGCGCTCGCGATTCACAGCGCCATTTGGTACAGGTGAGGAAGAGCTGAGAAGCTGCGCGCTCGCTGACGAAAAGTTACAACTGTTTCTCGCGGGAAAGACAGTTGTCAAAGTCATCGTCGTCCCGGATCGCCTCGTGAACATTGTGGTTCGCCAGTAGCGCTTCTGTATAACTTTGAATCACTTAGAGGGCCAGCACATGGGTCTGCTTAGAGCTAGCCTGTGCGCTGGCCCGCATCATTTAGCGTGCGTGACAGTCCTACTCCACGCTGGACAATGGTGAAAGATGGGCTGATAATCGCGTAAGAACCACACCCGGCTGAGTAATGAATAGAAGTTTGGGGTTACTCAGATTAAAGAAGGTTATTCGAATGTCCAAGCTTGCCCTTTCGGCCGCCGCTCTATTTCTCCAGTTGGCCGCGTTCGCCCAGACTCCGGCAGGAACTGTCAGTTCCGCCTCTCCCGCAACGGGTTCTTGTTCGCCGCTGCCCACGATCAATCCAAAAAAAGGCTTTCTCGCTAACTTTAATAACGGCTGCTACGCGCTCCCGATGTTCTCAGGAGGCGGCGGAACGGAAATCGGCGATTTAAATGCGATTTACGATCAGATGTATTACCAAGTAATGCCTGGTTACGAGTTGGTTGTCGTTGGCACTTTTCCGAATGCTCGCTTCTTCTCCGCCACGGTATATGATGATCATCTTGCGTTAGTAAGCCAGGTATTCGATCAGTCGCTGCCGCCGCTGACTAGCTCGATGAGCAACCCCTACCTACCTGGGGCTACCTATACACCGAATCAACAGTACGGATTCACGGTTTCTTTTGGGGGTGGCGCGCCCGTTACGGTTTCGCCCGGTTGTCAAACGACAAGCACCACCATCGACTCGACGGTTCTCGATGCTTCGATGATCCATTCCGGTTTGACCTGGACGGGATATCCGAACCTGCCGGCGAATTTTCCGCCGCACGAAACCGGAGCGAACGACGCTGGGCTGATAACGGTCCGAAAATACATTGACATCTCCAACTCTCCGACAGAGGTCGTCATCGTTCGGCAACTGTCGGACGGATGCGCTCTTCCGGCACAACAGGCGATGTCGATGGGCATTATTGCCCCTACGCAGCCGAATCCCAGCCCCTGGTTCCATCAGGAGCAGATCAACGCCCATCAGGAATTCTCGACCGAGATCGAGCCGACCTTTTGTTATCCGACTGATCCGACCAATCAGGCGTTTTGGTTGAGGAGCCGCGATTATATTCCCGAGGACAACGGCGCGGCGGCAGGCATTCAGGCTTCCGTGCAGCCCGTTCGAGTTCAGAACATGCTGTCGGGGACTACCTTTATGCGCATTCGCTTCGCGTTGCCGGCAACTCCCGATACTCCCTGCCCATCAGGCTGCAGCCTAACCGGGAACGAAGGGATCCGCTACTTTAGTCTAAGTTTCCAGGCAGGCAACACGACTCTATACTCGATTGACGATGCGCAGGTGGTTCGGGACCCCAATGGCAATGTGACGTTAATCATCGGGATGGGAACACCGCCTCCCTCGACCGTAACCGCCGCAAACTACTACACCTACCTTGATTTGAGTAAAGTGCCGAATTATCAGGGACTGACCACCTTATTTATGCGTGACATGCTGCCCAAAGTGAACTTCGATTGTTCGACATTCAACGTTCCGTTCTTTACCACGGAAACCAACCCGATGGGAGGATACATGGGTCAGTACGTTCCGACTGTGGATTACCCAACGCCAGGACAGATCCCGGCTCTCCCGGTACCGCCAAACAGAACGAACACTTGCGCTCTTGTTCCGACAACACCGGCTACAGCCTGTACTTTGCCCTAAGTTCCGTTGGGTTATCCAGTCCTGGGCAGCTTGATCAGAGCGGCCCGGGACTGTCTTCGGCGCTTGGAGTTCGCGCTAGCCTGTTCGATGATTTGGGAGGCATTGCGGGATGGCCCGAAAAGGGTAGTCACTCCGACGCTTACACTCAGACGAATTTCGGAATGAGCGGCGGAGCGGACCTCTTCTACCGCGGCCTCGATGCGTTCCCGCATGAGGAGCACTCCATCTGTCCCTGTACCCGGCAGGCAAATCGCCAGTTGGTCGGGCCCTAAGCGCGCTAGGATGTCTTTCCCTCGGCAGGAAGACCGAATTGTGTCGGCAATCAGTTTAACCGCCTGCTCGGCAGCGGGGCCGCCCAGCAAGTCATTAAGGGAAGTAAAATGGTCGACTTGGGCAACCATGATCGAAAGCGGTTCCCCTTCGTGGGATCGCTCCACTTCGAGATCCAAAACCTCCTCGAACTTCCTCCGGTTCAACAAACCTGTGAGCGGATCCGTTTCGGCCATGCGCTGCAGCTTGGCGTTTGCGAGATCCAGAGCCTGCTTGTAGGTCCGAAGTTGAGCAGTGCGTTGGCGAACCAGAGTCTCGAATATCGAGTGAAGGGACGATTGTTCCCCGAGCGAGGTCACATGCTCCGGTAAAACGACGGTAGAAGGAATCGGCACCCAGCTGGGAGCAACGGAAAAGGTTTGCAGGCACTCGAACGCTTTTTGGACGGCCAGGTAGCCCTGATAGTAACGACTTGAATCAATCACAGCGGAGACGACGCGCTTCTCGAGGTAGGGCTTTACAGGCTCCGTCAAATCGAAGGTGACACAACGCGCGGGAGTGCGCACTTGGTCAAGCAACGGGCGCGTATCCACGGCCTCCGAACAGCCAATATAGAGACCATCGAATTTTCGGCCCCGTCCGGCGATTACCGTTGCGAAATGGTCGGCGTCGTCAAACGTGGTCAGGCCGAGCGGGATCTTGCTTGCTTCCAGGGCGTCCCGAAATCCCTCGTAGCGTTCCTTCAAATGGAGAGCTTCCCTCGTCCCCGTTAGCGCAACGATGTGACTTTTGGGGCGCAACATCTTGGCCATGAGGTCGCCCGCCAAACGTCCGGACAGGCGATAATCCGATCCTACAAACGCCGTGCGCCGGCTTTCGGGCGCGTCATGGAGAACCGTTACCACCGGAGTGTTGCGTAGCGCATGCTGGTCGATTAACCCGTTGAGCTTCTTGGAGTCACCCGGGAGGAGAACGACGGCGTCCACGCGCTTCACAAAGAGATCTCGAAGCACTTGCGCCTGTTCGCCGCAGCCGCCCGACAACTGCGACAGGGTGAGGACATTTACTCCTAGCGGAGCCAGTTCATGGGCCGCGCTCCAGACACCCTCCCAGAACATCTCAAAGAACTCGAAGGGTTCCAGCGGAGCGACGATCGCGATGGTGACGTTCGTGTCTCTCACTTCTACACCAATCGGCTGACCCGATGGAAACCTTACCCCGACCAGCCATGACTGGCGAATAACCGCAAAGAGCGGGTACTAAAACAAAGAGTCGTACGAATCTTGGTCTACGGATGAGAGAAAGTTCTGAAGCAACGCCACTCTATTCCTGGCGATTTTTTTAGCGCGATCCAGTCGGATCAGGGGCGGAAGTTGAATAACTGCAGCGCGGAGAACGGCTACCGCGCTTGTGAATGTGGCATACCGGGTATCCCGGCCCACCTTGCAGACCACGCGAAGAATACCTATTGCGCCTAACTGCTCGAGGATATCCGCGTCCCGGAGAATCGTCGCCTCCACCGTTAGCGGTTCTGCCGAAGCTTGGTGCGTCCGAATGGCCTCGACTACTGCGGGGATTTTATCCGGAGGAAAGCCCGCACTCAAGAGAATCTCGGGAGCCTTTTTCATGGCGTAGGCGGTGTTGTTCCACGCCGCGAGGTCCACCGGATCCGCGGGTCGATGGCCGTAGAAGACTCCGAGGTCATGCAACCATGCAGCGGCATACACCACGTCGTCGTCGAAATTCAGGCCGGCGGATATTTCCCGCGTCAGAGCGTACAGACGCGGCTGATGGCCGAACTTGTCGACCGGGCGACACTCGTTCTCAATGTAACGGGCGATCGATGCGCGCCAGGGATGCTGCTCGCTCGAGAATCCGGCATCCATTACAGCCCCTGGACAGCTTTTTCGGCGTACAGGGAGTCGATTTCGGAACGGAAATTCTCAAGCACCTTCTGACGGCGCACCTTCATGGTGGCAGTCAATTCACCGGAATCAATACTGAAATCGCGGGGCAGTATCCGGAACTTCCGAATCTTTTCAAAATCGCCTAGCTGTTTGTTCACCCGGCTGACGATCTTTTGGACCTCAGTCGCGACCGGCTCCGAAACCGTGACCTCCGATGCGGGTTTTCCCTTCAGATTTTCCATGCCGTTTAAGGTCTCGGCGATGGGCGTATGGATGGTAAATAAAGCCGTCAAGAAGGGAAGGCGGTCTCCCACCAGCACTACTTGGCTAATCAAGGGCTCGAACTTGAATAGGCTTTCTACACGGGACGGGAAGATTTTCTTTCCCGTAGAAGAGACAATTAACTCCTTCTTGCGGCTTGTAATGAAGATATAACCATCGGAATCGATGAACCCGATATCTCCCGTTCGAAGCCAACCGTTCTCCACTACTTTTGAAGTGGATTCGGGATCTCTGTAATAACCCGAGAACATACCAGGGCTACTGATCAAGAGTTCACCATCCTCGGCGACTTTCATCTGTACGCCGTCCAGCAGCTTGCCAATGCTCCCGCTCTTCGGCCGGTCGGACGGATTAAAGGCAACAATGCCGCCTTCGGTCAAACCATATCCTTCGATCAGCGGCATCCCGATGGCTTCGTAGAATTCCGCCAGTTCTTTGCCCAGGGGCGCTCCTCCGGAAGCGGGCACGCGCAACCGGCCCCCGAACCGGGCGCGGATGGGCGCGAACATCGCCTTATCCAAAGCCTTAAGCGGAATACGAATGCGGGCGGGTACCCGCTTTCCTTCACGGCGGTATTTCGCCGCCGCGCTTCCCAATCCGACTGCGCCGTAGAAGAGCTTGCGAACGGGAACAGGCTTCTTGCGAACCTCGGTGCAAACCGACGCGTAGACCCGCTCCCACATTCGCGGCGGCGCTACGAAAACAGTAGGACGCGTATTCTTAAGTTCGTTCGGAAGCTTCAACAAGCTCTCTGAAAACACGACGGGAGTACCGAACAGCATGGGAAGAAATTCCACCACAATGCGTTGGGTAATGTGAGCGGACGGCAAGAACGCAATCGTCACATCGTCCGTCGTCATAGGGAGTGCGGTCACCCCCATCTGAATATTGGAGACCACTGCTTCGTGAGCGGTAATCACCATCTTCGGCTCTCCCGTAGCGCCGGAGGTCAGATAAAGGATTGCGGGATCAGCGGGGGAAACGCTGCTGGTGAGCTCGTGAAAACGACCGGGCGAAGACGAGGCGATTTCTCGCCCACGAGCCTGCAAATCATCGAGCGAGGTCGCCCGTTCAGATTTTCCGGTCAGCAGCAGGAAAAATTCCACGGGAGCTGCGCGCAACTGCTCGAGCATCTTGGGGTCTTCAACGAACAAAGCGCGTGCACCCGAAAGCTCGACTGTACGCAGAAGATCCTTGGCTGGATATGCCTCGTAAAGCGCGGCGGAAATCGCACCAATGGACATGATGGCCAGATCCGCCAGATAGAACTCGGCGCGCGTCTCCGTGCAGAGGGCGACAACATCGCCCTTCCGAATGCCCAACGCGTCCAGCCCGAGCGCAATCTCTTCAACCGCTCGCCGGTGCTCATTCCACGTCCATGTCTTGGCCCGGCGCTCACCGGGTAGCGGCTGCTGTAAAGCCGGCTTGTCGCCGTGCCTCGCTACAGTGTCTTCAAAAACTTGGAAGATGGTGCGCTGCGCCATTCGACATGAGGGTATCACGTGCGAACCAACGCGCAGCCACTCTAGTCCAGGGGCTTAATCCGGATGTTTTTGTACCAAACCTCGCTTCCGGGATCATGCGCTTGGAGCGCGATTGTTCCCGGGCTAATCCTTCGTCCCGCGAAATCGCTAGTGCCTTTCCAGTCGGAAGGCTGAGTCCATTCAACAACCACTTTCCCGTTGTACTTCACCGTAATGGTGTTGCCTTCCACTTGGATATCTTCGGTAAACCACTGATTATCGGGCGCCAACTCCTCGTGGACGTCCTTCACCTCATAGATGCTGAAGGTCTTCCTGGGATCACTTCGATAGCTATTATTGACCTGGATTTCAAATCCCTTTCCGGGCCAACCTCCATCCTGAAACTCCGTTTCGATGTAGATTCCGCCGTTCGAGCCCGGCTTGGTGAGCACATCAACTCTTAACTCAAAATTTTTGAATTGGTGACCGTGAAATTCACCGGTGTAGAACAGGTGGCTTCTCTTTCCATGGGCGACGAGCGCTCCGTCGTGAATAGACCAGGTTTCAGGGTTTTCGCTAGGCTTCCAACCGTTCATGTCGGAGCCGTCGAACAGCGGATGAAATCCGGGCTCGGCGGCCCAGAGGGACGCAACGCTGAAGAGGAGCAGCGGCAGGCAACGTTTCACGACGGCTATGCTACTGAATTCGCAGGTTGCGGCGCAAGTTTACGACCCGAAAGCAGGAACGTATACTGCTGGCATGACGTGCGTACGATTGTTCGCGTTTGGGCTGTTTGTCCCGCTCACCATCTTCCCCGCCAGCCGATGGATGACCTTCGAAGCCACTGCCTATTCCGTGCGTGGACAAACCGCGAATGGACAGCACACCGTGGAGGGCAGAACCGTCGCGGCCGATCCGCAAGTGCTGCCGCTGGGAACGCGTGTGCAGATCAGAGAAGCGGGGCCTTACTCCGGGGACTACACCGTTCAGGACGACGGGCAGAAGATCAACGGGCGCAAGATCGATATATTTTTGGCAGACGCTGCGGAAGCCAAGAAGTTCGGTAATCGTACCGTGCGGGTACGGATCCTGCGTAAGCCGCGACCGGCCCCGTAGACGCCGCTCTACTCGACACCTAATCAGTTGGCGCAGGAAGGGGTTCGCCGATCATCTCCGAAATTTGCTCCAGCGCGTTTTGACTTAGCCGGCTTCGATCGCGGGAAGTCAGGCCCCGTGTCGAAATCGGTTCGCCAACACGCAAGCTGATGGTACCCGGCTGAACGTGGATGCTGTGCATCGGGAGAACGCGCCTCGCTCCGGAAATCCCCACGGGAACGAGTGGCACGCCGGCCTTGATTGCGATGTGCGCAGCACCTTCTTTGAAAGCGCGCAAAGAGTGCTCGGAACGGCCGCCTTCTGGAAACAGAAGAACAGAGATCCTTTTCTCCTGGATCTGCCGGGCGCCGTCCATCATGGTTTTCAGTGACGCACGCGGATCATCTCTTATCACCGGGAAGTATCCGGCCCGGTGCATGTGCGCACCCATGATCGGAATTTGAAACAGTTCTTTCTTGGCGAAAAACCGAAACTGCAACGGGATGCTGGCAAGAATCGCGGGCGTGTCGAAATAGCTTGTGTGGTTCGCGACCAGAACATAACTCAGAGTCGGATCCAGTTTCTCGGTTCCGTGCACTTCGACCTTCACGAAGCCCACACGCAACAACATGGAAGACCAGAACCGTGCCATCCGGTGTTGGGTGTTCCCTGTCTTATCAAAGAGCGACGCTATTAGCGAAAGACATCCCATGAACCCAGTGGCGAGCACGATCAAGGGAAGCGTAAATAGCCAACTCCGGAGAAGACCGCCCACCTTTCTCAACACGCCACCAACTTAACGAGTCTCAATGGGAAAGGGGATTGAACGGCCAAACAGCAGTGGTGGAATAGCCTCCATCAACGGCAATGACCTGGCCTGTGATGTAGTTCGAACCGGGTCCGGCGAGAAATACGGCCAGTGGCGCAACGTCTTCCGGAGTGCCCAAGTGCGGAATGGCCTGAGCGCCCTTCAGCCAATCTTGCATAGGAACCTCCTGCCACATGGCGCGGTTCAGGTCCGTCTCGATGAATCCCGGGGCGATGCAATTCACTTGAATATCTTCGCGGCCCCACTCCGCGGCGAGCGCCCGTGTCAATTGCATGATCGCTCCTTTGGTCATGGAATAAACAGCCATATAGGGCAAGCCGGTAAACGAGGCCAAACTGCCGATCATGATAATCTTCCCGCCGTTTCCACGCGCCACCATCTTGGTTCCCGCCAAGCGCGTCAGCTCGGCGATACCGTGAAGGTTGGTTTGCATGATATGCGAGTATTCGGCTTCGGTGTAATCCTCAAAGGGCTTCCGGATATTGGTTCCCGCTACGTTGACCAGAATGTCGATCGTCCCCGCTTCTTCAACGCAGTTGAAGATGGATTCTCGTGATGTGATGTCGAGTTCCAGAGCCGTGCCGTGCAGCTCCGCCGCCAATGTTTTCAGCTTTTCAATGGATCGCGAAGCAAGTAGCGTGTGCGCGCCGGCATCGGTCATGGCGCGAGCGATCGCGAGACCGATTCCACGGCTGGCCCCCGCGATCAATGCGGTCTTGCCCTTAAGTGTCAAATCTGATTTTAACCAGCAGGCCGGTGCTGCGCGGTTTGCCCTTCTATTCGACGCGGATTCGCGCCACCAAAGGGTAGTGGTCGGAACCGCCGACATTTCGTAGAACGCGCGGTTCCTCGCAATGGAGATTGCCGCGTAGAAAAATCCAATCGAGCGATCCAATGATGCGGTGCGTCCGCGGCTGCGAGCCGGCGAAACAACTCCGAAACCCATGCTGACTAAGAAGATCGACGAATTTCGAAGCCACGTACTTCGTGTTCAAATCGCCAGCCAGCACGATCGGCGTTGATGAAGGGATGGCGTCAGCGTCCGCGAGCGTCTCCTTCAACTGCGCAAAACGCGTAAAACCCGGTCCTCGACTCTCCAGGTGAAGGTTGTAGAAAACGATATTTGCTTTGGTTTGAGGGATTGTCGCGATTAACGCGATCCGTCCGCCTAACCGCCTCTGCGGAAACCAGGAGGGCAGCAGAGGGGTGTTCCAGAAAGCGGTCTGTTCGGCATAACGCAGCATCCGTGGCGCTTGCAATTCCGCCCTCGCTAAGGTCGCCTGGCCTTGATATCCCGGTTTGTTCTGAATTCCCTGATGCAACTCCTGGAACGCCGTTCCATACACGTAGTTCATCGAGAGCTCACGCCCGAGTTCCTGAGCCACATCGCGCCCTTGTGCCCGGGCAGTTTGCAAGTCGACCTCCTGCAGGAGCGCAACATCAGGGTGTTGGTCACTGATTCCCCTGCGGATGTCCTCGGGACGCCCATCCCGATCGATGTTCCAGACCAGGATGCTGAACGAATTACCTAGGCGAGCTGTCTTGCCGAAAGCTCCGTGCCGTATCTCGTGGAAAGGCTCGACGGGCGCTTGAGCGCGAACCGCTAGCGCCAGAACCAACAGGAGCGCAATCGGTTTCATCGGGAAAAGCGGATTATCGAATTTCCCGAATGCGAATCGGGGCTTCCAGGCGGAACGTCATGAGGGTTTCCGACGGAACTTTTACGCCATGTCCACGAGTGATCGCTTGTGTCGCGGTACCGGCTGCGGCACCGGAGAGAGCTCCGATCGCCGCTCCGCGCCCTCCGCCGGCTACGGCGCCCAGCAAGGCTCCAAACGCCGTGCCGCCGCCTAAAAATTTAGCCGTACGCTTGTTCTCTCCGACGCCTTCGCGGCCTTTCTGCACAATGTCGGTGGTCTCCACGCGATAACGGCGGCCACGCACGGAAACGGCGTCGATGTCCAACGCAAGCTCGGAGCGCCCCTGCATCGTGCCCTGAGACCTAGCCGCGCGTACAACGAGCGTGGCTGGCGAGCCGCTCGGAATCACCACGCGCCCGCGCGTGTCGGCTACATTGCGCACGATCACGGCGGAGTAGGTCTGTCCCGGCGCCGCGGTCTTTGAGTCGATCAGTTCGTTGTTACGAACAGAGATATGCGCGCCAACGGGTACAACACTCGTCAGCTCTACCGGAGCGGAAGGCGGTGCCGCAGCCGGGGAACTCAGCGGCGCAGGGGCGGACGCCGGGGCCGGAGCACTGGCCGGTGGCGGAGCACTCGTCGCAACGGTGGAATCCGGTGGCGGCGCGCTTGCCGGTGCTGCTGTAACCGGTGCTGGATTCGGGACACTGCCGGCTGGCGCCGGTGAGGAAGTCGCCGCTGCGTTCTGCTGTCCGGAGACATACTGAATCGAAGCCACCTGGCTCATCGGATACGTCCGTGACTCGCCATTCGGAGCTACCAGGGTGATTGATGCGGTGGAGCTCTCGGAAACCTTGCCCGCAAAACCCGAGCCGTCGTTTAAAGTCACCACAGCCTGCTGACCAGCGGTGGGAACCTGCTTTTTGCTGCACCCGCCGCTGAGTGCCAGACCTATCACAACTGCTGCCGACAAGAAGTAGCGCATATAGTCCTATTATCAAGTTTGGGAAATTGAAGAGCGCGTTCGAAAGCCTGATCTGTCGCCCGGCTTCCAGGGCCTGGCATATAAGGATGCGAATGTCTTTGTTTAGAATCGCACAATCTCCCATCGACCATATCCGTGACAACTTGCTCCCAACGAATTGAAGACTACGCTTTAATTGGCAACTCGGCATCTGCGGGACTGGTGGGCAAGAATGGCTCGCTTGACTGGCTTTGTTTGCCACGTTTCGACTCGGACGCGTGCTTTGCGGCCCTGCTTGGCTCCGAGGACAACGGCTATTGGTCAATTGCTCCCCGGAATCCCGAGATGACGGTTACGCGCCGGTATCGTCCCGGAACGCTCGTCCTTGAAACGGAATTCACCACTCCCGAAGGGTGTTGCGTGCTGATTGATTGCATGGATCGCGACGGCGAAGTGCAGCACGTTGTCCGCATCGTCCGGGGCATCCGCGGATGCGTTCCGATGCGGATGCAGGGGAAGGTGCGGACCGAATACGGCTCCGTCGTGCCCTGGGTTTCCCGCATGCCCGATGACCGTATGAAGGCGATCGCCGGTCCGCACCAGTTCGTCCTCTCCGCTTCGGTTGAGGTTCGAGGAGAAGGTCTTTCGACCGTGGCCGAGTTCTCGGTAAGCCCTGGTCAAGAGGTCTCGTTCGTCCTGAGCTGGCGTCAATCTCATTTGCCGCCGCCCGATTCACCGAACGCCGCAGCCGTACTCGATAGGGTTTCGGCGTGGTGGGAAAACTGGTCGGCTCAACACGTGATTCGGGGTCCTTATCATGAAGCCGTACTCCGCTCACTGATCACGCTGAAGGCGTTCGCCCATGACGAAACAGGCGGAATCGTCGCCGCGGTTACAACATCGTTGCCCGAAGAAATCGGCGGGCCGCGCAATTGGGATTACCGATACTGCTGGTTGCGCGATGCTACGTTTACGCTGTATGCGCTCATTCAGGCGGGTTTCACGGATGAGGCTCGAAAGTGGCGCGAATGGCTGCTCCGCGCTATCGCGGGTAGCCCCGACCAGATGCAGATCCTCTACGGAGTGGCGGGGGAGCGACGCCTTAATGAATTCGAACTTCCCTGGCTAACCGGTTACCAGAACTCATCCCCGGTCCGAGTGGGCAACGCTGCTTCAGAGCAGTTGCAACTCGACGTCTTTGGGGAAGTCGTGGATCTGCTGTTTCAAGCGCGCCGGGCGGGCTTGGCACATCCGGAGGATAGCTGGAATCTTGAACGCGCGCTCGTCCAGCATCTCGTAAAGATCTGGCGCGACCCGGACTCCGGGATTTGGGAGGTCCGCGGTCCCAAGCGGCACTTCACTCACTCCAAGGTGATGGCCTGGGTGGCATTGGACCGCGCCATCCGAACGGCCGAAGAGCTAGGGGTCGAGTGTCCCTTGCCGGAATGGCGGGTTGTCCGGGAACAGATCCATCAGGAGACCTGCGCAAACGGCTTCAACTCTCGGCTCGATTCGTTCACTCAATACTTCGGAGGGGAAACGCTAGACGCGAGCCTTCTTCTTCTCCCCTTGGTCGGATTCCTTCCTCCCGAAGACCCCCGCATCGTAGGAACCATACGCGCCATTGAGAATGCGCTGGTGCGCGACGGCTTTGTGGCCCGGTACAACACCGAATCGAAAGTGGACGGAGTGAGCGGCGAAGAAGGCGTATTCCTCGCCTGCAGTTTCTGGCTGGTCGATAACTACCTCCTGCAAGGCCGCCCCGACGATGCACGTAACTTGTTTGACCGGCTCTTAGCGCTCCGCAACGATGTCGGGCTTCTCGCCGAAGAGTACAATCCACGATCGCACCGCCAGGTCGGAAACTTTCCCCAGGCGTTTTCGCACGTTGCGCTGATCAATAGCGCTCACAACCTTTGCATGGCAAATGCCGGTCCGGCTCAGGGACGTTCCTCAACCGTCTGAAGTGAGCGCCTCTTCAATCCGGCGCAGACCTTCCGCAAACATGTCATGGTCCACACCCATGCCGACCCGAAAGTGATCCGGCAAGTCGAAGAACCGCCCGGGTACGGCCGTTGTTTCCCACTTCTCACGAAGGCGATCCAGCAATCGCTCCGCATCGGTATGAAGGCACTTGATGAACGACGTCGTACCCCAGGGCGTGCGAACGGCCTCAACCCCATCCCGATTGGAATCCAGAAAACTCGTTAAAGATTTACGGTCTGCTTCCACCACCACCTTGGAGCGATCACGGATCTTCGATAGATTCTCCAAAGCCGCCACACTGAGCATCTCCGCGGGAAACGCGGGGATCGATCCAAACAAATCATTCAAACGCCACATCGAACGGGCGAGATCGGGCTCAGCGAGAATCCACCCGCAACGCAAGCCGCTCAATCCGTAAACCTTGGTCAGGCTTGTCGTCACGACAAACTGCGGGCCATAGTGGAACGAGGACTCAGGCGTTCCCTCGTATACGGCGTCTAGATACACTTCGTCCACCAGCACACGAGCGCCTACACTCTTGGCGATTTCGCCCACGGCCCGCAACTCCACTCCCCCTGCCAGGACGCTAGACGGATTGTGGAGGTTGGTAACCACGATCAGCTTTGTCCGCGGAGATATGGCTCGTGCCACCTCTTCGGGATCGAGCGCAAACCCGCGTTCCTCCCTGCGGGCGAAGCGCTTCACATTCTGCGTGAAGAATAAAGCGGTAGCGGTCAACAGTTCGTAGGCGGGCTGCTCAATCAAAACCTCGTCGCCGGCTTCGATCAGCGCGGCCATCGCGAGATGATTGGCCATGGACGTTCCCGCGGCGGCAACCACGCAATCCGCATCGACAATGCATTTGGCCGCAAGGGCATTCTGCAGCGGCTCGTAGCCGTATCTGCTCGGCCCGTTGATATCAAGCGCGCGTGAATCGAACGGCAATTCACTTAGCGGAAAAGGACCCACCCCGCTCGTGGCCAGATTGTAGGTGCCGCGGCTCGCGGTCTTCGCCCAATGCATATACTCCGAATGCTTGTTTCTCATCTTTGAATACGTTTGCGGGAGCTCCAAAACAAATATACGGGTATGCCCGCTAAAAGAATCGCCAGCCCGATGATGCTGTTTTCGAACTGTGTCGCGACCGTGCTGACCACGATCGCCGCGCATGCAAACACGAAAATACCTGTGGTGAAAGGGTGGCCCGGCACACGGTAAGCCGGCATCTCCGAAGACCGGTGGCGAAGCAGAAAAATGGCTGCGGCGGTCAGACCGAAAAAGATGAAGTCGATGGAAACGACATAGTTCAAGATCTGCTCGTAGCGTCCAATAAACGCAATCAGGGAGGCGAGCACGCCCTGCAGCACGATGGCGAACACCGGAGCGCCCGTGCGCGCCGAAAGCTTGCCCACGCGTTGGAAGAAGAGACGGTCGCGCGCCATTGCATAGTAGACGCGCGGAGCCGTGAGTATTCCCTGGCTCAAAAAGCCGAGGGTAGAGACTGCGATTCCCAAGGCCAGCCAGCGCGCTCCCGCCGCGCCCCACGCCGCTCGCATGACGGAGGAGGCCGGCGTCCGGGTAACGGCCAAACCCGCTGGCCCAAGCGCGCGCACGCAGACATAATTGACGCCGACATAGAGAAGGATGACGCCGAGTACGCCGATAATCAGTCCTCGAGAAAGATCGCGCTTGGGATCTCTCATCTCGCCTGCGAGGAAACTCGCGGTCTGCCATCCGCCGTAAGCAAAAGCGACCGGGATGATCGCAGCGCCCCACGAAGCAAGAAAACCTTCCGTACCGGCATTGGGGACCACTGAGCTTTGCGCCGGAAGCACCGTTAACCCCGCAAACACCAGCGCGGCAATCGCCGCTGACTTCAAAAGCATCAGGGCGCTCTGCACATTGCTTCCCGTGCGCGCGCCGAAGCAGTTCACTCCGGTGAGCCCAATCAGTGTAAGAGCAGCAATGGAAGCATCACTGGCCGATGCGCCCGTAAGCTCTTTGAAGTAACGCGCAAACGTGACCGCTACGGCCGCCATCCCACCCGTCTGAATCACCAGCAACAACACCCACCCGTACAGAAACGCCGCGGCCGGATGATACGCGTCGCGCAGGTAGAGGTACTGACCTCCCGCCCCGGGCAGCCGGCACGCCAGTTCGGCCCAGATGAATGCGCCAGCTAGCGCGAGCAGTCCGCCCGCCACCCAGACGCCCACAATCGATCCAGGCGTATGCACATGCTGAGCGACGACGTAAGGGTTAATAAAGATACCGGAGCCAACGATTCCGCCCATCACAATCATGACGGCATCGAACAGCCCGAGCGTTCGCCGCGGCTTGGGTTCGGACAAGACCTCAGAGTAGCCGACACTCGCGCCAATACACAGCGGTATGGAGGAGAATATTGTTATGCGCACCTGCTCTCGCCGGCGTTGGCTGGCTGCTGTCTCCCGCGCCGTGGCTGGTTACGCCAGTTCACGTCCCCTCCTCAAAGCTCTTCCGGTTCGCGCCCCAAGTGCTCCTGTAGCCGTGGCTAAATGTCTCGGCTATGGGCCCGATCTCTTGCCTACCATCGATCGCATGTTCGACCAACTGGGAGGCCTCTCGCGCTTAGTTTCCGGCAAGACTGTCGCTATCAAGCTCAATCTGACGGGCGCGCCGGACATGCGGCTGAACGGGCTCCCGCTCGGCTCCGCGCAATGGGTGCATCCCCAGGTGATCGGAGCAACTGTGCATTTGATGGGCAAGGCCGGAGCGCGTCGCGTGCGCCTCCTCGAAAGTCCCTGGGACACCGCGGAGCCGGTCGAGCAGTATATGGCTGCGGGCGGCTGGAATCCGAACGACTTCAAGAACGCAGCGGCGCGCGTGGAATTCGAGAATACAAACTGGCTGGGAAATGCCAAGCAGTATTCCCGTTTCGTGGTCCCCGGCGGTGGTTACATGTACCGGTCGTTTCTGCTCAATCATTCTTATGAAGACTGCGATGTTTTCGTCTCGATGGCCAAGTTGAAGGAGCATGCGACCGCTGGTGTGACCCTCAGCATGAAAAACTGCTTCGGGAATACGCCGTGCACCATTTACGGGGATGGTTCTCCAGTAGATGATGCGAGCCCCCGTCCCCACGGCGGCCGCATCGAGGCCATGCATAACGGCTCGCGCCAGCCATCCAGGATCGCCGATCCCGAGATCGACCCCACCTCGCCTCGTGAACCGTCCTATCGCGTTCCCCGTATTGTGGCCGACCTGGTCGCCGCCCGTCCGGTTCACCTCGCACTGATCGATGGGATCGAATCCATGGCCGGCGGCGAAGGTCCCTGGGTGCGCGGGACCAGGCCGGTGAAGCCCGGACTGCTCGTGGCGGGAACGAACCCGGTTACGACCGACGCCGTCGCCATGGCGTTGATGGGATTCGACCCGTCGGCGACTCGCGGTACCGCTCCCTTCGAGCATCGGGACAGCACATTGCAGCTAGCCGAAGACCGGGGGATCGGAACGCGCGACCTCAAACGAATCGAGGTCATCGGGCCGCGGATTGAGGATGCGATGTTCCGTTTCAGGACGGCTTGAAAGGCTTTACAAATTCGAACGGTTCCCTAACTCTCACTGGCCTTTTGCGTGCCCCTGTGTACGCGGGAGTGCACAATGTCAAAACCGAATAAGGAAATCCTGGAACGTCTAGGTACTAGCGCGCTCGATGCGGTGCCTCAGACCGAAACCGGCGAGGTTCAGCCAACGGAGGGAAAGTTCGATCCCTACGGTTTAGGCAATTATAAAGATCCGAAGAATGAAGGGTCTCAAACTCCAGCAGGACAATCCGATAAGACCGGCTGGGGCAATCAGGGCAATTGGGGAAACGAAGGCTACTTCCAGGGATTCGAGTCTCGCAATGAAGATCGGACAAAGAATGGCGAGCCCGAACCCGATCTGTCTGAGAAGGCGCACGAGACCACGAAACAGCGCGATAAAAGCTAGGCGAAACTTCCGGATTTTTGTATTTCACTCGAAATACACTATCGAGTTTCGCCCGGGTTGCCGATAGAGCTTCTATGGATCCCAAACCACTGATCGACAGCGTTGCCCCTACACCCTTTGGCTGGGTCATCACGACTCAGAATGATTTTGACCTGTCCTCGATGATCGCTTTCCGCAGCCAATTAATCTCTCTCGCCCGCGCATTCGGCACCGGCGCTTCGAATTCAGCTCCGGATACAGCTACCGTTGGAGAAGAAACAAGCGTTCCGGTCCCACTGCGAGCGGCTTAGCCCGACACGCCGTCGGGGCTATTTGGCTGAGACACTAGGCAGCGCCCAGGCTAACAGCGTACTTCCAATTGGCGTCAATATGTATTGTCGCCCGTCGAGTTCGTAGGTCATCGGCGATGCCGACATTTCTGAACCGACGGGCACATGCCATAGCGTCACGCCCGTTTTCGGGTCAAGCGCCATGAAATTGCCATGGTTGTCGCTCGTGAAGAGCAAATCTCCCGCTGTGGTCAATATTCCGGCCGTGTCCTCGCCTTCGCCTAATTCGTGCTTCCATCGAATTTTGCCCGTCTTGTAATCGATCGCTACGAGAGATGAACGCGCCCAGAGGTTTCGGTCGCGTCCCGCCCAACCCTCGGGTTTTCCATCGGCTGTCATGTAGAAGAGGCTCCACATCTCGCGCGCGCTAACGAAAAACAAACCCGTCCGTGGATCGAAGCTGGGTGCCATCCAGTTAGTTGCTCCGTCTGAACCCGGAGATACCAGGGTTCCATTCGGCTTGGGTTCTTTGGCCGGGTCGGGACGAGGCTGGCCTTGTGCATTAATTCCCTTAGACCAGTTCGTTGCCACAAAAGGCGCCGTAACAATATGCTCGCCGGTCGTGCGATCCAAAAGAAAGTAGTAGCCATTACGGCTGCCTTGAGCCAGCAACTTTCGTTCAACGCCCTTGTACTGATCATTCAGCAGCACAGGCGTCTGCACCGCGTCCCAATCGTGCGTGTCGTGCGGCGAGGGTTGAAAGTACCACTTCAACGTTCCCTTGTCGGGATCGAGAGCGACAATCGAGCACGTATAAAGATTGTCTCCCTTCCGAATGTCGCCATTTAGAACAGGATTCGGGTTCCCAATTCCCCAATACACCAGGTTCAGATCCGGATCATAGGTGCCGGTCATCCAGGTCATGCCGCCGCCGTGCGCGATCGCGTCCGTCCCCTGCGGCCAGGTTTCGGAGCCGGGCTCCCCGGGGGCAGGCTCCGTGTTCCACCGCCATTGCAGCTTGCCGTTTTCCGGATTGATCGACGCGAGAAACCCCGGCACATCCGTCACATCGCCCGAAACTCCCACCAGCACGTGATCGCGTATCACCAACGGAGCCATGGTGGCGAAATAGCCCAGCTTCGGATCGGCCAGTTCCACATCCCATCGCACGCTGCCGTCCTTCGCGTTCAGCGAAATCAGATGGCAATCCGGCGTCTCAAAATAGAGCCAGTCCCGGTACATCGCGACGCCTCGCTGTCCGATGTGATCACCCTCTGAGGCGCGGAGATAATGCCAGATCGTCCGGCCCGTGCGCGCGTCGGCCGCCCATACGTTATCCGGAGTCGTGAAGTAAAGAATGCCGCCCACTTCCAGAGGTGTGGACTTGATCGTCACCGAATGCATGGGCGCCATCCACGCCAGCGTCAATCCATTCACGTTCGATTGGTTGATCTGCGAGAGCGAGCTATGCCGGCGCCCCGAGTAATCCCCGTTATACGTGGGCCACGTTCCCTGGGGAGGGTCTCCCAGCGACCCCGGATCAACCCCGTCATACGCCCCCAGCGAAACTGCCGCCAAAGCTAAAGCCGCAAACTTGCCGAGCATGGCCGGATTCCCCTTCATTGCAAAGTCTCGAGATAGGCGAACAGATTATGGAGATCCGCATCCGTGTAGCGCGCGGTTAGTTCCCGATGTGCGGACCGGGGATCGTGGATGACGGCTTTCACTTTGTCCAAGGGCCAGGAACGATACGTCCCATCTTCCGTAGTGATCGCAATCTCGAACTCATCTAAATGCTTCACCGTGCCTTCGATCGTATTCCCGTCCGGGAGTCTCACCACGGCGGTCGTCTTCTTCTTTTCAGCCGGAAACACCATTCGCTGCTGGAGATCGACGGGGCGGTATTTCTTGGCAATCCCCGCCAGATCTCCCGTCGGAGAGTGACACGAAGCGCACCCGCCCGCACCGTTAAAGTAAGCCCGGCCGGCCTCGGCATTGCCGGTAAGCAGCTTCGCCAAAGGATAATCTCCCGGCACGTGCGCGCTGTGGGCTGCCTCGTAGGACTGGCTGTGCAGGAACGTAACAATGTCGGAGATCTGATTTTCTAGAAGATTAGGGAACGCCGGCATCCCCTTGTCGGGGCGGCCGTTGTGGATCACCGGCCTGATCAGGTTACCCGCAACATCGTGGCTCAGAATGGTCGACCGGATTAAATCCGGAGCCCTCGAACCCGTGCCGTCGTCTCCGTGGCAGAATCCGCAGGACGATTTGAAAGTGACCTTTCCTCGCGCCACAGCCTGACTGTCAAACTTCGCCGCGAGCTGCTGCCCGAAAGCAGAAGAACCAGCATACAGAGCCAACATGGCTCCCCACAAAAATTCTGTACTGCGCATGACGGGATCGCTATTGCCAACGTATCAGATAGTGAAAATGAAGATGGTCGAAGGCGGTATTCGAGGCTGTGTTACAGGTGAAGTAGTGCTTCGTCTAGCGGTCCGCGGTCTTGTTCCTCTATTGGCGCTCGTGCCGCCTGCGTTCGGTTGCTCCGTCCCGCAATGGGATCCGGCCCATTCCGATGCGCCGCGGTCGATTCCGCAGCTCCTGGACGCGAATCATTTCCGCCGCGCTCTAGCCCAGGCCGCCGCCGACCCGGCGTCCACCCCGCAGCACGCCTATCTGCTTTCCCGCATTCAACTCGGTTTCAATCACTTCGATCTCGCCATGGAACTCGCGGAAAAAGCCGTGGCCGCCGAGCCGAACAACGCCGCCTTCCATCTCCAAATCGCTGCCGTCGCTGGCCGTATGGCCGAACGGGCCTCCATGTTCAAACAGCTGTCGCTCGCCAAGCGTGTACGCAAAGAGCTTGATCAAACTCTGGCCCTCGATCCGAAGAATCCGGATGCTCTCTACGGAATGATGCTGTTCGCGGAAGTGGCGCCATCCTTTCTCGGCGGCGACAGAGCCAAAGCTCAGACGCTGGCCGAGCAGCTCACCGCCATCGATCCGCCTCGGGGCTACATAGCGCAGTCCACGTTGGCGCACGATCGTCATGACACCGCCGCGGAAGAGGCACTTCTGAAAAAGGCAGTTGCCGTCGATGCCAACTCTTACGAAGCTCATATTGCGCTCGCCACGTTCTATCTGAAGCCGCCGACCTCACACGCCGACGAAGCGGACGAGGAGGCGTGCCAAGCTCTTTATCTCGACCCCACCCGCGCGGAAGCATGGCAACTTCTCGCCGAAGCTGCCGGTGCTGCCGGATGCCTACCCGAAGTGGAGGGGCTCATCGCCTCGCAACAGCGGTTCAGTCCGGACGACTTCTCTGCCGCATACGCCGGCGCGGTCGGAATCATCCAATCGGGCGCGAATCTGGAAGCAGCCCGCAAGTTACTGAATCGCTATCTCGAAAAGCCGCAAGAAGGGAACGCTCCTTCCACTGGGCAGGCACGGTACAGGCTCGCCGTTATTTCCGAGAAGGACGGACGACCCGATCAGGCCATAGACCTCCTGCATATGGCCCTGAATGAAGACCCCACGCTCGAAGATGCCCGCAAGGACCTCAAACGGCTCGAGCACACCGGCCGGACTCAGTAAGCAATGCGCTATCTCACTCGTGCGTGTCCGGATTTTGGCCGCGTAATCCTCGTCGAGAGCGGACCGCGATCGGTCCTGAACATTGCCGTGCCCCGCCTTCGCGGCGTTTTCGGGAGCGATGTTACATTCGATTTGGTCACCTGCTTTCCGGGAATACCGGCGACGCTCGCGCCGGATACAGCCGTCTGGCGAACTCAGGATCACGCCACGCCCGATGCGCGCAGGCGTCTGGTCAACGCGCTCACCGCAACCGGCGCCACTGTTGTGGCGCTGATATGCTCCGGCGATCCGATCATGACGCGTTGGAAATGGTGGCTTGCGTGGCAGCTCCCGGCCAAAGTTCTGCTAATCAACGAAAACGGCGACTGCTTCTGGTTGGATACGGGTAATCTCCAATCCATCCGGCGATTTGCATCGGTACGTCTCGGACTATCGGGCGAGGTCGCCAGCCGCACGCTAGGACGTTTGCTCCTCTTCCCCTTCGTGCTCGTTTATCTGTTACTCTATGCATCGGTCGTGCACGCCCGCCGGGCGTTGCGCCTCGTCTTCCGTTCTCACTCATCATGAAGGCCATACAAATCAGGCAAACAGGCGGTCCCGAGCAGTTAGAATTTGTGGACGTAGCCGATCCCACTCCCGGGCCCCACGAAGCTCTGGTCGAACTGCACGCCAGCGGCGTCAACTTCATCGACGTTTACTTCCGCAAAGGCCTCTATAAAGC
The DNA here is from genome assembly GCA_963738525.1 of Bryobacterales bacterium. Lineage (GTDB taxonomy): Bacteria > Acidobacteriota > Terriglobia > Bryobacterales > Bryobacteraceae > Bog-113. Next base: position 144,496 of record CAVTXC010000004.1, read on the forward strand.
CCCGCTCCCGTTTACGCCCGGCAATGAAGGGGCTGGGATTGTTCGGGCAGTAGGCGCTGACGTCACCCACGTGCGCGTCGGGGAACGCGTGGCTTATGCAATGTCACGCGGCTCTTATGCGCAGTTGGCCGTTGTTCCCGCGGCCATTCTGGTGAAACTACCCGAAGCGGTCACGTTCGAGCAAGGCGCGGCGGTCATGCTTCAAGGCATGACGGCTCACTATCTCACGCATTCCACTTTCCCGTTGAAGCCCGGGCAAACCGCCTTAGTGCAGGCCGCGGCTGGCGGAGCCGGTGGGTTGATTGTCCAGATGGCGAAGATGCTCAACGTTCAGGTAATCGGCACTGCGGGCTCCGAGCCGAAATTGGAGATGGCGCGCCAGCTTGGCTGCGATCACGTCATCAACTACTCCACCCAGGATTTCGAAGCCGAAGTAAAACGCATCACGGATGGACGCGGCGTTGACGTCATTTACGATTCTGTCGGAGCTTCCACTTTTCAAGGAGGACTGAACGTCATCCGCCCGCGCGGGATGATGGTGCTCTTCGGTCAGTCCAGCGGTCCGGTGCCGCCCTTTGATCCCAACATCTTGAATCCCGCCGGTTCGCTCTACCTGACCCGCCCAACACTGCAGCATTACACGGCCACTCACGATGAACTCGCATGGCGGGCTGGCGATCTCTTCTCGTGGCTCGCTCACGATCGCCTGAAAGTCCGCATCGACCGAACGTACCCCTTGGCCGCCGCTAGCGAGGCGCACCGCGACCTCGAAGCACGCAAAACAGCAGGGAAGTTGTTGCTGGTTCCATGACTCTGCAGGCCCGCCTGACGCTCTGGTCCATGCTCGTCATGGCCGCCATCGTCACGTTTGTGTCGATCGTCGATCTGGTCGGCGAGGTAAACCGTCAATTTACGGATTCACTGCAACAAGGCAAGCTCATCCTGAGCTACGCCGGGGCTGTCGCGGAACGCGCCGGCGATCTGGAGAATCCAGTCGTCAATAGTTCGGCCGAATCCCACGTGCTCCCGGCCGAGTTGCTTGATCTCGCCGCGGCATCCCAAAGCCTCGTCGACGATATCGTCATTACCGACAGCAATAACCGGATTCTGGCCGACAGCTACACGCCCATGGTCGGGCAGGTTTTCGCGCCGAGGCCCGATTTCCGAGCGCTGGTCGAAAAGGGCACCTTGCCGGAGAAGTGGCGGCTGCTCTACGGATCGAACGAGCTCTTCGAACTTTCGGAGACTCATCCCGGTAAAGCGGGCGCTTTGCCCCTTACCACTCACGTCCTCTTGTCGCCGGTCCTCATCCGCAGCGTCGTCGAACCCATCCTCAAGCAGCACGCCTGGATCACCATCTTCTTCGTGGCGTTCGCGGTCTTAGCGGCTTTTGTGTTTTCCACCGTCGCCTTCACCCCGATAGGAAAGTTAGGCAAGATGCTCGACATGGTCGCGAGCGGCGAGTATGAGTTGCAGCAGGTTTCCTCTCCTTCGGCTGACGAGTTTGGCATTGTCGCGTCCAAAGTGAACCTTCTAGGCCAGCAGCTTCGGGGCGCACAAACCGAGTTCAGCGATCTGAAAGGAAACTTCGAGCGCCTCCTCGATGAAGTCGAAGATGCCGTGCTCATCTTTGGGCGCGATCGACGGCTGATCGCCGCGGCTGGAGCAGTGGAGCCGTTTCTGGCGAGAGGTCGGAATGAACTCGTCGGGCTACCCGTGAACGAAATCTTCCCTCCGGGTACCAGCACCGGACTCCTGCTTGGACAAGCTCTGCAACTAGGCCGCCCTATCCATAACCGCGCTGTTCCCGTCACGCGCGAACGGAACGGCGTGAGTGAGTTCCGCATTCTGCTGCTTACCGTGGAGTTCCTCGGTGAACAGTCCGGTATGGTCATACGGCTGCGCGACCCCGAAGCGACTCGCCAAATCGGACGTCAATTGCAGACCGCCGACCGGCTCTCTGCGATAAGCCGGCTCACCAGCGGAGTCGCCCACGAGGTCAAAAATCCGCTGAACGCGATCCTCATGCACGTCGAGCTAGCCAAGCTCAAACTCTCCCACGGGGACTATGACGTGGCGTCGCAGATGGACGTGATCAGCAGCGAGATTCTCCGGCTCGATCGCGTGGTCAAAACCTTCCTCGATTTCACGCGCCCCGTGCAGCTGAACCTCACGGACGTGCCGCTCGGAACCTTTGTGCGAGAGCTCGCGGAACTTGCCCGCCCACAGGCCGCGGCTAGCGGAATCGACGTCGCGGTGGAGACTGGCCCCGAACCCATTCTCATCACCGTCGATCAGGATCTCTTCCGCCAGGCGGCGCTCAACATCGTGGTCAATGCCATTGAGGCTATGCCCCATGGGGGCCGATTGCAGTTCTGGTCCGGAGTGCGCGCCGACATGGCCGAGATCCGCATCACCGACACCGGTCCGGGCATTCCTTCCGAAATCCAGGACAAGATTTACAACCTGTACTTCACCACCAAACAAACGGGCTCAGGCATCGGTCTCTCCATGACGTTCCGCATCATTCAACTGCACGACGGAACGATGACACTCGAAAGTGAACCGGGCAAGGGAACTACGTTCTCGTTACGGATTCCCGTAGCCGTCGTCGCGGCTTAGCCCTTCAGAACAAGCTGTTTCCGGCTGAATCAGGCCAGCGAAGTCGTGCAGTTCGGGCACTTCTTGGCGGCCAGCGGAATCGAAGTCGCGCAGAACGGACAATCCTTGGCTGTCACGGCCTTCGGTGCGGCAGGGAAGAACCGATTCACTTGCTGTACCAGCAGAAACACGCAAAAAGCGATAATCAGGAACTCCACGACCGTGTTGATAAACGTGCCGTAACTAAGAATCACCGCGGATTTATCCGCCTTCGCTTGCGCGAGGCTCTGATACGTTCCGCCCTTGAGTACCGCGAACTTGTTCGAGAAATCGACCCCGCCCAACAGCATGCCAATTGGCGGCATGATGATGTCGTTCACTAGCGAGGAAACGATCTTTCCGAACGCCGCCCCGATAATCACGCCTACCGCCAGATCAAGCACGTTGCCGCGCATGATGAAGGCCCTAAATTCCTTGATCATCGAGTAATTGTATTACTTCCCCATGCGCTGGATGAAGTGCGTATCGAAGTCCCCAGCGAGAAAGTCCGGGTCTTTGAGGATTTTTTGATGGAGCGGAATCGAGGTATAGATCCCTTCCACGACGAACATGCTGAGCGCGCGTTTCATTCGCTGAATCGCCTCATGACGCGTCGCGCCGTACGCGATTAGCTTCGCCACCAGCGAATCGTAGTAGGGCGGAATCACCCCATCGGAGAAAGCATGCGTGTCCACGCGAATCCCGATACCGCCGGGAAGGTTCAGCCCGGTGATGCGGCCCGGGGAAGGCGCGAACGTCTCGGGATTTTCGGCGTTGATCCGGCATTCGATCGCGTGCCCACGCGGCTGCACCGGGAGCGAAATAATGTCGCTGAGCTTTTCGCCGGCCGCGATGCGAATCTGCGATTTCACCAGATCGATCCCCGTCACCATCTCGGTCACCGGATGTTCCACCTGAATGCGGGCGTTTACTTCGATGAAGTAAAGGTCGCCCTTTTCATCCATGAGGAACTCCACCGTACCGGCGTTCGTGTACCCGATCGCTTTCAACGCGTCGCGCAGAGTCTGCATTACGCGCTCGCGCATCTCGGGTCGCAAAGCGGGTGAGGGAGACTCCTCCAGCAGCTTCTGATGCCGCCGCTGAATACTGCACTCGCGCTCACCCAGAATCTCGACGTGTCCGTGTTCGTCGGCCAACACTTGAAACTCGATGTGGCGCGGCCGCTCGATGAACTTCTCCAGATACACATCAGCGGAACTGAAAGCCGCGCCCGCTTCCTGCTGCGCCTGGGTCAACATCCCCGCCAACTCATCGGATTTATAAACGACGCGCATCCCGCGCCCGCCACCGCCTGCCGAGGCCTTCAGAATGATCGGATATCCGATCCCCTCCGCAACCTCGATCGCTTCTTCCGCGCTCGATAAGATGCCCTCGGAGCCCGGCACCGTCGGAACGCCGTAATCTTTCATGATGGCGCGCGCCCGTTCTTTCACACCCATCGCGCGAATCACTTCCGATGTGGGACCGATGAACTTGATGCCCGATTCCTGGCAGACATCCGCAAACCGGGAATTCTCGCTCAGAAAGCCGTAGCCCGGATGAATGGCCTCGACGTTCGTGATCTCGGCCGCGCTGATAATCGACGGGATATCCAGGTAGCTGCGCGAGCTTTTCGCCGGACCGATGCACACGGCCTCGTCGGCGAAACGCACCGGCAGGCTGTACCGGTCAGCCTCCGAATAGACAACAACGGTCGGGATACCTAGATCGCGGCAGGCCGAGATGATCCGTACGGCGATCTCACCCCGGTTGGCAATCAGGATTTTACGGAATGGTAACTTCGGTTCGGTCACGCGTTCTAAATGGCCCGGATGGCGAATAATGCCTCGCCATACTCCACCGGTTGTCCGTTCGGAACGAGTTTGCTCTCGATAACGCCGGCGAATTCGGCTTCAATCTCATTCATCAGCTTCATGGATTCAATAATGCAGAGGACGCGGCCGGCCTGCACCGTCTCCCCCACGCGCACAAAAGCGGGAGAGCCGGGCGATGCGGATTCGTAGAACGTCCCCACAATCGGCGACTTCACCAACTGCACCGCGGGATCTTCGGCGGCCGGCTTCGGCGCTGCAGGCACGGAGCCCTGCGCACCTTGCGAAATCGGCGGCGGAGGCGCGCCTCCACCTTGTGCCGGAGCCGCGAAGGTTGGAACCCCTCCCGTGTAGAAGAATGGTGAGTACGACGGCGATTCACCGCCTCCGATGCGTTTGATCCGTACCCGGTTTTCGCCGCGCTGCACTTCCAACTCGGCAACGTTGCTCTCGGACACTAGATGGATCAGTTCCCGAATTTCGTCCACTGTCATGGCAACGGTCTAGCTTAGCAAACATTCACCACTCGATCAGGTCCTTTGGCGTCGGGGTCAGTACTTCACATCCGCTGTCTGTGACTATTACTGTGTCCTCGATGCGAATTCCTCCATACCCGCCGAGATACACGCCGGGCTCGATCGTAATGGCAAAGCCGCTTTGCAAAACCGTCTCCGCCTTCTTTCCTACTCGCGGCGGCTCGTGAATCTCGAGACCCAACCCATGTCCGGTTGAATGGACAAACTCCTCGCCGAGCCCTGCCTGTTCAAGCACCTTGCGCGCCGCCCGGTCTACTTTCCCCGCCGTCACCCCCGCTCGCACCGCGTCGATTGCCGCCCGTTGCGCTTCGAGTACCGCCCGGTACATCTTCTTGAATCTCCCCGGCGCTTTCCCGATGTGCATCGTGCGCGTCATGTCGCTCGCGTAGCCATTCTCGAAGCACCCCATATCGATCAGCAGGATCCCGCGTTCGGGGATCTCGGACGCGCTGGGCCGCGCATGCGGCAACGCGCTATGTGCGCCGCTGGCCACGATGGTTTCAAATGCCGCAGCCTCCGCGCCCTCGAGCCGCTGCTGGTAATCGATCTCCGCGGCGAACTCGGATTCCCGCATGCCGGGTCGAATCTTCTTCAATGCCCCCTCGAGCGCGCGGGAGTTCGTCGCCACCGACCTCCGAATCAGCTCGATCTCTTCCGGGGACTTGCTCATCCTCAGCTCTTCCACGGCGGCGTTCAAGGCCACAAGCTCGCAACCCGGTACGCTCCCGCGCACGTTCTCCACCGTCTCGTAAGGTACCCGGTTCCGCTCGATCGCAAGCCGCTTCACCTTCCGGCGCACCACCGCCTTCCCCATCGCTGTCACCAATGCGCCCTTGGCGATCTGCACTTCAACGCTCACCTGCTGCGCGGCCTGCAGCGTATAGCGCGGGTCCGTGAACAGAGTGGATCTCTTGCGCGACACCAGCAGCAATCCGCTGCTGCCGGTGAATCCCGATAAATACCGGATGTTCGGAAGGGCGGTGATCAACATCGCATCCGCTCCCGCCGCCTCGAATTTCTCAATCAGAGCTGGGATTCGGTTACTCGCCTGTGCGGAATCGTTCTGTGCGGGTTTGGCCATACGCCTCTGAATTCTATTCCAGCCGCCTTCATGTGCACCGCAACTGCTAACCTCGCGACATGCTTGTCAACGAAGACGGTTCGCCGCTTTCCGAGGAGATGGTTGTCCCGGAATTAACCGAGAAGCAGCAGCAGGAAGCGGAAGATCGCACTTCAGTCAGCGCCGTCGTCGTGCACGAGGCCATTCGGCACGATGGCGAAGAGGAACTGCAAAGGCCCATCTCCGCCTTGGCATGGTCGGGTTTGGCGGCGGGCCTCTCTATGGGGTTTTCGTTCGTAGCCGAAGCGCTGCTCCGCCGCTACTTGCCGGATGCGCCATGGCGTCCCCTGATCGTCAACCTTGGCTACCCTTTCGGATTTCTGATCGTCATCATCGGCCGCCAACAGCTCTTCACCGAGAACACGCTCACCGCGATCATTCCGTTGCTCGCGCGCCGCAACATGAGTACGTTCATCTCCGTCCTTCGACTGTGGGCCGTGGTCCTTTGCGCCAATCTCACCGGCGCGCACATCATCGCTTGGGTGCTCGGCAACACGCCGGTCTTCCGTCCGGAAGTTCAGGCATCGCTTCTGGCGCTCGCGCAAGAGGCCGCCGCGGTAAGCTTCGGCTCGGCAATCCTGCGGGGCATCTTCGCGGGCTGGCTGATTGCGATGGTGGTGTGGATGCTCGCCGCTACCGATACAGGGCGCATTCCGATCATCGTGATCCTGACCTACGTCGTTTCACTTGCCGGTCTCACCCACATCATCGCCGGATCGATCGAGGTTCTCTTCCTCGTAATGACCGGGCACCTCAGCTGGTTTGCCTACTTAGGCGGATACATGACGCCTACGCTGATCGGCAACATTATCGGCGGGGTCTCGATGGTGTCGGTTGTCAATCACGCCCAGGTAGTCGCTGGAATGGCACTTACCAAAAGGACTCAGCGCGCCGTCGATTCCCGTTAGTAATTGAGCAGCTTTTCCATCTCTGTGGCAAGATCTTCCGTCTGCGGCAGGATGGCGTCTTCTAAATCCGGGTGGTACCCGACCCAAGTGTCCTTGGCGCCAATACGTCGCACGGGAGCATCCAAATGCGTGAAGAGTTCGTCGGCCACGCGCGCCGCGATCTCCGCGCCGAACCCGAAGCTGAGCGTATCTTCATGGGCGATCAGGAGCCGGGAAGTCTTCTTCACCGATTCCTCAATGGCCGCCCAGTCGTAGGGCGCAAGCGAACGCAGATCGAGAATCTCAATGCTGGCGTCTGGATGGCGTCTCTCGACCTGCAGCGCTGCCAGTAGGCTCTTCTGCACGAGCGCGCCATAGGTCACCACGCTCAATCCAGTACCCGGCTTCACCAGTCTTGCCTTACCGAAGGGAATGGTGTAGTCCGCGCCCGGGTGCGCCGAGCGATTGTACGGTTCCCGGTACAAACGCTTGTGCTCCAGAAACAGAACCGGATCGTCACACCGGATCGCCGTCCGCAACAGCCCGCAAGCGTCCAATGCGTTCGACGGAAAGATCACCCGCAACCCGGGAATATGGGTGAGCAGCACCTCGCCGCACTGGCTGTGGTAAATCGCGCCTCCGTTAAGGTATCCCCCAATAGGCACGCGAAGCACGAGAGGGCAGGCGAAGCCACCCGCGGAGCGCCACCGGATGCTCGCCATCTCATCCCGGATCTGCATCATCGCCGGCCAGAGGTAATCGAAGAACTGAATCTCGCCCACCGGCTTCAGACCGACCGTCCCCATCCCGATCGCGCGCCCGGCAATTGCCGCTTCCGCAATTGGCGTATTGAAGACCCGCCTGCTCCCGAATGCCGCCTGCAGCCCCGCCGTCACCTTGAAGACGCCGCCCTTGCCCTTTACTTCTCCGAGGTTCTCCTCCCGGCTGCAATCCGCCACATCTTCGCCGAAGACCACCATGTTCTCGTTGCGCTTCATCTCTTCATGGAGCGTGGCGTTCAAGAGGTCCACCATCGTCTTGGCATCGCCGCTGAAGCGCGGTTCGGCCGCGAACTCAGCCGCGGTGGGATCGATCTTTGTGGAATAGAGGTGGTCGAAAGCCGTCGCCGCCTTGGGCGGATCCGCTTTCGCCGCCTGCAACGCGGATTCCTGCACCTCGCGCTCGGTCTCGCTCGTCACGCGCTCGAGACCATGCCGGTCGGCGTGGCCCGACGCCATCAGCCAGCGCGGAAACGTAGCCAAAGGGTCGCGCTCTGCCTCGCCTTTGCGCTCCGCCGCTGTTTTATAAAGACGTTCATCGTCGGAGAGCGAGTGCGAGTAAAGGCGCACGACGTGCGCATGCACCAGTGCTGGACCGTGCCCTTCCCGGCAGTAGGACATGGCTTGGGCCATAGCCCGATAAGATTCGACGAAGTCCGTCCCATCCACTTCCAGACGGAACAGATCGGGGAAGCCCGTCAGCAGGTGGGAGATGTTGCCGCCCGGCGTCTGCTTCTCGTGAGGCACCGAGATGGCATAGCCGTTGTCTTCAATGAGAAATACGACCGGCGCTCGTTGCAGACATGCGGCGTTCAACGCCTCCCAGAACTCACCCTCGCTGGTGGCGCCCTCGCCGGAACTCACCAGCACTACTTGGTCGGTCTCGGGATGGAGGTAGCGCAGAGCTTCGGCGCACCCGATCGCTTGCACATACTGAGTTCCCGTTGGAGACGAACTAGTCACAATATGAAGCGGCGTACTGCTCCAATGCGACGGCATTTGACGCCCGGCAGACGACGGATCCGCCGCCGCCCCGAAGGCCTGCAGGAACATATCGTGCGCTGTCATGCCGAGAGCAAGGCAAAGTGCGCGGTCTCTGTAATACGAATATACCCAGTCGTATCCGGGGCGCAGCAGCATCCCGGCCGCGACTTGTATTGCTTCGTGACCCGCGCAACTGATCTGAAAGAAGATCTTGTTCTGACGCTTTAGAAGCACTTCCCGGTCGTCGATGCGGCGCGACATCTGCATCAGACGGAAAGCGTGTACCAGAGCCTGCGAAGATAACTCTTCGGACGCGCTCGGGGTTGCCGCCGCGGCGCCGTTCAGAACTGCAGGCGTTTCTTCCATTTTGTACTCGCTAGGTGCCATTGTCTGCGGTCCATTTCGCGGTGGCTACTCCGGACTCTCCCCCGATAGTGTAATCCGAGTGAATAAACCTTAGGATGGCACCCGGCATGCTGCCGCTAAGCCCAAGTGCTGACGACCACCTCTCCTGTGCCGCCGAATGCGGAAGAGCCCCGTACCGTAGCGGGGTACCGGTATCGTCGCATCCGGCGATTTGCGCTCTGGGTTCTGGCGCCCCTAGCTCTAGTGATCGCCCTCGCGGCGTTCTTCGGCATTCGCGATTACCTCAAGCTAGCCAAGGTTGTGGACGCGCAATTGGAACGCGGCCCTTACGCGCGCACCATCAATTTCTACACTGCACCCGAGACCATTTCCACGGGCGACATCTCTAACCCGGAGGAGTTGATGGTTTCCCTGCGCCGGGCCGGCTATCGGGAATCATCCTCGGACGGCCACGCCTGGTTTCAACGGACCACCGGCGGGATCGCAATCCATCCTTCCGCCGGCTCCGAGAACGGCGTGGAGATCCGTTTTGAGAAGAATAAGATTGCTTCCATCACCGGAGTGGGTTCCGGCCAGACCGTTGAGCAGTACTCCCTCCATCCGGCGTTGGTCAGCAACTTGTCGAGCGATGGCCGGGAGCGTCGCGTCATCGTTCACTTTTCCGATCTCCCGCCCGTGCTCGTCAAGGCCATTACCTCCGCCGAGGACAAACACTTCTTTACCCATGGCGGCTACGATCCTCTGCGTATCGCCAAGGCCATGTACGTCGACGCAAAAAGCGGTCGCAAAGAGCAGGGCGCCTCGACCATCAGCATGCAGCTTGCCCGCAATCTCTACCTCAATCCGGAGAAGCGGTGGAAACGCAAGGTCACGGAATTCCTGATCACCCTCCACCTGGAACACGCACTGACCAAGCAGCAGATCTTTGAGTACTATTGCAACCAGGTCTACCTGGGTGGCTATGGAACGTTCAGCATCAATGGGTTCGGGGAGGCGGCGCGCGCCTACTTCAATAAGGACGTGAACCGTCTCAATCTCGCCGAAGCGGCCACCCTGGCCGGACTGATTCAACGCCCCAGCTTCTTCAACCCCTTCCGCTCCCCCGAACGCGCCCAGGAGCGGCGCAACGTGGTGCTGCGACTCATGCGCGTCAACCGGTACATCACGGAAGAACAACTCGACGAAGCCGTCGCTACGCCCTTGACCCTCAAGCCTGGGCAAACGGAAGTCAGTGAGTTGCAGGTCTCAATGGATTTGGCGAATTCCGAGTTCCAAAAGGTCTTCGAAGGCCAGGAGTCGAGCGGGATCACCAACGTCTACACCAGCATCGACCTCCGGCTGCAACGCGCGGCCGAAAAGGCCGTCGCTGACGGTATGGCCCAAGTTGACCGCCTGCTCGCGAAACATCGTTCCGCCAACGGGAAACCGGCGAAAGCGGAGGCGGCTCTGATCGCGCTCGATCCCCACACGGGCGCCATCAAAGCAATTGTCGGCGGTCGCGACTATTCCGTCTCGCAACTCGATCGCGTGCTCGCCCATCGGCCACCTGGCTCCGTCTTCAAGCCGTTTGTATACGCGGCCGCATTGAACATGGCGGTCAACGGATCCGAACATGCCGTCTCCCCGGCGTCCACTGTCTCCGATGAACCCACCGTCTTCCAGTTTGATAACCAGACGTACAAGCCCAGCAATTTCAAGCACGAGTTTCATGGGGTTGTGACGCTGCGGCAGGCGTTGGCGAAGTCGATGAACGTCGCTGCCGTAAAGGTTGGTCAAACGGCCGGCTTCGATTCGGTGGTCGCTTTGGCGCGTCTCGCCGGGATGAATGAGGATATTCGGCCTACGCCGGCGGTGGCGCTTGGCGCATACGCCGTGACCCCGCTCGAGATTGCCCGCGCTTACACCACCTTTGCCAATAACGGACTGATGGTGCAGCCCACGTCCATCACTACCATTGGCGACCAGACCGGGCAGGAGTTGTACCGCGCTTCCACGACCAGCCAGCGCGTGCTCGATCCCCGCGTCAACTACCAGATGGTGGACATGATGCAGGATGTCCTCAAGTACGGCACTGCAGCCGGAGTTCGTTCGCGCGGCTTCACGTTACCTGCGGCCGGCAAGACCGGCACTTCACATGACGGCTGGTTCGCCGGCTTCACCTCCCAGTTGCTGTGCATCGTATGGGTCGGATTTGACGACTACACCGAACTCGGTCTCGAAGGCGCTCACTCGGCGCTGCCGATCTGGACATCCTTTATGTCCGAGGCCGCGCACGCGCGTCCCTATCGGGACGCTCAGGTCTTTGCGCAGCCGGACGGGCTGGTCCGGGCAGCGGTCGATCCTACAACCGGATTACGCCCGACCTCTTTTTGCCCCTGGGTAGTAACGGACTTGTTCCTCGACGGCATGCAACCCAAAGAGATCTGCATGCTCCATCAAGACGATGCGGTTCCGGTGTTGCCTAGCCAGTCAAATCCTGGCGCAGGGATGGTTAGTACTATCCTGTCTTTGCCTCAGCCGCCCGCAGTTCCCGGAAAGTAACCCATTCCTACAGGATTTCCTGTAAAATACCTGTTCATCCAAATTCTGGAAGGGGTAAGTCTGCGGATTCTTTGCAAAACTAGTCCACCTGGGCAGAGTACAATCGGCAGGAACCCCGTATATCATTCGTTTCCCGGAACTCCTTTGAAAACTCACAGCTTTTTCCTTCCCCTTTTGCTCGCTGCGAGCGCTTTGGTCTCTGCCGCTTCCGGGCAAACCATAACGTTTACGACCACGGGCACGCTCGAGACTATCTCGGGTCCTGACAAGCTCGCTTTGAATGGCACGAGTTTCACGGTCACGAACGCTTTGACCACCGGTCAGACTCCGATTACCGGGACCACCAACCAGTATTCGACGACGCTCAACATCTCCGCGTCTTCGCTGGGTTTCAACAGCAGCGTTCCCGGCGTGGTCACCATCAACTACCTCGGTCCGAACAGCCCGCAGAACAACATCAGCATCACGGGGACGATCAAGATTCTGGTGAATACAATCAATCTGGCGTCGACGGTGTTCGTTCCGACGATCCCGTCCGCATCGCCTGCTCCCATTGTCTCCACTCCGCTTACGCTGACGGATTCGTTGACCCTCGGCGATACGTCGAGCCAGACGGTTTACGGGTTCTCGACCGGAACCGTGTCCAGTTCCCCGGCAGGCTCCGGTTGTACCTATACTGTCAGTCCCGGGTCGTTGTCGTTCACCCAAGCGGGGGGCAACGCGAGTCTCACGGTGACTGGCAGCCCGTCGAATCCGGGAGGTTGCTCCTGGACTGCTTCGGCGAATCAGAGCTTCATCCAACTGAGCCCAACATCGGGCACGGCGAACGGAACGGTGGTAGTGACTGTTCCCGCCAACACCACCAGCGGAACTCTGTCCGGTACGATCACGATCGGCGGCCAGACAGTGACCGTGACGGAAGCCGGCGCTGTGGGATGCACCTTCACGGTTTCCCCGCCTTCGCTCTCTTTCCCAAGCACCGGGGGTAGCACTCCGGTAACGATCACGGCCAGTTCCCCGGGCTGCGCTTGGACTGCCTCCTCGGGTGATCCATGGCTTTCCGTCGGTACCTCGAGCGGAACGGGCAACGGGACGGTTCTGGTGACGTCGCTTGCGAATACGACTAGTGGAACCCTCAACGGTACGCTCACCATCGCGGGACAAACCATCCCAGTGACGGAGTCTGGCGTTCTGACGTGCACCTTCACCGTAACACCGCCTTCGGCCTCATTCCCGATTGGCGGTGGCAACATCACGTTGACCGTAACAGCGAGCAACCCGAGTTGTTCGTGGACGGCGGCCTCCGATCAGTCATGGGCCATGTTGAGTTCGATGGGCAGTACAGGCAACGGATCGATCGTGGTAACAGCGTCGCCCAACAGCGGGACGGCGGCACTGACGGCGACGATCTCCATCGCCGACCAGTCGGTACCTTTGCTCGAATCCGGCACGACTAACACCTGCTCGTTCGCGGTCGCGCCTACCGTTCTGAACTTCCCGGGCGCATCCACCGGAATCACGGTGGGGATCGCGGCGAGTTCTTCCTCCTGTGCGTGGAACGCGTCACTGGTTCCGACTTGGGTCACGCTGAACGCGACTTATGGGTATGGCAATGGATCGGTAGTCGTTACCGCGTCGCCGAACACGGGGACTTCCGTGCGAACAGGCAATCTGACTCTCGCGGGTGTCACGCTGTCTTTGACGCAGCTCTCCACAGCCGGTTGTACGTTCACGGTTACGCCTTCGACCCTAAATTACGGGAGTGCCGGCGGTACCTCCAACATCACCATCAAGGCGGCTTCCGACATCTGTACATGGACGGCTTCTTCTAACCAAAGCTGGATCACGGTAAGCCCGACGACCGGGACTGGCAACGGAACGGTCGCGGTGACCACAGTGCCCAACAACACGGCCAACTTCCTCTCCGGCAGCGTCAATGTCGCTGGCCAGGTGGTTACCGTCAGCCAGGGCGGTGTGTCGGGCTGCATCTATACCGTGTCGCCCAGTTCTCTCGACTTCGCAGGTTCGGGCGGTGTCGGAACGCTGGTCATCTCGACCAACTATCAAACGTGTCCCTGGACGGCCGTATCGAACCAAAGCTGGTCGCCGGTCAATCCGGCGAGCGGCACCGGCAATGGCACCGTGCAGGTAACGGCTTCGACCAACACGACACCGAGTACTCTCACCGGCACGCTCACGGTAGCCGGGCAAACCATCTCGCTGACGGAGACCACGGGTTCAGGATGCTCGTTCACGGTACCGACCTCCACAATCTCGTTCTCCAGCACGGGCGGAAGCGCCACCAAGGGCATTACGGCTAGCGGAGTCTCCTGTGCCTGGACGGCTACCTCCAACGCACCCTTCATCACGGTAAGTCCGGCGAGTGGCACCGGGAACGGATCGGTAACGATCACGGTCGGTGACGATTCCACGGGCGCTCCCCAGAGCGGAACGGTCACCATCGCCGGTCAGATCATCCAGGTGATGGAGGCTGGCGGCTGCACCGCGACGGTGTCTCCCGCGTCGTTCGCCCTCGATTCAAATGGCGGGGTCGAGACGATCACCGTCAACAGTTCGAGTTCGGCCTGTACCTATACGGCGTTCTCCTCCGTTCCGTGGGCAACCGTTAGCGCCGCCACCGGTTCGGGTAGCGGTTCCCTGACGGTGACGGTTACTCCGAATACGACGGGCGCCGATCTGGCGGGCACCATCACGGTGGCTGGGGTGAATATTCCGGTAACCGAAGCCTTCACAGTTCAGACGTTCACGGACGTGCCGCCTTCCGCTTACTACTTCGACGCCGTCAACCTGATGGCCAGCAAGGGCATTACCAACGGTTGCGGACCGGGGCTCTATTGCCCGACGCAGAACCTGACGCGCGCCCAGATGGCAGTGTTCCTGGTTCGCTCGGTGTACGGCAACGATCTATTCAGCTACAACCCAACGCCCTACTTCACGGACGTCCCCGTCGGCTCGTTCGGCTTCCAGTGGATTCAGAAGCTCTACGAACTGGGCATCACGACCGGGTGCGCTCCGACGCTCTTCTGCCCGACCGAGTCCGTTACCCGCGATCAACTCGCAGCGTTCCTGATCCGGACACAGTTGGGCGCGACCACGCAGTTCGACTATCCGGGACTGCCCTACTTCACCGACGTGCCAACAACTTACTGGGCGTTCTCCTATATCCAACGCCTGGCTGAGGAGAAGATCACCAGCGGCTGTTCGCCGACGCTCTTCTGCCCGACGGAGGCCACCACTCGCGGTGATATGGCGATCCTGCTGATCCGCGCGGCTTACAACCTCCTGCTGCCCGCTGGGACGCCGGTGATCTCGTCGATCAGCCCGGCGACGATCTCGCCCGGGCAGTCGCAGACTTACTCGATCATCGGGACCAACACCAACTTCGTGCAGGGCACGACGACGGTGACCCCGATGCCGGGATTCACGGCTTCGGACATCATCGTGATCAGCCCCACGCAGCTATCGGTAACTCTGACTGCGCCCGGGAATGCTCCTCTGCAGCCCGAATCCATATTGGTAATCACCGGTTCCGAAGAAGCCGTGCTTCCGAACGGCTTGTCGGTCCAATAGCTCCATTCCAGGTTGCCGGATTGTCTCCGGCAACCTGGCTTCCCTAGAAGCCACGCTGAGCCGGAGAGCGATCCCGTTCCCAAACGCCGGCAAGTGTTGCACCTTCTCGCCAGTCCAGAAATCAATCCACTCCCCAGCGTAGTCTCCATGCGTCAGTTCGCGTTCGATCCACCAGCCCGTGGCCCCATATTGGTGATCACCGGCTCCGAAGAGGAATGCTTCCGAGCGGGCTGTCGAAGATTCGGCTGTTCAGCTCCCTATAGCACTGAGCCGGAGAGCGATCCCGCTCTCACACGCTGGGGGGAGTACCTTCTCGCTGGTCCGTATATCAACCCAATCCCCAGCGTAGTCGCCGTGCGGTAGTTCGCGTTCGATCCACCAGCCCGTGGCCCATATTGGCGACCACCGGCTCCGAAGAAGCTGTGCTTCCGAGCGGGTTGTTGATCCTTTCGACTCTGATTTCCAGTGTTCCGAGGCTCACGAGCGGCAGCGTTCGGAGGAACTCTGACTGCGCCCGGGAATGTTCCTCTGCAGCCCGAATCCATAGAGTGGTGATCACCGGTTCCGAAGAAGCCGTGCTTCCGAACGGCTTGTCGGTCCAATAGCTCCATTTCAGGTTGCCGGATTGTCACCGCCAACCTGGCTTCCCTGGAAGCCACGCTGAGCCGGAGAGCAATCCCGTTCTCAAACGCCGGCAAATGTTGCACCTTCTCGCTGGTCCAGAAATCAATCCACTCCCCAGCGTAGTCGCCATGCGGCAGTTCGCGTTCGATCCACCAGCCCGTGGCCCCATATTGGTGATCACCGGCTCCGAAGAGGTATGCTTCCGAGCGGGCTGTCGAAGGTTCGGCTGTTCAGCTCCCCACAGCGCTGAGCCGGAGAGCGATCCCGCTCTCTCATGCTGGGGAAGTACCTTCTCGCTGGTCCGTACATCAATCCGAGCTCCAGCTTAGTCGCCATGCGGTGGTTTGAACGTTCGACCGACCGGACCGTTCCCATATTGGTGATCACCGGCTCCGAAGAGGAATGCTTCCGAGCGGGTTGTTGATCCTTTCGACTCTGATTCCAGTGTTCCGAGGCTCACGAGCGGCAGCGTTCGGAGGAACTCGAACACGATCCGCAGCTGACGTCGAAAGACGGGGTGCCTCCGCCGGGACGGTTCTTCTCGGTGTCGGCGCCGTCCTCGTGCCCGGGCGTGGTTCTATCCAGCGGCCCGCTTCCACATTGGTGATCACCGGCTCCGAACAGGCTGTGCTTCCGATTTGTTGTCGATCCTTTCGACTCGAATGGTCAGTGCGCCGAGACGCCGAGCCGCAGCGCGACCCCGTTCTCAACCCTCAGGCGAATGGAGCACCTTCTCCTCTCTCCAGCCATTTCACTGCGTAGTTGCCAAACGGCAGTTCGAGCCTTAGATCCACCGGCCCGCTTCCATCCAGATACATCGCATAAACCCCATCCGGGTTCGAGAGGACGCGGGGGAAGATTCCGCCGGCATGCTTGAGCGTGGTTCATCCGGAGCTAGGCTCACGACTCGACTGGTCAGTGCGTCGAGGCGCCGAGCCGCAGCGCGACCCCGTTCTCAACACTCAGGCGAATGGAGCACCTTCTCCTCTCTCCAGCCATTCCCCTGCGTAGTTGCCATGCGGCAGTACGAGCCTTAGATCCACCGGCCCGCTTCCATCCAGATACATCGCATAAACCCCATCCGGGTTCGAGAGGACGCGGGGGAAGATTCCGCCGGCATGCTTGATCGTGGTCGTCCGGAGCTAGGCTCACGACTCGGCCGTTTAACGCGCCGCAGCGGTAAGGCGAAGAGCGATCCCGTTCTCAAAGGCGGGCGAGTGGAGTACCTTCTCACCGCCTCCGAGCGTGAACCGCGCGACCGGTACCTTCTCCCCCGTCCGTACGTCCAGCCATTCCCCTGCGTAGTCGCCATGCGGCAGTTCGAGCCTTAGATCCACCGGCCCGCTTCCATCCAGATACATCGCATACACTCCATCCGTGTTCGAGAGGACGTGGGGGAAGGTTCCGCCCGCATGTTTGACGGTGGTCGTGTCCGGAGCGAGGCTCACGAGCGGTAGCGTCCGGAGGAATTCGACCAAGATCCGCAGTTGATGCCGAAACGTGGGGCTGCCTCCGCCAGGCCCGTTCTTCTCGGTGTCGGCGCCATCCTCGTGCCCGGGCGTGAAGGAGTAGTCCAGGCTGTCGAACGTGCTTCCGCCGGCAAGGAGGAAGTTCCACGCTTGCCGCAGATACGCGCGATCGTCCTGGCCGAGGAATCCCGTCTCGTCGTAACCGATGGCCAGCCCGAATCCATAGTTCACCGTTGCCGCCTGGGGGTACGCGTAGTGGAAGTTCACCAGCGACACATGGGGAACCAGCTGCCGGATGGGCGCGACGAAGTTGCTGTAGTTCTGGGCCAGCAGGTGCTTTCGAGGGAGAGAGCTCTCTTCGCTGGTGATCCACTCGGCAACGCGGGCTTGCCACGCGAGAGACAACGCGTCGGCGACGTCGATCGAGTTCGGGTACTGGTCGCGCGCG
Organism: Bryobacterales bacterium; assembly: GCA_963738525.1. GTDB lineage: Bacteria > Acidobacteriota > Terriglobia > Bryobacterales > Bryobacteraceae > Bog-113. The sequence continues at coordinate 162,313 of CAVTXC010000004.1, forward strand.
GGTGGAAACAGATAGGGGTTAACGACGTCCGCGAGCACCGGGCGATCCGACCAAGGCTCGTTTTGGATCTCGAAGATCACGTTGTCGAACTCGTTCGCTTCGTGGACGAGCTTGCGGGTGTAACGCTCCTGGAACCCGAGGATCTGTCCATTCTCGAGCGTGTTGACCTTCTTCCAATCGATGGCATCGATCCGGTTCACGTTGTTGGCCGGATTGAAAGGACTAAGGGACCATTGCGCCTCGCCGTACTGGGATGAGAAGAGGGTGACCTCGACGACGATGCCGCGCCGGGCGGCTTCGCCCAGGAACTCATGGTAGCGGCGGAAGAACTCGGGGTTCCAGGTGTTGAGGTCGAGCTTGCCGTCGCGCGACATCCACGGCGCGACGAAGCGGCCGGGCAGCGGTGCGAGGTCGTTGCGGAGAATGCCGAAGGACTTTCCAGGCGCTTCCACATAGCTTCCCCCGAACAGCCGAGTGTAGTTGAGACCATCGGCCTCAAGCGTCGCGAGGTACTTCCGGTAGTCGACGTCGGCATTGAGCACGGCGCCGTAGTGCTCCCCGCTGGTGACCAGCGCAACCGCCTTTCCCTGGAACAGGAAGTAGTGCGGATTGGCGGGGTGGAGACGGATGGGCTCGGCGCGAAGCAAGGCGGTCGACGACCCGAGAAGCAGTGCGATGATGGGACCGAATCGGAGGCTACTCATTGAATCGAAATCTTCTCACGATCCTGCTATTGGCAGCTACGGCCGTGATGGCGCAGGACCGGCGGCCGAATGCGCCGCCGGGCAACGATCCGTGGAACTACAACGGCGGTCCGGGGAGTTGGGATCAGTCGTGGAACAACCGCCCGATGCCGCGGCGGGGCGCATGCTTCTTCACCGATGCGGGCTTCCGCGGGAACCACTTCTGCGTGCGCGCGGGTGACCGGCTGCCATCTTTGCCCGGGAACTTCGGAGACAACATCTCGTCCATACAGGTGTTCGGACGCGGCACGGTGCAGGTGTTCAACGACCGCAACTTCAGCGGCGGCAGCGCGCAGTTCCGGGGCAGCGTGGAGGATCTACGGAACCGGCGCTTCCGCGGCGGACACACCTGGAACAACCGGATCTCTTCGATCGCGGTGATGTAGCGCCTAGGGCTCGACGGTGAACGCGTAGAGCGAGTCACCGGCGCCCACGACGAGGTACTGCTGGCCGTCGAGCAGGTAGGTCTCGGGGCCGTTGCTGACATCGTCGGTGAGTCCGGCGTGCCACAGGATGTCGCCGTTGGCCGGGTCGAAGGCGACCAGGTGCTGCGATCCGTCGCCGGTGAACAGCAGCTTGCCGGCGGTGGTGAGGATGCCGACGGGCCCGCCGCCAAACGGGTAGTGGTGCTTCCAGACGATCTTGCCGGTCTTGTAATCGATGGCTTCCAGGTCGCCGCCGAAGTACCCGGCGTCGCGCTCGGCGGCGCCCCAGCCTTCCGGATGCGGGTCGGTATCGGTGAGATAGAACATGCTGAACTGCTGCGAGGTGCCGACGTAGAAGAGACCGGTCTCGGGATCGAAGCTCGGGGGCGGCCAGTTGGTGGCGCCGCCCGTGGGCGGCGAGACGAGCACGCCGTCGATGGTGGCTTCCTTGGCCGGATCGGGGATGGGTTGGCCTTGGGCGCGATGCCTTTGGACCAGTTCATGGTCTGGATCATGGGCGCGGTGAGCACGTTCTTGCCGTTGGTGCGGTCCAGCAGGAAGAAGTAGCCGTTGCGATTGGCTTGCGCCAGCAGCTTGCGGGGCTTGCCGTCGATCATCGCCATCGATCAGGATGGGCGTTTGCACCGCGTCCCAATCGTGAGTGTCGTGCGGCGAAGGCTGGAAGTACCAGGCCAGCTTGCCGGTATCGACGTTCAGCGCCACGATGGAGCAGGTATAGAGGTTGTCGCCCTTGCGGCTCTTGCCGGTGAGCACGGGATTGGGGTTGCCGGTGCCCGAGGTAGTAGAGGTGCAGCTCGGGATCGTAAGTGCCGGGGATCCAGGTCATGCCGCCGCCATGGCGCATGGAGTACTCATCGGGCCAGGTTTCGAAGCCGGGGTCGCCCTTCTTGAGCGGCTCGCTCCACCACTTCCACTGAATCGCGCCGGTTTCGGGATCGTGCGCTTCGAGGAAGCCGGGAACGTCGAGCGAATCGCCGCCGGTGCCGACCAGCACGTGATTGCCGACGACGATGGGCGCGGGCGTGGAGAAGTACTCCTGCTTCACGTCGGCGATTTCGATGTGCCAGCGCTCTTTGCCGGTCTCGGCGTCGAGCGAGACCAGGTAGTTGTCGGGCGTCTCGAAGAAGAGCCAGTTGCCGTACATGCCCATGCCGCGATTGCCGATGTGGATGCCGCCCTTGGTCTTCCAAATGTAGTGCCAGAGTCTCGCGGCCGGAGCGGGCATCGACGGCCCAGGCGTTGTCCGGGG
>CAVTXC010000005.1:0-322912 GCA_963738525.1 Bryobacterales bacterium
CTTGTGTTGCTGGGATTTTGGGGTGGGGACTGGCGGCTTCCGCTATTTGAAGAAGGGTTTATTCGCTTAGTTGAAGAAAATGCCACGTCGGAGCTACCCGGGGGAATTCGAGTTCATGATTTTGGTCGCTGTGATCCGGCTCGGCGACAACGCTTACGGCGTTCCGATTTGCAAAGAACTGCTGGACACAACCGGAAGGGATGTTGCGATCGGAAGTGTTTACGCGGCGCTCGACAGGCTGGAGGAGAAGAAGCTTGTGTCTTCGAGGCTTGGCGATCCGACTCCGGAAAGGGGCGGCCGGGCAAAGCGCTACTTCCTGCCGACAGCGAAAGGTTGGCGCGAGGCAGCGATGACAAAAAAACGCTTTAATGCGTCTCTGGCACGGATTGGCGCAATTGCAAGGAGAGTACCTATGAGCGGACAGTCACACCCGCCGCGAATTGCGCTGTGGATTCTCAGGAGGCTTGATCGCACGGGGAACACGGAAGCTGTAACCGGGGACCTTTTTGAACCTTTTCGGGAGAGACAATCCGCCGGCTGGTTCTGGTGGCAAACTCTGGTTGCAGTTCTTATTAGCGCGTCACGGTTTCTACGGTTGCGCCGGATCGATATCTGGTTTGCTGCTGCTGGAACAGGAGTCCTCTGGTGTATTCCCTGGGCGAAAATATTTCCGCTGGACGCGATGGCGGGCTCCATGAGTTGGAGTGAGAGGTTGGGGTGGGTTATCGGGATCGAAGCTACAACTGCTCTGATTCTCTTACCGGTTTACGCGGTCCGCTTTCTTCTCTTGGACGCGTTGCGATGGACAAGCTTGCGCGACTTCTTCCGTACTTCGTTTCTCCTGTTCGCCGTCGGTGACGCGGCTATTTTGGGATGGGATCTGAACCGTCCACATACGGCGGCCGTTCATTCGACTTGGCTGGTAGGAATCCAGTTAATGTGGATTTACGCTACGTTGCTGGTTTCCGGGCCACCGCCTCGAAAGCCAGCGATCGAGCAGCCGCGGAAGCCGTAGCGGGCGGTCCGAACCACGTGGTTAGCGCGTCAGCGAGTCCCACTTGGGCGCCTTCACTCACCCATGCAACGTAGCCGTCGGGCCGGACCAGAACGGCGGCGGGAGGTGTGACGGGCCCGATCGCCGGAAGCTCCCAAGTCCCGAGATATCGAGCGTCAATCAGCTGAACGCGATCCGTCCACGGCGTGATGTCCAAGCTGCCGGGATTAGCGAGGTTGAGGAGCACCGGGCGGGCATTGTGCAGCAGACGGAAGACGCGCAGCGGGCCGGTGGTCGTGACGAGGTCGAGATCGGGCATGCGGCGTCCGAGCAGCGGGTGTCCTTCGCCGAAGTCGTAATGGATGCCCAGGCCGGACATGGTCGCGGCAAGTCGCCGGCGTGGCTCGTCCAGGGCGAGGAGTTCGGAGACGGTGTCGCGCAGGGCTATTGTCCGCTCGTCCGGGCGGCGAAGCGCGACGGACGCCATGGTATTGCGGAGCGCGCGGGCCGCGACCGGATGCCGCTCGGCGTGGTAGGTGTCGAGGAGAGTATCTGGCGACGTTCGCTTAACAACCTGGGCGAGCTTCCATCCGAGATTCACCGCGTCCTGCATACCGAGCTGAACGCCCTGTCCACCGTCCGGGGGATGGACGTGGGCAGCATCTCCGGCCAACAGAACCCTTCCTTTGCGGTAAGCCGCAGCCTGCCGAGTCATGTCGGTGAAGCGGGAAATCCAAGTGGGGCTGTGGATTCCGTAGTCGTCGCCATAGACCGCGATGAGCGCCTCGCTCAAATCGCGCAGGGTGGGTTCCGCGGTGGCCCCGACGTGCCGTTCGGTCACCAGGACTCGCACGGGCCCGTCATCCGGCATTCTGCTCAGGGAATGGAGGCCAAGGGCGTCGCGGCGGATGCCCCATTCCGGTTCGCCGGCCAACTCGACCTCGGCGATCAGGTTGCTGGTCGTCGGATCGCACCCGGGGAACTCGATGCCAGCTGTTTTGCGGACCAGGCTGCGTCCTCCGTCGCACCCGACGAGATATTGCGCGCGGAGCGACTCACCGTTGGAGAGCGCGATGTCGACGCCCGTCTCGTTCTGCTCGAAGCCGGTTACCGCAGTGCCGTAGTAGATCGGCACCATGAGTTCGCCGACCCAGCCGGCGAGGATTTGCTCGATCTGATTTTGGCGTAGCGCGAGGCCGTAGTTGTGCCGGGTCGGCAAGTCGCTGATGTCGAGGGGGATCAAGGAGAGACCTGCGACCTGCGCCACGGTCCCTTGTGCGAGGAAGCGATCGGCGATGCCACGCTGGTCGAGAATCTCGATGGTGCGCGCGTGCAGACCGCCGGCGCGGTGTCCGGCGAGGTGCTGGGTGGCGCGCCGCTCGCAGATGGCAACGTCGATGCCAGCCAAGGCGAGTTCGCCCGCGAGCATGAGCCCGGCGGGACCGGCGCCGCTGATTACTACCGCGTGTTCAGTCATGGATAGGCTCCGGGGCGGGCTGTTCGCGGGGGATGTTCCTGCGCAGTTCATCTGGGGCCAATAAGGGACGCATGTCGCTCCTCCTGTTCTGGAGGTGCTCACTTTACGGTATGACCGGGGTCTTGCCGCAAGCCCCCCGGTGCGCGATATCCTGGGAGTAGGAAGAACCGGAGGTGCGTGCGTGTGGTTACCGCTCGCTCGTGGTGCGTTTCCGACCGGACTCTGCCTCTGTGGGCAAGATCCGTTTCAATCGGAGCTTTGTAAGACTTGGATTGCCTCTTATCGAGCGATCATTCCCGGAGTCACGACTAGGAATTGCCTAAGTTGATCCAATGTTGATACATGAGCCACGAGGTCGTGGAGAAATGCATTGTCTCTCAGGGGTTCACCAGAAGTTACGGAACCAGTGGTTGCGTTGTGAGTCAGTACGCCGGCGTCCTTGATGGGAAGAGTCGCCACTCGGGTGAGGCGGTTCGCCTTATTACACTCAAACCGGGCAAATACCAGGTAAGCTCCGCCCTCTGTGCGTGCTGCCGAATTCCAAGTAGGTTGGTTGCCAGGGGTGCGGGCAGACAAGGAGCCGTGACGACTTCTCAAGGGGACTGATGACGAGAGAGCTGCTGCGCGCGAGGGGAACGCTATCCGATGCCGGCGCTGCCGTGAGGGTGCAAGAAGGGTATAAGTGCACAGAGAACCCTAAGGACGTTCGCAAGTAAGTGACTCGTGCGTGACATTACTCGCCCGCGCGGGACTTTGTTAACTTCTCTAACTCGCGCACAAACTTCTCCGGATCGAATTGACCGATATTGGGAAGCGTCCAGGAAGCGGCGAGTTGGAAGACGGGATCGGCGAATCGGCCCTCGTGTTTCCAGGGGTTCAGGATGCCGGTACGATCCATGAACTGTAAGAGCGTATTGCGAAGGCCAAGCGCCTTGGGATCGTCGGATGGACCGCCTAAGTGAGCGAAGACGCGCACATCGATGCCGGGCTTGCCGCGTGGCTCATCGGCGGATGTGGGTCTGGTTTTCAACGTGGCATGAAGGTCTTCGAGGAAGGCCCACACACGCTTGAGGGCTTCGGGGTCCACCGACTGGATCGGGCCGTCGAATGCGCTCGTGCTCATGTTCAGAAATGATAATGCAGAGGCAGCTAGGGCATTTGGAAGCTGGCGGTGGTGAGCATGCTGGCGATCCAGGCGCCGTGCGGGAGCGGGGAATCGAGGAGCGCGCGGCGTTCGCGGTCCACATCGTAGGCGACGCGGCGAATGGAGGGTTGCGCGTCATCGATCAATAGGTAAGAGGCGCGGGGATCGCCGTCGTAGGGGAGCCCGACGCTGCCGGTGTTGGCGACGGTGAGGGTGGTCTCGAGCGGGGTTGCGACTTGGCGGATGTAGGGCCAATGAATGTGCGCGTAGACGGCGACGGGCTGATGGAGGGGTTCGTAGACGGACGCGAGTTCCGGCTCAGGCGCGGTCGCGGTAGGGGCGCGCCAGGCGGTGGCGGGGCTGGCATGGACCAGGGCGATCGGGGGATGGAACTGCGCGGGGGGAAGATCGCGGAGCCAGGTTAGCCGTTCTTCGCCGAGGGCTGCGCGAGTGGCGGCGGCGCGTTCCTCGATCTTTCCGAAGAGGGGTTGCAGGTGGGGAGATTGGCGCGCGAACTCGTGGAGAGAGGCCGGGCGGAAGAGCATTTCGTCGGTGTTGCCGACGACGCCGGGCCATCCGAGATCGCGGATGTGATCGACGATGGCGGCGGGACTGGAGCCGGTGTCGGCGAGATCGCCGCCGAGGAGGATGAGGTCGGGTGCGGTCTGGCGGAGATCGGCCAGGACGGCTTCCCAAGCGGTGCGGTTCCCATGAATGTCGGAGACGATGGCGATGCGCACGGGCTTCGAATTCCATCATGGCATCGCGTGGTGTCTTTCGAGCGCGGCTTGCATTCCGGTGGCGATCCGGGTATTCTTCTGTCAGTTACTGATAGGAGAGAGCTGTCCATTGAGTAAACCGACAGACCTGGTGCAGGGGACGCTCGACCTGCTGATTTTGAAGGTAATCGTGCGGGAGCCGATGCATGGGTGGGCGATTGCGCAGCGCATCCGGCAGATGTCCGGGGAGGTGCTGCAAGTGGGGCAGGGTGCGTTGTATCCGGCGCTGCACAAGTTGGAGCAGAACGGCTGGATCAGCGCGGAGTGGGCGGTGAGCGAGAACAACCGGCGCGCGAAATATTACACGCTGACCAAGGCCGGGCGGAAGGCGCTGGATGAGGAAGCGGCGCAGTGGGAGCGGTTGGCGACGGCGATTTCGCTGATCGTGCGGACGGCGTAAGGAGCGATGGGGATGCGGATCTGGAGCATTGTTCGTCTGCGGATGAGGTCGATTGTGGCGCGCCGGGTGGTGGAAGAGGAACTGGATGAAGAGCTGCGGTTTCACATCGAGCGGCAGATCGAGGAAGACGTCGCGGGGGGCATGAGCCGGGACGAGGCGCGGCGCGGCGCTGCGTTCGATGGAGGGATTCGAGCAGAAGAAAGAGGAGTGCCGGGATATGCGGGGATGGAGCGTGATCGAGAGCCTGGCGCAGGACGGGCGGTTTGCGTGGCGGCAGTTGCGGAAGAGTCCGGGATTTGCTGCGACGGCGGTGGCGATGCTGGCGCTGGGGATGGCGGCAGCCTGGCGATTTTCGCGTTTGTGGATGCGGCGTTGATGCAAGCCGCTGCCGTATGCGGATCCGACGCGGCTGGCGGCGGTGTATGAGGCGATCGAGATTTTTCCGACTGAGAATCTTTCGTATCCGGACTATCTGGATTGGAAGAAGATGAACACGGCTTTCAGCTCGCTCGACGTGTATCAACCGAACGGGTTTTTGCTGGCGCTGCCGGATGGCGCGCGGCCGGTGCGGGGCGCGGGTGACCGATGGATTTTTCCGGACGCTGGGCGTGAGGCCGGCGTGGGCCGTGATTTCTATCACGGGGAAGATGGCGCTGGGGCGCCGCGCACGGCGATGTTGAGTTACGCGGCATGGAGGAGCGGTATGGCGGCAAGGCGGACGTGGTCGGGACAGATCGGTGACGCTGGATGGCGAGCCGACGACGATCATCGGGGTAGCTGCCGAAGGGATTTCATTTTGCGCCGGCGGAGCCCGCGGAATTCTGGGTGACGATGCATGCGGCGGCGAATGCGATTTGCGGCGAAGTTGCCACGGCATGTATGCGCTGGGCCGGCTTGAAGGACGGCGTGACGTTCGAGATGGCGCTGGACGGACGTGAAAGCGATCGCGAAGCAGCTGGAGAAAGCAATATCCGGACGTCGAATCGCGACCAGGGCGGCGGCGTGAAGTCCGCTGAGCGAAGTGATCGTGGGCGATATCCGGCCGATTTTGCTGGTGCTGCTGGCGGGGCGGCGTTGCTGCTGATGATTGCGACGATGAATGTGGCGAGCCTGCTGCTGGTGCGTTCGGAGAGCGCGGCAGGCGGGAGATTGCGGTGCGGCGGGCGCTGGGCGCATCGCCGTCGCGATTGATGCGGCAGTTCATTACCGAGGGATTGTTGTTGGTGAGCGGCGGCGGCGCGCTGGGCGTGGGGCTGGCGAATTGGACGATGCAGCTGCTGGCGAGCGCTGGTTCCGGCAGGCATGGTGGCGCGGCATGCCGTTCTTGCAGGGGCTGGGATTGAACGGGCGGATGCTGATGTTTGCGGCGGTGATTGCGGCGGCGGCGGCGGTTTTGTTTTCGTTGACTCCGGGCGCGGCTATTTCGTCGAGAGAATTCGCGAGGGATTGGCGGAGGGCGACGCGCGGGTCGGCGGGAACGTGTGGCGGCGGATGGGTCGAAACTGGTGGTGCTGGAATTGGCGACGGCGGTGGTGCTGCTGGTGGGCGCGGGGCTGCTGGGGAAGAGCTTTTACCAGCTGCTGCACGTGGACATTGGGGATGCGGCCGGATCATCTGGCGACGCATGCTGGTGGAAGCGCCGCCGAAGACGCGGTATGGGACGGATACCGAGCTGGCGACGCTGAGAGCCGGTGCAGGCGGAGATCGGGGCTCTCCGGGCGTGAAGTCGGTGGGGCGGCGAGCCAAGCTGCCGGTGACGTGGAACGGGAACACGGACTTGGATCCGCATTCATCGGCAAGCCGTAGCACGGTGAGCACAACGAAGTGCCGAGCGGCATGTGAGGCCGGACTATTTCACGACGATCGGAGCGAAGCTGGTGCGCGGGACGGTATTTTCGCGGAGACGGGATGACGGACGCGAAGCCGAAGGTGGTGATCATCAACGAGGCGCTGGCGCAAGCAGTATTTTCCGGGTGAGGATCCGATTGGGCAAGCAGTATGTGGATGACGATCTGACGCCGAAGCCGATTCGGAGATTGTGGGAGTGGTGGAGGATATCAAGGACGGGCAACTGGATACCGAAGATCGGCCGCGGAGCGATCTACCGCCGATCATCAGGATCCCGGAAATCGGATTTCGTGGTGATGGTGCGGACATCGCAGGATGAGCATGCGTTGCTGCCCACGATGGTGCAGCACGATGAAGACGGTCAATCCGGGGATGGCGATGCTGCACGGGGCCGACGATGGAGCGAGATAATTCACGATTCGTATACGCGACGTATTTGCATCGCTCGTCGGCGTGGCTGGTGGGCGGGTTTGCGGCGATGGCGCTGCTGCTGGGCGTGGTGGGACTGTATGGAGTGATTGCGTACTCGGTGAGCCAGCGGACGCGCGAGATTGGCGTGCGGATGGCGTTGGGCGCGCAGCGGGGAGCGTGTACCGAATGATTCTGCGCGAGGCGGGGTGCTGACGCGTGTCGGGAATCGGAATCGGGCTGGGGTGTGCGCTGGCGGCGGGGACTTGATGCGGCAAGCTGTTGTTCGGGGTGCAGTCGTGGGATGCGGAGACGCTCGCGGGCGTGGTGATGGTGCTGGGGACGGCGGCGATGGCGGCGAGTTATTTTCCGGCGCGGCGAGCGGCGTCGATCGATCCGGTGGATGCTTTGCGGGCGGAGTAGTTCGCGAGAAAGATAACGGGGCGTTGTGCGATCAGGGTAAGATCGCACATGGAACGTCGAAACTTTCTGCGCGCAGCGGGAGCTGCGGCGGCCTTTTTCCGTCCGGACGCGAATGAGCGAGCGCGGGCGGCAACAGCGGGCAACACACACGGGGCGACGGAGAACGCGCGGGACGAAGATTTCTGGCGCGAAGTGCAGACGGCGTTCGACATCGACCGGAGCATCATCAACTTCAACAATGGCGGGGTGTGTCCGTCGCCGCGCATGGTGCAGACGGCGCTGCGGCAGGGGATCGAGTTCGCTAACGGCGCGCCGGCTTACAAGATGTGGCGGGTGATGGAGCCGGAGGTGGAGACGGTGCGGGCGCGGCTGGCGGAGGATTTCGGCGTCGACGCGGAAGAGATCGCGATCACGCGGAATGCCTCGGAGGCGCTCGAGAACGTGCAGTTCGGCCTGGATTTGAAGGCCGGCGACGAGGTGCTGACGACGGATCAGGATTACCCGCGGATGATCACGACGTGGGATCAGCGAGCGCGGCGCGAGGGGATTGTGTTGAAGCAGTTGTCATTCCCGGTGCCTCCGCCGTCGATGGATGCGTTGTACGAGCTGTTCGAGAAGAACATCGGTCCTCGCACGCGGGTGATTCATCTTTGTCAGATCACGAATCTGACGGGGCAGATTTTTCCGGTGAAGCGGATCTGCCAGATGGCGCGAAGCCGGGGGATCGAGACGGTGGTGGATGGGGCGCATGCGTATGCGCAGTTCCCGTTCAAGTATGCCGATCTGGAGTGCGATTACTACGGGACGAGTTTGCATAAGTGGATGCTGGCGCCGATTGGCACCGGATTCCTTTATGTGCGTAAGGCGAAGATCGCGAAGTTGTGGCCGCTGATGGCGGCGCCCGCGGATATGACGGAGAACATCCGCAAGTTTGAGGAGATCGGGACGCATCCGGCGGCGACGCACAATGCGATCTCGGAGGCGATCACGTTCCATCAAACGATTGGGGCGGACCGGAAGGCGGCGCGGCTGCGGTATTTGCGCGAGATGTGGACGGCGCGGGTGGGAGAGTTGCCCGGGGTAAAGATCTTGACGAGCCCGGACCCGGCGCAGAGCTGCGGGATTGTGCTGGTGAGCGTGCAGGGGAAGCCGACGAGGAAATTTGCCGACGATCTGTTCGATAAGTATCGGATCTTTACCGTGCCGATTGTGCGGAAGGATTTCGAAGGCTTGCGCGTGACGCCGAACATTTACACGACGGTGCGCGAAGTGGAGATGTTCGTGGGGGCGATGGAAAAGATGGTGCGCGCATAGGGATGGCGGGGCAGCCACCGGTGCATGTGAACCGGGTCGCTTCGATCGACATTTTGCGGGGCGTGACGATGCTGGTCATGATCTTCGTAAACGATCTGGCGGGGGTGAAGGGCTTGCCCTGGTGGAACTATCACATGCCGGGCAGGGTGAACGGGATGACCTATGTGGACATGGTTTTCCCGTTTTTTCTGTTTATTGTGGGGATGTCGATTCCACTGTCGGTGCGGCACCGGCTGGGGAAGGGAACGCTTGGGCAGTTGTGGATGCACACGCTGGAGCGCACGGCGGGGCTGCTGGTGCTAGGGATTGCGCTGGCGAATGTGGATCGCGGGGACGCGCGGCTGATGGGGATCTCGTCCGATAGCTGGGGATTGCTGGTGCTGGTGGGCGCGGTGCTGTTTTTCCACGTTCCTCCGAAGGGGATACAGCGGCCGTGGATTTCGCGGGCGTTGAAGATCGCGGGGCTGGTGCTGATGGTGGCGATGTTTGCGATCTTCCGGCGGGTGACGCGGGACGGCGATGTGCGGTGGCTGTCGTTCGGATATTGGGAGATTCTGGGGCTGATCGGGTGGACGTACCTGGCGGTTTGCATCCTATACATTCCGACGCGGCGGTGGCGATGGGCCCCGCTGCTGTGGTTTCTGGTGCTGTGCGGGTTGAACGTGGGCGCGGCGGCGGGATGGTTCCGTTTTGCGGAGGATCTTCCCTTCTCCGTTTGGCCGTGGAACAACGGGTGTTTCGGGGCGATCACGATGGCGGGGGTGATCTGCACGCAATTGAGTTTGGAAGTGGGTTTCGGGCGGTATCGCGACCGGGCGGCGAGCCTGATCGGGTTTGCGGCGGCGCTGCTGGCGGCAGGGTGGCTGCTGCGGCCGTTGGGAATTTCGAAGATCCGCGCGACGCCGACGTGGGCGCTGTGGAGCGCGGGGGCAGCGGTGCTGCTGTTCTGCCTGGTGCACTGGATTGCGGACGTGCGCGGGAAGGAAGCGTGGGCGAAGTTCACGAAGGCGGCGGGCGAGAATACGCTGCTGACGTATCTGCTGCCGGACATGTTCTATTTCGGGGTGAGCATGCGGTGGCTGCCGGTGCTGTGGCAGTCCGGCGCAGCGGGCGCGGTGAAAGCGCTGGTGTTCACGGGCGTGATGCTGGGCGCGGCAACGCTGCTGACGAACTGGCGAGTGCGCCTGGCGCTATAAGGCGGTCCACACGGATGCGGGTGAAGTACGGGCCGGGGGGCGTGGTTAACGTATTGCTTTCCCATAGGAACCCTGTCATATTGGTTTCCAGTAGGAGACCGCATGGACCGGAAGACCGATGTTTGGCAAGGCACGCTGAGCCTGATGATTCTGAGAACGCTCGATACGATGGGCGCGCTGCACGGGTACGGAATCGCGCGGCGCATTGAACAGACGAGCGAGGATGCACTCTCGGTTAACTACGGGACGATCTATCCCGCGCTCCTGAAGCTCGAGCAGGAGGGTTTTATTACCTCCGAATGGGGTGTGTCGGAGAACAATCGGAAGGCCAAGTTTTACAGGCTGAGCGCTTCCGGGCGGAAGCGGATGCGGGCGGCGGAGAAGGAATGGACGGGCATGGCTGAAGTGATGGCGCGCTTCCTTAAAACGGGAGAAGGACATTCATGAGCGCGCTGCGCTCGATTCTTTTCCGTATGCGGGGGATGTTGGGAGGGCGGCAGGCGGAAGCCGATTTTAATGCAGAGCTGGCGAGCCATCTGGAGATGCATATCGACGACGGCGTGCGGGCCGGGCTTGCGCCGGAGGAGGCGCGGCGGCAGGCGCTGGTGAAATTGGGTGGAATGGAAGCGGCTCGCGAGGCGCACCGGGAGCGGCGGGGGTTTGTGTTTCTCGAATCGCTGCAGCAGGATGTGCGGCAGGGGATAAGGAGTTTGCGGCGGAGTCCGGGATTCACCGCCGTGGGTGTGGCGACATTGGCGATCAGCATCGGAGCGACGGTGTCCTTCTTCAGCGTGATCGACGCGACGCTGCTGGCGCCGTGGCGTGCAATGGATAGCGGAAGGCTGGTGTGGATCAACGAGTTCTCAGCCGATGGGCAGCCGTCGGGCGGCACGCCGCTGCGCATGGCGGACTGGCAGCGCCTGCGGAGTTTGGCGGGGGTGGCAGGGATTTACGACGAAGGACTGGTGTTGAGCGGAGAAGGCGCTCCACGACGTTTAGATGCTTTGCGGACGTTCGGGCCGACGGGCGAAGTGCTTCATGCGCGGCTGGTGTTCGGGCGAATGCCGACGGAGGCGGAGCGGCAGGGCCGTGAGCCGGTGGTGCTGCTGACCGAGCACATCTGGAGATCGGTGTTTCAAAGCAATCCGGCGATATTAGGGCGTCCGCTGCATTTGAATGGACAGGCTTATCCGGTGATCGGGGTCCTCAGCAAAGACGTGGCGTATCCGGAAGGAGTTGATATTTGGATTCCGGCGCCCGCCGCTGTACAGGCGACTTCCCGGGAGGCCGGGTTCCTGGGGCAGTTCGCACGGCTTGCTCCGGGGGCGACGCTGGAGAGTGCCAATGCGGAATTGGCGGCGGTAGCGGGGCAGCTCGGGGAGAAGTACCCGGCGACAGATCGCGGACGGCGCGCGACGTTGGTTTCATTAGAGGAGCATGTGACCGCGAGTTCGCGCGGACCTCTGCTGACCCTGTTTGGCGGCGTGCTCTGTGTCTTGCTGGTGGCGTGCATCAATGTAGCCGGTCTGCTGCTGGCGCGGGCACTGGGACGCCGGAGAGAGGCGAGCATCCGGCTGGCCTTGGGCGCGGGGCGCGGCCGATTAGTGCGGAGCTTCCTGGTGGAAGGACTGCTGTTAAGCGCGGCGGGAGGGGCGGCCGGTCTGCTGCTGGCGACGTTCGGGATTGAACTGCTGAAGCAGGTACTTCCGGCGGACACGCCGCACTTGCTGGAGTCGGCTTTGAACTGGCGGGTGGTGGCGTTTACCGGGGTAGCCATCGGCGCATCGGCGCTGCTGTGCGGCGTGATACCGGCGCTGCAACTGGTGTCGCGCGTCCGCGTGGATAGTCTGAACGTGGGTGCGCGGAATGTGGGCGGTCCGCGCGAAGGGGTGCGCAGCAAGCTGGTGATGATCGAGGTAGCCGCTTCCGTGGTGCTGCTGGTGACGGCGGGACTTCTGGCAGGGAACTATCTGCGGATGCGCCAGGCTCCGCTGGGATTTCGACCGGATGGGGCGCTGAGCTTTACGGTGTTGTTTCCGTGGGACACACCGGAAGGACGGCTGAACGCGTACGCGAAGCAGGTGCTCACGCGGCTCGAAACCCTGGGCGGAGTGGAAGCGGTGGGAATCGTGGACCGACTGCCGCTGCATGGCGGCTCGCAGTCAGGGCCGGTGGTGGTGCGCGATGTGGCGTTGACTCCGTCAGAAGCGGAGCGGTCGATGGGATGGCGCACGGCGACACCCGGGTACTTCGGAGCGGCCGGAGTTCCGATGCTGGCAGGCAAGTTATTCGGCGTGTACCGCGACGCCGGGGGACCCCGCGAAGCGGTGGTGAACGAGAGATTCGCACGCCTGCGGTTTGGGGATACGAACCCGATTGGACGGGAGGTGGCGCGGCGCGAGGGCACGACACCACCACGTTGGTTCCGCATTGTGGGCGTGGTGGGGGATACGCGGGAGCGACCTTCGGACCGTGAGGCTGAGCCGGAAGTGTACGTTCCGTGGGGCGCGACTTATTGGCCGGTGATGAACTTCGTGGTGCGGAGTCCGCGTCCGGCGGCGGGGCTGGCCCAGGATATCCGGCGGGCGATTCAGCCGCTGACGCAAAACCAGGCGATCGAGCAGATTGCGCCGGTGCAGACGCTGATGGACGAGACGGAATCGGGTCCGCGAGGGCGCGCGTGGCTGCTGCTTTTGTTTGCCGGCGTGGCAACCGGGCTTTCGGGAGTCGGAATCTTCGGTCTCCTGTCGCAGGAGGTAGCGCGGCGCACTCCGGAGTTTGGATTACGGCTGGCGCTGGGAGCGGATGGCCGCGATTTGTTGTGGAGCACGACATGGAGCGGAATGCGGTTGGTGACGATCGGTTTGGTGGGCGGGATTGGTGCGTCGCTGGCGGTGGCGCGGATTGTGGGCGGGTTGGTCGGGTCCAGCGAAGCTTTTCCGACGGAGAACTACCTCTGGGGTAGTTTTGCCTGGAGCGGCGCGGTGATTTTGGTAACGGCCTTTGCGGCGAGTGTTTTGCCGAGCTTGCGGGCCGCGCGAATTGAACCAGTGACTGCGCTGCGCGGGGATTAGGCCAGGTGCTTTCGCGGGAACGGGTTGTAGAGCATTCGCGTAACGGATTCGGAATCGGGGAATCGCAGCATTTCCCGATAGGAACCGTTAACATAAAAGAGAGACAGATGGCGAGAAAGGGCGCCGGTTTTATGAAACAAACGTTGCTTGAACAACTCCGCGGGATGACGAAGGTGGTGGCTGACACCGGCGACTTCGATTCGATCATGAGGTTCAAACCGCAGGACAGCACGACCAACCCATCGTTGATCACAGCCGCTGCGCAGATGCCGGGTTACCGGGCGATCGTGGATGACGTACTCAAGGCCGCGAAGGACGAGTTAGGCGAAAAGTCGAGCGACGCCGACGTGGCGAACCTGGCATTCAAGCGGTTAGCCGTGGCGTTCGGCAAGAAGATTTTGGACGTGGTTCCGGGGCGCGTGTCGACGGAAGTGGATGCACGGCTCTCTTACGATCAAGAGAAGACGATGGAGCAGGCGCGCGAGATTATCGCGCAGTACGACAAAGCAGGTGTTTCGCGGGACCGGGTGCTGATCAAGATCGCTTCGACGTGGGAAGGGATCAAGGCCGCCGAGCAACTGGAGAAAGAGGGCATCCACTGCAATCTGACGCTGCTGTTCGGAATGCATCAGGCGGTGGCGTGCGCCGAAGCTAAGGTGACGCTGATTTCACCGTTTGTGGGCCGCATTCTGGACTGGTTCAAGAAGAAGACCGGGCAGGATTATAAGGGCGCCGAGGAT
This sequence comes from Bryobacterales bacterium, assembly GCA_963738525.1. Lineage (GTDB taxonomy): Bacteria > Acidobacteriota > Terriglobia > Bryobacterales > Bryobacteraceae > Bog-113. The sequence goes on from CAVTXC010000005.1 coordinate 13,798, forward strand.
CCCGGAGTGGATTCGGTGACGAAGATCTATAACTACTACAAGAAGTTCGGATACCAGACGGTGGTGATGGGAGCGAGCTTCCGGAACATCGATGAGATCACGGAACTGGCGGGCTGCGATCTGCTGACGATATCGCCGAAGCTGCTGGAAGAACTGGATTCGACCGAGAAGGAACTGCCGCGCAAGCTGGATCCGGAGAAGGCGAAGGGGCTGCAGATCGAGCGGATCACCATGGATAAGGCCACCTTCGAAAAGATGCACCAGGAAGACGAGATGGCGCACGACAAGCTGAAGGAAGGGATCGAGGGCTTTAGCAAATCACTGGTGGATTTGGAAAAGCTGCTGGCGAACCGGTTGTCCGAGCTGGGGGCGAATACGCAGCCGGAGCTGGCGACCAAGTAAGGAAAGAGAAGCGTGTAGCAAGAAAAAGGGCGGCTCGTGAGAGCCGCCCTTTTTCGTTGGGATCAGAAGGGATTAGCGGGCGAAGCGCGGATTACGACGGGCGGAAGGGCCGCGCGACGTGTGGCTGCTGGCCGGCTTACGGGAGCGGCGGAAGGACGGCGGCGCGGATTCGCGGTCGCGGTCTTCAAATAAGTTGGCGTTGGGGACTTCGGCGACGGCGGCTACCATTTCCGGGGAGACTTCGCGGCGAATCATGCGCACCTTGCATTCGCGCTCGATGCGGGTAATTTCTCCGCGTTCGCCTTTCGAAATGAAGGTGGATGCGGAGCCACGCTGTCCGGCGCGGCCGGTACGACCGACGCGGTGGATGAAGTCCTGCGGGGCTTGGGGGAGATCAAAGTTGACGACGTGCGCCACGCCATCGACGTGAATCCCGCGGGCGACGACGTCGGTAGCGACGAGGACGCGATAACGTCCGTCACGGAAGCCGGCGAGCGCCTGATTGCGTTGGTTCTGGCTACGGCCGCCGTGCATGACAGCTGCGCGGACGCCGAGAGCGGATAGATTCTTGGCCAGCCGATCGGTACCGTGCTTCGTTTTTGCAAAGACGAGGAACGAGCCGGCATCCTGGTGGAGCATGTGGTGGAGCAGTTCGACGCGCTTGTCGCTGCGGACCTCGTAAACATGGAGGTCGACCTGTTCCGCGGGTTTGGCGGTAGGACCGCCGACTTCGATGCGGACGGGATTGCGCGAGTAGCCGTTGATGAGGCGCTCGACGGTGCGATTCATGGTGGCGGAGAAGAACAGGCTCTGCCGGTTTTTGGGGAGCGTGGCGAGGATCCGTTCGATCGCGGGCAGAAATCCCATATCGAGCATGCGGTCGGCTTCATCGAGAACCACGGTTTGCACCGCGGAGAGATCGATGAGATTGCGTCCGAGGAAGTCTTCGAGGCGGCCGGGGGTGGCGATCACGAGCTGTACACCGCGACGGATGGCGCTGAGCTGCGTCGATTCGCTGAGACCACCAACGACGACGGCGGATTTGAGCGGAGTACCGGCGGCAATTTTAGAGAACGTATCGGCGATCTGGAGGGCCAGTTCGCGGGTGGGAGCCAGGATCAACGCCTGGATCGCACGCTTGTTGTCCGGCGCGGCCGTCAGGATTTTCTGGGCGATGGGGATAGCAAACGCCAGCGTTTTCCCGGTGCCGGTTTGGGCGGTCGCGACCAGGTCGGAACCCTCGAGGCCGGGAAGCAGAGATTGCGCCTGTACCGGGGTGGGTTCGCGGAAATTGTTACGGGTCAGGTTTAGGTGAATGGTGGGGTTCAGTGTTAGTTCAGAGAAATTGTTCATAGACGTTAAATGCCGAATACCGGCACAACATCCTATGGGGAACTAAACGGGAGGGTAAAAGGAACCGAACCGAACAGCACTGCTGGGCTTTTCTTAGTGGAAGCCCTGCGACCGAGGACCTATGCAGGCAGGAGACGTTATTAGAATAGCAGGTTTTGGGCGTTTGTGGGGGCCGGTTTTTAGCACGTTGACGGTCGACTGGTTTTCTGTTATTTCTGTTAAGACAGAAATAACAGAATGATCCGCATAGAGGAGAAAACTATCATCCGCGCACCTCTCGAGCGCTGCTTCGACTTAGCAAGGAGCGTCGAGGTGCATGTGCTGGGAAACCGGCACTGGGGGGAGACGGCGGTTGCGCTGAGCGGCCGAACATCGGGGCTGATGGGGTTGGGTGACCGAGTGACGTGGCGGGCGCGGCATTTTCTGATCCGGCAGCGGCTGACGAGCGAGATTACCGCATTTCACGCTCCCGACTATTTCGAAGACACGATGGTGAGCGGGGCCTTTCGATCGATGCGGCACGAACATTTCTTTGTGCGGAGGCTGGGCGGCGAGACCGAGATGCGGGATGTGTTCTGTTTTGCCGCGCCGCTTGCAGTGCTGGGGTGGTTGGCCGAACAGCTGGTGCTACGCCGTTATATGCAACGTCTGTTGCGGGAGCGGAATGCGGTGATTCGGCAGGTGGCGGAGTCCGAGGATTGGCGGAGGTATGTCGATGCGAATCGTGATTCCGGGAGGTAGCGGGCAGGTGGGAAGCATTCTGGCGCGCCATTTTCATGCGAGCGGGCATGAGATTACCGTGCTGAGCCGCAATCCGCAGCGTGCTCCGTGGAAAACGTTGCTGTGGGATGGAGTGAATCCGGGGTCTTGGACGGCGGCATTGGAGGGCAGCGATGTGTGCGTGAACCTGGCAGGGCGCAGCGTGAACTGCCGGTACACGACCGTGAACCGGAGCGCAATCTATCAATCGAGGTTGCAAAGCACGGAGCTGTTGAACCGGGTGGTCCAGGCGCTGCGAGATCCGCCGCGGGTATGGCTGAACGCGAGCACCGCCACGATTTACCGGCATGCGCTCGACCGCGCGATGGATGAGGTGACAGGGGAGTTGGGCGGAGGTGAGCCGGGCGCACCCGATACTTGGAATTTCTCGATCGATGTGGCGAAGAGGTGGGAGCAAGCGTTTTTCGGGGTGGAGACGCCGCGTACGCGGAAGGTGGCGATGCGCAGCGCGATGACGTTTAGTCCCGACCGCGGCGGTGTGTTCGACGTTTTCCTGAGCCTGGTGCGGCACGGGCTGGGCGGGAAGCAAGGGTCGGGGCGGCAGTTCGTGTCGTGGATCCATGAAACGGATTTCGTGCGGGCGGTGGATTTTTTGATCGTGCGAGAGGAGTTTACCGGGACGGTGAATGTGGCTTCCCCGCACCCGCTGCCGAACGTGGATTTCATGCGCGTGCTGCGCGCGGCGTGGGGCGCGGCGATTGGTCTACCGGCGCCGGGATGGATGTTGGAGGCGGGGACATGGCTGATGAGGACGGAATCGGAGCTGGTGTTGAAGAGCCGACGCGTAGTACCGGGCCGCTTACAAGAGGCGGGATTCACGTTCGAGTTCCCGGAATGGCCGGCGGCGGCGCGGGATCTGGTGAGACGCTGGCGCGAGGCGCGGGGATAATGGAGGGATGAAGATTGTCCTCAGCACCCTTCTCCTTATGACCACCGGATTTGTGACGGCCGGCTTCAGCGCGGATCAAAAGCTGGGCAAGCCTTTGGCGGCGGCGAGTCCGATTTCGCTTGCGGCGGTTTTCGCGAATCCTGACAAGTTCGTGAACCACACGGTTCAGGTGGAGGGTAAGGTCACCGAAGTTTGCCAGGCGATGGGCTGTTGGATGAATTTGACCGACGCGGGCGGTCATCTTTTGCGGATCAAAGTGGAAGACGGGGACCTTGTGTTCCCGAAGGATTCGGTGGGGAAGACGGCGATTGCGGAGGGCCGGCTGGAGAAGCACGAGTTGACCCGGGAACAGACAATTGCCGCGGCCAAGCACGAGGCGGAAGATGCGGGGCGATCGTTCGATCCTTCGAAGATCAAGGAAGGAAAGGCGGAATACCAGATTGCGGGCTCGGGTGCGGTGATCCTCGACCGGTAGCGGACGTCGATTTCCGGCGGACGAAAAACGGCTAAAGTTTTCTGCGTGGCCCGCCGATGTACGGGCTGATGAGTATCGGGGAAGGGCAAGAGGCAGGCATTCCAGCAGGCAGTGTCTCAAAGGCTCGCGAGGATCGTCGTTTGCGCGCTCTGCAGGATCTAGAACTTTTGGACACTCCGGAGAGCGAAAGTTTCGACCGGATTACGCGGATGGCCAGCCGGCTGTTTCGCGCTCCGATCGCCGCGGTCTCGCTCACGGATCGCGACCGGCAATGGTTCAAGTCGCATGTGGGCACGGCTGGGCGGGAGATCCCGCGCTTTCAGGCGCCTTGCGCGGAGGTGACGCGATCGGCGGATTTTCTAGTGGTACCGGATTTATTGCAGGACGAGCGTTTCGCGACGAGTTTGCTGGCGCAGTCGGGCGTCCGGTTTTACGCGGGGGCGCCTTTGACCACGCGCGCCGGGGATACGCTGGGCGCGATGTGCGTGCTCGATCAGGTGCCACGCGAGATTTCGGCGGACGAGGTCAAGTCGCTGGGAGATTTCGCGGCGATGGTGATGGCGCAGGTGGAACTGCAGCACGATTTCGGGCGCATCGATTCCCTGAGTGGGCTTCCGAATCGCAGTCAGATTCTGGAAGATCTGGCAGATCTCGAGAAGGCCGACCCGGGGGGTCTCCGGGTAAATCTATTGATTGACCTGACCGACCCGCGGCACCTGAACGAAATGGTCAGCGTGCTGGGAATCGGGTATTTGGACGATCTGGTAAAAGCCTCGAGCGAAGCGATCCGGGATCTGCTGGGCAGGAAGAGGAATTTGTATCAAGTCAGCGCCGGTTCATTCCTGGTGGTTCTAGAAGGAGCGGAAGCGCAAGACTGGCGCGGCTTGGTGAGCCGGTTGAGCGACCGCTTGAAGGAGCCGATTCTGTGCAATGAGATCCCGGTGGCCGTTCACGCGGTGATTGGAGTCGCGCCGTTCCAATTGGGCGAATCATCGCCGGAGAATGCTTTGCGTACGGCGGTGAGCGCGGCCCACGAAGCCCGTCAAGCGGAAGTGAGCCATGCCGTTTACAGCCCGATTCGCGACGATGCCAATCGCCGCCGGTTCACGATCTTAACCGATATCCAGGACGCATTGAACCAATCCGATCAGTTCCGCCTGGTGTACCAGCCGCGCGTGGATGGCGCCACCGGGAAATGTTTGAGCGCGGAGGCTCTGCTGCGGTGGCGGAATCCGAATCTGGGAAATGTGTCTCCGGGGGAGTTTATTCCGCTGGTCGAGCAGACGGCTCTGGGACGGCCCGTAACGCAGTGGGTCGTCGAGTCCGTGTTGGCGCAAATTGCGGACTGGCGTCGCAAAGGTTTGGAACTGCGGATTTCGATCAACGTATCGGCATTGAATCTGGAAGAACAGGATTTTGCGCAAAGACTGGCTGCGAACCTGGAGCGCTACTCCGTACCGGCTTCGGCAATCGAGCTGGAGTTTACCGAAAGCGCGCTGATCCGGAACGGTTCACGGGTGATGAGCCAGTTGCACGAACTGCGCGCCATGAAGGTAGATCTGGCGATCGACGATTTTGGAACCGGGTATAGCACCTTCTCTTATCTGCAGCGGATTCCGGCGAGCACGGTGAAGCTGGATCAATCGTTCATGCAAACTCTGCGCGACAGTTCGCGGAATCGCATGCTGGTTCGGTCGATGATCACGATGGCGCACGAACTTGGATACCGGGTGGTGGCGGAGGGAGTGGAGACCGAGGAAGCGCTCACGTTTCTGGTGGAATGCGGCTGCGAGGAGATTCAGGGCTACTGGATCGCCCGGCCACTCACGCGCGACGCATTTGAAGCGTGGTTCCGCGACAATGCGGACATTAGCATGCGACGCGAACGAGAGTGCGCGGCGGTTGAGGCTGTTTAGTCCGGAAGAACTTAGCTGACGTTCTTCGACTCGCGGAAATTAACGGTGGTGATGCCGAACGGGGCGAGGAATTTCCGAATGGATTCCTGAGCATTGCGCCGGGCGTCGTTGAGGATGCCGCTATCGACCGCGGCTGAGCGGATGCTGTCGATGGCGAGCAGGCGGGCTTTGTGTTCGAGGTCCTGATCGGGGGCGACCCAGGGAGTCCACCAGGTGACGCCGCGGTCCCACACTTTGGTGTTTTGCTCGTCGATATAGGCGTCGATGAGGTGCGGAGGAGGAAGGCGTAAATCAGCAGTGTGGCCATGGACGTTCTGGACGTCGTACTGGTTGACGTCGCCTAAGCTAACCCCGGCGAGCACCTTGCCTTGCACCATCAGAAGAATGGATTCCGAACCGAGGGGCTGGCGCTCTTCTTTGAGTCCGACGACTTTCTGTATGACGTAACGGACGGTGACCAAGTCGTTGAGTTGGCGTACTTCGTGAACAACCGCTTCGGGGTCCAGGTCGCGGTGGATGAACGAACCGACTGGCGCGTAGTAACGAAAGTAGGCAACGATGCCGATAAAGAGGGAGACCGCCAGGAAGGTCGAGACGAACGCGATCAGCTTGGACAATGAGTTCTTCTTTATTGTATCGGCGCGCGGGTCCTGAGGAGTTTTCAGGCCGCGCGAGTCGCGTGCGAGAATTTCCAACATGGCTTTCTGCACGAATTGTGGTGCGCCGACCGCGGAGGCAGACCGTTTCTGCACGCGATGCGGCGCCGCTCAGGTCCCGGGCGTCGTTCCTCCCGCGGCGAATACGACCGTTCCGCAGTTGGAGTACACGATTCAAGGGGACAATCTGCAGGTTGCCCGGCTCCATCTGAAATCCGGCCAGGAGGTTTACGCCGAGGCGGGGCGGATGGTGTTCAAGACGGGCAATGTGTATTGGGATACGCGGATGAGCGGGGCGACCATCGGGGAGAAGCTGGTGGGCGCGTTACGGCGCAAGGTGACGGGCGAGTCTTTATTTCTCACGTACTTCCACGCCAATGGGCCTGGCGAAGTGGGGTTTGCGGGCGCTTATCCGGGGCGGATACAGGCGTTTGAATTGGCGGCGGGCCAATCGTTGCTGGCGCAGCGGGATGCGTTTCTCGTGGCGCAGCCCAGCGTGCGGTTCGGCATCGCGCTCGTGCGAAAGTTGGGCGCGGGTTTCTTTGGAGGGGAAGGGTTCATTCTGGAGAAGTTCACCGGGCCGGGGCTCGTGTTTCTCCATGCGGGCGGCGATTTTGTGGAGTTCGATCTTAAGGTAGGAGAGACGATTCAGGTCGATACGGCGTGTATTGTCGCGTTCGACGAATCGGTGGACTACGACATTCAACTCGCCGGCGGCATTAAGACGGCCCTGTTTGGCGGTGAAGGATTGTTTCTGGCGAACATGACCGGCCCGGGGCGCGTAGTGGTGCAAAGCATGACGCTGCAGAAGATGCGGCGCGAGCTATCGCTCTATAAACACGGAAGCGACGAGCATAAGGGCTGGCACGCGGTGACCGATATATTTGGGGACAACGATGATTAAGCTGGCCGGGCTGTTCCTGGGCGCGGCGCTGCTGGTCAGTTTTGGCGCGACGGCGGAGGAACAGATCCGCCAGGTGTTGACCGATCAAACCGCGGCCTGGAACCGGGGCGATATTGCTGCTTTCGCCACTACTTACGTGAACTCGCCCGACCTGGTCTTTATCGGAAAGAGCGTGTCGCGCGGGTACAGCCAGATGTTGGAGCGGTATCGCCAGAATTACCCGACTCCGGAGAAGATGGGCAAGCTGCGGTTCTCCGATTTGGAGATCAAGGTACTCGACGCGAAGTATGCCAACGTGTTGGGCCGATTTCATCTGGAGCGGATGGCGGAGGCTGGCGGCAACGCCGACGGGGTATTCACTTTGCTGTTTACGAAAACGGCGCAGGGCTGGAAGATTATCCAAGATCATACGAGCTGAATGCTGCGTTTCGCGATGTGCAATGAGGCGTTCGAGGGCTGGAGCTTCGCGGATGCGTGCCGAAGCATTCGCGGCGCGGGGTTTACGGGAATTGAGATTGCCCCGTATACGCTGGGTCCGTCGCCGGACGTACGGGAGTTGCGGGCGGTGATGGCGGGCGAAGGACTGCGGTTTGTTGGTCTGCACTGGTTAATGGTGAGCCCGGCTGGTCTGCACGTGACGACTCCGGATGACCTGGTTCGGCAGCGGAGTTGGGAGCATGTCCGGGGGCTGGTTGATTTAGCGGGCGACTTATCGGGAGATGGGGTGGATAGCCCGGCGGTGATGGTGTTCGGATCGCCCAAGCAGCGCGGCACAACTTTGGGGTCAACCGTGGCTGAGGCGAAGCGGCGGTTTGCGGAGGGTTTGGCGGAGCTGGCGCCGCACGCAGAAAATCGCGGGGTCACCCTATTGGTAGAAGCGCTGCCCGCCGATCAGTGTGATGTTGTGCAGACACTAGCGGAAGCGGCGGAAATCGTGCGGGAGGTGGGTCACCCGGCGATTCAAACCATGTTTGATACCCATAATGCGGTGGACGAGCGCGAGGCACCGGCGCAACTGCTTGAGCGGTATGCCCCGGAGATCCGGCATGTGCATGTGAATGAGCTTGATGGGCGGTATGCAGGGTCGGGGAACTACGACTTCCGGCTCGTGTTGGGAACGCTTGAACGGATGGGGTATGGCGGATGGGTTTCGTCGGAGGTTTTCGATTTTCAGCCGGATCCGGTGACCATCGCGAACGAGACGATACACTACCTCCAATCGATTTATGAAGAAATACGTAGTCACCGGGGGTAGCGGTTTCATCGGGTCGGCGCTGGTGCGAGGCCTGGTGCGTTTCGGCGATGCGGAGGTCCACGTGGTCGACAACCTTTTGACGGGGAAGCGGCGCAACCTGGAAGAGGTGGAGGGTGGGATCGCATTCCATGAAGCGGACATCCGGGATTTCGCGGCGATCGCGCCGGTATTGCGGGATGCGGACGTGGTGTTCCATCAAGCGGCGATCCCGTCGGTTCCGCGTTCGATCAAAGAGCCCGTTCCTTCGCATGAAGTGAACATTGACGGGACGTTTAACATCCTGCGGGCCGCGGCGGAAAACGGAGTGCGTCGCGTGGTGTATGCGGCTTCGTCTTCGGCTTACGGGGATACGGCAGTGCTGCCCAAAGTCGAGACAATGGCGCCGGCTCCGAAGTCGCCCTATGCTTTGCAAAAGCTCGCAGGCGAGTATTACTGCTCGGTCTTTTCCGGATGTTTCGGGCTGGAGACGGTGAGCTTACGGTACTTCAACGTGTATGGCCCGAGGCAGGACCCGTCGAGTCCATATTCCGGCGTTCTATCGCTTTTCTGCCGCGCGATTCTGGAGCGTAAGGCCCCTACGATCTTTGGCGACGGGGAGACCAGCCGGGACTTCACGTTTGTGGAAGACGTGGTGCAGCTGAATTTGAAGGCGGCGGCAGCGGGTGCCAGTGTGTCGGGGAAGGTGTTCAACGGCGGCAACGGAGGGCGGATCACCCTGAATGAAGCGTGGAGGCTGCTCCAGAAGATCGAAGGGGTCGAGATCCCAGCGAAGTACAGCGCGTCTCGAGCTGGAGACGTTCGTGATTCGCAGGCGGACACGACCAAGGCGCGAAGCGAATTGGGGCATGATCCTCAATTCAGTTTTGAAGAGGGTTTGCGGCGGACGCTCGATTGGTACCGGACGGAAACCTAAACTGGAGGGGAATGTTCCGGTTTTTGGGAGTCCTCCTCGTCTCGGGTTTGGGCGCGGTGCGGGGGCAGACGATCTGTCCGGCGACACCGGCGTATTCGATCTGCGATATCACGTTTGATCTTCCGGCTCAGACGCCGAAAGATCCGGAATTGAACGCGGAGTTTCGCGGTCCGAGCCACCGCACGTTCTTGCTGCGAGCATTTCCGTCGGGTCCTAACCGGATGACGGTTCGGTTCAGTCCGTTCGAGCCGGGGACATGGGATGTACGGATCTCGAGCAGCATCGAGGCGTTTCACGACAAGGGGCTGCAGTTTCAAGCGACCCCGTCCGATGCGAACGGCTGGATCGATGTGGCGAACGTCCACCATTTCCGGTACACGGGCGGGGCAAGACCAGCGCATCTGTGGGTCGGGGATTCGGCGACGGAGGGGCAAGACCGAACTGCGTTTGAGAGTTGGGCAAATGCGCGCGTAGGGGCTGGGGTTAATCATGTGCGCTTCCGCGTGCCAAACGGGATGGACGAGACGGCCTTCGCGGAGTTGGATTACCGGCTCGGATTTTTGAATGCGAAGGGTGTGATCGGTGACCTTGTGTTGGTGCCGCCTACCGGGGCCGATCGTGAGGCGCGACAGAGGTTCATCCGGTATATTCTGGCGCGGTATTCCGCGCGCAACGTCACGTGGGTGATGCTCGATCAGTTTGAACGCTATGAACACGCGCACGATCTGGTGCGGGAACTATCCGGGTATTTGGACGAAGATCCGTTCCACCATTTGCGGTCTGTAGGCGCGGCAGTGACTTCGGGTCCGTTTGCGGACGAGAAGTGGATGAACGTGCGATCGTACGGACCCGGAGATTGGGGCGTAAGTGCGGTCGAGGATCAGATCTTCTCCAATCCGGCTGTGACTGAAGTAAGGAGCGATTCGCCGGACGCATTTCGTCATCTGCTATGGAACGCGACCATGAGCGGTGCGTATCCCGAGGCGGCGGCGACGGACCTTGCAATGACGAAGTTCCTTGGTGTGTGGAAGCAGGTTTTTGCGGACACCCGGTACTGGGACGAAGAGCCGTTCTTCGATGCGGAAGGAGCGCGCGGCGTGTCGCTGCCCGACACCGAATACGTGCTCTATGTGGAGAAGCCGGGGCCGGTAACGGTGCACCTCGAGCGGAAACATAAGTGGAACGGCGAGTGGATCAATCCGCTTACGGGCGAGCACACGGAGATCGACGACTTCAAGGAAGATGTTTTCAGCGGCGCTCCTCCGGACGCGACGCACGATTGGGTGCTGCACCTGTTTCGCGAGGGCCATAAAGAATCGTTGAAGAGCTATCGGTTTGAAGCGCGTCCGGTGCAGCTGCAGGAGATCGAGGTGGACCCCGCGAAGGTGCCCTATGAAATTGCGAAACCGGGTGCGGAGTCTTTGGGCATGTCGAAAGCGATTCCCTATGCGACGCATCTCAAGAAGGAGACGCGCGCATCGCGAAGCATGATCTACGTTTGGACTGGCGAAGTGACGGCGGATGGCGAGGGCTATCGCGTGCTCGGGACCGGGGCTGCGGGGGAATTCGGTGTGCCCCCGAATGTGATTCGGCACTTCCCGGCAACGCTTCACGTGCGCGTTTATGGCTTAAACGCGCTGGGCAAATTGTATTCGGTGGATCAGAACTACGCGGTCAATCCATGATCGTGTTAGCCATCGACACGACGCACGAGTTTGGCAGTATCGCGCTGAAGGACGACAAGGGGTGGGCCGATGAAGTGCTACTCCACGAGCCAGAAGGCTTTTCGGCAGCCTTGTTCGATCAGATATCCGGTCTTTTGCACCGGAACGGGCTCGGACTGAGCGAGGTGGGTCTGTACGCGGCCGCGGCTGGTCCCGGGTCGTTCACTGGGGTGCGCATCGGTTTGACGGCGGTGAAGGCAATGGCAGAGGCGCTGGCCAAACCGGGGATCGCAGTTTCGAATTTGAGGGCCATGCTGCGCGCGGGCAGCGCACCTTGCCGGGCCGTTATTCTGGATGCTCGCCGGGGTGAGGTATACGGGGGCGTGTGCGGCGCGGGCATCGAATCGGAGGTGGTGGCGCCATTCCCGATATGGCTCGCCGGCCTGCCGGACGAAGTGGAAGAGTTTGTGGCGTTCGACTTTACGCCGTTTGCATCTGCGCTCGGGTCATCGCGATTTGCTCACGCGCGGCAGACGCGCGCGCCTCGGGGAATCGCGAGTGCGATAGCGGACATTGCGCTTGAGCAATTCCGGAACGGCGATTCAGGCGACCCAGCGCTGCTGGATGCGAACTACGTGCGCCGTTCGGATGCCGAGCTGTTGTGGAAAGATCGCCTCTAGCGCGCTTTGAGAAGATTGGCGCTGCGTCAGCACTAGTTTGAGTGCTCGAAGCGTGGGACATGGATCTTGGTGTATCTCTGGGGGAGCGGATCAGCCTCGCCGGAACGAGTCGGGAGCGCCGATCCGGACTACTGAAGCGGGATTCAATTTCCGAGGGCGAAGGTCTGTGGATCAATCCCTGCGAAGCGATTCATACGTTTGGAATGAAGGTCGACATCGACGCTCTTTTTCTGAGCCGCTCGGAGACGGTGGCCCGGGTTTGTTCCTCGATTGCGCCGTGGCGGATCGCGGTCTGCTGGCGAGCTGCCTCGGTGCTGGAACTACCGGCGGGCACTCTTCTGCGACTGGGCGTGAAGCCAGGGAATCGAATCGAGTTTCGCAAAACGAACTGAAAGGCGAGGGTCGCGATATGCAGAAGCAATTCCTCTCAGCGCGGACGGATGTTGGCGGACGATGACGTCTTCCATGCTGATTCGTCTCTTGCTCGTGGCAGTGGTGCTTGGCGGCGGCTACTTCGATTGGCGATTCCGGAGAATCCCGAACTGGGTGACAGTCACGGGATTTCTGACCGGATTCCTTTTGAATACAGTTGGTGCCGGCCGCACCGGGATGGTCGAATCCCTAGAAGGCACCGGCTTGGCGCTGCTGATCTATATTCCGTTGTATCTCCTTCGAGGGATGGGTGCAGGTGACGTGAAGATGATGGCCGCGGTGGGCGCGATCACCGGACCCGCCGGCTGGTTAATCGTGTTTCTCGCTACCTCGTTACTGGGGGGCGTGGCAGCGTTTTCCGCCGTGGTGGTGAAGAAGCGTCTTCATCAGACCTGGTTCAACGTCCAGACATTGCTCGGGTCGCTGATGCGGTTCGAAGCGCCCTATCAATCGAACTCCGATCTGGACATCCGGGGCGCTCAGTCGTTGCGGCTGCCGCACGGCGTCGTGATCGCGTGTGGTTCCTTGTTGTGCGTCTGTGCCGGATGGCTAAAGCATTGAACAAAGCTTCCTCCTAAATAAAGTTTCCTAACGTTCGGCGCGTTTACCGCCGATAAGTGGGTAGGTCTATGGAAGGTGATCTCCCCATTTCGGCTACCGCACCTCGCCCGGCGCACGCTTGGCCGATCCGGTTCCTTCCGTCCCTGACGGATTTTGCATTTCTGACTCCGCTGGTCTTTCTGTTTGCGGTGCTGAGGGGCGCGAAAACGCTGCTGGGAGACGGCGACACCGGTTGGCATATCCGTACGGGGGAATGGATCCTCAATCACGGAGCGGTGCCGCACACCGATTTGTTTTCATTTTCGAAACCTGGACAACCTTGGTTCGCTTGGGAGTGGGGCTGGGACGCTCTATTTGCTCTCATCCATGCCCGCTGGGGATTAACCGGTGTTGTGTACGTGAACATGTTGATCCTGGGATTGGCCTCGGTTCTTCTGTACCGCTTGGCTCGCAGCTACACGAGCAATGATGTCGCTGCGTTCGCGGTGACCTCACTCGCGATGGTCGTTTCCAGCATCCATTGGTTAGCCCGGCCTCACCTTGTGGGTTGGATCTTCCTTTTGCTCACGTGCCATATCGTGCGGCGGGCCAGGACGAAGAACGTGCGTCTACTGTGGTTGATGCCGATCCTGGTCGCGGTTTGGACGAATATTCACGGGTCGTTTTTTATTGGAATCGCGGTGCTCTGCGCTTACGCGATCGGCGATTCCGCAGGGGCGCTTCTCTGGTGCACAGGTGAAGACAGGCGGGTAGGTCTTAAGCGCGGAGGAATGTTTGCGGCCGTCGCCGTGGCGTGCGCGGCTGCAACACTGATCAACCCGTATGGGATCGCGCTACATCAGCACGTCCTTCGATACCTGTCGGACACGAAGCAGCTCGAGAACATTTCCGAGTTTCAGTCGGTCAGCTTCCATTCGCCATTGGCGGTCTGCCTGGAACTCTTACTGTTTCTCGCCGCCGGATCGATGTTCTGGTGCTGGCGAAATCGGCAACTGGGGGACGCCATGATTCTGGCGGGGTGGGCGCATCTCGCGCTCGTTTCTTCGCGGAACATCCCGCTCTTTGTCTTCTTCGCTGCGCCTCTGGTGACGGGGATGTTGGACGGCCGGATCGAAGACGCTTTAGATTCGCCCGTCCTCGCCATTCGAAGCATGGCCGCATGGTTTCGGAGAACGGGGGTGGAGTTTGGGCGAAACGATCGTCCCTGGAGGACGCATCTCGTTTCGATCCTCCCGATGGCGATACTCGCGCTGCTTTTTGCGGCCCCGGGGCGTCCGGGATCCCTTGTAGCGGAATACGACCGCCATGATTATCCGGCGGCCGCGCTCGAAACTTTGGCGTCCGTGCCGTTGTCGCGCATCTTCACCGATGACGAGTGGGGCGATTACCTCATATATCATCTTTATCCGCGGAACCGGGTGTTTATCGACGGCCGCAGCGATTTTTATGGAGCCGATCTGGATCGGCTTCAGCTTGACGTCATCAGTGCCAAGCACGGGTGGCAGGAACAGCTCAAGCGCTATGCCATCGACACCGTGTTAATGCGCGCCGACGCGCCGTTAGCCGGTGTGCTGAAAGAAACCCGCGACTGGGCTCTCGTCTATGACGACGGAGTCGCAACAGTCTTCCGCGCCGTCCGTACGCGACCTGTATCGGACGACGCCGGGCACTTCACGCAGGGAACCTTCTCGTCAGTGCTACCTGATCGAGATCGAAGGCTTGGGCGATGGCCAAGTGGCAAGCCTGAACTGCAGACACTGCAAATCAAAACAATAAAAGGGAGAAGTTCATGATCAATTTTTTCAAGTCGCTGTGGCGCGAAGAAGAAGGCCAGGATCTGGTCGAGTACTCGCTGCTTCTGGCGTTCATCGCGCTCGCGGCCGTGGGTGTTCTGACCAGCGTCAGCACCGAAGTCAACGGTCTCTGGAAGACGGTGAACAATTCGTTGAGCAGCGCCAGCAAGACTGCCGCCAACACCGTCAAGTAGCTAGCGGGGCCGCGGCCAAGTCTTACCAAGTCTTTGCCCGGCCCCACAACTTTTCCGGCACTCTGATCCCGATTGAAGCGAGTTTATGAATCAACGTCTCCTGACTGTTTTTGTTTTTGCCGTGGTCGTCGCCGGAATCGCCAGCTTTGTGGTTTACCGGTTCGTCGCGCATCACGTGCAGATGGCGCCTCCAATGACTAGGACCCGATTGATGTTGCCGCGCATGACCTGGAGATCGGAGCGCTGGTGCGCGAAGCGGATATACACGAGGTGGACTGGAATGCGGCAGTCCCGACTCGCTCCGTAACAAAGGTGCAGGAAGTTGTTGGGCGAGGAGTGGTGATGATGATCTATAAGGACGAACCGTTCATGAGGGAACGGATTGCTGAGCAAGGTGCGGGAGCGGGACTGGCGGCCACGATTCCTCTCGGAATGCGGGCGGTTGCCTTACGTGTAAACGATGTGATTGGCCTCGCCGGATTCGTGCTTCCCGGAATGCGGGTAGACGTTGTCGTTTCCGGAAATGCTCCGCAGGCCACGCAGGCGGGCACGGTTTCCCGCACGGTTCTCCAGAACATTCAGGTCTTGTCCGCTGGACAGAAGATTGAGCGGAATGTCGAGGGTAAGCCGGAAGACGCTCAAGTAGTGAATCTTCTGGTCACGCCTGATCAAGCGGAAATACTGAGTCTGGCCAACAACGAAACAAAGGTGCAACTTGTGTTGCGCAATCCCATGGACATAAAAAATGAACCCACCCGCGGAGCATCTGTAGCCGCGCTCTTTGGAAACGGGGTAACGCCAGTCGCTCTGCCGCGATTCGACGGGCCGAAAGCATCTAAGCGGAGCCAGCCTTTGCGCGAGACTTCAAGACGCACGCCGGACAGCGCGGCAGTAGAGGTTTTTAGCGGATCCAAGAGATCCGAAGCGATCTTCGCGGAAGCGGGACGGAATTAATGCGAGCCACTCTCTTTTCGGTGTTTCTCGCCTTCTCGGCGTGGGCGCAGACCCCGACCGAGCGCGACCTTGATCTCGATTTAAACAAGGCGTTGGTCCTGGAAAATGTTCATGGCGTCAAGCGCGTCGCAACGGCCAACCCCGAGATAGCAGAAGCCGTCGCAGTGAGCCCGACCGAGATTATGGTGAACGGAAAGGCGCCCGGGGAGACGAGTCTGGTGCTATGGGATGGCGCTGGGGCTCGCTCCATCTTCAACGTCCACGTTCGGGCGGCCGACAACCGGTTCGACATGGTAAACGAGGAACTGCGCCGCGAGTTTCCGAATCAGGACATTTCCTTCCGAGCGGAAAACGGAGCGGTCATGTTGCGGGGTACTGTTGCGGACGGAGTAGCCGCCGACCGTGCGGTAGCTATTGCATCGGTGATGGGCAAAGTCGTAAACCTGCTGCGCGTGGCCGTACCTCCCGCAGAGCCGCAGATCTTGCTCCATGTAAAATTCGCCAACGTAGACCGGTCCGCCACCACGCAACTCGGATTGAACCTGATTAGTACGGGCGCACTCAATACCCCGGGATCCATCTCGACCGGACAGTTTGCTCCGCCCTACGCGAGCCAGGTACCCGGGTCCACGTTTACTGTAGCGGACGCGTTTAACCTCTTCTTCTACCGCCCTGATTTGAATCTGGGCGGCACGCTGGCCGCTCTGGTGAGCAAACAACTCGCGGAGATATTGGCTGAGCCGAACCTTCTGACGCTGAGCGGTCATGCAGCGAGCTTTCTGGCAGGCGGCGAATTTCCATTTCCCACACTGCAGGGCGGAGGTTCCGGAGTCGGTCAGATCACGATTCAGTTCCGTGAGTTTGGCGTGCGCATCCATTTCCTTCCCGTGGTCACCCCGCGCGGCACCATTCGCATGACGGTAACGCCGGAGGTGAGTTCGCTCGACTTCGCCAACGGACTTACGGTAGACGGCTTCACGGTGCCTGGATTAGCCATACGACGTGTGGAGACACAGGTGGAACTGGGTAATGGCCAGAGCTTCGTCATCGGGGGTCTCTTGGACGACCGTCTCAACGAAACTATCGATAAGATCCCGGGACTCGGAGACATTCCGCTGCTGGGTAAACTCTTTCAATCAAAGGCGCGTACCCGCAACCACAGCGAACTGCTGGTGATCGTCACTCCGGAGATCGTCCGTCCTATTGAACCGGGTGAAGCCCCGCCGGACATTCCGTTCCCGGGCGAGTTCTTGCCGGGAGGCGTGAAGTCCGCGCCGCACAACCCGGCTGTTTCCACGAGCGAAGTAAACCTGCCCAAGATCGAGACGCTCCCGGTTGAGTTGTTGCATGACAACTCTCTTTTCGGAGTGGCACCCGTGCAACAGGTCCCAATGACGGCTCCCGCGGCACCCCCTGTTTTGCACGCGCCATCCGCCCCGTTGGCCAGTTCTAGCCCGGCGGCGGCAACGTCATCCTCTCCGCGTTGAGCAGACTATGTATCCGTCATCTGTCGCCTTAGCCATTGAAGACTCCTCCCTTCGCGGAGAGACGGTCGCCGCATTTGCGTCAATTCCGAGTGACGTCCAGCATGTTGACGCAGAAGACGTCGCCGCGCTGTTGGAGTATTTGGCGGCGCGGCAACCGGATGTTCTTGTGATGGATGTCGCCGCGTTTCCGGACGAGTTAGAAACCGTGTTCCGGGATATCCGATTGCGTGCTCCGCATACGAAGATCGTCGCGATTCACCCGACCGCGGACCCAGTTTGGATTTTGCAGTCCTTACGCGGCGGTGCAGCTGAATTTGCACACACGCCTTTGTCAGAGACGCTCATGCCGGCGTTGAAGCGAATCGGCACTACATTGCGGAACGATTCCTCACGCAAGCCTCACGGCAAGATTCTGGGTTTCTTGTCGGCGAAGGGGGGATGCGGAGCAACGACACTCGCGTGCCACATCGCCGTACAACTTCATTCGCAGACTCAGCAGAACACACTGCTGGCCGACTTCGATCTCAGCTCCGGCTTAGCCGGATTCCTGATGAAAGCAAGCGGGGAGTACTCGGTGTTAGATGCCACGAGGAACCTTGCGCGCCTAGATCAAAGCTTATGGAAAGCTTTTTTGACCCAGATCAGACCAGGATTGAACGTACTCCCGGCCCCGGTCTCAATCTCCCACCGCGAATACCCAGATGAAGCTGATTTCCAGAAGGTGCTGCGATTCATGCGCACCCAGCACGCTTGGTCCGTAATCGATCTGGGACGAAGCTTGACATCGAACGCGCGCGCCGCTCTGAACGAAGTGGATGAACTGTTTCTGGTATCCACCACCGAGGTGATCGCGCTCCACGGATTGAAGGCCATCGTTCGTGGTTTGCAGGACGATCATCAGAACAGTCACAAGCTGCACCTGGTTTTGAACCGTGCGCCCAAAATGATGGACATCACGCGCGGCGAGATGGAAAAGATTCTGGGCAGACCTTTGTACGCGACCTTCCCGAACGATTACCCGAGCCTGTATCAATCCTATGCGCAAGGCAATCTGCTACCCCCCGGGAGCAAGCTGGCGCAACATTTCGCCCAGTTCGCGTCGCGCATCATCGGCGTCGAAGAACCCAAACCGAAGAAGCGCTTTTCGCTGCTGAGTTAATCTATGCCGACCGCCGAAGTATTCCGCAACTCTCCGCCCGAAGCGTCCGAGCCGTGGGCACCCGAGCGAGACAATGCCAAAGCCCAGTTTCAGGATCTGAAGTTTTCGATTCATCGGGAGCTTTTGGAGCGCATCAACCTGGAAGCGATCTCGGCACTCCCGAGCGAGCGCGTGCGTCAGGAGGTCCGTCCTTCGGTCGCTAAGCTAGTGAACGAGCAGAAAACGCCGCTCAGTCTGGTTGAGAAAGATCGTCTGATCGAAGAGGTGCTCGACGAGGTCTTCGGATTAGGCCCATTGGAGCCCCTGCTGCGGGACAACACCGTCTCCGACATTCTGGTTACTACCCCGCGGCTTGTGTATGTGGAGCGCGCGGGGAAGTTGCAGCGCACCGATATCGAGTTCAAAGACAATGCTCACCTGCAGCGCATTATCGAGCGAGTGGTTTCGCGTGTAGGACGCCGCATTGATGAATCGTCTCCGATGGTTGATGCGCGCCTGCCCGATGGATCGCGGGTGAATGCGGTGATTCCGCCGTTGGCGGTCGACGGCCCTTTGCTCTCCATCCGGCGGTTCAGCCGCGACCCGTTGAAGCCATCCGACCTGGTCAAAAAACTCTCGCTCACCGAAGGGATGCTGGAGTTTGTACAAGGATGCGTTCGTGCGCGTCTGAACATCATCATCTCGGGCGGAACCGGCGCTGGGAAAACCACATTCCTGAACGTACTCTCTGGGTTTATTCCGGAGGACGAACGGATCGTCACCATTGAAGATGCCGCTGAATTGCAATTGCGGCAGGCGCACGTCGCGCGTCTGGAAACCCGCCCCGCCAATTTGGAAGGCAAAGGGGCTATCGCCCAGCGCCACCTGTTGATCAATGCCTTGCGTATGCGCCCCGACCGCATCGTGGTGGGCGAGGTCCGCGGCGAAGAAGCGCTTGACATGCTCCAGGCGATGAATACGGGTCACGATGGCTCGCTCACCACTATTCACGCCAATAGTCCGCGCGATGCGATCAGCCGGCTGGAGGTGATGATCGGAATGACGAGTTCCAATCTGAGCGTGCGATCGATCCGACAGCAGGTGGCGTCGGCTGTGGATATTTTCGTTCAGATTTCCCGCATGAGCGACGGCACCCGACGCGTGACACACCTCACCGAATGCGTGGGGATGGAGGGTGAGCAGGTCACCACGCAAGACATTTTCCTGTTCGAACGGAGCGGGATTTCAAAAGAAGGACGAGTACTGGGCCGGTTTCGCGCCACCGGAGTTCGTCCCAAAGTGAGTGAGCGGTTGCGCGCCGTGGGGATCGAACTCCCCGCCAGCCTTTTCCAGAGCGTCCAAGAGATTCGCTGATCATGAACTTGCTGATTCTGCTTACGTTTCTGGCCATCTTTTTCGTAACGATGCTCTGTGTGGGCGTGGGGCTCGCTTATCACGAATCGCAACAGCGCAAGCAGTTTAGCCAGATGCTACGTACGGTGCAGGCCGGTAACCAGGCTCCGACGCGGGAGCTCCTGCGGGCGGCTGATCAGGTAAGCGCGGCCAGTGTGTATTTGGAGAAACTCCCATGGATGTCCTCGCTGGACCGCGCGGTCCGGCAGTCGGGGACGGACTGGACCGTAGGAAAAGTCTTAGGAATGTGCCTTGGCGGAGGGCTACTCGGTGCGCTGGTCGGCCTAAAGGTGAATCTGCTCTCGATGCCGGCCGCGAGCGCCGGCGTCTTCTGCTTGGCCGGAGTGCTCACGCCTCTTGGATTGTTGGCCCGCAAGCAAAGCAAGAACATCAGCCGCTTCGAATCCCAATTTCCGGAAGCGCTGGATTTTCTGGCGCGCTGTTTACGGGCGGGGCACGGCTTCTCGACAGCACTGGAACTGTTGGCGGCGGATGCGCCCGACCCGCTCGGTGCGGCGGTGCGCCGCGTGGCCAACGAACTCCAACTCGGTTCGTCCTTCAACGTCGCCATGCAGAGCCTGACGGAGGCTGTGCCACTGATCGATGTGCGGTTCTTTATCTCGGCGGTTATCATCCAACGCGAGAGCGGCGGCAATCTGGGAGAGATTCTGACGAGATTGGCAACCATCATCCGCGAGCGCTTTCGCTTGCAGGGAAGTGTGAAGGCTTTGAGCGCGCATGGCCGCATTACGGGGCTGGTCCTCCTGGTCATGCCTGTCGTGGTCCTCATCATCCTGTCCGTGATTTCCCCGGCCTACTTCGCGGGATTGACGCAAGATAAGACCGGCCAGATGCTGCTCGGAGGGGCGGCATTCGGTCAGGTACTCGCGTACTTCGCGATCCGAAAAATCGTCAACATCAAGGTGTAAATCATGGCCCTTCTCGTCGCTTCGTCCGTTTTCGCCACCCTTCTACTGGCCATCATTGTTTTCGGGTATTTGAAATACGTCAAGCCGTCTCAAGTGCTCGACCAACTTCGGTTCGAGGTACTGCCACGGCTTTCAGTCGCCCAAGTCGCGAAGAAACGCGATGCGTGGTGGATGGGCACTGTTATGTCCGTCGGTAAGATGCTGCCGCTCTCGCCGGTGGATGCCCGTATCGCGCGCCGGGAGTTGGAAGCCGCCGGTTACCGGCAGGATTCCGCGTTGGTGGTCTACTCCGGTCTGCGGCTGATCTCAGGCGCATTTCTGTTCCTGCTGATGCTCGCTGTGCGTGAACATGTCCCGGCAGCACCAATCGTGCGGATTGCGCTTTTAGCGGCAGGCGCGGCAGGCGGTTACTTCGCGCCCGGCCTGGTGCTTGAACGTCTGATCAGCAAGAGGCGGGAGGGCATTCGCTTCGCCCTACCCGACGCGCTCGACCTTCTGGTGATCTGTACGGAGGCGGGATGCGCGCTCGATCAGTCGCTCGTCACCGTGAGCCGGGAGCTAGAGATCGCTCACCCGGCGCTTTGCGAGGAGCTGAACATCCTGAATCTGGAAGTACTCGCCGGCAACACGCGACCAGACGCGTTGCGTAACTTTGCCGAACGCACGGGAGAAAACGAAGTGCGCAAACTGGTCGCCGTGCTTATACAAACCGACCGATTTGGCACGAGTGTAGCCGATGCTCTCCGGGCGCAATCGGAGTTCATGCGCGTCAGGCGGCGGCAACAGGCGGAAGAGCGGGCGGGGAAGATCGGCGTCAAACTCGTGTTTCCGATCTTCTTTTTCTGCTTGCCTTCGCTCTTCATCATTGCCGCCGGGCCAGGGATGCTGCAGCTGTTCCGCACCCTGCCCGCACTCCGAAATGTTCATTAAAGATGGCCGTGTTTACGGCCGATAAAGCATTGACCAGAGCCTGGCGCCGCCCGGCCGAATACTTAAGTTCCGAAGGAGTGAAACACGATGGATCCAACGACAATGCAGACCATGATATGGATCGCAGCCGGAGCGATTTTACTGCTGTACATTAAACGCCGGCGTAAACGTAAAAGCGAGGTCTAATTTTGGGAAGTGGCGGCTCACGGCGGTGCGTTGACTCCGCCGGCGAGCGCGATGGTGAAGGGTGGTCATGAGGAGCTTCTTTCGATCGGAGCAGGGTTCGCAGGTGATCGAGCTCGGGCTGGTGATTCTCCCGCTGTTTGCGATCGTCTTCCTGACGATGGACTCGGCCTGGGCGGTGTTCGCCAAAGCCAGCCTGCAGTATGCCGTTCGTCAAGGTTGCCGCTATGCGGTGACCAGCCAGGTGATGTCCGGCATGGGGCAGGATGCTTCGATCAAAACAGTGGTCCAGAGCAACAGCTTCGGGTTCCTGACCGGTCTGAACAGCGAGAACAACATCACCATCCAATACTTCAACCCGCAGACCTTGAAGGCCACCAACAGCAACGCGGGTGGAAACATCGTTCAGGTAGCGATCTCCAACGCTTCGCTCGCGCCCTTGGTGCCGCTTTGGATCAGCCCGGATCCAATTCAAATCTCGGCTGTGTCATCCGACGTAATGGAATCATCACCCGGAGGAATGCCGCCCCCGCGATGACACCGGTTCAAGTAACCCGAAACCAGCGGCGCGCCCACGAGCAAGGAAGCGCTCTGATCGAATTCGTGCTTTGCAGCATTGTATGGCTGCCGCTTCTGCTCGGCACTATCTTCGTCGGGATTAATGTTACCCGCTCGATCGAAGTCACTCAGATCTGCCGCGATGCCGGCCATATGCACGCCTATGGCGTCGATTTCTCGCAGCCCGCAAACCAGGCGATTCTGGTGCAACTCGCTACCGGATTTTCTGTGACCCCCACCGCGGGCGATGGCGTATTCATTCTCTCGACGGTCGAATACATCGGAAGCGACCAGTGCGCCGCGGGCGGCTTTCAGCCCGATGGAAGCGACTGCCCAAACTTCCGCCAATTCGTATTCGTCCGGCGTTTGGTGGTTGGAAACAAGGGTCTCCGGGTGAGCAACTACGGAACGCCGCCAGGCAAATATATCGACAGCAACGGATTTATCAGCAGCGCCGGGTACCTGACTGATTCAAGCACGCGCGTCTCGAGTCTGCCTGCCGCGCTTGTCTTACCCGCCGGACAGAACGCCTACCTGGCCGAAACATACTTCAGCTCCGCCGATCTCGATTGGAGTAGTTTCTCCTCGAACGAAGGCATCTACTCGAGCTTCATCTTCTAAGATGCCAACCCCGACTCCCACTCGAGAACGCCGCGCGGAACGACAACGGGGATCGGCTCTGATTCTGCTCACGATCATGCTTGTAATCGTCGTCATCCCGATGGTGGGGCTCGCGATTGACGGTGGCATGGCTTACCTCGTGCAAACGCGCTTATCGGCGGCATGCGACGCCGCTGCGTTAGCCGGAGCACGTTCGCTGAGCGTGGGCTTGAGCCTGGCAGACCAGCAGGCCAACGCTAAGAGCACGATCGCGCAGTATCTCCAGTCCAACTTTCCTTCCGGACTGTACACTACCTCGAACCTCTCGATCACGATCCCGGACATCGTCGAAACGGCATACAAGACCCGCACAGTCAGCGTTTCCGCAAGCATCGACTACCCTACGCTATTCATGGGAATTCTGGGACATCCAACGGCTACGGTCTCTGCGTCTGCACAAACGACGCGGCGCGATGTGAACGTGATCATGGTGCTCGACCGGTCCGGCTCCATGGCGGCCGCGGGTGTTTGTCCCCAGATGAAAGCTTCGGCGCAGGATTTTGCCGACAAATTCGTCAACGGGCGTGATCGCCTCGGCTTGATCACCTTCACGGCCGTTCCCGCACTCGATTACGCGCCCACGGTCGATTTCAAGAGCGACAGTCCTTCGCTGCACGATGTACTGGGACAGATCCAGTGCGGCGGAAACACCGGGTCGGCCCATGCCCTGTGGCTTGCTTACCAGCAGCTTCAAGCAATTAACCAGCCCGGCTCATTGAACCTGATCGTCTTCTTCACGGACGGTTTACCGAACGGCGTCACGGCCCGTTATCCGGTCAAGACCCAGGCGGACGTGCGCTACGGAGCTTACAACACAGGTAGTTTGCAACCTGCTCCGGCCAGTGGCTGCAAGGCTACCGAACTGGTGGGCGCCGCCGCGCAAGGCGCAGGTCTAAGCAATGCGCTAACCGGCTATACGACAGGCGTATTCGACACCAAGCCGATCCCGATCTCAACCACGGTGAATCCACTGCTCGCCTCGCCGGGGTGCGCCTATGCCACCGGCAACAGCGGCGTCGAAATGCGTTTGGA
This sequence comes from Bryobacterales bacterium, assembly GCA_963738525.1. Classification (GTDB taxonomy): domain Bacteria; phylum Acidobacteriota; class Terriglobia; order Bryobacterales; family Bryobacteraceae; genus Bog-113. The sequence goes on from CAVTXC010000005.1 coordinate 37,949, forward strand.
TGTGGCGTTCATGCCGGATGTGGACATCAACGGAAACTCGACGATCGGCTACAAGACCGTTCCTACTTTCCCGAGCGGACCTTACGCAAACCTCAAGCGCGTGGACACTCCGCAAGGGATGACGACCGCCTCCCAAAATGCCGCCGACAACGCCGCCACAAAGATTCGCGGAAACCGCAATCTGGTGCCGGTGATCTACACCATCGGACTGGGCGGGACCAGCGTCGAGCCCATCGATCAAGTATTTTTGCGGCGCGTGGCCAACGATCCGCAGAGCCCCATCTTTGATAGCACGGAGCCCGCGGGGTTGTTCGTCTATTCTCCGGACGCTTCGCAGTTGGATAATGCGTTCAACACCGTGGCTTCGCAGATCCTGCGAATCTCGAAGTGACGGGTCCCCTTATCCCGCTGGGTGGAGACGCGGGATGCGCTGCTCGACCGGCGGAAAGGCAGGGAAGTCGGTGAACGGCTCGGATTGGTACCAGTAGCAGACGGAATAGAAGATTGTCGCCCCGGTCGTTAGCATGGCCATGCTCGATGGTGTGCTTCAGGTAGCGGGTAAACGTCACCGGATTATCAGCGTGCCAGCGGTACATCACCGTGCGGCCGCCGGAACGCTCGCCCAGCAAGATCGACGGCGCGCCGTTATAGAGGTGTGCGAACGGGACGTAGGTATCGCGGCCGCCGAAATCCCAGGCGCCGTTGATGTAGTCCTCGGTCCCGGTCCCCACAATCGCCGGCTTGGTTTCATCGTCGATGAAGATCATCTCGTCGCCCTCACCCGCCCAATACTCGGCGTTCTGTTGAATGGCGAAGGTCACGCCCATCAGATGCCCGCGCCCGCGGACCTCCGCGAACACATAATTCTTCTCGCCGCCCGGGTTCAACTCGTCCTTCTCGGACGCGTAATGCACGGCGGTAGTGGGCGTCATCTGCCGGTACTGCGCGTGGAAGTACATCGAATCCGCGGGAAGGCTCGGAACCAGTTTGTAGTCGATATTTGAATAAAACGCGTCAATCCGCCGCTTGCTCTCGTTCGTCACCGTGATCCGCGCGGATTTGCGAAACGGCATGGCGAAATAGCAGTTCAACGCCTTGATCGACGAGCAGTTCAGGAACGCCGATTGATAGACGAAGTATTGGCCAAGGTTCAGTCCGAAGAAATCGCCCACCGGCGTCTCGATGCTCGGCTTGGAATTGCCATCCCAATAAGCCCTCAGCACGATCTCTTTCAGGTGATCGGGACTGCCGCTCGCGATGGTGAACCAGATATGGCTCACGATCCCCGGACCGTCGGCTTCGAAAACGGTCTTGGTGGCGCCCGCCTCGACGGGCCAAAAATCGCGATTGCCCCCGGTTGTGTCGAAGCTCGATTGCTTGAGCGACCGATGGTTCATGGCGCGGGCATACGCCGGCAGTTCCGCCTCGCTGTTACCCGTTGCCGCACCGGCAGACGACTGGGCGGATCCTTGCGCCGTGGCGGCCGCCGATAGACCTGCAAGTGCTGCTACGCGCCGCAAGAACCCACGGCGTTCCGATATCCCGTCATTGTGCATAGGCGGGATTATATACGAGGGGCGAAAGAAAGCCGCCGGCAGCCAAGAAGACCGCCGGCGCTCCCGTGCAGCAATACCGATTGCGGGAGATTAGTTGCCCGTCGTGGCCGAAGCCGCGACCCCGAGGTTCGCGCTTTGACTGCTGCGGCCGTCGAGGTAGACGATGAGCGAATCCTGGCTTCCGGGTGGCGCCGCGGCCGACAGAATGAACACCACGTCGTAGTTCTGGTTGTCCACGGTCACCGACGATGCGGGCTGCAACACGCCGCCGACGCTGATCTGCACGCGGCTGGGATCGATCACCGATCCGTCACCGAATCCCGACAAAACCACCTGGACGGAGTCTCCGGCCTGCGCGGTTTGGGTTCCGCTAGTCGCATCCTGCACGCTGACCACTACCGGCTCCGGCGGATCGATCCGCACCATCACCGGGAAACTCGCAATGGCGCCATTGTTCACTATCAGGGGTGCGATCCCGGGGACCAGCCCGGCAGGTATCTGCAGGTTAATGAGAGTCGCGGACGAGTAGAGTAGCGGCGCTGGCTGACCGCCGATCGTCACCGTCGGCGTCGCACTATCAGACGCGATCAGATTCGAGCCATACAGGCTCATAATCGCCCCCGGAAAATCGCCGCTCTCGCCGCTCACGCCATTGAACAGAACCGGGTATGGCGCGGGTAAGCCGGCTTGCGGAGCCGCAATCTGGAAGCTCTGCGGGGTCGTCGCCAATTCGAAGTCCGTCAACGCATTGAAATCGGTGGTGACGAGCGCTGCCCCTTGCGGCATGCCGAGATCGACGAAAGCGTGCGTCGGGCTGAGCACGAAGCACTGTCGTACCACCGCGTCGTGGGTACCGAACCCAAAGGTCGTTCGCCCTTGGACGAAATGCGTGTTGGTGCCCGTAATCTCCACGGCCGCCTCGGAACCCGCGGGAAGTACACCGGGGTTGATCGCGAGCGCCGGGGCGTCTACGGCAGGATAAGCAAACGTCGTAGGCGTGGCGCCTTGGAGAAACGTGGAGTTCTGCCCATCGCTGTTATAGGCGACCAGGGTAGCGGTCTGTGCAGAACCACCGGTCGGCGGAACCGCCGTGATCACTCCGTTAACCGTGTCCACGCTCTGCGACAGAGCCGGCAGTGCGTCGAAATAGAGTTGCGTATCCGAGGCGAAACCGGCGCCAGAAGCGGTCACGGTTCCGTCCGGGTTCGGGGACGCGGCCGTTAACGCGGGTGGCCCGGCCGCCGTTACGTGAAACGCCGAGGGCAACAGATAAAGGTAATCGGGTGTCGAGATCAGAAGATGCTGCGGACCCGCGGGGCCCGGCCCGGAAAACACCGAATAGATCGCCACGAAGGTGTTGCCGCCGTTGTCCGAGTAAGGAATGGCGCCGTAGACAGACGCCAGCCCGTTCAACGTTTGGACATGCAAGCCGTCCACAGTGTTTCCATTCGAGGCGATCCCCGTGCCCGACGCGACCACCGTGCCGAACGGCGCATTCTGTGGGATATACGCGGGGTGCGCGGGGTTCGAGATGTCCGGCGTGGGGGAGAAATAGCTGTAGATGGCGATGTCGTAGATCGGAACCGACGACCGGGGTTGCACCACCACGTTCTTGCCCGACGTGTTGCTTCCCGCTGTGACGGTCACCGTGCGCGCGGAATTCAGGCTGGTCACCCCGGGGTAAAGCAGCGCACTGAAGGGACGCGTCGGATCCACCGGGTTCCCGTTGGCATCCTGGGGCCATTCAAAATCCGCGGACTGGGCCGGCGGAAGCGGATGCACGTAGAGGTAGTACTTGCCGGGCGGAACACCGTTGATCTGGAATGTGCCATCCAGTAGAGTAAGCGCGCTCACTGCGGGAAGTCCGCTAGCGATTGCCACTACGGATGCCATGTGGACGCCGGAGTTGTCGTCCCCGTATGTCACCGTTCCACTAATCGAGCCGAACTGGCTGGTGAACGCGGCCGTCGGGTAGAGGTCGGAGATTCCGGCAATGTCATCGGCATCAAGCGGGTGGCTGAGCGAGGTGGCGCGAGTCGCGATGGTCGACATGGTGCTTGATGCATAGGTGTGCTGCAACCCGAGCGCATGCCCCATTTCGTGCGTGGTGACCAGAAAGAACGTCTCGCTATAGCTCGGACCCGGAAGCTGGGTCAGATCCCGGCTCAAGTGCATGGTCGAGCGGAGGATCGGCAGAAACGCATCGCCTGTAAAGGGTACCTGGTTCTGGCAATCGGTGGGACCATTCGGTGAGACATCCTCGCACACGGTGGGACCACTGTAGGCCAGCACTCCGGGAGGCAGGTCCTCGAAGACCACCACCCCGCCGGGGCTATTGTCGGGCGTGGCTTGGTTATACATGCCGCCAAACGCCACGCGCAGGTCCGACGTGCCCACTCCGTTCCACACCTGGGTGGCGTGCCGGATCTGGTTCAACACCGAAGGAAAACTATCCGTCGAAGAGTAGCTGGCAGGACCGTCGTACGAGACGAAAAACGTCACCGTCTTCGAGGGCAGTTGCAGCAAGTTGTACTTCTCGGGAATGACCTCGCCATTAGGGCCGTAATGCAGGAAATGGCTATAAGCTCCTAAAGGAGTTACGGAGAGAGCGCCGAGGAATCCGTAAACAGCGAGGGTACGCTTCATCTTGCCGCCTTCGGAATGGCGAGTGCAGCGGCCAGCCGCGCCCGCACCTCGGAAAGCTTTATACGGACCGGCTGATCCACCACCGGTTTGCCGGTTGAAGCCAGCATCGCTTCGCCGGTCGCCCGGCGGGACACCATCATCAGGCCGCTCGCGTCCGTTCCCACCTCGAGCAGCCCCTGGTTGAGCCCCACCAGTTGGTTCGGACCTTTGCCGCCTTGCCACAGAAAGAGCAGGTATTGCTGGCCGCTCGCGAGCACGGGAACTCCTGGAAAACTCTGTCGCACGCCGTTCAGAAGACCGCCCGGGATCGCCACATCGGTGGTCGGGTTATTGGCGCCTTTCCAGCGCTGCGAGACCTGGATCGTGTAGTGCGTGAAAATCGTGCTGCCGCTCAAAGCGGTGTGGGAACCGGAAACGGTGCCCTGAACGATCTCGGTGCTCGCCGCCGTCATCTGCTCCATGGTGAGCTGTAAGAGCGCTGTAGCGCGGGCGGGCGTGGTCAGGGCAAAGATCGCCGTGCAAACCACGACGGCAGCTCCCAACAGGCGCATTCGGTACAAGCGTATTCGGAACGAGCGGACACAACTACAGTACATCGGCATAGTGGTTGAGCAGGGGTGCAGCCAGAACCTTACGTTGACTACAAAGTACTTACGTTGGAACTACGGCTAGCGGACGAGGCCAGCGGACACGGTTGTGACAAATCTGACCCATTCCGCGCCAATCAGAGGCTGGTTCGGCGACTAGGCGCTGTGGTGTTTATCCCGGACCACCAAGATCGGAATATCAAGCTGGTGCCGGACAGGATCAATCGTATTCCCGAAGATAAGATCTTTCAAGCCCCCATGGCCGTGGGCGCCCATTACCAGTAGATCGGGTTGAATTTGGCGGGCGTAGCTGACGATCTCCCGTTGGGGATTGGCCGAGTGCCGGACCGCCGTTTCGACCGCGATATGCTCGCCCCGCAGCGACGAGACCAACCGGTCGAGGTATTGCCGTCCCGCTTCGACCTCTGCGGTGGACGCTAAGGGTCCGTAAATCTGGCTGGTTACACCCTCTTCCACGTGCAGCAGGAACAGTTCCGCGTTGTGTGCGCGGGCGAGCGCCGCCGCATGCGCGAGCGCGTCCTGATCGAGCGTCGAGTGATCGAGCGTTACGAGAATGCGCGAGTAGCTGGGCACATCAAGCGTTTCCACATGCGCTTGTTGCATGTTCACCGGGCTGCGCGAGGTGCGACGCCATTGCTGCAGGGCGGGGGCGAAGGTCATCCATCCGAGTAGCCCGACCAAGCCTGCCGATATGGCGAGGGAGACGGGCCAGAAGATCACGCTCCACTTTCCCGTGTGCTGGGACAACTCGGTCAGCATCTGCACCAGCAGCCAGATGTTCAAGCCGATGATCAATGCCGCGCTGGCCCAGGAAATGGCCCGTAGCCAGGGCTTGTTCACGAAGCTTCCCATCCGTCCGGAGTCGCTCGTGAAATGGATCAGGGGCACGATAGCGAAAGGCAACTGCGCACTGAGAACCACCTGGGTCAGCAGGATCAGCGAATCCGCCCCGGAGGGCCCCGCCATCCCGACCACCAGCGCAGCGGGGACTACCGCCAGCGCTCGGGTGACTAACCTGCGGAGCCAGGGCCGGATCCGGATATTCAGGAAGCCTTCCATCACGATCTGACCGGCCAGAGTTCCAGTGATCGTCGAGGACTGTCCGGAACAGAGCAGCGCCACGGCAAACACGACGCTTCCCGCGGTTACGCCCATCAGCGGGGTCAGCAGCTTATAAGCGTCCTCGATTCCCGCCACCTGCTTTCCCGCCCGGAAGAACACCGCGGCCGCCAACAGCAGAATAGCGGCGTTCACGAACATCGCCCCGTTGAGCGCGATGGCGGAGTCGAACAGGTTGAAGCGGCAGGCTTGGCGGATCTCCGCATCGGATTTGCCGATGCGGCGCGTCTGCACCAACGAGGAATGAAGGAACAGGTTGTGCGGCATCACCGTGGCTCCCAGAATGGCGACTGCCAAGTAGAGCGAATGGGAGTCGATGCGCGGCACGAGGCCGTTAATCAACGGCGTCAGCTCCGGCTTCGCCCAGATAATCTCGATCAGGAAGCACGCCGCGATGCCCGCAATCAGCGAAAGAATGATCGCCTCAATCATGCGGATGCCGAATCGTTGGAGCCAGAGGAGCAGCAGCGTGTCGAACGCTGTGACCAGCACGCCGGCAATCAAAGGGATATGGAACAGCAGTTGAAGCGCGATCGCTGCCCCAAGCACTTCCGCCAAGTCGCAGGCGATGATGGCGATTTCGGAGAGAACCCAAAGCGTGACCGCCACCGAACGGGAATAGCTTTCCCGACAGGCCTGCGCCAGATCGTGGCCGGTGACAATGCCCAGGCGCGCGCTCAGCGTTTGCAGCAGGATGGCGAGGAGATTGGAGACAACCAGGACCCAAAGGAGGCGATAGCCAAAGCTTGCGCCGGCGCCGAGATCGGTGGCCCAGTTCCCTGGGTCCATGTAGCCGACGCTGACCAGATAAGCCGGGCCAGTGAAGGCTAATGCGCGACGCCAGAAGCCACGATGGGATGTACCCACCGAGGAATGGGTGCTGCCGAGCGACGGCTCCGTAAGGGGTGTCGCGTTATCTGGAAACAAGAGAGACTCCGGAAAACTGCCGTTTGACGGGCAGAACGCCCTTCATGAGAGTGTAACGGACCGGGCAAGCGAATCCGGTCCGCGGGACATTTTAGCTAGCGGGGGGCGGAGGCGGAGCAGCAGCAGCGGGGGGTTCGGGCGGTGCTGCCGGTGCGAGTTTCACCATGCTAGCGGCCATCTTGCCGGTACGATCCATGCCTAGTTCGAAGGCAACACGGGTACCGGGCGTCAGGTCGGTGGCTTGCGCTTCGATGACCCGAGAGATGTGGAAGAACACATCCCGTCCGCCGCTCTCCGGCCGGAGGAATCCGAACCCTTTTTCCTCGAAATAGGTGATAATGGCGCCGAACTGATCGGGGCGCTCATCGGGGTTATCGCTGGTGCCCCCAGACGCTTGGGCAGGCCGTGACGTCTTATCGCCTACGCCCTGTTTGATCAGGGCCAGGTCTTCATCTGTTAACTCTGAACTTCTGGTTGCCTCGGTAGGCATTTTGAGATCCGGATTCTTCTTCCGGCTCTCTTCAAACATTCGTTTCTGTCTAGCGTTCAAAAAACGGGTCCTCGGGCCGCTTAGTGCGCAGCCGCAGCTGGAGCAACCTTCACTTTGCGTGCTCGCGTGGCGCGCTTTTCGGCGGGGGGCTGACGATCGCTCTTCTTGAGCGAACCGATCGCCATCGATGTGACGAACTTCTTCGTGCCATGGTCGTCAAACTTGATTTCGATCCGCTCGTCCGTATGCGACTCAACGGTGCCGAAACCGTACTTCACGTGTTCTATCTGGGCTCCCTTAGCATAGTTCGCCATGGTTTATTTCGTGACTCCTCGTCTGGATGCGAGCCGTTGAGTGGACATACAGATGCCACGGCTGGCTTTGTGCTGGCAGTGCACTTGGGGCTGAATAACCCCAGTATACCACTACTTTTGCCGTTTTAGGCACTGGGAAGGAAACACACCAGCATAGCAGGGTTCCGGATTGAACCTGCTGCCGGATTCTGCGTATCTTCATCTGAGGACCTAATCGCTTGACGGAACTTACCTATACAGAACGAAGAGGCAGTATCGGCACTGCGACCACCTGGATGTTTTTCCTGTCGCTGGCGCTCTTCTGGATGCCGCTGCTGGGGCCGCTGATCGCGGGGTTCGTAGGCGGACGGAAGGCCGGAAGCGTCGGCAACGCCGTGATCGCGGTCTTCCTTCCCGCTGTGATTTTCGGGGTGATCTTCTTCTTTGCGGCTTCGCTGCTCACCGCGAATCCCCTCTTCGGCTTCATCGCCGGGTTCGGCGGCGTCGCTGTGGCCATGATCCACATTGGGCCTTTACTGCTGGGAGCGGTTTTGGGAGCGGTGCTCTAAAGCTCTCGGCGGCAGGAGGAACTGCTGGGTGGCAACGAAGGTGCCGGCGTCATCGGTTGCCACTCCCACTCCGGTCCGTGTGAACGCGGCCGTGAGGATGTTCGCCCGGTGTCCCCGGCTGTACATCCACTCCACGACGGCGATGGCGACGGGATCGGAGAAGTCCTTCTCCCGAAACACGTTCTCCGCGCAGCGCGCCCAAGGGATGCCGGCGCCATCCATGCGCATCGTGAGGTCGCCCCGGCTGGGATCGACATGCCCGAAGAACCCGGCTTCGATCATGCGCCGGCTGTGTTCTCTGGCAGTCAGGCATAACGCCTGATCCCAGGCGAGCGGCTCGCAGTCGCCTTCGACGCGCTGGAAGTTGATGGCGGAGAAGATACGCTGCTCGAGCGAAGGTAGGGACTCGGCTCGTGCGATCGCCGGGAGAGCTCCCAAACCGAACAGGATCGTCCGGCGGCTAGGCAAGTTCCCCGGCCAAAGCCTTCGCGCCCCACAGAACGCTATCGTCGCCAAGTGCGGCCGGTTGAACATTTACGCGTGCCTGTGACCATGGTGGCATTTGCCGGGCCAGCTCGCTCCGCAAGGGGTGGAACAGATCCACGACGGCGATGGCGACGGGATCGGAGAAGTCCTTCTCCCGAAACACGTTCTCCGCGCAGCGCGCCCAAGGGATGCCGGCGCTATCCATGCGCATCGTGAGGTCGCCCCGGCTGGGATCGACATGCCCGAAGAACCCGGCTTCGATCATGCGCCGGCTGTGTTCTCTGGCAGTCAGGCATAACGCCTGATCCCAGGCGAGTGGCTCGCAATCGCCTTCGACGCGCTGGAAGTTGATGGCGGAGAAGATACGCTGCTCGAGCGAGGGTAGGGACTCGGCGCGTGCGATCGCCGGGAGAGCTCCCAAACCGAACAGGATTGTCCGGCGGCTAGGCAAGTTCCCCGGCCAAAGCCTTCGCGCCCCACAGAACGCTATCGTCGCCAAGTGCGGCCGGTTGAACATCTACGCGTGCCTGTGACCATGGTGGCATTTGCCGGGCAAGTTCGTCACGCAAGGGGTGGAACAGAAGATCCCCCGCCTTGGCAATACCGCCGCCAATCACGATACGCGCCGGGTTGAGCAGCATGATCGCCGCCTTCAGACCGCGAGCGAGCGGCACTACGTAGCCGCGCATGAACTCTGGGTCGTGAACCAGTTCCCGCGCGGGACGCCCGTAGTCGCGCTCGAGCCAGAGGCCGCAACACATCCGCTCTAGACAGCCGTTTGAGCCGCAAAGACAGTCCGGGCCATCCGGGAGGACGTTCAGATGCCCGATCTCGCCCGCCCAGGAGTCCGGACCGCGCAGCACCTTTCCGTCAATGACGATCCCGCCGCCGATGCCCGTCGAGAGGGTCATGTAGAAGAGAGGCGACGCGCCCCGGCCTGCGCCGAAGTGTAACTCACCGAGTGCTCCCACGTTGGCGTCGTTGTCCATGATGGCGGGCGCGCCGACGCGTTCGGCGAGCCAAGCCGTTAGCGGCACGTTATCCCACCCGCCGACGTGGGTCGAAAGGGCGACGCGTTGCTCGGCGAAGACGACGGGTCCGCCGAAGCCGATCCCGCAGCGATCAAAGCGCCACTCCCGCCGCCAAAGCGCCACCAGTTGCTCGATCTCCCGCAACATCCAGGGTCCGCCGCCCGCCTGATCGGTGGCGCGCTGTTCGCGCCGGATCATCCGCTCGTCCTCGAACACGGCCAGCGTGAACTTGGTGCCGCCGATGTCCACCGCGAGGGTCAGCATCGCGCGGCCTCGAGAACCTCCGGCGGGGACGCCGTGCCGGTGAGAAGCGCGACGCGCAGCCCGGCGAACGTAACTGGGCCGCCAAGCGGAACCAACTGCTCGATCTCCCGCAACGGGCAAGGTCCGCTGGCGCCGCGTTCGCGACGGATCATCCGTTTGCTATCGAACACTCCGCCAATGTTCACCGTGAGAGTCAGCATCGCGCTTCGAGACCTTCCGACAGGGACGCCGTGCCGGTCGAGCGTGCGACGCGTTGCTCGGCGAAGACGACGGCTTTGCCAAGCGGCATCAACTGCTCGATTTCCCGCAACGGGCAAGGTCCGCCGGCCTGGTCGGTGGCGCGCGGTTCGCGACGGATCATTCGCTCGCCGTCGAACGCTCCGCCGATATCGACCGTGAGAGTCAGCATCGTGCCGCTTCCAGAACCTCCGACGGAGACGCCGTGCCGGTACCGGGCTTCCCGATCGTGACGCGAGCCACCAGGCTGCCGAACTCCGCCGCGCGCATGGCGTCCCGAGTGAGGAAGAACGCGGCCGAAGCGCCCGCCGCGAAACTATCTCCCGCGCCGCAGATGTCGACCGGATCCGCAACTGCCCGTACGGCGACGAACGCCTCGCCGCACTCGCCGTAGATGCGGACGCCGTTTGCTCCTTCGGTGACGAACAGGGTAGGGGCAAGGGTTGCGGCGCGCAGCCGCGAGAAGTCGATTTGGCCGCATACCGCGAGCGAGGCCTCTTCGGCTTCGCTGCGGTTAGCCTTCAGAAGCACGCGCGAGAACAGATGCGCGCGTCGCCGCGAATCGGCCAGGAAGACCTTGTCGGGGTAAACCGGCGCCAGCTCGGCGATCAGAGCGCGAACCGCTTCAGTGACCGCGCCGCCCCCGTCCGTCTCAGCTTGATCGGAGATGAGAACCACGTCATGTTCGTCGATCGCTCCTGGCAACAGGTCGAGCAGCGTTCTCTCGGCTTCCGGAGCCGGTTCGAAGAGGAAGTCGACGCGCGGCAGGTCTTCGACACCGGTGCTGCCGTTGATGAGCTTGGTGTAGGTGAAGGTTTGCCGGCCAGGTGCTTCGACCAGCAACTGGTGGCGGATGGCTCGCGCGGCAAGCGCCTTCCGTAACTCGAACCCGTGGCCATCGTCGCCGATGATCCCTGCGACCGAGATGCCGCCCACGCCGAGCGCCTGGAGGTTGTTGGCGATGGTGCCGCCGGCGCCCGCCGTACACTCGGTCGACGTTACGGCGACGCGTGGGATGCCCGTCTCGGCCGACGCGAGCGCGAGCTCCGGCGCATAGCGGCACCAGCGGTCGAGGCAGATGTCGCCGATCACCAGGGCGCGTAAACGCGGTAACTCACGCAAGAATCGCTTCGATCTGTCACGGAGCAGCTCTCCGGAGCGCGGGGAAGGTCGCGCGATGCGGCGCCGCAGAAGTAGTAGCTCTCGCCTCCATCGGCCACGGTCCGCACCAGCATGGTCTTATGGGGGCGGAAGTAGTAGCCCGGATCCGTGCGCGGGAGTTCGGCGCGGAAATCGCCCGCGATGGGCACCAGATCGAACACGGCGGTGGTGAAGTGGCGGATCTCGCGGCCCTCTTGAGCGGCCACGTTGCGCGCCATAGCCAAGGCTTTGAGGTACACTTCCGGGCGCCATGACGGCCGATCCGAAGGTGAGCGCGACGCCCCCTTCGAGCCGCTCCACATCGGCAGCGAGGATCAGGAAGTCCGTGTAGGAGGCTTGCCCGAGCGCGGCGCCGTCGAAGTTGGGGTGTTCGTGGAGGATGTCGTAGCCGAGCCCGGCATGAACGGTACACGGGGACTCCGGCGTTCCATGCCGCGCGCGAGGACGCTCAACTCCTTGTAAGGGTAGTCGCTGGCTTCGAGGCGCTGGCCGGCAGTACTCCCCCAAGCCTTGGTCCGCACGCGCGGCGGCGGTGATCCAGTCGTTCAGCTCGCCGGTCTCGCTCCACAGGCCGAACTCGCCGGTCTGGATGTAGCGGGCCACGCTCTCGGTGGTCGCGCCGATGCGGGCCAGTTCGTAGTCGTGGATCAGGCCCGCGCCGTTCATGGCGACGTGATCGATCCACCCGCGCTCGACGAGATCGATCAGGTGGCGCGACACGCCCGACCGGAGCAGGTGCGCGCCCATGAAGAGGATGCGCGCTGCGCCGCGTTCGCGCGCGGCTTGAAGCCGGAGGGCGACGGCGGGGAGATCCGGGTGGTTGAAAGGCGGCGTGTCGTCATCAAGGCCCAGCCAGTAGGAGGCCTCGAGATCGTGCACCCTTTCGGCTAGCGGACGGATGCGGAGCCGCGACCGGTCAAACGTGCGATACCTGGTGCTCACGGGTGAAGAGGGTGTCGAGCAGCTCGTCGAGCGCGAGGAAGTTGGGGATGATGTAGTCCGCCCCGGAGCGGATGAGCCGCTCGCGCTTCCACTCGTCCACTATCCGGCAATCAGGCTCGTCGGTGGCGACGCCGACCGCGGTGCCGTTCACCTCGCGGATGTTCTCGATCTCGACATAGCCGTCGCCAAAGCCCAGGAACTCATGCCCATGGACCTCCGCCTTGGCGATCAAGCCTTGGATCAGGATGCGTTTGGAGAAGCTCTTGTAGTCATCGAGCGCGCCGAAGACACCGCCATCGAAGTAGCGCGAGACACCGAGCAGATCGGCTTCGGCGCGCATGTAGATCTGGTCGGTGCCGCTGGCCAGGTACATCTTGAGACCGCGCTCACGAAGGGCTTCAAGCAACGAGCGAGCGCCGGGGACCATGTACTTCTCAGGAGGCGCCTCGCCGGATCGGAGCTCCGCCAGGCGGCCAGCGATGTTGTCGTTCAACCTTCGCAGGTACTCGTTCTTGTACTCGAGGGGGTCTAGCGGGCGACCACCGCGCTTCTCGATGTTCTCGGCAAGCTCGATCATCTGGTACATGGTCTGCTTGCCGGTGAGGCGGCCGACGAACTCACGGACGACTTCGGTCAACTCGGCTTCGGATTCGCCCGATCGGAGATCGGCAAGAAGCTCGACCATCATGGGGACCATGATGTCCATCCAGCCGGAGCGGATGGTGGAGATGGTTCCGTCGAAGTCAAAGAGGGCAACCCGGGCCTGCGCGGCCGTCGCACCCGGGCGGATCTGTTCAATCACCACCACATTCTGTCATAGCCAAATGGTGAGAATATGGGAGTTGCATGGCTCGTGGATGGGAGAGCAAGTCCGTCGAGTCGCAGCAGGAAGCTGCGGAAGCGCGGGCCGCCGAGCGACCGCCGCTAAGCGACGCGGAGCAGCAGATCGCAGCTCTCGACCATACCCGGAAACACATCCTGCGGGAGATCGCGGAGAGCCGGAACCCGCGGTTCCAGGAGCTGAAGCGGAAGGCGCTCGACCACGTGGACGCTCAGATCAGAGCTCTGCGTCCTGCAGGATCAGGCACTTCAGATACAGCGTCTCCGGAACAGTGAGAAGGATGGGGTGATCCGCAGCCTGGGCGCGGCGCTCCAGGATGCGCAGCGTGCGCTTGTTCTCGTTGGCGGCTTCCGCGATCACTTCGAGCAGATCGGCCTCGCTCATGTGATGGGAGCAGGAGCAGGTGACGAGCACACCGCCGGGAGCGAGCAGCGCGATGGCGCGCCGGTTGATCTCCTTATAGGCGCGGCGGGCGGCGTCCATGTGAGTGCGGGACTTGGCGAAGGCGGGCGGATCGAGCACCACGGTGTCGAACTGATGGCGCGAAGCCGCAAGCCCGGCGAGGGCTTCGAAGGCGTCGTCCTCCCGGAACTCGATGTTGTCGATGCCGTTGGCGTCGGCGTTGGTTTGCGCGGTCTGGAGGGCGGATTCGCTCGAATCGATGGCTTCGACGCGTTCGCAGGTGCGCGGCCAAGTGCAGGGCGAAGCCGCCGGTGGAGGTGAAGCAATCGAGCGCCTGGCCGCGCGCGTGGCGGGCGGCGGCGACGTAGTTCTCGCGCTGATCGAGGAAGATGCCGGTCTTCATGCCGTGGCGGAGGTCGGCGCGGAAGCCCAGGCCGTTCATCTCGATGTGCGACGGCTTCGGGGATGTTGCCGCGCAGCACGCGTGACTCGCGGGGCAGCGCTTCCTGGATGCGGACCGGCGCGTCGTTGCGGGCGAGGATGCCGGCGGGGCGGAGCAACTCTTCGAGAGCGTCGGCGATGGCCGGGGTGGCGCGATCCATGCCTTGATCGAGAGCCTGGAGGACGAGGTAGTCGCCATAGCGGTCGACGATGAGGGCAGGCAGGCCGTCGGCTTCGGCGTGGACCAGGCGGTAGGCGTTGGTGTCGCGGACCGCGCGGGCGCGGAAGTCGATGGCGGCTTCGAGGCGGCGGGAGTAGAACTGGGCATCCGGTTCGGCGGCATCGGCCGAGAGCATGCGCAGGGTGATCTGGGAGGCGGCGCTGAAGTGGGCCACGCCGAGGGTACGCGGTCCACTCGAGACGCGGACCAGAGCGCCGGGCTCCGCACCATCGAGTTCGGTGACATCGCTCTTGAAGATCCAGGGGTGGCCCGCATCCACACGGGCCGCGGCTTTGCGGTTGACGCGAACGGTTTGCACGCTTAGCGCAGCGCTTCCAGGCGCTGGATCCGGTCGGCCGTGCGCGGATGGGTGGAGAAGAGCCGCAGAAGGCTCTCGCCGGTGAAGGGCTGCACGATGTAGAGGTGCTGGGTAGCGGGGTTAGGGTCCATGGGGATACGTTGCGAGTAGGTTTCGAGCTTGCGGAGGGCGGCGATCAGCTGTTGGGGGTTGCCGGTGTACTTGGCGGAGGCGACGTCGGCATCGTACTCGCGGGTGCGGGAGACAGCCATCTGAATGAGCATGGCAGCGACAGGCGCGAGGATCAGCATGGCGACCGCTCCGATGGGGTTGCCGCCGCGATCCTCGTCGTCGCGGCTGCCGCCGAAGCCAAACCACATGGCCATGCGCGCGAGCGCGGTGATGGCCGCGGCCAGGGTAGCGGCGACGGAGCTGATGAGGATGTCGCGATGAAGCACGTGCCCGAGCTCATGGGCGACGACGCCCTCGAGTTCCGAGTCGCTCATCAACTGGAGGATGCCGGCGGTGAAGGCAAGCGCCGAGTGCTGGGGGTTGCGTCCGGTGGCGAAGGCGTTGGGCGATTGTTCGGGCGTGATGTAGAGCTTGGGCATGGGCAGGTTCATGCGGACGCAGAGGCGTTCGACCAAGGGCGCGATGCGGGGGTAGATCTCGGGAAAGTCCGCCGGCGTGAGCGGGCGCGCACCGCTCATCGAGAGGGCTATCTTGTCGGAGAAGAAGTAGCTGATGAAGTTGGTGACGACGGCGAAGCCGAGGCCGTAGATCAGGCCTCGCCTTCCGGCGATCGCTTCCCCGCCGAGCAGGAAGAGCCCGCTCAGCACGCCCAGAAGCACGACTGTCTTAAGAGCGTTGTTGTTGGAGTGCATGGCTACTCCTTTAGAGTACCGGCGAGCTCCAGCGGTTGCGTCTCATCGAGCGAGGTGGGGAAGGTGGGGACCGGGCCGGTGATCAGGCGGGCGCTGCGGTTGTGGGTCAAGTAGTTGAAGGCCCATTCGGTCATGACGGTGAGGCGGTTCTCGAACCCGACCAGATAGGCGATGTGGATGAACAGCCAGATGAACCAGGCGATGGGTCCGGAGAAGTGGAACTTGTGCAAGTCGGCCACGCCGGACAGGCGGCCGATGACGGCGAGGTTGCCCTTGTCCCAGTACTGGAAGGGCTTTGACCGGCTCGTTCTTGAGGCGCTTGACGATGGTCTTGGCGACGTAGGTGCCGCTCTGCATGGCGACTTGGGCGACGCCGGGCAAGGGTTTGCCGGTCTGGTGCTTGAATGACTGGAGATCGCCGATGACGAAGATCTCGGGGTGCGTCTTGAGGGAGCAATCGGGCTCGACGACGACCTGACCGCCCTTCTCAACGGGGCGCCGGTGCGATCGGCGAGGACTTTGCCGAGCTTGTTGGCGCGGACGCCGGCGGCCCAGATGACGGTGTGGGTGGGGATGCGCTCTTCGTGGTCGGGGAACTTGACGGTGACGCTGTTCTCGGTGATGGCGGTGACGGTGCGCCGTGCGCGGCGTGCCGACGCCCATCTTGCAGAGGGACTTCTCGGCCGCTTTGGAGAGGTCTTCGGGGAAGGTGCCGAGGAGCCGCTGAGAGCCTTCGACCAGGATGATGCGGCGAGTCGCGCGGGTCGATGTTGCGGAAGTCGTGGCTGAGCGTGTCGTTGGCGATCTCGGCCAGCGCTCCGGCCATTTCGACGCCGGTGGGGCCGCCGCCGACGAGGACGAAGGTGAGCCAGGCGCGCTGCTTGCGCGATCGTTCTCGCGCTCGGCGGCTTCGTAGGCGAGAGGATGCGCTGGCGCATCTCGGTGGCGTCGTCGATGGTCTTGAGACCGGGGGCGAACTTGGCCCAGTCGTCATGGCCGAAGTAGCTGGTGGGTCGCGCCGGTCGCGACAATCAGCGAATCGTAAGGAATGCGTGCTCCGTCGCGCGAGGATGACCTGTGGGCGTCCACGTCGAAGTCGATGACTTCGCCGAGGAGGACGCGCGCGTTCTTCTGCCGGGCGAGCACGTTGCGGATCGGGGAAGCGATCTCGCCGGGCGAAAGGGCGCCGGTTGCGACCTGATAGAGCAGCGGTTGAAAGAGGTGGTAGTTGCGCCGGTCGATGACCGTGACTTCGACCGGTGCGTTCTTCAGATGCCTGCGCGGCGATGAGGCCGCCGAAACCCCCGCCAACGATCACCACTCGATGCATACTCTCAGATTAACGCGCGGGCTAAAGGACTTTTTTCACGGCGCTCAGGATCTTATCGGCCGAGGTGAGCCCTTCGAAGCGGTCACGACCTGGCCTTTGCGGTCGAAGACGACGGTGACCGGGAGTTGATCCAGCTTGTAAGAAGATCTTGATGTGCTCCGAGGCAAGAGCCGACGTGGTAATTGATGGGGTTCTTGACCAGAAACGGCTTGATCGCGTCCGCTCCGTCTTCATCGAGCGAGATGCCGAGCATTGCGACGCCCTTGCGGGCCCAGCGAGGTTTGAAGCTTGTTGAAGTCCGGAATCTCCTTGCGGCAGGGCACGCACCAGGTGGCCCAGAAGTTCGCGACCACCACTTTGCCGGCGAGAGCGGCTGGAATCGAGGGCGGCGCCGTCGAGGGTCTTGACGCCGGGAAGATCGGGGACGCCGAGGTCGAGCGACGGTCGCGGCGGCAGGCGCGTCCGGGGCGGCTGGCGCAGTGTTCAGAAACGCGACGTACTGGTTGGCGTCGCGCGTCAGGCTGGGGAAGGTCGCAACCACTTGCGGATCGCCGCCTTCCGCGCCCGGATCGTAGATGACGTAGAACGGGATGGCGATGGTGTGGAAGTGCGACTGCTCCAGTCTGTTGATTGGCCTGCGAGGTGGCGTCGTCGCCGTCGGTGTAGAGATCGACCAGAATCATGTTGTGCAGCAGGGAGGCGATCTCGGGCCGGGTGAACATGTTCTGCTTCATCCAGTGGCAGTTGGTGCAGGCGTAGCCGGTGAAGTTGACCAGCACGCGTTTGTGCTCGGCGCGGGCTTTGGCGATGGCGCCGTCGAAGTCGTTCTTCGATCCAGGCGAGCTGCGTTTCGGAGGATCCGCCACCGAGACTGCGTCCGGCCGCGGGCGGAGGGACGAAGCCTTCGAGTTCGCCGAGGCTTGCCGCCGAACATGCCGGGCACCAGGGTGATGGCGAAGATGACCAGCGCCATCCCGGCGAACAGCCGGCCGAGACCGAGCGGCTCATCCTTGCTTGACGCCTTCCAGGCGGACGAAGCCGAGCAGGTACAGCCCGGCCATGGCGAACAGGACGACCCAGGCGGCCAGGAACCGGTCGCGGGTGAGGAAATTCCATTGCAGAACCTGGTCGATGCTGGCCAGATATTTCAACGCCGCCGCGACGATGATGAAACCCATCACCACTTTCACGCGCGCCAGCCATCCGCCGCTCTT
The DNA here is from genome assembly GCA_963738525.1 of Bryobacterales bacterium. Classification (GTDB taxonomy): domain Bacteria; phylum Acidobacteriota; class Terriglobia; order Bryobacterales; family Bryobacteraceae; genus Bog-113. The sequence continues at coordinate 55,908 of CAVTXC010000005.1, forward strand.
GGGAAGCTTCTTGAGGTAGCTGGGGAATAGCGCCAGCAGGAAGAACGGCAGAGCCAGGCCGCTTGCGAACGTCGCCATTCCGGCCACCGGACGCCAGCCGCCGTCCGTAGCCGATGCGGCCAGCAGCGTTCCCACGAACGGACCCACGCAGGCAAACGAAGCCAGGGAAAACGTGAGGCCCATCAGCAGCGTGCCGGCGATGCCGCCGCCGCGCGACGCGCTATCGAGCTTGCTCAAGATGAACGACGGGATCGTGATCTCATACGCGCCCAGCAGACTGAGCCCGAATACGATGAAGATCAGCGCGATCAGTCCGTTCACCCACGGATTGGAGCCGAGCTGCACGACGCCGAACGGACCCAGCAGGCTGGTGGTGATCAGACCCAAAGCGGAGAACAGAACGACGATGCCGAGCGCAGAACAGGAGCGCTTGTTTCAGCGCGGCCACGCGCGAAGTTTGCTGTCCGGCTGGCCCGATTGCGCATTCAGGAAGTAGGAAACCGTGATGGGCATCATCGGGAAAACGCAGGGGGTGAAGATGGCCGCAAGGCCGAAGCCGAACGCGGTGAGGACAGAAATGCCCAGGGCGAACCGTCGGGCGTTCGGGGACGAGCGCGGAAGTCGCCAATCCCGGCGGCAGAGCGCTTTGGGCTCGGCGCGGGGGACTTCGGAGTACTTTGTAACCGGCCGGAATAGTGAGCGTCGTTGGCAGCGGCGCGCTTGGTGACGTTCACGGAAGCCGAGCGCGGTGCGCGTGACCGGCGGAATGCAGGAAGTGCTGCTGCAGACCTGATAGCGCGGCTGCGCGGCGAGTTCGAAGGGCGCTTCCGCGAGCGCTTGGGCTTGAGTGTCGACTTCGAGGTAGGAAGACGCGCCGAGTTGAGGTAGGTTTCGGTGTCGCGACTGAAGTTGGGGTCGAACTTGACCTCGGGCTTGGGCTCGAAGACGCGGTAGGCCGCGATGCGATTTGCCGCCTCGTCCTGCATATGAAGGGTAGTGGCGATGGGGCCGGGCTGCGGAGTGGTCAGCGAGTAGAGGTGCCAGCCGGGATCGATGGTGGCGCGTGAGCTTTGCCAGGAATTTGGAGCCGGGCGCGGCGGCCTGGGGGCGAATCCAGCCTGCCAGTGAACATGATCCTGATCTGGGCGCTGCCCAGGGAGGCGGCGGCGACGACCAGAGGCGCTAACCGAGCATACGGCAACGATCGGAACAGCGGTATATCCATGGATAGGATGCGCGCGTCGATAGACGAGCTTCGGGCGTCATCTCCCTGATGCTTGAAGTGATGCAGGCCTGTCGATTTCGCGATTCAGGTTGCGTTTGGAGAACTCCGACGGCGACGGCGGATGGCGTTCTTGATGGCATCGGCGTCGGAGCGGCCATGGCAGATGATGCACACGCCTTTGAGTCCGAGCAAAGGAGCGCCGCCGTATTCGCGTAATCGTCCGTCCGCTTCTCGGAGATCGTCAATGGCGGATTTGGCAAGCAGCGCGCCCATCTTGCGGAGCGGCGTGGCTTGCTCATGGACTCGCCGCAGCAGCTTCTTGATCATGTCCGCGAGGCCTTCGCTGGTTTTGAGCGCGACGTTGCCCACGAAGCCGTCGCAGACGATGACGTCCACGGTGCCGGCGAACAGGTCGCGGCCTTCCACGTTGCCGACGAAGTTGAGGGGCAGCATCTTGAGCAGGGGATGGTCGCCTTGGTGAGTTCGTTGCCTTTATGCTCTTCTTCGCCGATGGAGAGGAGGCCGACTTTGGGGCGGTCGCACTTGAGCACCAGGCGCGAGTAGGCCTCGCCCATGATGGCGAATTGGGCGAGCATCTCGGGCGTGCAATCGACATTGGCGCCGACATCCACCATGACGACGGGCTTATGCGGGTGGCGGTGGGGAAGACGCCGGCGATAGCGCGGGCCGATCGACGCCGGGGACTTTGCCCTGGACCATCTTGGCGATGGCCATGCAGGCGCCGGTATTTCCGGCCGAGACCCAACCTTGCGCGGCTCCGGTTTGCACGAGGCGCGCGGCGACATGCATGGAGCTGTGCCTTTTGGAACGGGCGGCTTTGGCGGCGCTGTCCTCCATGGTGATGCGCTTCGGCGAGCGCGGACGATCTCGATGGGCAGCATCGCTGCCAGCCGGGGTGCTGTTCAGTTCGGCGCGAACTACTGTTTCCTGGCCCACGAGCAGGACGCGGACACCGAATTCGCGCGCGGCACAGACGGCGCCTTCGACTTCGGGCTTCGGGACAGGCGTCTCCGCCCATCGCATCCAGAGCAATGGTGACCATCTTAGCCGAGATTGCCGGAGAACGGCTTATTGCGCTGAAGCGACTTCGATGACTTCGCGGCCCTTGTAGAAGCCGCAGGCGGGGCAGACCCGATGAGGGAGCTTCTGTTCGTGGCAGTTGGGGCATTCGGAGAGGCTCTTCTTGCAGATGCGTCGTGCGCGCGGCGCGTGCCCGTGCGGGCGGCGGAGTGGCGTCGTTTAGGATTCGGCATTCGTTCTAAAACCTCGATTTCGTGTTCAGACCGGCCGCGTTAGCTGGCCAGGTCTTTCAGCGCGCTCCAGCGATCGCTCGCCGGAGCCGACTGGCATTTGCACTCGGTCTGGTTGCGATTCTCTCCACAGGCCGGACAAATACCCTTACAAGCTTCCTTGCAAACCATCTGCATGGGCAACAGCAGCAAGATCTGCTCGGCGATGATCTGCTCGAGCTCGATCCCTTTTCCTTCGTAAAACGCGATTTCCGCTTCGCCTTCGTCGATTTCGATCTCTTCCTCGTCGCCGGTGTTCAGCTCGCTTAGCGGGGCGGTAGAAGAGATCGATGGCGGCATCGATCGGAATCTGCGCTTCTCCGAGACAGCGGTCACATTCCGCGACGATTTCGGTACTGACACGGCCTTTGATCCGCACTTCGCCATCGGTGTGGGGGAGAAGCTCCGCAACGCCTTCGGCCTGGAGCGGCTTTACTTGCTTCAGAGCCGGATCGGGGAACGTAATTTCGCCGGGGGGAAAGGTCTCGTCAAAGGGAATCTTCTTGACTTCCAACTCTTTAATGCTAAAGAACATGTCATGAACCCGGAACCATCTATCTTAGCAAAAATGATTACAATTCTCAGTCATTCGGGTGAAGGATCGCGCTGTGGGGGTGCGATTTTCCGGTTAGGCGCGGTTCCCGACCGCCAGTTTCTGTTTACGGAGCCAATTTTTGCGGTGCTGGGCGGCGAGCGGACCGCTGAACTTGGGCATCTTGGGCGCAGTTGCGACGGGCTGAGCGGTGGCGGGAGAAAGTGACGGAACAAAGCCAAGGTCGTTTGCCGGCGTAGGGATGGCGGCCGAGACGGCGGCAACCGGGACCGCAGCGGGGATCGGCGCGACTGCAACTCGGCGCGGCGCGGGGGCGGGTTGCGGTTGGTGGACGGCCGATTCGTTCAGGGCGCGGGTAGTGGTCTCAATCAGCTTGCGGAGTTTGGCTTCCTGGCGATTGAGCTGGCTGAAGATGCGGGAGTCGGCGCGGTACCCGGCGGCGGCGGCGAGTCCGCGAAGTGTTTCGGGGTCGAGCGGGCCGAACTCGGCTTCGACCGAGTCGAGGTGTTGGGCGGCGCTCCAGATGTGCATTTTGGTTTCGAGCGCGATGACGCGCTTGAGACGCCATTGCGCGTCGTGGAGAGTGGCGACCAGTTCGGTGGCTTCGGGGGTGAGGGGAGAGAAGCGCTCGGCGAGATGCGCGCCGAGGCGGCGGTAGTCTTCGTCGCTTTCGCCGGGGATGACGGCGGCTACGGCGTAGAGACCGTGCTGGAGCGCGTTATGGCGGACGCGGTCTTTGCCGGCATCGGTGCGGGGTCCGGTAGAGGACTGGGCGTTGCTGCGGTTGGCGAGGGTGCGGGTGGAGATGTTGGAGTCGGTGGAAGCAGTGGCGGTGGCGGTGGGTGCGAGATCGGTTGGCGTCATGAGGTCCCTTTCGGTTTCAGGGTAGGGCTCGACGGGTGCGATTTCGGGCGCCGGGGAAGGGGAAACGGGGAAAAGAGCCAAGGAAATGAGGTGAAAATATTTTTGGAAATTTTGTGACTGAGTGTTGGGGCCAGAGGAAATGGTTATGGCCTGAAGACGGCGACGGGTACTTATCCAGCGGCGCGGATCATTTCTTTATCCAGGCTGGCCATTGGCAGCGCCTCGCGGATGGCCAGTTCCAGATAGGCTGCATGTTGAACGATCAGGTCGAGGCGGCCGGCAAGCGCGAACGCATCGCGGTAAGCGACGGGATCGGATGATGAGATGCGCAAATCTGTCAGCGAATGAAGAAAGACTTTGTGCGTCCGACTGAGCGATGCGTTTGCGACGGACCCCCGGACAATATGCTGTTGCGAATTTCAAAGGCCCAGAGCCGGGGGGCGATTGGTTCCGCTACTCCAGCCAGGGCGTCGAGAATGTGCTCGGTGTAGCCGGCGGCTTCATTCTTGAAACGCCATGCCGCCGCTACTGAGGCGTCGATGATCAAATCAGCCATCGGGGGCGATCGCGGTCGATGTAACTGTGAACGGTCCAGCCGTCGGGATCCGGTTTTGAGCGCCGGCTCATGTCGCGAACGCGCGGCCGCAGCCTGGGCGTGCTGCAACGGATCGGGCACTGCGTCCTGAGCAGTCGGTTTCTGAAGCCAGGCTTCGAAGGTGAAGCCTGGCGCAGATTTTCGCTTTGAGCGCCGCCTCCCGATCGCCGGGAATGTGAATTATGGTCATGACGCCTACTCCTCTGCCGAGCGTAGAGGTGCGGCGACCTGTCACGATCTAGGCAGTCACCAGACTGTTGGGCCTTATTGGCGGCTAAAAGTCACGAGGTAGCCATAAACCTGGAACAAGTTTTGAGCCTGATACCAGCCCACGAACGAATCTGCGTTGTTATTGTCCGTTCCATTCATTGCCTTCACTTGTGCGGAGGATTCAAAAGGGAGATAGTAATCGCCCGATGGAAACCTCTCGAAGCCGTTCGTTGCGTAATCCGGATAGATCACGGCGCCAACTACGACGCCGCTATCGTTCACCTGGAGCGGTTGCGTGTCTTTCACGCCTGGCACGTCAAAGCTTGTGATGCTTCCATTGGTCTGCTTGAGGAATCCGTGATAAATGAAGCTGGCATCCTGCCATTGACCCACGATCAGCCCATGGTTGTTGATGCCGGTGGCGTAAGTATAGACGGCATTCGCGACAGAAAAGGTAGAGATGTTACCGTCTGGGGTACGGACAAAGCCCACTGCTGTAGTTGGCGTCGAGCTATCGGAGTAGGCGGCGCCGACGACCACTCCGAAATTATTGATGTTAGCGGGTACTACGCGGTTGTATCCAGCTATGGCGAAGCGATAAAACTTCCCGGCCGCCGAACGGAGAAAGCCGAACTCTCCTGGCTTCTGGTCCGTGAAGGACACGGCGCCCAGGCAGGTTCCTTGATCATTCAAGCCGATAATCGACAACGCGCCGGGCCAAGGTGCATCAAACGCGGTGAATGTCCCCTGTGAATCGCGAATGTAGCCGTGAGCATTCCCGCCCCCATCGTTTGCAGTGCCCGCGACCGCACCGGAGGAGTTTATCGCCGACACCAAAGTCCCGCTGCTTTGACCGCCCCCGGGAATAGGCGCATCAAAGAGTGTGACCACTCCGGAGGTATCGCGTATGAATCCGTGGAGCAGGTGGGAAAGGTCGAGCACGTGACCCGCAACAATCCCGGCGTTGTTGATCACGGTGGCATAGGTGCCTTCACCGTTCATTGGTACCTGTCCCACTAGCGCATCAATTGTCGTAAGCGTACCTGTGGGCGAGTTAGAAGCCGCACATCCTGGGTCGCCGTCGGCCATGAGCAGCACCAGAATCACGAGTGACTTTAAAGCAGAATAAAAGATTGATCGGCTCAGACGCATGTAAGATTCTCCGGAAACAGACTTAGAGCTTAACGTAAGGGCAACGCGCTACATTCGAGTGTGTCAATTCGAGGTCAGGTCTCGAGTTCCGGAACTTTGCATCGGGGCCGATCGAGGTTGGAGGGTTGGGGTTGTGCCCAGTTGGGATGCGAACGCGTGTCGCCGATCTCTACCCAGTAGGCGTAAGTCGATGTGTAATTAGTGGGATTCATTGAAGAGTACGAGAACGCCACCGGAGGAGTCCGGGATTGCCAGATCGTCTGGGCCGGTGAAGTCCGGTCCGTGAAGGCGTACCGCGACCGGCAAACCGGGTTGGGACCACATCCCGAGCGTTGGACCAGTCTCGAATGTTCCGTCGCCCTTGCCCAGATAAACAATGATCGAATCGTCATTCTGCACTGCCAGGTCCGGAATGCCATCCCCGTTAAACTCTCCCACTGTCGTGCTGCCGTAATCACCCAGCACGCCGCCCGTAGAAGTGAAATTGCCCTTTCCGTCCCCGAGATAGATCTCGTCGCCGCCTTCCACCGCCGCGCCCAACACCAGATCCAGCTTGCCATCCCCGTTCAAGTCCACCAGAAACGCCTGGTCGCTAAACTCGCCGAAGTTGCTCGGTATCTGCGTAAATCCCCCATGCCGGTTGTTGAGTAGGATCGTGACGTTCACATACACGGGAGACGCGGAGCTGGTCAGCACCAGATCCGGCCATCCGTCCCCATTGATGTCCCCGGCGGCGATGTTCGAAAACCCGCCGCTCGGCGGCGCGGCCATGATAACGGTGGGCGTCTGAAACGTCCCGTTCCCGTTCCCCAACGCGATCAGGTTCCCGGAAGTCGCCACATCCAGCTTGCCGTCGTGGTTGAAGTCCGCCACCGCCAAATACCCCTCCATCGTCGTCGCGGTGGAGATCGGTGTCGAAAACGTTCCGTCGCCCTTGCCCAGCATCGCGGCGATCCCGGCCGGAGTCGGCGAAACCAGATCCGGAATCCCGTCGCCATTCAGATCAGCCGCCACGGGACAGCCAGGCGTGTTGAGCGTGATCGATGAGGATCCCTGCACAAGGGGCTTGCTAACGCTCCCCGTTCCGAACAGAACAGTGATGCCGGTTGGCCGGCTGATCGCCAGATCGGGCTTTCCGTCGCCGTTGAAATCGGCTGATATCCCGCACTGCACGCCTCCGGTGACTGGAGTCCAGTTCCCATCCTGAAACTTGCCGTTACCTTGGTTCAAGAGGACGGAATTTCCGCTCGAGCCTCCGTCGGTGATGATGTCGAGTCGGCCCCGTTTTGCGCAGGTCTCCCACCGCCACCGCAGCGCCGCCGAGCGTCGGATAAGACACAACGTGATATTTCCCACTCGCCGTCCCGTAGGCGATCTGACCGCTTGCGTTCACGATGTCCGGGTAGCCGTCCCCGTTGAAGTCGGCCAACTGGATGCGGCCGTTGAAATTGATCAGCCGAGGTGACAAAAACCCTCCAGAACCGTTACTTGTATAAACGAGTGTGTACGGCTTATCGAAAGAAGAGACTGCAAATCCGGGAATGCCACCCGCCGCCGTGGCCCCCACGGCAAGATAAGCCGTATCCGCAGCCTGACCGATATCGAAACGGGCTTTGAAATTTTCCGTTTCCTAAACCAAAGACCACATACACGCCGTTCCCACTCGCGACAAGATCCGTAACTCCATCCAGGTTGAAATCGGACCCAGCCAAGAGCGCGCCGCCGGAAATGGAAATCGCGAGGGTAGCAGGTTGAAACGTCCCGTCGCCGTTGCCGTTGAAAATCCATATCCCGCTCGTGATCACACACTGCCACGTCGAGTTTCCCATCGCCATTAAAATCCATCACGACAGGGTTTCCAGCATAGTCGGAATCGGTTCCTACCGGATATAGCCCGCTTAACGAAAATGTTCCGTCCCCGTTCCCAAGCGCAACCAGCATTTGTGGATTCGCTGCGCCAGAGTTGTGGAATGCGCTAAATACAAAATCCAAAATACCGTCGCCATTCACGTCCGCGACTTGAAAGTATGTGCCTTCTAAGCCCGAAGTCAAATCGGAAAAGGGGCCATAGCGGAACGTCCCATCTCCGTTTCCAAAGAGCACGAACACCCCTGCTCCCTCATTCGTTCCGATCATGTCGGGAATACCGTCGCCGTTTGTGTCGCCGATCTCTACCCAGTACGTGTAAGTCGATATATAATCCTGGCGTGCCGCAAACTGCGGGACGGTTTGAGCGGGGGCTAAACTGCTCGACAAAATGCCGCTCGTGATCAGAATGATCAGCTTAGATAAACGCACGGTCGACCTCCTCAAAGTAACGACAAACTCGAGCTGTTCCCCGGATTCAGCTTCCCGAGAGCTATGCTGCTGCTATTAGGAACGCGATCGTTTGTATCTACAATGTGGATTGCAGCGGTCGCCTGATGAGTCATCTTACAGCCAGTCGGCGCGACATTCGGCAGTTAGCTAGTACAATCTCGCGAAAATGGATTCGCCGGGCGGCCGTTGAGACCGCCCCAAAGTCGTTCGTTTACTGCGTGAGATCGCCTTCGACGATGCCGCGGCCGTTGGTGCCGATGTAGACGCGGCCGAAGACGCGCGGGTCGCCAATCACCAGGTTGATGTTGCCGAACTGCTGTTGCGTGGTCGTGACGGGGATCCAGGTTTGGGCGTTGTCGTCGGAGCGGTAGACGCTGGTGGGGTATCCGGGACCACTCCAACTCAGGCGTCCGAGGAAGAAGATTGCGGGGTTGCCGCCGGGTGTGGCGGGCGCGCCGAAGCCGATCGAATCCGGCCAAACGACGGTGGTGACGCTGGAGAAGGTCGCGCCGGAGTCGGTGGAGTGCCATAGACCGTTCCATTGAAGCGACAGCCAGATATCGCCTTCCACCCGCGGGTTGACGGTGATTTGTCTGAGGCTGTAAGTGCCGAGCCCGGTAGCAGCGGCGGTGAAGGTCTGGCCACCGTCGGTGCTGGTGTAGAACGTTCCGGAGGTTTGATCGAAGGTGTAGAACTTACTGGCGTTCACGCGATCGGAGACGACGAAGCCGTTGGCGGGCGCGCCGGCGGAAGGCGTCCAGGTGGTTCCGTTATCGGTGGAGTAGACGGTGGGACCGGCGCTAGGGGCCCACACAAACGATGCGCCCGTCGCGGAGACGGCGATGGCGCCGGGACCGCTCGTGCAACCGGTGGCGTTGGTGAATGAAGTCCAGGAGTTGCCTTGATTGAAGGAGTAGCCGCCGCAGACGGAGACGCCATAAGAGGGATAGCCGACGCGGGCAATGACGAGCGGGTTGTTCTGGGCGAAATCGATGCTGGTGGTGGTTCCCAAGGAGGGCACAAGGAACTGCGAGATCGGCGAGCGGCGCAGGTTGTCGTGGCGGAAGGAGCCGATGTCACCTAAAGCGCTGAGCAGGTGGGCTTGCGCGGGCGGGCTGATGAGAGAGAGCGCGCTGGTCTCTTCTATTCCGTATGCGCCGACGAACCAGGGGATCACGCCGCCGGAATCGACGTTCGAGACCTGCTGGGTTTGATAAAGCGTCTGGCCGGTTCCGTAGAGGACGTGATTGCTGTTGAACGGATCGACGGCCATGGCGCCGATCCAGTTGCCCATGATGTCGCCAGGGACGGGAGCGCCGAAGAGGAGCCAGGGAGAGATGGAGACATTGAACGAGGAGTGCGCGGGCGGCCCGTAGGGTTCGTTGCCCATGGCTTCCCAGGTGACGCCCCCATCGAGACTGCGGAAGATCTCATCGCCGGGATAGTAGCGGTCGAGCGTGGAGGCCATGATCGTGTTGGGGTTATTGGGATCTACGACAACCTTGGCGTAACCGTAGTTGGCGGGCGAGGTGATGGCGTCGGGCGGAGTGATCTGGGTCCACAGGGGAGAGGTGGTGTTGTATTCCCAGACCTGGCCGTTGCCAGCGCCGTTGGGTCCGGACTGATTGGAGTAAGTGACGTAGAGATTGCCGTTTTTGCTGAGGGCGGCATTGGTCGGGACATCGCCCGCGGGCTGTCCGGCAATGGGCTGCCAGGTGGCTCCGTTATCGGTGCTCTGGTAGAGGCCGGTGGTGGGATCGGAGACGCCGACGTAGATGGTGCCGTAGGGCTTGCCTTGGAGTTTGGGGCCGAAGAGGACGAAGATCACGCCGGCCAGATCATTGTTGACTTCGCTGGTGACGGGAAAGCTGGCGACGGGATTCCAGGTTTGGGCGGAGTCCGTACTAGTCCAGAGGCCATTGACGTTGGTGCCGAGGTAAAGGGTGGAGGGGGACCAGGGAACGACGGCGAGGCGTTCGCCGGAGAAGCGGCCATTTTCGTTCGAGCCGAGTTGGAACGGCAGGTCGATTTCGGTGAAGGTGTTGCCGGAGTCGGTAGAGGCGAAGATTGCGCCGTTGCCGGCGAAGCTTTCGACATACTCGCCTTGCGCGAGGTATAAGTTGCGGGGATTGGTGGGATCGAGAGCGACGCTGAGGGTGCCTTGGAGGTTGTAGTTATCGGGGGTGACCCAATCGAGGAGCGGGATCCAGCGCTGTTCGACGGAATTCCAGCGATAGGCGCCGCCGATATCGGTGCGGGCGTAGAAGAGTCCCGGAACCTGCGGGTGGGCGACGATGCCGGTGATGAAACCGCCGCCGATGATGCGCACGTTATTGAACTGGTAAGTCTGGGCCGCGGCGGGGAGGCCGGCGGTGAGCAGCGATAAGACGAGTAAGGCGCGGAAATGGGGAGCGCGGGATGATACGGAATGCATTACTTTCTCCTAAGCAGTCTTCGGGGACGAGGAGCCGCCGGTCATTAGACATGCGGATTCTATCACCGGGATGACTGAGGGGACACCGGAGGGTAAGTCGCGAGTGTGAGTTAGGGCAGCTAGTTTGCTTTTACTCGAAGCGCAGGGCTTCCATGGGGTCGACGCGCGAGGCGGCGCGGGCGGGGATGTATGAGGCGGTTGCGCCCCCGACGAGCAAGACGACGCCGGCGACGAGATAGGCAGAGACACCGCCGCCGGTGACCCCGTAGAGCAAGTTGTGCATCGCGCGGCTGAGGAACCAGGCCGCGACGAAGCCGAACGCTAACCCGTTGAAGATGAGACGAAGGCCTTGTCCGAGCGTGGCTCGCAGGACCTGACTTTGGCGCGCGCCCAGAGCCATGCGGACGCCGAATTCGCGGGAGCGCTGGGTGACCGTGTAGGCGAGCAGGCCGTAGATTCCGAGTCCCGCGAGAAGGAGCGCGAGGAGGGCGAAGGTGGAGATCAGCTTCATTTGAAGGCTGCGGGCGGCGAGTTCGTCGTCCACGAGCGCCTGCATGGGCTGGATCTGGATCACCGGTTGGTTCGGATCGACGTTCCAAATCGCCTGGCGAATCGCGTTGGTGTAGTGGTTGGGATCGCCTTCGACGCGCACCGCTAGATCGCGCGGGGTGAAGTATCCGGCGGCGGTGGATTCCTGCGTGTAGGGGAAGTACATCTCGGCGCGACCTTCGAGGTCCAGGCCCATTTGGCGGACGTTGTCGACGATGCCGACGATTTGAATCCAGGGGCTGTTGTGCTCAAGGCGAAGACGTTTGCCTAGGGCCTGTTGGCCCGGCCAGTATTTGGCCGCCATGGCTTGGTTAATTAGCGCCACGGGCGGTGAGCCGATGCGTTCGTGGGAGTCGAAGTAGCGTCCGGCGAGCAGTTTGTCGCCGATGGAGGGGAGGTAGTCCGGCGTGATCACGCGGTGATTGGCGTCATTGATTTCTCCGGCTTTGGGTTCGGGCTGGCCTTCGATTTCGAATGCAGAAGTGCCGCCGCGGTTGGTGAGCGGGAGGAAGGTGGTGTAGCCGGCGGCGCGGACACCGGGGATGCGCACGATGCGTTCGAGGACCTGGCGATAGAAATCGGTGCGGATTTCGAAGTGGATGTAGGGAGATTGCGGGGAGAACGGCAACGAGGTGCGCGCGGTCAAGACGTGAGCGGGCTGGAAGCCGAGCGGGGATTGGGCGAGGTTCCAAAGGGTCTGGGTAAGGAGGATCGCGCCGACGAGCAGCACGGTGGCGAGCGCGACTTCGGTTTGGACCAGCCAGCTTCGGGTGCGGCTGCCGCCGAGCAGTCCGGCCCGGCCGCCGAGTTGAAGATCGGCGCTGAGGTCGACTTGGGAGGTGGCTAGCGCCGGGAGAACGCCGCACGCGATCGCGGCGAGGGTGCAGACGGCAAAGGTGAACATGAGAACCCGGGCGTCGATTGAGGGGTGGGCCCAACCAGCCATGGCGAGTGGGACGAGCTTCTGGAGCAGGGGGATCGACCAGACGGCGAAGAGGGTGCCGAGGCCTCCGCCGGCGAGGGAGAGCAGAAGGCTTTCGACAAGGGACTGGCGGATGAGGTTGCCGAAGGTTGCGCCGATGGCGGCACGGACGGCGAGTTCCCGGCGTCGTCCGGCGGCGCGGGCCAGCATGAGGCCGGCGACGTTCGAGCAGGCGATGAGCAAGAGCGCGCCGACGCCGAGGAAGAGAACCAGTAGCCCGAGTTGGAGGTTGCCGACAAACTGATCGCGCAGGCTGGCGACGACTGCGCCGAGGTGGGTGTTGGAGGCGGGGTATTCGCGGGTGAGTTGCGCGGCGATGCCCGACATTTCGCGCTGCGCGGTTGCCGCGGTGACGCCGGGTTTCAGGCGCGCGTATACATGGAGGAAATGCGAGGTACGCGGCAGCGTTTCGGCGCCACTGAAGCGGAATTGGGAAGGACGCCAGAGGTCGATCGATTCGGGGAAGCGGAAGCCGCGGGGCATGACACCGACGATCTGAAAAGGTTCACGGTCGAGCTCGATGGTTTTGCCGATGACGTCGGGCTTGGCTCCGAAGCGCCGCTGCCAGATGCCGTAGCCGATGAGGACGACCTTGGCGGGTTGTGAGCCGGTCTCGTCCGCGCGGATATTGCGGCCGAGGATGGGTTGGATGCCGAGCAGAGGGAGCAGGTTGGAGGTGATTTCGGCGTGCTCGACTTCTTCAGGCGCGGCGCTTCCACCGGTGATGTTGAGAATGCCGTCGTTCTCGGCAGCGATGTCCTCGAAGACGTGATTGCGTGTTTTCCAATCCTGCACGTTGGCGGGAGCGGGCGTGTCGTGGGCGAATCCGACGGCGGAGTTGTCTTCGAAGAGTTCGACGAGGCGCGCGGGATCCCGGAACTGCAAGGGGCGCAGGAGGATGGCGTCGATGAGGCTGAAGATGGCTGTGTTTGCGCCGATGCCGATGGCCAGAGCGAGTACGGCGAAGAGCGAGAAGGCGGGAGTCCGGGTGAGAACGCGCGATGCGTAACGAAGATCAGCCGCCAGTCTTCCCATTTTGGGTTGATGAGGGCAGGTTGAGCGCCAGTGGCGCTCTTTTGGAATCAACAAGGCGGGGCAAAGAGGTGTTCGGGTTTGGGAATGGGGTGTCCGCGGGGGAGGCATTCGCATGAGCGGCAAAGGTACCGACCCCAGCGACAAGTTTTCCGTTCGACGTTAACCTGATTCGGCCTAAATGTAGTTTTTTGCCAACTTACTCCTGCTTGTTACAAGTGCGTCCGCACTTGTTGCTCAACCCTATGCCCTTTCCGGCTTCGTAGGAAGTCGCCTTCCGGTTCTGCTTGCGTCCGCTATTGCGATCGCGATTGGGGACAATACTCATCCGCCGCCTCTGACGGCTTCGGAAAGACTTACATCGTTGACACAGTAGGTCTGGTGGGGTTCTCGGGCGATTGGGAGACCGGCCACCAGTGCCGAGTTCAACAGACCCAACGGCGTGGCGGTTGATTCGAGCGGAGCAGTGTATATCGCAGACGGGGCGGAACTTCCGTGTCCGCAAAGTTGTCAAGGCGTGATCACTACCGTAGCCGGAGATGGAACGGAGTTCTCTACGTCAACCAGTTTCCACGATTTCGCAAGGTCACAAGTAACGAGATCATCAATGCTGTCGCGGGAGGAAGTTGGCGACTTGTTGCTTTGAAACCGAAAACTCCGGAACTCACGCTAGCTTTTTTAGATTTAGACTTCGCGGGTTCGTTAAGACCTACCTTGGCGAGCCCAACGGATTGAGAGAAGCGCTATCAAGTAGGACGCGCAAATACCACAAACTGACAGCGCGGCTACCGAGTCTACCCCAAGTCGGACAAGTATTCTGCCGGATCCAAAGATAACGCCTGTCCCCAATGCTAAGTACCTTATGAACTGTCGTGCCGTCCACCCTTCCTGGTGTGGGTCGCCCGTAACCGAGCGCTCGCTAATTGACCCCTCACGCCTTCGTCCAGCACGGGACATCCAAAACGATAGCCCAAGAGTTATCAGTGCACCGACTACGGTGATTCCATTAAGAACGTGCGGTTTCATTTGTGCCGTAACTTTTTGACTCATCATACCGATTGGGTGAGCCGCGCTAACGTCCATCACCTCGCGAAGCGGCAGCGCTCGAGAAGCTACCTCGAGAGTCTGATTGATCGCCAGCCCAAGTTCGGTATGTGCGAGCCTACCTTGAAACTCCACTCACCACTGCGGGTGCTTTGATCGAGTAGCCCTGAGGTGGGACGGAGATTACGATTTCCAGGGCCGCGGAGTAGAATGCGGGAATCCGGGAGCGAGGCTAAAACGTAACGCTCTCAAGAGACGAGGATTTCGACATGCGACTGATTTGGAGACTGACATTGCCCTGGCTGGCGTGCGGCGCGTGGGCCGCGCAGAACGGGGCAACGGTGAATAGCTACACGCAGACAAATCTGTCGTCGGATATTCCGGGGATGGCGGTGACGACGGATTCGCTGCTGGTGAACCCCTGGGGATTGTCGAAGCCGACATCGGCCACGGTGAAGGAGGCGCACTGGTGGGCGGCGGACGAGCACACGGGCGTGTCGACACTCTATGACGCGAATGGGGCGATTCCACCGCTGACGATCACGGTTCCTCCGGCGAGCGGGACGGGGACGGGGAGCCCGACGGGGACGGTGGCAATTGGGAACAACTTCGTGTTTGTGACGGAGGACGGGACGATTTCGGAGTGGGTGGCTTCGTTAGGACCGGCTTTGTCGGGACCGGCTTTGATGAGACCGGCCGCGGGCTTTGTGCATCCGCGGGACGCGGCGCAGACCTGTGCGAGCTGCCATGTAACGACGGCGACGGTAATGGTGAATCGCGCGGCAAACGGCGCCGTGTATACAGGCGTGACTCTGGCGAATGTGAGCGGGACGCAGGAGCTGTTTGTGGCGAATGCGGCCGGTGGAGTGGAGGCGTTCGATACCAGCTTCCATCCGGTGACGCTCGGGCCCGGGGCGTTTACGGATCCGAATATTCCGGCGGGGTTTGCGCCGTACGGGATACAGGCTATCGGGAAGCGGATCTACGTGACGTTTGCGCCGCCGCCGCCCGCAAGCGGTGGCTATGTAGACGCGTTTGATACGACGGGCAAACTGCTGTTGGCGCTGCAGACGGGAAGCTGGCTGAACGGACCGTGGGGAATTGCCCAGGCGCCGGCGAACTTTGGAGCGTTCAGTAACGCTTTGCTGGTGGGCAACGTGGGGAGTGGCGTGATCGCGGCGTATAACCCGAGCACGGGCAAGTTTGCGGGGGTGCTGAAAGACTCGAGCGGCAAGGCGATCACGAACGTGGGGTTGTGGGCGATTGCGTTTGGGGCGGGGAATGCGGATTCGGGACCGACGAACGTGCTGTATTTCAACGCGGGAATCCAGAATTTCACGCACGGGTTGTTTGGGAGCGTGGCGGCGAATTGAGGCGCTTCGCTTGCGTTCTTGTTGCCGGAGCGGGGTTGTGGGGCAGCGCGGTGGGTGCGCCGCCCACGGTGACGCCGGTGAATGCAAAGGCGGAAATCGAAAGTCTGCGGGAAGGCTGGGCTCGAGATTTGCACGACAAGAAGCTGGACGCGTCGGTGCAGAGATATACGACGGACGCGGTGTTCGCCTCGCCGGACGGGATGCAGGTGAAGGGCATCGATCAAATTCGGTCACTTTTCAGCACGGTGATGAAGACTTACGACAGCGAACTCCATTTTCATTCGAATGCGATCGAGGTGTCGGGTACTTTGGCCTATGACAGCGGGACTTATGAAGAGGAGTTAGTCACTCGTGCGAGCGGAGGGAAAGCGACGCCTCGCGGCGGTTACTTGATGGTTCTGCGGAGAGAGGGCGACGGGCACTGGAGGATCGTGCAGCAGATGTGGTCTGTTGCGGCTCCGGCCAAATAAAAAGGGCGACTGCTTACGCAGCCGCCCTTTTTCGATTGGTGCAATTTTGCCTACTGCACCGTTACGGGAGTTAGTTGGTGCCACCCGGGGGGCACTTCTTGGCATCACCGTGGAAGGTGTTGAGCAGGGTATACCATCCGTTCACCGAAGGAGACGGGCTGGTGCGAGTGAACCAGTTGACAAAGACCAGGTCTTCAGGATGGTACACGAGACCACTCGGCATGGTGACCGTCGTGTAAGTGCCGGTGACCGGATCGCCCACTTCGAGGTTATCCTGGCAGCCGCCAACGACCTGGCCAACGCCGCCCCATGAGGGAACGATGTTGTTGATGGTCGGATCGTCCATGGCTTCGCCGATTTCGTGGGTCAGAACTTCGACGTCATAGAGGCCGGTGAAGTCGCCGCTATCTACATAGGAAGCGACGCCATAGGTGAGGTTGCCGTCCTGGGAGTGGAAGCCAATGATGCAGCAGTTGGACTGCGTGCCCTGGTAGAACACCACGTCATAGGTAATGAAGAGGACGAACTCGCTCGAGTTGATACCGAGCTTGGTGTTGGCGAGGATTTTGGAAGTGGCCGAGTTGAAGTAGTCGTAGCTGATATTGGCGAGGTTTCCACCGGCGGCGCTCAGCACCTGTCCATTGGACGCGGAGACATTGAGCGTGATGGGGGACTTCACGGTGGGAGTTCCCATAAGCAGGTGGTAGCCGTTGGTACCGGAACCGGTATCGCTCCAGAAGTTGGCGCGGCGGAAGTTGTCGATGTACTGGTTGGCGCCGAGGTCGGTGGTGCCAGCGTGGAGATCAACCGGTTTGAATACCGGAGATTGTTTGATCAGCGTGAGTTCGTTATAAGTGCTGCCGCTTACTGGCTTAGTGGGATCGAAGGTTACACCGCCTACGGTAACGATCAACGGGACGAGTACAACAGGAACCGTGGTGGACGTACCCGTGGTGGGATCCGCGCCGACCATGGTGTAGGTGTAAGTTCGTCCGCCGTAGGAAAAGCTACGAGTGAACGTGGGCAGACCGGCGGCATCCGGCGTGGGTTGATCCGCAGCGAACCGCAGCCCGGTGTTGCGGGGCACAGTTACGAAGCGGGGTTTTGCGTTCGGATAGAGCGGGGTGGCGGTCGTGTTTTGAGCAGACGCGATGCCGGTAAGGCAAGCACCCGCGGCGAAAAGGGCCGCTACTTGGGAAGTTAACGTTAGTTTCAATTCGACTCCTGGTTTTTAGTTTCTGTTTACCGCAGACAACTGGTTCTAGATCCAACAAACCTACAAGGATGGAGGTGTTTCCCGAATTACCGGGTAGCGGGATTCACCTGGATGGTGCCCATCATGCCGCCATCCTCATGCGACATGATGTGACAGTGATACGGGAAAACTCCCGTAATCTCGGGGTCGCGGAAATCCATGCGGACCTTGATGCTGGGGTAGGTCGTACTCTTTCCGTCCCAGGCAGGCACCTGAAAGGTATCGCGCAGGAACGGTTCGCCGGCGGCTTGGCCGTTGACGGTGAGAAGGAGGAAATGGAGCTGGTGAATGTGGAATTCGTGGACGTCCGTGCTCCGGTTTTCGATGGTCCAGTCCTCCACAGTCCCGGCGGTGGTCACGATGTTGGGCGGATCGGAGGGATCGTAGGCTTTCGGGGTCTGGTTGCCGACCGTGATCAGGTAAGTGATGTTGGAGAGGGCGCCGGATTCCGAGAAGTAGAGAGACCGCTGTGCGCTCGGCGCGACATTGGCGAGCCAGGGGAAACGCTGGGCGGCGACGGGCCCGGTGGAGACAGGAAGCGTAGGCCCGCCCGGGGCTGCTGCCGACGAGGTGGTGATGTTGGCGAGGACGCGCTGCGGAATGATATCGCCGGTAAGCCCGGTATTGATGGCACGGGTGATGAACTGCGCGCTGACTCCCGCAGCCGGGGTGGTGGCGATGAACTCGGCGCGGCTGCCAGGGGGAATTTGGATGTGCTGAGTCCATTTGGTTTGGGCAGCGCCGGACCCGAGTCCCCAGCCGAGCGGCACGCCGTCGAGGGCGACGAGGCCAAGGGATTGAACGGTTCCTCCGTAAACCAAAGCCACATCGAGGATGGTGTCGGAGCCGGCGTTGGCAACGCGCCAGAATTCCTTCTCGCCGGGTTTGACGACCATAACGGGGACGGGATTACTGGGGTAGCCTTGCGGGACGTAGTTAAGCGAGAGGTCCTTCGAATTCAGGACGGGAGCAGCGCCGGCAGAGCCATTGGGCTGCCGGAGATCGGAATCGTTGCCGTTTTCGGAATCGCGCACGACGAGGACCCGTTCGGGAAGGCCGGCGAGCGCGGGGTTGAAGTTCTGGATGCCGTTGACGATGATGATGCCGCTGGCGCCGCCGAGCACCTGGAAGTGGGCGAAGCCGTGGGGATGGGGGTGGTACCAATACATGCCAGGAGGTTCATTTGCCGGGACGGTGATGCGGTACTGGTAATTCGTCGCGGGCTGGACCATGGTGGTGATCACTTCGTCCTGATGACATGTGGGCGGGATGTTCATGCCGTGGAAATGGATGTTCGTGGTGGAGGCTGTCATCACACCCGTGGAGCAGGCGGTGGCGGCAGCCGCATTGTGGTTCATCCCCGGCATGGCGCTATCGGACGGAGGCAGCCGGTTAGCAAGATTAAGGGTGAGCTGATCTCCGGGGTTCAGGCGCAGCGTCGGGCTTTGAGCGCCGTCGGTGTAGGTGTAGCAGTACGTCGCGTAGCCAAGGGGATCAGTGGAGGAAAAGAAGGCGAGGTTAACTGAAAGCGCACCATTTTGACTGGAGAGGTCTTCCGGAGCGGCGATCGTCGCGCCGAAAGTCGGGCGGGCACAGATTCTGGACTGGGCGCTACAAACCGTACACCCGAGCACAGCCGCAATGAGGCAAATGCTGGATTTCAAGGAAATCATTTGAATTGAGTCTTCAAATCTTATCAGACCGAGTATGTTTGTCCGACATTCCTGGATTCAAAAAAGAACTAGACCGGGGTGAGACGGAATGGGTCTCCGTTACACCTAAGGGGATATGGCGATCTTTACCCCTCCTTCCGCAGAAGAACGAACGGCAGCACGCGAGTTGATGTTGAAATTTCAATGGTTCTGGATTGCCGCTGAGGCGAGCCGGTCCGGTTTCACAGCAGCGGTGACTGAGACGCACGCCAGTTTTGACGGGATTTGCGAGTCCGCATCCCGCTTACACTAGAATCTTGGGTTCCCCGAGTTCCGAACACCATCGCCAGTTGGCGGCTCAAAAAGGGCCGGTGAGCGTGGCAGTGGTGACGGTTAGCGACTCCAGGACACCCGAGACGGACACGAACCGTCACTATCTTGAAGCGGCGATCGGAGCAGCCGGGCACAGGGTCGCGGCATACCGACTAATTCGAGACGAGCCGGGAGAGGTGGAAGCGGTGCTGGAGGAACTGTCGGGCAGCGCCGCGCAAGTGTTGTTGTGGAACGGGGGTACGGGGATCGCATCCCGGGATACCACGTTTGACGTTTTGAACCGGCGATTGGAGAAGGTGCTCCCTGGCTTCGGGGAGATTTTCCGGATGCTGAGCTTCGAACAGGTAGGGGCGGCGGCCATGCTGTCGCGGGCCGTGGCGGGGACATATCGGGGAAAAGTGGTGGTCTCAATGCCGGGCTCACCGGCGGCGGTGAGGTTGGCTTGGGAAAGGCTGATTCTGCCCGAACTCGCTCACTTGGCGTGGGAGATTTCACGTTAACTTAGCGGAGTTACCCCGCTGAAAATGCACGATCAATCTTAGATGCTAGAACGAAGTCGCTGGGCGTGAGCCCGTCGATTTTGTGGGTCCAGATAGTGACGTCCACTTTGCCCCAAGCGAGGAGGATGTCCGGATGGTGGCCTTCCTCTTCGGCGATCCCGCCGACACGATTCACAAAATTCAGAGCCGATTGGAAATCCGCAAAAGTGAAGCGCCGGAACAGGTGGTGGTTATTCACCACGGACCAGTCCGGGATCTCCGGAGCGAATTGGGCGCTTTGCTCGACCGTTAGCGCGGGCACGCCGCCTCGACAAGGGACGCATTTTTGATCGGCCAGAGCGCAACCGGGAGCGGGGAAGTACGAAGGATTCACGTCTTCATTCTATGTGGTTGGTACGCCGGATCTAATTGAAAACACATCTTTCAATCCATTGTGATGCTTGCACTCGTAATCCAAGATGAATACATGACCAGTGCTTCCCAACAAACCGCCGAACGCCGCCGCCGCCAACGCTTTGACATTGAATGTGAACTCCGGTATCGCCTGCTCGATTCGCGACGCCATCTGCCGCAACAGAATGGAAAGACGATCAATATCAGCAGCAAGGGCGTATTGTTCGAGGCGCCGTCGGATCTACCGGTAGGGAAGCGGGTCGAACTGATGATTGCCTGGCCGGCGATGTTGAATGAGAAGTGCCGGTTGAAAATGGTGGCGGTGGGGCGGATCGTGCGCACCGACTCCGGCCGAGTGGCGGCTTTGATTCAGAAGCACGAGTTCCGCACCCAAGGCGCGATTCTCAACTAGCGGCTTTGTTTCCTGGCAGTCTTCCGGGAAGCGGAAGATTTCCGTGCAGCCGTTTTCTTGGCGGCTGGAGATTTTTTGGTAGCAGCTGGTTTTGGCGTCACGGCCCGTTTGCTGGATGCTCGCTTAGCGGCGGCTTGGTGGGCGTGTTTGGAGAGCGCCGACTTGGACGCGGCGGCGTGTCCTTCACGTTTGAGAGCCTGGGTGGTGGCGCGAGAACGCTTGGGGTTGGGGGCGGCCTTTTTAGCGGATTGACCCTTGGCGTTATCGCGAGTGGCCTGCTTACGCGTGCGTTCGGATGCCTGGCCGGGTTTTGGCGGCGCTAGTTTCACTCCGGCGCGACGGGCTTTGGACAAGCCAATGGCGATGGCTTGTTTCGGATTGCGGGCTCCGTGTTTGCCTTCGCGAATGTGATCCATCTCTTCGCGCACGAATTCACCGGCCTGCGTACTAGGCGCGTTCCCTTTCTTTTTGTCCTGCGCGGCGCGTTGCAGTGTTCTCTTTTCAGGCATGGGCCATTCCTCCTGCACCATTGTGGTGCAATTTGGCTTCCAAGCTGTTGAAATTGCGGACCTAGCGAACGAGCGGGTCTTCGATCCAGGGTGGCGTGGCGGCCATTAGACGGCCGAGAGCGGGGTCGAGCGCAGTGACTCTTTCCTTCATTTCCCAAGCGATTTCCCGGTAGCTGAAGTGGCCCTTCACGCCGCTGCGTACGCGAGCGATGTACTCGGCTTCGGCGAAATCCATCTTGAAAAGAAAGCGCGAACGGGCGCCGAACGGTAGCAGGTAGTGCGCTCCGGGGCAAGGTAGCTGCCGCAGGGCAGCGAGAGCTTCGGTGACGGCGTCGCGATAGAGCGAGTCGACACCGGCCTCGCGCATTTGATCGGGAGTTTCGAAGCCGTGTTTGCCACTGAAGGATTGGCGGAGTTGATGGCAGCGGCGGTGGCGATGCATGTCGCGATATGCGCCGATATCGATCAGCATGTCAAAGCAGAACTGCGCGCCGCGGAAAGGGCGGAGCAATTCGTCGCGTTTTCCGCGGGTGCGGCACGCGACGTCGATGACTTCGGCGCGCTGAGCGTCGCTCCATTCGCGCACGGTGAAGTACAGAGCGCGAAAGGGGAGGTCGGTAACGGGATAGAGCAGGGAGGCGACGATCTCGGATGCGGCGTGATCCGGGAGGAGGAGGTCGACGCGAGGGACGTGAGGTTCTTCAATCCGGCCGAGATTTTGGAAGGCCCAGGCGCGTAGGTCGGCCGCGGATTGCAAGGCATACCGGTCTTGCGCGGCGTGGCGGGCGAGCGTTGGGGCGAGGGGTTCACTGGCGTTTTCGGACCACTGACAGGCGGGAACGGCGGCGCAGGCTGCGGAGATCTCCTCAGCAAGCTCCCGCAGCTCGGCATAAGGAGAAGCGCGCAGGCGGCTGATCTGCTTCTCGAGGGTGCGAATGCTGGTGACCTGGCCGACATTGGTGGGAACACCCCAAAACAGGAGGTATCTCGCAAGGTCAAAGGCGCGAGCGCGGAGGTTGCGATCGTAGGCGTCCGGCTTCATGGCTTCCGGACGAGGCAGTTTGTCGCGAAGGTGATCGTAGGCGCGTGCGTGGACGGCCTGGTAGGCGGCCAAAAGCTGACGGGCGGACTCTTCGTACAGAGCGGCTTGCGGGGCGAGGAACTCGGGAGGAGTGATGAATCCGGTTTGGGAGAAATCCTGGTAACGGGACGATTTAGCCTGGCCGTCCCAGAGCGTCTCGTCCTCGATTTCGGTGGCGGCTAGCTCCGAGACGCCTTCGAAGCAGAGCACGGTATGGCCGAGGTCGGCGATGGATTGATGACCGTACTGGAAGTAGTAACTCTCGAGGAATTTTTCCGAGTTGTGAGTACGGACCCAGGCTAAAGAGTCGCGTATGGAATCGGGCGACCGGCTATACCGCGCGAGAGCGTAGGCGGATTTCTCCGGGGGCATGGGCGAAACCGAAACAACTCTCGAGGGCTTGACCATTGGAGGAAAATTCGCGTTGGGGGAATTCGCTATGATAGCGAACTCATCCGCCATGACTCTTGCGCATCCGCAAGCTCCATCCCGACGCGCAACTTCCGACGTATGCGCATGGACCGGAAGAGGATGCGGGAATGGATTTGCGGGCCGTAGAAGAGGTGACGCTTCCCCCGGGGGAGCCGTGCGCTGGTGCCGACCGGTCTGGCGATCGAGTTACCGGCGGGTTACGAGGCGCAGATTCGGCCGCGGAGCGGGCTGGCTTTGCGCAGCTCGATCACGCTGCCGAATAGTCCGGCTACGATCGATCCGGGCTACCGGGGCGAAATTCGCGTGATCCTGCTGAATCTTGGGAGAGAGGCGTACGAGATAGCGGCCGGAGATCGTATCGCTCAGATGGTGGTGGCTCGGTATGAGGCCGTTGAATGGGAAGAAGCGGAGCTGAGCGAGAGCGTGCGTGGCGACGGCGGATTTGGATCGTCAGGCCGATAGATCAGGAACTTGAGAAGAAAGACTTTGGTGGACGGCATGGGATTCGAACCCACGACCCCCACGTTGCGAACGTGGTGCTCTCCCAACTGAGCTAGCCGCCCTCCCGACTACCCGATCTTAACACGCACCCGCGGCAACTCAGGCCGCGCAGGTAGAGGCTAAAAAGCCTTGGGAGCCGCGCTCGAACTTTCATCGGGAGGGTTTTCCGAAGGGGCGGAATCGGCTGAGGCGCTGGACGTCTTCGGAGCGGCAGCCTGCCGTTCCTTGCGCTTCCCCGCCCAGTATCTGCGCATTCGCTCGGAGACTTCCCGGCGGCCATCCTTGTCCATAAACTTGCGGCCGCGGCGCTTTGTGGAGACTGTCGAAATCGTCGTTCTTTCCCAGCTGTTCCAGTGCCACGATGATTTCGTTCAGCCGGTCGCGCTCTGCTTTCAGATCCCTAATGATTCTCTCGATATCCATTTGCGCCTCCCTGAAAAATGCGGGGGATTCGTAGAATCCCCCCTATTTCTAAAAGCGTATTACCGCGACAAAAAGGGCCATTTTGTTAAGAAATGAAAATGAAGTGTGATCGCGGCATACCAGCCGGCGAGTCCGAGGACCAGCGCGATCCCGAGTATCACTAACAAAACAATGCCCCAGGGGAAGCGTCGCCCTTCGCGATTGAGGATCAACAAATAACTGGCGAAGAGGCCGACGTAGAACAATAGGATCATGGGCGTGGCAAACAGAAGCAGATTGAAAATATCCGGCGTGGGAGTAACGACCGCGGCGATGATCACGATCGCGAGGATCGCGTAGCGGCTGTGCGCCAGGAGGAATTTCGGGGTGACGAGACGCAGAAGGGTGAGAAAGAAGATTAGAATCGGGAGCTCGAATACTAAGCCGATTCCGAGCGTCACGTTGACGAAAAGGTCGAAGTACTCATTGATCGAGACGAGGGGAGTAACGTTAACGTCGCGGCCGATTCCTAGCAGGAAGGTCAGTCCGTAGCGGAAGGCGACGAAGTAGGCGAAGGGCCGCCCGCGATGAACAGCCCGGCGGTTGAGACGACAAAAGGCACGGCCCACTTCCGCTCCCGTTTGTAGAGACCCGGGGCCACGAACGCCCAGACCTGGTACAGCAGCCACGGGGACGCGAGGAAGATGGAGCAGAGCACCGGGACCTTGACCCAGATCACATTGAACGCTTCCATGGGCGTGATCTGACTCAGGTTTGGGGGGTTGACGCCGAGGGTTTTCAGGGCTTCCACGGCGGGGGCGCTGACGACGGCCCAGAGCTCTTTACAGAACGTGAGGCTGAGCAGGAACGCGACGATAAATCCGCCGAGAGCGTAGAAGATGCGCTTGCGGAGTTCCTCCAAATGCTCGAGGAAGCTCATGCGGAGCATGCCATGCTCTTCATCGTCACTCTCGTCGCCGGTATCGGTGGGTGGGGGAGGTAGGCGCTTGCCGCCATTCCCGGAAGGTGGCGAAGCAGGCCGGTTCGGGGCCGCACTCGTGCCCGAAGACGGCTTTGAGCCGCCCGCGGCAGGGAGCGATGGAGTCAAGCTGGGCACAAATGGCGTGGTGTGACCGGGTTGGGAGGAGCCGTAGCTATAGTCGCTAGCGGTTAGCGATGATGTGTCCAGCACCTCGGCGGGCGGGTGCGGATCGGGCGAGGTTCTGCTTTCGGGAGAAACGTCTCCCGGCGATTCGTCAAATGGGGGCATTCGTTAGCTCTGAAGGGTGTCCGGTGGAGCGGCGTGGGCCGTCAAACCGCCGACCGCCGAGGAGCCGTTGTGTGCATCCTCATGCAAAGATCCACTCGCGACGGTGCCGTGAGCGGGGGTTACGGTCAGGGTTGAAGACTCAGGTGCTGCAGTCAATCCGGCGCCCTCAGGTACGGATGCGCTTTCGATGGAAGGATTTGTTGCTGCGGTCTCTAACTCGGGTGTGTAAGGAGTACCCGTGTCATAGGAAGAATAGTCGTAATTATAAGAGTCCTGATAGTGGGATGACGTATTTTCTTTGACGACGGCGGTTTCACGCTCGATGTTGCGCATTTCGCGATCGAATGTAGACCGCAACTCCGCGGAAGCGCGCCGAAATTCAGTGATCGCCTTCCCTAGCGTCCGTCCCAACTCAGGCAGTTTCTTCGGCCCAAAAAGCAGCAACGCAAGGATCACGATAAACACGGTTTCCGGCCAGCCAATCGGACCCATTCCTCACCTCCTGATCAATTGTAGTAGATCCGTTGTGATGAGCGATTATTCGTCGAGTATGCAGATGTCGGGAAGGTTGCGGTAGCGTTCGGCGTGATCCAAGCCGTAGCCCACAACAAATTCATCGGGAATGGTGAATCCCACGTACTTCACCTGGATGGGGCGCTGGCGGCGCTCGGGCTTGTCGAGGAAGGCAGCGATGGAGAGTGACAGAGGACGCCGCTCGGCCAGGACGCGGGTCAGGTAATCCAGAGTTACGCCACTATCCACGATGTCTTCAACGATGAGCACGTGGGCGCCTTCAATGGGGAAATCGAGATCTTTGCGGAGTTGCACCTGGCCGGAGGACGTTTTCTCCGAACCGTAACTGGAGATGCCCATGAAGTCGACGAAGACATCGCGAGTGATGGAACGAGCCAAGTCTGCGCAGAAGACGGAAGCTCCTTTCAGGATGCAGACGAGGACTAGAATTCCGTCAGGATAATCGACATCGATGGAACGGCCGATCTCCGAAACGCGAGCTTGGATTTGGGAAGCGGGGATGAGCGTACGGAGCGGCATTGGAGTAGTGTACAAGCGGGGCAGAGTGCCGCGCTCCACACAACCGGAGATTAGATCCGGCAGCCCGAAGTGGTGGTGCGGTCCGCATCGGCGGAAGCGCCGTTGCATTTGCCGTATTGGCGCTGCGCCTCGTCACGGGAGACGCCGTAACGCTCTTGAATTTCGCCGACTACCTGATCTTTTTTGCCTCCGAGGGCTTCGAGGTCGTCAGCGGTGAGTTGTCCCCACTTTCGCGGGCCTTCCCGACAAACTGCTTGCAGGCGCCGCCAAGAGTATCGCTGTTCATTCTCGAACCTCCGCCGAGATAGGTGCCAACGGGTGACCAGTCAGTGCAATTTAGAAGTTACCGGGGCCTGTTTGCGCATGCGAGACCAGAACCACCAATTTCTTTGTTCGTCGGGGAGCAGAGGATTGCGAGCCTGCGCCACGGCGCAGTTGAAGGTATCTAGCACGCAAGGATCCTGGCGAACTCCGGTGAGCCGGTTTAGCTTACGGTAGAGGGACTCGCCCTCTGCGCGTGCGAGCTGAGAAACGGTTCGAATGCCCAGAAGTTCGAAGTCCTTGATCATGGCGGGGCCGATGCCGCGCAGATCCTTCAATTGGCGGTTCTCGAGTGACCTAACGCTGGACACGGCCGGACGCATCGCCTCCCACCAGAGCGTTCACTTCGGCGACGGAGAACCGATTGAAATCGCCGGGAATGGAGTGTTTGAGGCAGGAGGCTGCGACGGCAAACTCCAGGGCATCGCGATCGGACGGGAGCGCCAGCATGCCGTAGATCAAACCGCCGGCAAAGGAGTCGCCGCCACCCACCCGGTCGACTATGTGGGTGATCTCGTATTTGGTGCTGCGGAGGAACTCGTCACGGTTATGGAGACAGGCCGACCATCCGTTATGGGAAGCGCTGCGGGATTCACGCAGAGTGATTGCAACCTTCTTCAACCTGGGGTACTCGTGCAGAACCTTTTCGGCGAGGACCCGGTAGGCGTCGGTGTTCAACTGGCCCGAATGGACGTCCACATCCGCCGCGATGCCGAGCGCCATCTGTACATCTTCCTCATTGGCAATGACGATGTCCACATGGGAAGTGAGCGTGCACATCACGTCTGCCGCCGCCTTGCCGTACTTCCATAGATTTTTGCGGAAATTGAGGTCGCAGGATACGGTAAGTCCGGCGGCTTTGGCGGCTTGCACGGATTCGAGGGCGAGCGCGGCGCAGGAGGCGCTCAACGCGGGCGTGATGCCGGTGATGTGGAACCACCCGGCTCCGTCGAAGACAGTATGCCAATCGATATCGCCGGGCTGGGCGAGCGCGATGGAGGAGTTGTCGCGATCATATACCACCTTGGACGAACGCTGATTGGCGCCGGTCTCGACGAAGTAGACGCCCATGCGTCCCTTGGCGCGAACGATGTGGTGGGTGTCGACGCCGAAGCGGCGCAGCTCGCCGATTACGGCATCAGCGATGGGATGAGCGGGGGGCAAGACGGTGACGAAGGACGAATCCCATCCAAAGCCAGCGACGGTGATGGCGACGTTGGCTTCGCCCCCGCCGAAGGTGGCGACGAACTGGGGAGTTTGGAGGAATCGTTCGAAGCCGGGGGGCGAGAGTCGGAGCATGATCTCACCGAAAGTGACGAGTCGCGTCTGCATGGGAACTACTGGTTTATCACGCCGGTGGGAGCGCGGCGGCAGTGACGGGGGCGACAGCCTCGATGGCGAAGCTGGCGTCCATTCCCGGCAGGCTCTCGAAATGGGTGAAGGTCGTAACAGGCGGGTGTTCAGGATTGATGAACTCGAGACGCAATCGGGCGGCCTGCGCAGCGATGGACGGGGAGAGCGGGTAAAGATGCAGGGAGACAGCGGTCTTCAGGGAGGCGCCGAAGGGGGCGAGGACCTTTTCCATGCGGCGGAAAGCCAGCCGCCCGTCATTCTCGGATAAGCCAAAGGCGATTTGAGCCCCGGTGAGAACGACGCGCTCGGAATCGAGCACGGCGAGGTCGGGGATGGAAACGGGCAGAGGCGCCTCGGCCCGGGCGACCGCTTCGCAGGTCACGGAACTGGTGGATGAGGTGCGCTGCGTCTGGATCAAATCGAGGGCAGCGCTTGGAAAACGCCGCGTCATCTCGGTGTGGATGACGCCAGAGTCTTCCGAAGCCGACGCAAAGCAGGTAATGCGCAGAGCCTGGCCGCGGCCGGCGAGCTTGGTCTGGAGGTCGTCGAGAGATTGGCTGGCCAGCGGTTCAAGTGGTTGAAACGGTTTTGCGAGGGAGCGCGGCCTCGCAGAGACATAGAGGAGGCCTTGGGGGTTGACGTCCCGTTTGCTTTCGGAGACGGCTTCCAGCACAATTTGTGCGCCTTCGAGAGGCAGGCCGCCGACTTGGATCACGCTCACAGCCGGAAGAGTGAGGTGTTTCTTTTCGCCGAAGGATTCGCTGACGATTTGCGGCACACGGCGGAGGTCGCCGGTGCCGGCCACGAAAGCGCGGAGCTTCACGACTTGCATGCCGTTGCTCTCTTTGAGGATCTCGCGAACGGCCTCGCGCGTCTGGACTGAGAGCAGTCCGTGGGCTTGCAGCGAGGAGTTGTGAAAGACGAGCCTCCGCGTCTGGGCAACTATGGCCGATGGGGGATCGCGGGGGGTCTCAAGCGACTGAGTAACTTCTTCTTTGTTCTTCTTTTTGCCCCAAGCCAATGTGCCCCAGCCAAGAGGGAACAGAAGGGCACCGGTCAAGCCGAGGGCCAGAAGTAATCGCATGCCGGTTTAAAACTATCTTAAAGCGTGGGCAGGAGGGCGTAGAGTAGTGGTTCCTTCCATCCAGCCAATTTGCTAGAATTGGCCGGTATGGTTCTACAGCCAGCGCTGGATCCGAGTCGGGATGAGCCGCTTTACCGACAGCTGCGCAGCTATATCTGCCGGATTATCGAGTCGGGTGAACTCCAGGCTGGAGAGAGGCTCCCAGCCACTCGGGAATTGGCTGGAATGCTGGGCGTCAACCGCACCACAGTTTCGGCCGCATACGAACTGCTGGAAGCGGAAGGGTTTATCTCGGGGCAGGTGGGACGCGGGAGTTTCGTAAAGGCGCGAACGGAATCGCCGGTTATCGATTGGGATCGATTAATCTGCTCGCGTGACCGTCTGTCGCACCGTTTTGGATCGGGGGCGCCGATCAGCTTCGCAGCATCCCGTCCGCCAGAGGAGCAGTTTCCGATTGAAGATTTTCGGCGCAGCGCGCGCGAGGTTCTAGACGGAGACGGCCTGAAATCCGTTTTGCAGTTGGGTAACGCGGCGGGATATGAACCGCTGCGTAGCTATTTGGTGGCAGAGGCCAAGCGGGAAGGTGTTTTCGGCGCTGAAGATGACTTACTGGTGACTAACGGCTGTCAGCAAGCGTTGGATCTGCTGGCGCGAGTGCTGGTGCGGACGGGGACGCGGGTGGGGGTTGAGGATCCGGTGTACCCGGGGTTGAAGAACATTCTGCAGGCAGCCGGAGCGGAACTGATACCGATGCCGTATGCCGAGGGGAAGTTCGATTTGGACGCGTGGACCGGGGCGCGCGCGGCTTTCGCGGTGGTAACGCCGAGCTTCCAAAATCCAACGGGACTCAGCCTTGCGCTGGAGGAACGGCAGTCGCTGCTTGAACGAGCGCGGGCGAGCCGGGACCGTCCTTATTGAGAACGATATTTATAGCGAACTGCGGTATGAGGATGGGGCCATTCCTTCGCTGAAGCAACTGGAGCCTGCGGGTCCGACGGTACTGTTGCGGAGCTTCTCGAAGATTGCTTTCCCGGGTTTACGAATCGGGTGGGTGATCGGGCCGCGGAAGTTGATCGCGGCGATGCGCGAGGTGAAACAGCTAATTGATTTCCATACGGATCAGTTTTCGCAGGCGGTGATGTTGCGCTTTGGAGAATCGGGGAGACTGGCCGCGCATATTGCACAGATGAGGCGGGCTGGACGAGAGCGCCTGCGGGCGGCACTCGAGAGCGTTCACCGGTTTCTGCCGGCGGGGTCGCGATGGACGGAGCCGCGCGGTGGGCTGAATCTTTGGGTGACGCTGCCGGAGAAGCTCGATGCGGGGGCGCTGTTGAGCCGCGCACAGCGTGAAGGCGTGGCATATTTGCCGGGTCAAGTCTTCGGGGTGAGCCGGACGTGGAGCAGTTCTTTCCGACTCAGTTTCGGGGGAACGCCACCTGAGCAGATTCGCCAGGGCATCGAGATATTAGGAAAGATTTTTAGGGAAGAACAGGAAGCGTGGCGGCAGGCGGAAAGCGAGCCGACGGCCGCCCTGGTTTAAGAGTGCGGGACAGGAAGGCGAGAAAGGAGTTCACGAACGATGTTTATGGATGAGCAGTTTCGACTGAAGGTCGGGCTGGCCGAGATGTTAAAGGGCGGCGTGATTATGGACGTAGTGAATGCGGATCAGGCGCGCATCGCGGAGAAGGCGGGCGCGGTGGCCGTGATGGCGCTGGAGCGGGTACCTTCGGACATTCGCAAAGAGGGCGGAGTGGCGCGGATGTCGCCGGTTCGGATCATCCGGGAAATCATGGAGGCGGTGAGCATTCCGGTGATGGCGAAGGTGCGGATCGGGCACTTCACGGAAGCGCGCATTCTGGAAGTTCTCGGCGTGGACTACATCGATGAGAGCGAAGTGCTGACGCCGGCCGATGAGGAACACCACGTATCGAAGCGCGACTACAAGGTGCCGTTCGTGTGCGGTGCGAGGAATCTCGGGCGAAGCGCTGCGGCGGATTGCGGAAGGCGCGGCGATGATCCGAACTAAAGGCGAAGCGGGATCGGGCAATATCGTCGAGGCCGTGCGACACATCCGCACAATCGTGAGGGAGATGAAGCAGCTCACGGTGCTGGGCAAAGAGGAACTGGTGGCGGAAGCAAGAAGCACCAGGCACCACTGGAGCTGATCGAGTATGTGGCCGAAAACGGGAAGCTGCCGGTTCCAAATTTTTCAGCGGGGGGAATCGCGACGCCGGCCGATGCTGCGCTGGTGATGCAACTGGGAGCGGAAGCGGTGTTTGTCGGTTCTGGCATCTTCAAATCGTCCGATCCGGAGATGCGCGCGCGCGCCATCGTGATGGCGGCGACTTATTACCAGGACCCGGTAAAACTGCTGGAGGCGAGCGAAGACCTCGGTATGGCGATGGCGGGGCTGGATATCACGAAGCTTGCCGAGCATGAGCTGATGCAGACGCGCGGCTGGTAAGCGGGATGAAGATCGGGCGTTCTGGCTCTCCAGGGGGATTTCGAGGCGCACGGAAAAGCGCTCGCAAGAGCGGGCGCTGAGCCAGTGTTTGTGCGGACGGAGGAGCGATTTGACGGAAGTGGACGGCCTGATTCTCCCGGGCGGGGAGAGCACCACGATGCTGAAGCTGCTCCACGCGGCAGCAGCTGTTCGATCCACTCCGGCGATTTGGCGAACGAAGCCGATCTTCGGGACCTGCGCGGGCGTGATTCTTCTGGCGAACGAGGTGCGGACCCATCCGAGCAGGAGAGCCTCGGCCTGATGGATCTGACCGTGGAGCGCAACGGCTACGGACGTCAGATCGACAGCCGCGTCGTCCAAGTGGAGCCGCCGGCGAATTTCGCGGATCGGACGGCGCCAGGGGCGATGGAGGCAGTGTTCATCCGTGCTCCTGATCATTCGTAAATGGGGAGATGGAGTGAAGGTGCTGGCTGAATATCGGGGGAGCGCCGGTACTGGTGGAGCAAAACCGGCACCTTGGCGCTACTTTCCACCCCGAATTGTCGTCGGATTTTCGCGTGCACCAGCTATTCTTGAAAAAGCTTTGAAAAACGTTCTGTTCGTTTGCTTGGGAATAGCTGCCGCAGCCAAATGGCGGAAGGGTTTGCGCGTTCTTACGGCGCGGGGATTGTGAATGCCGGCCAGCGCGGGGTCTGTGCGCCGACGCACTCCATAGCGCGGGAGACAGTCGAGGTAATGCAGGAGAAGGGGATCGCTCTCATGGAACATTTCCCGAAGGATTTCGAGCCTGGCCTCGCAGCGCATTACGACATCATCGTGAATATCAGCGGGTTCGAGCTGCCTCCAGTGCGCGGGTCCGGAGGTGGTGGAATGGGACGATTCGCGATCCGAACGGGGAAGAATTTCGCATTCATCCGAAGCGTAAGCGACGAAATCGAAGCGCACGTACGCTGCCTGATCGAAGATTTGCGGGAAAACGGCACGGATGACCCGGCGCGAATGCCGGATTCTGTTGGCCAGCGGATTGCTCCTAGATGTGGTGAGGAGACCGCGGCTATGGCAAAGATTCACCAGGTGGCTCTAGCTGCCCTGCTGCCGTTTTCATTTGCGGCTGCGCAGCAGACCATCACACTCAATGACGGAACGCAGTATCAGGGAAGATTGCGGACGGCACTCCGGAAGCGGTAACCTTTGTCGATCAGGATGGTGTTCGTCATCGTTTCAGCGTGAATCAGATTCAGAGTCTGTATTTCAACGCACCAAATGCTTACAGCAACAATGGATACCAGGGAAATCAGCCACCCTCTCCGCAATACTCCAAAACAACGGATACAACAATAATGGCCCAGGCGGGCCACCCCCGCCGCCACCTGGTTATAGCAATAACAACGGTTATAATCAGCACACCGAACGCTGGCTTACAACCAAGCGGCTCCGCCCCGGCTTATCAGCAAGCTCGGCACCCAATCCCGCACCGCCAGAATCTACGCGATGCTTCGCCGGAACACGCAGATCTGCGGTCCGGACGGCTGAAGCCATTCATACGAGCGGCGCTAGTCCGGGGAGAACTTATCCGGCTACCATCGATCAGGATGTGCTCGATGCCAACGGCAATGTAGTGGTTCCGCGTGGTTCGCAATGCAGCGCTGGTGGTTCGGGACATGGGCAATAACCAGATCGTACTTGACCTCCAATCCGTGAACGTGAACGGGCAGCGGTACGCGTTGAACACTCAGGACGTCACGCAGACAGGAAATGCGACCGGGGCCTGGGCGTGAACAAGCGAACGGGAATCTATGTCGGCGGCGGCGCGGTGCTCGGAACTTTGCTCGGCGCGATCGCAGGCGGCGGACGTGGCGCGGCCATTGGAGCGTTAGCCGGCGCAGCCGCTGGCGTCGGGACGCAGGTACTGACCAGAGGCTCCGAAGTCAAAGTACCCTGCGGAAACCGTTTTGAACTTTCAACTGGACCAGCCGGTATACCTGATACCAGTAAGTCAAGTAAGGACTGCCGTTCGGCAGTCCTTTTCATTACACATAAGAGAAGGATAGAAGTTATGTCGTCACAGGGAATGGCAATTTCGAACAAACACGCGGCGTCTTGCCGCGGGAACGATCACGGGCGATCGGGTGAAAGAGCGCGAAGGAAGATTTCGGCAAAATCGAAGACATCATGATCGATCTTGGAGTCCGGGCGACGTCGCCTATGCCGTGCTCTCTTTCGGCGGCTTCCTGGGAATGGGCGATAAGCTGTTTGCGGTCCCGTGGAAGCGTTGCAGTTCAACGCAGACGAGCATGAATTCATGCTCGACGTGAATCGGAAGTGCTTGAGAGCGCGCCGGGATTTCGACAAGGGGAACTGGCCCGACTTCGCCGATCCAACGTTCGGGCGAAGACGCATGGCCACTACGGGCAGCGACCGTATTGGGAGCGCAACCAAGCGCGCACCTATGACGGGAACCGCTGGTGTCCGCCAGGACGATGAGGCGGTGGCGACGAACAAGTTGCACGCGAGCGGATAAATCAACCGGATCTTCCGGAAGAACTTCGCCGCCGTCCCATCGACGTTACGAATTTCCCCGGTAGCGAGCAGGACGCCGATCTGCGCACCTCCGATCCATCTCGCACTTACGCGGTGAACGACACGAACAAGTGGACCCGAAAATCGTAGTGTTATCGGGCCGGTTTTAAGCAGGAAGTGAATAAAGGAGACAGTCATGGCTTACGACGATAGAAACACGCTGGGAACGGCGGGCTCCACGGTAGGAACAGCGGGAAGTAGTACAGTGACCGGCACCGGCTCAGTAGCCGCGACCGCATCGGGGAATCCTCGCGGAAATGTCGAGCGGCGGGTACTCGCAGCCAGCACGATCGCTGGCGATCGCGTGCGCAACCGCACGGGCGAAGATCTGGGAAAGATCGAAGAAATTATGCTCGACCTGCAATCCGGGCGCGTGGCGTACGCAGTGCTTTCGTTTGGAGGTTTTCTGGGTATCGGCGACAAGCTGTTTGCCGTGCCCTGGGAATCGTTGGAACTCAACCACGAAGAACACGAATTTTTGCTCGATGTAGACAAGCAGACGCTCGAAAACGCGCCGGGTTTCGATAAAGATAACTGGCCGGATATGGCGGACACAAGCTGGGGCTCGCAGGTGCACTCTCATTATGGCCAGGAGCCTTACTGGCAGCGCGATGCGAACTTGGCAAACCGATCATTCGGAGATCGCGATGAGGTTGATACGGACCTCAATCGGACATTCTCGGCGGGGAGCGGTACCGAACGAGGGAATTACTAATGGCTGAAATCACAACAATGAACGATCTGTTCCTGGATGAGATCCGGGATTTGTATGATGGCGAGAAACAACTAATCAAGGCTCTTCCCAAGATGGCCAAGGCTGCTCATTCCGAAGAGTTGAAGCAAGCCTTCCATTCGCATTTGGCCGAGACGGAAAATCAAGCCAATCGGCTGGAGCAGATCTTCAACGGATTGGGTGAAAAGGCGGGCGGCGAGAAGTGCGACGCCATGCAAGGACTGATTAAAGAAGGCGAGAAGATGATCGATAACACGGACGAAGGCGAAATCCGTGATGCCGGTCTAATTGCCGCCGCACAACGAGTCGAGCATTATGAAACAGCCGGCTACGGGTCGGCGCGCGAGTTCGCGAAGAACCTTGGGCTGAACGATGCCGTCTCGCTGCTCGAGCAGACATTACAGGAAGAGAAGGCAGCGGATGCGAAGCTGAACAACATCGCGACTTCCATGGTGAACAGGCGCGCGATGGGTGCGACCGGCGTTGGGACCAAGACCGGAAGCCTCGTATAATTCGCGCTCACCGGATTTCGGCGAGTCAAGGCAGTCCTTCGGGGCTGCCTTTTTCGTTGGTCGGCGTGCCCTCTGCGTGGCAGACAACTTGCATCCCCTCTTAGCCTGATGAAATGGCTCTGGTCGATGCTGAAAGAGACAGCAATTGCGTGGGATCGTGACGAAGCTCAGAGAATGGGCGCGGCCTTAGCTTATTACTCGGTGCTTTCG
This sequence comes from Bryobacterales bacterium, assembly GCA_963738525.1. Taxonomy (GTDB): domain Bacteria; phylum Acidobacteriota; class Terriglobia; order Bryobacterales; family Bryobacteraceae; genus Bog-113. The sequence continues at coordinate 91,070 of CAVTXC010000005.1, forward strand.
ATGGCTCCCCTGGTGGTGATCACCATCGCAATCGCCGGTTTTGTATTCGGACGTGAAGCAGCTCAAGGCCAGATCATCTACGACGTGAGGGATACGGTCGGGGCCGCCGGCGCCGAGGTCATCCAGAATGTGCTGAAGAATGCCTACCATCCGTCGTCCGGCATTATCGCGACACTGATTGGAGTGTTAACGCTGTTGGTGAGCGCGTCTGGAGTGTTCAGCGAACTGAGAAGTTCGTTGAATCGAATTTGGCAAGTTCCGCGAGACCAGGAGCCATCAGGCCTCGTCGGGAACCTGCGGTTTTACGTGATCTCCGTGGCAATGGTTTTGACGATTGGGTTCCTGCTGCTGGTGACTCTCCTTTTAAGCACGTTGCTGGAATTGCTCGAGCAGTGGCTGGCGCGGTTGATGCCCTCCCTTCCGTTTACCGCGCGAATTTTCAATCTCGTTTTGTCGTTTGTAGTAATCAGCTTGTTGTTTGCCCTGATCTACAAGTTCATTCCGAACGCGCCGGTGCGATGGGGAGACGTGGTTCACGGGGCGATTGCCACGGCATTGCTGTTCACTCTAGGGAAGTATGCTTTGGCCGTCTACATCGGCAAAATGAGTGTGGGCAGCGCGTATGGCGCCGCCGGATCGCTAGTCGCTTTGCTGGTATGGGTGTATTACTCTGCCCAGATTTTCTTTTTCGGAGCTGAGTTCACGCATATCTACGCGAAACGGCGGCATTTACCGGTCGCGGCGCAGCGTCCGTAAGTGGTCCTACAAATGCTCGTTTTGGGGGTGCGTTCCACCTGAACAGCTACGTCATCAGAACGCTCGAAATCGAAAAGGATAATCATGGCAATCGAGAAATTTTCCACACCGAATGTTGGGACTAAAGAGCGCGGGGCCTCGATAATTGCGGGTTCGCTGCTAGCGGTAGCAGGCATTCGAAAGGGCGGTTGGACGGGAGCCGGCCTGATGTTGACCGGAGCCGCGCTGATCGGCCGCGGAATTACAGGACATTGCTCGGCTTACAGCGTTCTGGGTGTGCGAACGAACGAGACCGCCCAAGGCGATCACGTGAGCGTGCCGTATGGCGATGGCATCCGTGTGGATAAAGCCGTCACAGTGAACAAGCCGCGCTTCGAGGTCTATTCCTTCTGGCGCAACTTCGAAAATCTGCCGAGCTTCATGCATCACATCGAGAAGGTTCGCCAGACCAGCGAAAAGGTGTCGCATTGGGTTGCGAAAGCGCCCATGGGCCGCACCGTGGAGTGGGATGCGGAAGTGATCAACGATGTTCCTGGTGAACTGATCGGATGGCGGTCTTTGCCGGGCGCGGACGTCCAGAATGCGGGCTCCGTGCACTTTCGCGATGCGGCGGGCAATCGCGGTACCGAGGTCAAGGTGGAGCTGCAATACATTCCTCCTGGCGGAGCGGTAGGTGCGATGGTGGCGAAGATGTTCGGCAGCGAATCCCGGCACGCAAGTGGAAGAGGATCTGCGCCGGTTCAAGATGATGCTTGAGACCGGCGAAACACCAAAGACGGTGCAGCGACATGCAGAAGATCGGCGACGAGCAGACCAACAAGCGCGCATAAAGAAGCGGATGTTCATAAGGCATCCGAAGAGTCCTTTCCGGCGAGCGATGCGCCGGCATGGAGATAACAATCAATCGAATGGCACGCAGGCGAATGGAGATTAAGAGATCGACGGATGAAAGCCGTGGTGTGGAAGGGCAGTACAGATGTTCGCGTAGAGACAGTGCCTGAGCCGAAGATTCTGAACTCCCGCGACGCCATCGTGAAGATCACGCTGACGGCGATTTGCGGATCCGACCTTCACATTTATAACGGCTGGATTCCGGCCATGAAATCCGGTGACATTCTGGGTCATGAGTTCATGGGCGAAGTCGTGGAAGTAGGGAAGGACGTCAAGAATCTGAAGAAGGGCGATCGCGTGGTCGTTCCGTTCGATATCTCGTGCGGTGGGTGCTTCTTCTGCCAGAGCAAACTCTTCTCGCTGTGCGATAACTCCAATCCAAATGCGGGCATTCTGGACAAGTTGTACGGATATAGCGGAGCCGGTTTGTTCGGATACTCGCATCTCTATGGCGGGTACGCGGGTGGGCAGGCGCAGTACGCGCGAGTGCCCTTTGCCGATGTTGGCCCGGTGGGAGTTCCGGAGGAGATCCCGGACGAGAAGGTGCTGTTCCTGTCTGATATTTTTCCGACGGCGTACCAAGCCGCGGAACAGTGTGGCATTCAGGCCGGGGATACCGTGGCGATTTGGGGCTGCGGGCCGGTCGGACAGTTGGCGATCCGTTCGGCCTATTTGTTGGGCGCGAATCGCGTGATCGCGATCGATCACGTACCGGAGCGAATCGCATTGGCTCGCGAAAAGGGTAAAGCGGAGACACTGGATTCGAACGACTCCGACCTCCAAGAGAAATTGCGTGAGATGACGGGCGGTCGGGGACCGGATCATTGCATCGATGCAGTCGGAATGGAGGCGCATGGCCATAGCCTTGACGCGATATATGATCGGGCGAAGCAGGCGCTGATGCTCGAGACCGATCGTCCGCACGCTTTGCGCCAGGCGATTTCGCGTGCCGGAAAGGTGGAACGGTGTCGATCCCCGGTGTATATGGAGGGTTCCTCGACAAATTTCCGCTAGGGTCGGCATTCGCGAAAGGGCTGACGATGAAGATGGGACAGACGCACACGCAGAGGTATATGCGTCCCCTGCTGGACCGAATTGAGCGGGGAGAGATTGATCCCTCGTACATCATCACGCACCGAATCGCTCTCGACGATGCAGCCAACGGATACAGTACATTCGCAGCCCGCAAAGAGAACTGCATCAAAGTCGTGATGAAACCATGAAGAAGAGCACTGGCATTCTGCTGGGCGCGGCGGCTGCCGGAGCGGCCTTCGTGGTCGCGCGCGAGTTGCGGCAAGCTTCGAACGAAGTCTCGCTGGCCGGGGAGGTGGTTCTCATCACGGGAGGCTCTCGCGGATTAGGGTTGGCGCTGGCGCGTGAATTTGCGCGGAACGGCTGCCGAATCGCGATTTGTGCGCGTGATCGGGCCCAGCTTGATGCGGCTGTACGAGAGCTGCGGGCTTCCAATGCGGAGGCGTTCGGTTTCGCGTGCGACGTAGGGAGCAAAGAAGAAGTGGAACGCTTACTGGCGGCAGTGCGGGAACACTACGGCCGGATCGACATTCTCGTCAACAACGCGGGTGTAATTCAAGTCGCGCCGGTGGACAGTCTGCAGGAAGCCGATTTCGAGAAGGCGATGCACGCCATTTTCTGGGGTACCGTGCATCCAACTCTCGGGGTGCTTCCGGAATTTCTGGAACGGGGCAGCGGGCGGGTGGTTAATATCAGTTCCATCGGCGGCAAGCTGGGCATTCCCCATCTGATGCCCTACGCCAGCGCCAAGTTTGCGGTTGCCGGGTTTTCCCAAGCTCTCGCGGCGGAGGTAAAGTCGCGCGGAGTGTCCGTTACGGCTATCTATCCCGGCCTGTTGCGGACGGGTTCATTCGTCGAAGCGGAATTCAAAGGCGACCAGGCAAAAGAGGCGGAGTGGTTCACCCTTGGCGCGACTTTGCCGGGGGTATCGATGAACACGGATCGAGCGGCGAAGCAGATCGTCACCGCGATCAAGCGAGAGACGACGGATCAGACCTTGTCACTACCGGCGAAGGCGGCGGAGATGGCGAATCATTTATTCCCGGGTGGCGTCACGGAGCTATTGGGCTGGGTGACGTCCGCAGTGCTTCCCAAACCGCGGCGCTCTTCAGGCACGAAGAAGGGCGGCGCGCTTTGGGCCAAGATGAACCCTGCTGTGAGGATTCTTGCGCAGTTAGGTCTTAAGGCGATGAAGAATTATAATCAGCGGGCGAAACTTTCAGGAACTTAGGCACTCTGATTGCATTTGTTTCAGGCGAGGTGAAACCATGCTAGGAACCATTTTACTGGTAATTCTGATTTTGGCCCTGATTGGATCTCTTCCAACCTGGGGCTACAGTTCAGGCTGGGGATATTACCCCAGCGGCGGACTTGGCCTGATCGTTCTGATCCTGGTCATTCTGTTGTTGATGGGAAGAATCTAAGCCCGCGTCCTTTCGTGGGCAGGTGTATACAGGAGGCCTGCCCATAACTGTCCAATCGTCTTAGCATTCGACGAAATTGACAGCTAAGCCTGCGAGCGAAGTTTCTTTATACCGGGATTGCATATCTAGTCCCGTTTGGTACATGGTCTGGATTACTTGATCCAGGCTGACCTTATGTTCTCCTTGACCGCCGATGGACATGCGTGCGGCATTCACGGCTTTAACCGCACCGAAAGCATTCCTTTCAATGCAGGGAATCTGGACCAGTCCGCCAATCGGATCACAAGTCATTCCAAGGTTATGCTCCATCCCGATCTCGGCCGCATTTTCGACCTCCGCGTTGGTCCCCCCAAGAGCCGCGACCAGCCCCCCTGCAGCCATTGAACACGCGACACCTACCTCACCTTGGCAGCCTACTTCCGCTCCGGAGATTGACGCGTTTTCCTTGTAGAGAATGCCGATCGCTCCCGCTGTGAGAAAGTAGCGATCCAAACCATCGGCATCCGCACCGGAGATGAATTGTGTGTAGTAGCGGGCTACGGCTGGAATAATGCCAGCTGCGCCATTGGTTGGGGCCGTTACGACGCGTCCGCCCGCCGCGTTCTCTTCATTCACGGCGATGGCAAAAACGTTGAGCCAGTCCATGGGCGCGAGCGGATCATCAGCTCGGGTAGTCTGGAGCCGCTTCGCGAGAGCGGCAGCCCGGCGTTGGACGTTCAGGCCACCCGGAAGAATTCCTTCCGTTCGTAGGCCGCGGTCGACGCATTCATTCATTACTGTCCAGATCCGGCGAATGCCGGCGCGTACTTCGTCTTCGGATCTCCAGGCTTTTTCGTTTTCCAGCACGACCTTCCACACCGGCCAACCGTTCCCGTTCGCAGTGCGGAGCAGTTCGGCTGCATCTTGAAACGGGTAAGGAACGGAAGCCCGTGAGGCTGCTTCCTGGGGCGCGCCCTCCAATTGGATGAACCCTCCCCCGATGGAGAAGTATACCCGGCTAAGCAGACGAGTCTTCACGCCTCCTATCAGCGTGAAAGCCGTGAATCGCATGGCATTCGGATGTCCGGGGAGCACCTGATCGCGATGGAAAACAATCGGGCAAGCGGATCGTTTCTCCCCGCAGAGCAGCAGTTCGTTCGAACCTCTGACCTGGTGTGCCGCGTCGGGGCGAACGTGCTCCGGCGTCTCGCCAGCCAGCCCAAGGAGGACAGCGGTATCGGTACCATGTCCGATGCCGGTGAGCGCCAAAGATCCGTAGAGTTCGGTGCGAACCTCGACGGTTTCGCTGAGCAACCCTAGTTCGGAAAGATGGTGAACGAACTCGAAGGCGGCGCGCATGGGGCCCACTGTGTGGGAACTCGATGGGCCGATACCGATCTTAAAAAGCTCGAAGATGCTCGTTCGCATGAGTGGCTTACCGCCAATTAAGGATGACTTTTCCGGAGTCGCCGGCGCGCATAACAGCGAACCCTTCCGCGAAGTCGGTGTAGGGCAGACGATGGGTGATGACAGGACTGATGTCGAGGCCGCTCTGCAGCATCACAGTCATCTTGTACCAGGTCTCATACATTTCGCGACCGTAGATTCCCTTGATCGTGAGGCTATGGAAGACTACCTTGTTCCAATCGATCGCGATTTGTTCCGGAGGAATGCCAAGCATCGCGATGTGAGCGCCGTAGCAAAGGTTATCGAGCATGGAGCAGAAAGCCGACGGATTCCCGGACATCTCCAATCCGACATCGAAGCCTTCCACCATGCCGAGATCGCGCTGCACTTGGCCGAGGTCTCCGTGACGGACATCCAGCGCAACCGTCGCGCCCATTTTGCGAGCCAGTTCCAGGCGGTACGGATTCACATCGGTAATCACGACGTAGCGGGCTCCGGCATGCCGCGCAATGGCTACGGCCATGATCCCGATAGGGCCGGCTCCGGTGATCAACACATCTTCGCCGAGTACCGGAAATGAAAGCGCGGTATGGACCGCGTTCCCGAACGGATCGAAGATAGCGGCGACATCATGATCGATTCCGTCCCGCTGGTGCCACAAATTGGTCATGGGGAGCGAGATGTACTCGGCGAATGCCCCGGGCCGGTTTACACCGACGCCTTTGGTGTGGGGGCAGAGATGACGCCGTCCCGCGAGGCAGTTACGGCAGTGGCCGCACACGACGTGACCTTCACCGCTAACTACATCGCCCGGGAAGAAGTCGGACACATTCGAGCCGGCTTCCACCACTTCGCCAACGAATTCGTGCCCGATCACCATGGGCGTGGGGATGGTCTTCTGCGCCCAGGCGTCCCAGTTGAAGATATGGAGGTCGGTGCCGCAGATGCCTGTTTTTTCGACGCGGATCAGAACGTCGTTGATGCCGATTGAGGGAATCGGAACATCTTCAAGCCACAACCCGGGCGCGTTCTCGCGCTTTACCAAAGCCTTCATCGTGCCGTTTCGAGTTTCCATTATGCGAGAATTCTCTCTAATATGCCGGAATCCTCGCCTAGGATAACAGAGAAGCGAACCGGCCCGGCCGCTTCGGTATCTGAGGATTCTCCGAACGCGGAGAAGCTGGGCTTGCGATTGAAAAAATTACGCGCAGATCGGGGCTGGTCACTCGAAACGCTAGCCGATGCGAGCGGGGTAAGCCGGTCGATGCTGAGTCAGATCGAACGCGAACAGGCGAATCCGACGCTTGCCGTTACGCTGCGCATTGCCCGGGCGTTCAGCATGAGTATTGGAGAGTTGGTCGAAGATCCAGGCGCATCGAGCACGGTCTCGGTGATTCGGGCCGGGGATCGCGCCTATCACTTCCGCTCGGATGAGCATTGCACGATCCGCACGCTGTCACCGCTCCACCTGGAAAAGGATGTGGAGTTCTACGAGGTGCAACTGCGGCCTGGTGGGGAACTAAGAAGCGCGGCTCACTTTGTGGGGACGCGCGAGTTTCTGACCGTGGAGAAGGGGCGGGTGCGTCTGGAGTCCGGCGGAGACTCGGAGCATCTAGAACGCGGCGATTCGGCCAGCTATCGCGCGGATGTTCCGCATGCGATTGTGAATATCGGCAAGAACGAAGCGGTTCTGTTCCTGGTCAACATCTACAAATGAAAAGAGCCGCGGGCGATCTGAGGATTCGGCGCGGCTCTGGACTGAGGCGCGGTTTAGAAGCTGAGCCGCGCTCCCAATTGAAGGACGCGCGAAATGGATGCCGCTCCGGCGGTGGTGGTGCCCCGATTGCCCACCAGCAACTGCGCCCGGCCAAACTGCCCGCTGTTCACGTCAGTGACAATGCCGTCGAAATTGGGATGGTTCAGGGCGTTTAAGGCTTCCAGCCGGATTTGCATTTTCACCGTTTCGGTCAGCTTGAAGTTCTTCAGTAGCGCGGAATCGAGATCGTTGTACCAGGGTCCACGGAACACGTTGCGGCCGAGCTCGCCGAAGTGGGGCCCGTACCCCGCCGGGTTGACGAACAATGTGTTGGGAGTGGTCACGCCAAAGTTGGCATTGCAGGCTGCTATGGACCGTGAACCGGTGGCGGTCGTGTTCATGCCCACGTAACCACACCCGATCGGATTCAGGTCGGTGAAGATTCCGTCCGCCGGACTGGCGCCAGAGTAAGCCGAACTCACACTCGTGCCGGCGAAGTTGGGGTGATCCGTTCCTACGCCGTCCAGGTTGTAATCGCCACCGATGTTCTCATATTTGCCGTTCGGATCCAAGGCGTTCCCGCGGTAGCGCGCCCGGCTGTTGTACACCTCGAGAGGATGCCCGGAATAGCCCTGGAAGAATGAGGAGAGCTGCCAGCCTCCGAGCACGTGCCCCAAGAACCCCTGCTGGGAGCGGAAAACGGGAAGGTCGTAAACGAAGTTGAACTTGAGCGCATGGGTGTGATCAAAAGCTCCGGGACCGCGCTCCAGATTGATTGCGGAGTTGCTCTGGAAGTAGTAGGGCTGGCTGTAGGCGCCTTGCAGCGTCTCACCCGAGAACAGGTCGGAGCCGTAGTCCATCAGCTTGGAGTGGCTGTAGCTGAACTGGAATTGCAGCCCGTTGCTGAAGCGTTTTTGAAACTCGGTATCGAGGGCGTTGTAACTAGAGGAGACGCGGTTGGCCCGGTAGTTCATGCCGGTGTAGAGAGGATTAGGGCGCGGCTCGGCGGTGAGGTTTTTGTCCTGATAACGCAGGCCGTCGAACCGGTTCAGATACATCAGCACGGGAAGATGTCGTCCGAGCGAGCCCTGGTAGTTTACCCGAAACAGGAAGTTCCGAGCGATCTGCCGTTCCAGCCCGAAGTAGAAGCTTTGGACCGAGGAGTCTTTCATGTTTACGTCCATCAGGCGCGTGGAAACGGGACCGAGCGATCCAGGCAGGCTGTTAGGGACGTAGGAAGAACCGAGCGTGGCAGGGCTGGCGTAGTTGATTGTGTTTCCCCCGGACGCGTCCAGGTCGGCCAGAGCATAAAAAGGCGGATTCCAGGCGCTGTTCGACCACACGTTATCGAAGATGCGGTCGTAGAAGATGCCGTAGCCGCCGCGCATGGACATCTTGCCATCGCCGAAGATATCCCAGGCGAATCCGACCCGCGGTCCGAAGTCGTGATTGTTGGTCTTCCACATCGAAGAGACCTGTCCCACGCGGGCCGCGGCGATGCAATCAATGGAGTAACACGCGAAGTTCGTCAGCTGCGCAATCTTGCCGTTGGCCTCGGTGGGCGCGCCGTAACGCTCCCAACGAACGCCGAGGTTCAGAGTGATGCGCCGGCTCAGCTTCCAATCGTCGTTGATGAAGACGTTGGAATCTTTGGTGATGTAGTGGCGGTAAGCGATCGCGTTGGCGCCGGTGGTGGGATCGATGGCGAGTTCCTGGTAATAGGGGATGTCGTGCTGAAAGTTGCTGATCGTCTCATCCTGGATGCCGCTGATCTGCGAACCGTTGATGACGGCGTCACCATTAGCGTTGGCTTGCGCTGCCGTTTCGCCGGTGGCGGTGCCGAATTCATAGTAGCCGTTGCCACCCAAATCCCAATTGCGATAGACAATTCCGTATTGGTATCCGCCGCCGAACTTGAAGTTGTGGCGTCCTTTGGTCCAACTGAGATTGTCCTGAATCTGCCAGCGATCCTGGGTGAAGGCGGTAATGTCGTACTCGCTATTAGGGCCGATGTTGAAGCCTGTACCGCCCCAATCCTGCCCGTCGATTAAGATCGAAGGCGCGGCGAACACTCCGGTCTTACCTTCGTAGGTGTTGGAGTAGTGCCGGTTGTGCGCGACTGTAAGTTCATTGACGACCGCGGGCGAGAAGATGAACGTATCGATCAAAGCTAAATTCCAGTAGTGCTCGGCATCGGTGGTGGGGATGGGAGTGGTTGTAGTCGGGCTATACGCACCGCTGTACGCATCGAGGGAGTTGGCCCAGTTGAAGTTGGCGGAAAAGCTTAACCTGTTCCTTTCGCTGAAGTTATGATCCAAACGTCCGTAGTAGTTGTGAACAGGCGTCGTTACCGGGTCGACCACGTTGATGCAGCCGACGTGTCCGATTGCGGAGGCGGCTTCGTTGGGACACTGTACGTCCGACGTGATCACGTTATAGGTGCTGAGGACTTGCTGGGCAAGCGGCCCGGCCGTGCTCTTGATAGCGGCAAGTTCGGATGAAGTCGGAACCTGAACCGTGTTGTAACCGGTGTTGATCGTGTGGAGAGCGATCTGGTCGTAGGCGAACGAGAAGAACGTCTTGTTTTTGACGACGGGTCCGTCAATCTCGCCGCCGAACTGGTTGCGGTTGTATTCCTGTTTATCGATGCCATCGCGGTTGGAGAAGAAATCGTTGGCGTTGTAGGCGCGGTTGCGGTTGAACTCGTACATAACGCCATGGAACGCGTTGGTCCCGGTCTTTTGAGAGGCGCTGATCACGGCTCCGGCGGCACGGCCATACTGCGCGCTGAAGTTATTAGTCAGGATGGAGATCTCACCGACTGATTCGAGCGGCGGAGCAATGTTCCAACTGCCTTCCGAGAAGTTATCGTTGTTGTCGGCCCCATTCAACAGGTAAGCTGTGCCGGACTCGCGCGCGCCACCGGCCGCGACGTTCATGTTCATCCCCTGAGTCACCGAAGGCGCGAGAAACGCCAGGTCATAGACGTTGCGCGATAAGAGCGCGTGTCTTGGATGGTGCGCGTGTTGATGGTCTCGGCAAGATCGGCGCTTTCGGTTTGGACCAGCGTGGTATCCGCTGTAATCTCAACCGTCTGCTTCGATCCTGCGATGGCGAGCGTGATGTTCACCGGCACGGTCTGACTTGGGTCGACCTTTACATCCTTAACGATCCGCTCGCCGAATCCCGTAGAATTCACGACAACCGAGTACATCCCCGGTGGAACGAGCGCAAAGCGGTATTCGCCTTGCCGCCCGGATACCTCCCGCTGCTCGACGCCGGTGTCTTGGTTTTTCAGTGTGATGGCGGCACTGGCGACAGCGGCGCCTGAAGGATCAGAGATCTCGCCAGAGACAACCCCCTGGCCGGTTTGAGCATGGATGCTGGAAACGGCAAGCGCCGCCACCAGGGATACCCCGGCGATGAGCTTTCGCATGTAATCTTCCCCCAAATGGCACGAGAGCGCGACCGTATGCTATTCGAATCAGCTGTCGCGCGGCCCCCCGGCACGCGCGAAAGATGAGCAGAGACTCACTACGAGTGAGAAATAGCCACAATCGAAAACGATCGAGCTCTAGTGCTTTCCCTTTAAGAGGACGATTGTAATGCGTTGGAGACGACACATTCAACAAAAAGTTTTTTATGAACTGAGAAACCTTGGAAGTCAACAGATTTCAGGCGCGTGAAGTTTCACACGCCTTCGCGTGGCGAAACTACTCGACTGGCACTCGGAGCGCAAACTCTCGCGTTTGCTGCCGCCGCCCTTTGTCCATATCGCGATTCCTGTACGGAACGAAGAGAAGCACATTGAAGACACGCTGGAAGCACTCAGCAAGCAATATGACCGACTGGGTCGCCGCATTCCGTGGGCCCAGTATGAGGTCTTGATCTTCGCCAATAACTGCGAAGACTATTCGTCGATGCGGGCGCGGCGTTTCGGGGATCGGAATCCTGGCTTCCGCCTGGTCGTAACGGATTTCAAGCTGGGGCGGGAGCACGCTCATATAGGGTGGGCCCGCCGGCTCGCCATGGAGGAGTCGGCCGCTCGCTCTCTGGCGCATTCCCCCGACGGGATTTTGGCGACCACGGACGCGGATTCGCGCGTGTCACCGTTCTGGCTGGGAGCTCTACTTGAAGAGTTCGCGAAGGGCGCCGACGCGGTGTGCGGTCGCATTCTGCTGGATCCGGCCGAGTGCCTCACTTGCGATGCGGTGACTTTGGCGCGACACGAAGCTGACGAAGAATACCGCTTGCTTGCCGCGCGCCTGGAGGATGTGTTGGATCCGGTGCACTATGATCCATGGCCGCGGCACCATCAGCATTTCGGAGCCAATTTTGCTGTCCGCGCGAACATGTTTTTAGCTGCAGGCGGTGTTCCGCCCGTGAATGGGCTCGAAGACGTGGCCCTCTTCAACGAACTGGTTGCCCGTGATGCCCGGGTGCGGCACACTTTCGGAGCTCGTGTGACAACCTCGGCCCGCAAGGATGGCCGCTCGGCTATTGGGCTGTCGGCTCAGTTACGGGACTGGTCAGTGCGGGAGCGATCGCATGTGGTAGAGTCGACGGCGTTCCTCAGCCGGCTGTTCCACGTGCGCGCCACTCTTCGTGGAATTTGGACGTCGCCGCGGCCGGATGCGGATCTTCGCGACGTTGCGGCCCACACCGGAATATCCCTTCGGGAAATTCATGAGCAGCTGACGAAGCATGTTTACTTCGGCAGTGCTCTTCGGGCCCTACGCTTGCGTGAGCGTTTATCGGAGCGATGGCCCGGAAGTATATTCCAATCGCCCGCGGTCGAGATCGCAAAGCTGAAGAGCCTGGTCTCCCACACTGCCGTCAAAACCGCCGGAGGAACAGATCCAAGCGGTATTTCTCACGCCTTCCGCCATGGACGTGAAGAAATTCAGGTCGCTTGAGAAACGATTCGTGTACTTCGTCGCCGGTGAGCGGATAATCCGGCACGAACGGCGTCCAATGGACGAGCAAAAGCGTGCCGTCCCCCTCAAGGTGATCAACAATCTCGTCTTGCGCTTTGGCGAGATCCTCGCGTGACCAGTAGTAGCCCACTTCGGACAAAAGCACAAGATCGAACTTTGCAGGCGGAAAGCTTGCAGGAATCTCCCACCTTTGAAACTCCGCGTGAGCAATAGAGCGGCATCGCTCACGTGCGTGGCCCAGAGCGTTCTCCGAAACATCCACCCCGAGAAACGATTCGCAACGGGGCGCGATCATGCTGGACAGAACACCGACGGAACAACCGATCTCGAGACCGCTGCGGTAGCGCTCCCGGGGCAATGCCGCCAGCGTGCGCGCGTATTTCTCGGCTTCATACGGACTTGTCGCCATCTCCCACGGGTCACTCGACCGGCGGTACACATCGTCGAAGTACGAGGGTTTCAGCGAAGAGCTCAAAACGGTTCCGGGGTCGGATATTCGTTGTCACAGAGGGCATTGCCCACGCTGAGCAGCGCACCATCGGTGAAGGGTTGCCGAAGATACATGCGCAAGTCGGCTAGCGTTCGCCCGAATGATTGCGGCTCGATCAGGCCGCGAGCGCCGATGCATTTTTCGACGAGTTCCATGACACGGAGACAGATTGTCTCGACAGCCACGCGCGCCATGCTCACCTGGGTCAGCAGCCTCCGGAAATCCAAACGGCGGGGCAGCGGTCCAAGGTAGCGATCCGCCATGTGCCCCGTGCTTTCCACCCAGTGACGGCCAGTCTCGACCAGGATCGTCATCTCGGAAAGGCGTGTCAACTGGCTCACGTCTTTGTGACGGCGCTGCGCCATCAGGAACTTCCGGGTATCTGCAAGTAAACGCTCCGCCGCGCCTAGCTGAGCAGCTACAAACCGCAGGGCTCCCGCACTAAAAGTTGGTTCGCGGTAATAATCGCCGGGCTGCCCCACCAGTGCGCGGGCCTCGACCTCCAAGCCGGAGATGTCGACCGTATAGCTGGCGGTTTCCCGCATTCCCATCGGACTCCACGAAGTTGGATCGATCCGCGCGGGTGCAATTGGTCTGTCCAACCAGATCAATTGACGTCCCTGGCTGAGCCATTCGCCCGTCAATAAAGGTTGCGTGATCCAGCCTGCGCCAGAAGCGAACGCCTTGCATCCGTCAATGGAGAAGCGGCCGGTAGGTAATTGAAAGAGAGTGGTCGGATGGCGGTGTTCGTCCGTGTTCCACACACCGGAGAGAGCCCCGTGCTCCCTTACATTTGCTGCGCACGCGCTCAATTGGTCGGGTGTTCCGTACTGTTCCAATAACTGGAGCGCGTTTACATGACCTTCGTAGATTCGCGCGACGGGAAGGCTGACGTAGCCGAGACAACGGAGGAGTTTCAACAGAGCCGGCCACGTGCCGGGCTCGTAGCCCAATCCCATCCCCCCTTCATGCGTGGGAAGTGCTAGCGAGAGAACACCGTGCTCGCGCAGTTGGGCAAGCTCGTCCACTGGAAATGCACGTGAAGTTCGCGACTCGCTTGCTTCCTGGAGGTCACGCCACAACGGAAGTAAGTCGGTGAACAGGGACCCGAGTTTGGAACCGGTGGCCGGAAACGCGATATTCACTGCAGAATTGGATTCACGCAAGACTGCTCGGTATCAAAATCTTTAGTGTGCGGGATATACAGTTCCGCTGCATTCGCCGAAGCCAATTCGCCGGAAACCATTCGCCTCGCAGTCTGCGCGGAACTTAACCGAATCTCCGTCCGCGAGAAAAGCGCGCGTTTCGCCCGTCGGCAGGACCACCGGGTCCGTGCCGCGCCAACTCAGTTCCAGGAGGCATCCGCGATTGTGTTTCTCCGGGCCGGAGACGGTTCCGCTGCCGATCAAATCCCCAGGTTGCATGGGGCAGCCGTTCGACGTGTGATGCGCGATCATTTGTCCCAAAGTCCAATAGAGCGACGCGAAATCGCTCCCGCTGATCTGCACCGCTTCCGGCATCAACGCCGATCGGAGCCAGACGCTCAGCTGAATCCCAAATGCTGAGGTAACTCCCGCGGCGAGATACGGAAGCGGTTCGGGATCTCCGGCCGGACGCTGCGGCGCGGGACGACAGAAGGGCGCGAGCGCCTCGAGCGTCACCACCCACGGCGAGATCGTGGTTGCAAAATTCTTCGCCAGGAAAGGCCCGAGCGGCTGATATTCCCAGCTCTGTATATCGCGCGCCGACCAGTCATTCAGCAGGCACAACCCGACCAAATGATCCTCGGCTTCTCCGATGGCGATCGGCTGCCCCGTTTGGTTTCCCGGGCCGATGAACGCGCCGATTTCCAACTCGTAATCGAGCCGCCGCGAGGGTGCAAATGTGGGCGGTCCACCAGACGCTTCGCTGGTCTGGCCCCATGGCCTGCGCACCGGCGCCCCACTGACCTGAATCGACGACGCGCGCCCATGATACCCGATCGGTACCCACTTATAGTTCGGCAGCAGCGGATTGTCGGGACGGAACATGCTGCCGACGTTGGTCGCATGGTGGATCGACGCGTAGAAATCCGTGTAATCTCCGATAGGACAGGGAAGCAGGAGTTCCGCTTCGGCCATCGGGATCACAAAGCGTTCGCTTCCAGGTTGGCGATGAGCGAGAATCGCGCTGATGCGATGGCGTAGCTCCCGCCGCGCCGCGTGGGGCTGCCCCATTACGCTCAGTACGGACTCTATTCCTAACGCGGAGGAAACATCCAGGATCTGGTCCCCAATCGCCACCCCTGCGCGCGGCCGTTCGCCTGCCTGCGTGCGAAACGTACCGAAGGGCAGATTTTGAATAGGGAAATCGGTCTCCGGCGCGTTTGCCGAATCCACCCAACTGCGCAGAGACGGGTCGTGCGTGTGGTCGATCATTGAAGCCATCCAAGCTCCCGAAGTTCGGCTATCGGTTCCTCGAATGAGCAGGAACCGAAGCTGTGCGCGAACTCGCGCCGTGCCGTCTTGATCTGTTCCGTCATCAATCTTCTGCCGCGCCAGGCGAGAAACGCGTCGGTGAACTCGAATGCACTGGCATCACCGTCGAGGAGCATATCCAAAATCACCGGTTGCTCAGCGCCATGCCACGTAAACGACGCTGCCGCGAACACGTTCAGGAATCCGTGCATCGGCGCGCGGGGGCTGTCACCGGCGTAAGTGAGAGCGCGATTGCACCGGAACGGGTGATGAAGACCCGCCGTCGCCTTGAAGGCAAGCTTCTTCGCGGCCGCGCTCACTAGAAACTGGGCGATCGATTCGGCGCTCGGAATTCCCTCCGGAACAAGAGATCCTGTCCTGATCTTGGCGAAGCCGTCGTTGATCTGTTCGGGGGGCATCTCCCGGTAAACGGGCCTCGAAAAGGGGAGATCTGTTTTCGTCTCAATCGATTCGACTGATCCCGGCAACGCGTCTGGCGGCTCATCGGCCAGCAGCGTGATCTTCCAATCCGGTCCAGGCGTCACCTCGCGCAACTTTGCTGCGGGCAATACAAGGCGATTCAGCATCCAATTTTCCGATGCCGAAAGGTAGCGGCGGTAATTCTCGATCACTTCAGGTAGAGCTAACGCCGCAGGTGGATACAGGCCGGCGTAGTCGATCAAAGATGCAAGAATGGCGCGAAGCGATAAAGGGGTCGGCATCCGTGTCTACTGGACGTTGCCGCGAAGCACGGTGATCGACGCCGCGGGAAGCGTGTACTCCGTCCCGCTCGTCCCCATCACCACGGAGGACACGAGTGGACCGTCCGGCCACGGGAAGCCTTGCGCGTTATCGGGGTGCCAGACGTATTGCTGCAGACCGAAGTTCACCTGCGTTACCGGCCCTTGCAAATGCTGCGTTGCGGTTCCGTTTTGAAAGTTCACCTGGACGGCGTGCGGCTGGTTTTCATCCTTGTTGATCAGCAGGAGCGACCATTGTCCATCTGGCCGGAGCACTGTGTAAGCCGTCACCAATGCGGCGCCGTTTGAGGCGCGGATGTCGCTCGTTGACGGGTACACGTAATGCGTGGCGTTAATCGGCTCGGTCCACTGCTGGGTCAGCATCTGGGCCGAGAAGTATTGCGAGGTGTAACCGAGCACCTGGCTGTTGTCGGTTGCGAGAAACATGCTGTAACTGCCCCACGAATTGCATTCGGAGGCCGGATACAGCGGCAACGGCTCATACTCGTAGAAGTAGACCTGCTTCCCGCCAGCGCTGAGAAACACGCCCGTGAAGTCCGCAAACCAGAGCGCGCCAAACAGCCCGACCTGCTGCTGCTGAAAGTCCCAACTGGCGTTCGATTCGGTGACAAACACCGGTACGTCCGCGGGCAATCCATCGTTAGCCCACGTGCGCAGGCTTGCTCTCGTATAGGTAGGCTCCTGCAGCAGCCCGTTCCAATCGAAGGTGCATGGATTGTACGGGTAGTGCTCATACGACATGAACGCGAGCTCGCTTGACGCACCGTGTTCATTCAAGTAGTTGAGGAAACGGTTCAGCCAGGAGGTATTGCCGTTCTGGTCGGCCCAGACGGTCACTTCGAGATCAGCCTCGAGCACCGGCCCGCCGAGCCGCAGTTTTGGATCCACCGCATGCAGAGCGCGCGCCCACTGTATATACAACGCGGCGTAGTCTTCGGGCAGGATGAACTGACCGTCCGGCTCTTCGCCCATCTCGACATACCCGATCTGATAGCCCTGCTTCTCCAAATAGGCAATCTCGTTCGCCGCATTCTCCGGGGTTCCGTAGAGCATGGTCACCGGGAGTATCGGCGGAATCCCACGCGTGATTCCGCTGGTGAAGATTAGATCCAAACCGGGCTGTTCCTCGCCCGTCTCTTCATCGCTTGCGGTATGCCACGGATCCACCGAAGAAGCATACGTTGCCGTCTGGCTCTGGTTCGGGGCGTGCGTCATCAGATCGGTGAACGCGCCATTCGCGATCGTTCCGATGCCGACTTCGTTCACCGCGTAGCCCAGACAGTCCCGTGGATCTCCCGGCGTGGTGGCCGCGGCGCATGTTCCCGAAGAGGCCGTCATCCAGACGCGGATGAACTCGACCGATATCGGCGACGCGGCAAGCTGAAGCGTTTGCTGTCCGCCTTTTGCAGACGCCACGCCGCCGGTGGGAAAGGTAATCCACTGCCCGTTGGCTTGGTCATAGAACGGATCGTCACCCGTCCAATATTGCACCTGGAAAGCGGTTGCGAAGGGCTGCGCCCAGTTCAATCGAATCGCGTTTACCGGCTGCAGCGAACCAAGATCCACCAGGATCCATTGCGGGTGACTCGTTTCTCCATCGGCTGTGTACGCGTTGGCCAGATACGGATTGCTCTTCCAGAAGGTAGTCGGATCACCGTCGTCCAGGCGCGAATAGTTGCTGTTCGACCCTTGATCGAAGGTGAATCCGCTGCGCGGAAGATTGTACCCGTGCGAATGCGCAATGCCCTGACCTTTAACGGGCACGCTGCTGCTTGTCCAATATCCTTTGTTCCCGGGACGGCTGAAAGTTCCCGACGGATTCCAATGCCAGTCCTGGACGCTGAGTTCGGTATAAAGACGATACGTCAATGGACCGAAGCCCGCCGAGAGCATCTGTTGGATATTCGCCGGGGTGTAGACCTTGTCCACGACGCCCTCGCCAACTCCATCCACGCCAGCGCCTAACGAAAGCCGCGGACTAAATGCGTTGACCGAGTGCCCGGGCGTGATGTCCACTTCCACCGTTTGTGCGGGGAGCAGCGCGGGAAGAAAGAGAGGGGTAAACAGGAGTGCAGATTGGTGAAGCCTGTGCCGGTACATAGAAGCCCTCACCAAAGTATCACCGGGCAAAAAAGAGCGGAGACCCTTGTAGATCTCCGCTCGGATGAATCTCCGCTCGAGAATGTACCGCGGATTAGTTGGCGGCCGCGGCCAGAGCCGGAATCAACACGTTCGCGATCGGCGTGCCGACACCCGTCGTGAAGTCATAGCCTGGTTCGGCGTCGCAGATCGTGCCGCACGTTCCGTTGTTGCCCACGGTGATGTCGTGATAATCGGCCGTATAACTATAGACATCCGCCGGAAAATTCAGCGCGCCTTTGCCCGACGATGCACGCGTCGAGTTGATGATGGCGATCATCGCCGCGATCTCGGGAGCTCCCATGCTGGTGCCACCAATCTGCACCCACTTGTAGCCGCCGTAGCTGTCATAGATCGCAACACCGGTGTTCGGGTCGGCGTCGTATGCCAGATCGGGAACGCCGCGGCCGTTCTGCGATTGGAACGGAACCTGGTAACTGGGCTTCTCTTCATACGAGCTCACGCCGCCACCGGTGCCCTCCGTGCGTTTCGTATTCCATACCACTTCGCTCTCGTACGTGCCGCCATTATGGGTGAGTGAGGTTCCGCCGACGCCAATCACATACGGGGATGCCGCAGGGTATTCGACGCCATGGTTCGAATCGCCCGCCGATGCGACGAAGGTGACGCCGGAGACCTGAAAGTGCATGTCGTAGGTGGTGTCGCTCGAAGAATCGGAACCGCCGAAGCTCATGGAGACAACGTTGGCGCCATTCGCTACGGCTACATCGACGGCCTGGTACAGCGCATTATTGGAAGACGACGATGCTTCGACCAGGTAAATCTTGGCTTGCGGAGCGATAGCGTGCGCCCATTGTACGTCGAGCGAGATCTCCTGCCCCCAACTAGTGCTACCGAGCGGTTTCTTACCGGTTGCATAGATCTTCTTGAAGCAACCGTTCGCAGTGGTGCATGAGGGAAGACCGTACTGCGTGCTGAAAACGCCCAAGTCGGCTTCGGCGTTCGGATCGTCGTAAGCGTCCACAATCCCGATGATCTGGCCTAAGCCCTGGTTCGAAACCGAACTGAACCCATAAATGCTGAGCATTTGAGAAGGCGTGATCGCGGTCGACGGCGGCGTCGAAGCATCTGGTTCCGCCACCGGACGTGGAATAACGATGTGATGATGATGCAACATCTGGACATCCCCGGCATAGGCGGAGACTCCGGCGAGGCTCAGAGCAGCCAGCAAGGCACACTGGGATTTCAAAGTCATAGGGTCGAAGATAACAGTCGCCCAATCAAAATTTCAAAGTATCTTTCGATATCGTGACTTGATTTCGGAGGGAATTGAACTAAGAAACGACGCCCGCTGTTCCCGTCCTACGGGTGTCCCGCGTTGGCTGCGCAAGGGGTGCCCGAAGAGTTTAGCGTCTCGACTCCGCTCACCGCATACTGATCGGTAACGTGGGCCAGCACGCCTCGTGTGAAGCCATGGCAGGCCAGAAACTGATCGGCCTCTTGTTTGTCCTGGACGACGAGCACGTTGTGCCGCAGGTAGAACAAAAACTGCGGGATGATGAAGTCGCTCGGCATCTTGAAACCGTCTCCGGTGGCGAAGAGAACATCGGACGGTTCCGCGGGTTGCAGGATGCGCAGCGAGGCTGTGCGATAAGGCTGCGGTCGATGCATGTAGGCCACATAATACTCGCCGATCGAGATCCCGATACAAAGAAGGAAGCCGAGTGCCACCGCGCTAAGGTCTCGCTTCAGGTGGGAACTGGTCTCGAGAAAGGCAGCTACCGCAAGGCCCGCAAGTATGCCGATTGGCACCAGCGCGTTCAGCGTGGTGAAGCTTTGTTGCGACGTATGGTTGGCGAGAATCAGATGATCGAGAACCAGCGCGAACAACGAGATCCGGAACGCCACACCCGCGCGCTGCAGAATCTCCCATGCACCCTGCTTGGCGCGACGCCGCGCGACAATGATCAACCCGATAGCCAGAAGAATATAGGGTAGATATGCGAAGTAAAAACGCGCCATATTCCGGTAATAACCGGAGGTGGTCAGTCCCAATCCCGCGGAACTTGCCCCGGCGCGCACGCGGAAGCGTCCCAAAATGGTGTGGACGAATGGCTGAAAGCCGTTGATGCGGGAGTCCTGAAGAGCGAGCACCGATACGGCCAAAACCACGCTTGCCACGCAAAGGGAAGCGACACGCAAGGCAATCGCTCGGTCCACCCGGCCCCAACGGCTCAGCACCAGTAGAACGACGGCGGTCGTGAACGCCGTGAAGTAGGCCTGCCAATCGGTCAGGCATCCGAGCAGCAGGCATCCAAACAACAGCAGCCAAATCCAGCCGCGCCCCTGGTTCTGAGTCAGCCGTGTGACGCAATAAAGCACGCCAATCGTGTACGGAATGACGAGTACCGTACCTACCACCGCATTCTGATAGAAGAACAGCGCTGTCGGCGCCCAGAGCATGACGCAGAAAGCCCCCGCCGCCGCAATGCGCGAAGAGCGAAGCCCTTCCGTCTGCTTGCGAATCAACAGGTACAGCAACCAGCAGACCAGGAAATGGACGCATAACGCAAACACCTGCATGTGCGCGATGGTGGGCGCAAGCGCGGTGAGCTTGAAGAACACGTAAGGCGTCAGAAACGCCAGGTGCGGCATCGAGACGTAGTAGTAGTTGCCAAGCCGGTCCGGCACGCCCGATTGCCACAGATCGTCAATGAACTTATCCGTCTGCCCGGGAAAGGTATAGAGCAGGTTGAAGTGATGGACACTCGCCGGCGTCGCATCCCAGAGCTGCGCGGTGAGCAATGTGTGCGCGGAAAGCCATTCCCAGCTTCCGGTGAACTCGTGATTGAACAGCGGTCGCCGCACTGCCACGGAGATCGCGAACAGCGCGGTCAGAAGGAGAAATGTTCGAACGCGAGTCAAGCCGGGTGCCAGACACCACTCCCGCGCATAGCGAGGTTGGCGATGTGGCCGGCGCGTGCCGCGGCGACGCCGATTTCTACGGAAGCATTGGGAGCTTTACGCGACCGCATGCAGTCCAGGAAGTTCTGCATATGATCGATCGCGCCGTCCCGCGTGGACTTGACTTCCATGCTCGCGTTGTCGGGCTCATACCGCTCGCTATATCTCGGGATCTCGGGATATACAGTGAAGCCCCGCCGGTGCAGGCGCATCGCCGCTTTGGTACCGCGAAACATCAACCCGCCGCCCTCGATGTAGCCGAGCAGGGCGCTGTCGAACTCGACCAGCGCGGTCGGGTACTGAAGCGCGGCGCTCATCGTGTCCGGTGTTTGCCGCTGCTTCAAGAGCGCTTTGAACCCCGTCGCGGTAGCGCGTTCCGGCATGTCTTGTCCCATAAACCATTGCGCGACGTCCACCCAGTGAATGAACAGATCCGTCATCGCGCCACCTCCGAAATCCCAATACCAGCGCCAGTGCGCGTACTGGTCCGGCGTCGAAGGGGCGATCGGAAGCAGGTCCGAGGAAGCGTTTCCAATCAAGCTTGTTCACATCGATTTCGACGTCGGTCTGGTGCGCCAGGTGGTTCTGATACCAGTAGGTCCGGATCGAAGGTGACTTGGCCGAGCTGCCCTTCGGCAATCACCTGTTTGGCCTGAAGATAGTGCGGCCAACTGCGCTGTTGCGTGCCGGTCTGCACGACGCGCTCGATTGATGAACCGCGGCGATCAGGGGCGCGCCCTCTTCGATGTTATGGGTAACCGGCTTCTCGCAATACACATCTTTGCCGGCGCCGACGGCCGCGATCGTGATGGGCACATGCCAATGGTCTGGGGTGCCGATCACCACCGCATCGATGTCTTTGCGATCCAGCACCTCGCGGTAGTCGACGTAATCCTTAGCGTCGGGCGCAAGCTTCGTTTTGGCTTCCATGCGATGCGGTTCATAGACATCGCACACCGCTACAAGATCGCTGCTTCCGATTCCGTTCAGAACGCTGAGAAGGTACTGGCAGCGCTCTCCCGTTCCAATGGCTCCCACCCGGATGCGGTCATTCGCCCCGAGGATCCGTCCGTATGAACTGGCCGTGGCCAGCGCAGCGCCGATGAAGACGCGGCGATTCGGTTTCGTCAAGCATGTTGTCCCTTCAGCTATTCCAATGCGAACCCGACGTAACTGCCGCCGCTCGGCGCCCCGGATTTTCCGCCGCCTGCACCGATAGCGACGAATTCACGGCCGTTCACTTCGTAAACCGCGGGAGTCGAATTCCCGGCGGCGGGCAAAGTCGTTTCCCAAAGCAGTTTACCGCTCTGCTTGTCGAAGGCCCGGAATTTGCGGTCGAAGTTCGTCGCGCCGATGAACAGAATGCCGCCATCGGTCACGACGCCGCCTCCATAGTTTTCAGACCCGGTGTTCCTGATGCCCTTGGCGACCATAGCTGGCACTTCGCCGAAAGGGATCTTCCAGGCGTACTGACCGGTGTTGAGGTTGATCGCGTTCAACGTGCCCCACGGGGGCTTCACCGCCGGATAGCCATCGGGATCGAGGAACTTGTTATAGCCGTCGATTCCGTACTTCAGGGGCGCGGGGCCTGCCGCGTTCTGCGTGCTCCGCTCCGCCTACCGCGACATCTTCGCCGGTCGTCACGAATTTCACTATCGCATTCACCGCGTCATCCCCGAGACGCGCGAAACCCGGGCATGCGACCCGCGCCTTTGCGCACGGTGGCTGGATGATCTGCGCCGTGGTCAGCCGGCTGTTGACGTTCACGAGCGAAGGAAACTCCGGCGGACTGCCGCGGCGATCGGGACGATGACAGCCGGAACAGTTCTGGTCGTAGAGCGATGCTCCGGTTTTCGGTCCCTTGCCGCGATTGCGGGGCACCAGACGCAGAATCCAGGGCATCTCGTTCGCATTGACATACAGCAGACCCGTCTCCGGATCCCAAGCGGCGCCGCCCCACTCGCCGCCGCCGTCAAAGCCGGGAAAGACCACCGTCCCTTCGCGGCTGGGCGGCGTGAACTGCGGACCGCTGCGAATCTTACGAAACTGTTCGAGCACCGCGGCGTGCGCCTCAGGCGTACGGTCCGGTGAGCAGATCTTCGGTCAAGTTGCTGCCGTGCGAAAGGCTCAGGGCTCGAGGGCAGAGGCTGCGTGGGTGCGAGTCTTCTCGCCATCCACATCGGTAGGAGTGACCGGCGTTTCCTTATAGGGCACAGGGGCTTGCCGGTGTCGCGGTCGAACAGCCAGACGAAACCTGATTTAGTGATTTGCGCGACGGCATCGATCAGCTTGCCGTCTCGCCGAAGCTGCACCAAGAGTTGGCGCGACGGCAGATCGCGATCCCACAGGTCGTGATGGACAAACTGGAAGTGCCAGATGCGTTTGCCTGTATTGGCGTCAAGGGCCAGAAGGCAATTGGCGAACAGGTTGTCGCCTAGCCGGTTCGCGCCGTAAAAGTCGAAGGCGGCTGATCCGGTAGGCACATACACGATGCCGCGCTTGGCGTCCAGCGTCAACCCGGCCCAAGAGTTTGCGCCGCCGATCTTCTGCCATCCGTCCGCTGGCCAGGTGTCGTATCCGAGTTCGCCGGGCAGCGGGATGGTGTGGAACGTCCAACGGATCTTGCCGGTGTGCACGTCGTAGGCTCGAATGTGTCCAGGCGATGCAGGCAAGTCCTCCGGCGAGAAGCGTGCCCTGGATCAGAAGATCTTTGTAGATCGACGCCGGGGCTGGTGGCGCGCACGGCGGGCGTCTACATCCGGGGACAGGCCTTTGTGCAGGTCGACGACGGCCGCCCTCACCGAAACCTTTAGCGGGAAGGCCGGTATGCGCATCGAGCGACCACAGATACTTCATCGATGCCGACGAACAGACGAGCTTCGTTGCCATCCGGACCAGTAGGACAGGCCGCGGTTACGTTGTTTGCCGGTGACCGTTTCGCCGCTGATGCGCGTCGAAATCCCAGAACAGCTTGCCGGTACCGCGTCAGCGCGATGACGCGCAGTCGCGGCGTTGTCGCGTAGAGCACCCCGCCGATCACGACCGGGGTGCACTCCATCTCGGAGCCGTCGAACTGATCTCCGGAATCGAACTGCCAAACCTGGCGGAGCGTGCGGACGTTGCCGCGGTTGATCTGCTTGAGCGGGGAGTGAGCGGATCTCCGCCGGCGCCGCCTGAATACGGGCCAGTCGTCGATGAGCCGGCCTGGTGGGGCGGAGACCAGCAGCGCCGCGGCTGAGCCGGCCAGCGCAACGGGCTGGAGAGGCGACGAATCACACTTGTGGATCAGCTTCGCGGCTTTCTGAAGCATGAGTCGACCAGCTTCGTCGGTGAGGCGGCCGGTATTGTCGGGCGACAGGTTCAGCAGCAGGTTGGAGTTGTCCTTCATGCATCGATGATAAGCGTTGGCGATGACGGAGGCAGGCTGGGTATAGGTTCCTTCGCGCCAGAACCAGCTATGCATGCGCGGCATGGGTTTGTAGACCGGACCGGTGGGCAGCCACGTTTCAAACGGCATGTAATAGTCTTGCCTTTAAAGATGACGTGAGAGTCGTGGCCTGCGGGCGGCGGCAGCGTGTCCTCGCCGTTGATGACGTCGGTGGGCCAGCTTTTGGGCTCGCAGATGCGGCCCTGGTTGCGGCGGCTCTGGTCGAAGCCCTGGTTGTCGACGATGACGCAGTCGGGATTGAGCTTCTTGACGAGGCGGTAGAGCTCCCAGCGCTGATCGAGCGTGATCTTCCAGGTGATGTCGAAGAGCTGATAGATGGCGCCGGGATAGCGCGTGTGGAGCTCGGTGACGTGGTGCTTGATGAGCTGGTAGTAGTTGTCCGGAACCATGGAGTTCCAGTCGAACTTGCCCTCGTTATGCGGGTCAAGGATGCAGTAGTAGTAGCCGTGGCGCATGCCGAGTTCTTTGCAGATGGAGACAAACTCGGCCACGACATCGGTCTTGTTGCCGCTGGCGGCGACGTCGTAGTCGTAAGCTTCGGAGTCCCAGAGCGCGAAGCCGGACATGTGCTTGGCGGTGAGGACGGCGTACTTGGCGCCGAGCGAGTGGGCCACGGTGAGCCACTGCCGGACGTCGAGATGCTTGGGATCGTAGGTGGTCGGCCGGGACTTTGCCGGCTCGTAATCGTCGCCGGTAAAGGTGTTCATGCTGAAGTGATAAGAGACGCCGAAGCGCAGCTTCTCGTATTCAGCCAGGAGCGGCGTCCGTTCGGTAGCCGGGCTGATGGGGGCGGAGCCGGTTGCAGTTGGCGCGGCGTGCACGGCCCGGGCGGCCGCGCTTACCGCAGCCGCCTGTTTGAGAAAATCGCGTCGATTCAAGTGTCGGCTCCGAGCGTTAGAACATCAGCTTGAGACTGAGTTGAACGGTGCGCGGGTTATTCTCCGTGCCCTGGGCCGCGCCGAAGACGGGACACGAGCCTTCCGACAGATCAAGACAGATGTTGTTGTACTGAGCGTAGTTGAAGAGGTTCAGGAACTCGCCTCGGAACTGGGCTTTGACGAGCTCGGTGCCGAAACTCTTGGCGAGCGAGAGATCGACGTTGCGAGCCATGCGCTCGCGCATGGTGGTGAGGCGGAGCGCGATGTTACCGAACTGGTAAGCGGAAGCCGGGTTGGCGAAGGCGTTGGGATTGGCCCAGTTGTCCGCGGTCTGATTGGACGCGCGCGGGTCAGCCACGAGATCGGGGTAAACGGCGGACGAGTAGCCGTAGTTCTGGAGCTGGCTGCAGTAGAGGCACTCGACGACCGGCGAGAGCGGAAGGCCGCTGGCGATGCGGGTGACGGTGGAGACCTGCCAGTTGCCGAGGACGCCACGAACGACGGCGGGAGCGTCGGAGCCCCAGCGCTTGCCTTTGCCGTACGGCAAGTCGTAGACCAGCGCGGTGACGAAGCTCTGCGGCACGTCGTGGGTGCTGATGACGTAATCGAGCTTGGTGTTATAGGGATCCTTCCATTGCGAGTTGCTGAAGGCCCATCCGAAATAATCCTCGGGGCCGTCGTCGAGAGCCTTCGACCACTGATAGGTCATGAGCAGGCTGAGGCCGTTGCTGAAGGCGTGATTGAGCTTGACGTTGAGGGCGTCGAACTGGGAAGAGGCGCCGGGCAGCGAGCGCGTCCAGACGAGGTAGGTGAACTCGGGGTAAGGCCGCAGAAGCTCGTTGTACGCGATGGTCTGGGCAGTGTTGAGGTAGCTGTTCGGGTTGGCAGTGATCTTCCCGTAGTAGGGGTTGGCGACCTGCTGATCGAGCTGCGACCCGAGGCTCAGATACTGCGTGGGCAAGGTGTCGGCGTCGAGATTGGGATTTCCGTAGAGCAGCTTCTTGCCGCGATTGCCGCTGTAGCCGATGTCGAAGACGGTGTGCGGATTGATCTGGTATTGCAGGTCGGCGCTCCACTGTTCGGTGTAGCCGACCGGGTGGGGACCGTAGAGCCAGATGGAGCTCTGCCCATCGCCGACCAGCGTGTTGAGACCCTGCGAGTTGCCGGTGGGCTGATTGATGCCGCCGGGGAAGGGATTGCTGACCAGGTTCAGGGGCAGGTAGCCGTTCTGCTGAGTCGCGTTGTAGCTGGTGCTGGAGCTGAAGCCCTGGAACTGGCCGCCGCCATCGTCGCCGAGGAGCGCGGACGGATTGAGGTAGAAGATGCCGGCGCCGGCGCGGGAGACGAGGCGGTCGGTGACCTTGTAGGCGATGCCGAGGCGCGGCGCGAAGGTCAGGTTGTCGGGCGGCCAGGCGTAGCGGTGACTGCTGCTGGCGTACTCGAAGCCGCCGAACACGGTCTGGCCGATGGCGGAGCTGATGGGGTTGACGACGTTGGGGTCGAAGTAGGTGACGCGGTTATAGCGCTCGGTGGCGGGGCGCTGGTTCTCATAGCGCAGGCCGGCGTTGATGGTCAGGCGGTGGTGACGCGCCACTGGTCCTGCAGATATACGCCGTAGGTGTGCTGGCTGAAGGCGGGATCGATGTTGATGCCCTGGCCGCCGCCGCTGGCGGTTCCCAGGAGCATGGACGCGACGCTGTTGCCGGTGACGTTGGAGCCGTAGTTGAGCGCGGTGCAGGGAGCGGTCCCGTTGGGATCGCAGGACGTGAGGGCGGAGCTGAAGTAGAAGTTGCCGGCGGACTCATTGATGACGTTGATCATGCCGACGTCGAAGTTCGCGCCGAACTTGAGGGTGTGGCTTGCGCGAACTGGCGGGTGGCGTTGACCTGGGCGGTATCCGAGTAGCGGACATAGCGCTGGAAGGTGCCGTTGCCAAGTTGGTAGTACTCGTCGGTGCGCGACGGTCGGCAGGAGCGGGGCCTGGAACAGCGAATCTTCCAGACCGACGGTGGAGGCGGAAGCTTGTCCGTAACCGACGGCGGTGTGGGTTTCGCGCCAGCGGCTGTAGCTGACGAAGGCGTTGACGACCCAGTTGGGACCGGGGGTGATGGTGTCGTTGATGACCGCCTGGACGCCGTCGTTGGTTTGGTTGACGTTAAGTCGCCGCCGTTGCAGAAGAAGCAAGGGACGGTGATGTTTTGACGGACGCGATCGGAGACGCGGACGAAGAGGCGGTTGCTTGGAGCTCTGTTCCCAGTCGACGCGGGCGTCGAATCTTATCGTTGTCGAGTGGCGCCGGCGCCCTGCGCGTAGTAGTTGTTCAGGTCGTTGGGACCTGTCGCCGGGACGGTTGGGCAGCGGGAAGAGATTGACGATGTTCTGGCCGACGGGGTTGAACAGGCTGGGCGGGATGATGTTGTTGCGGGAAGGGCGCGATCGAGTGTAGATTGCCGCTGCCGTCGATTGATCAGAGGTGGAGGTGAAGGGGTTATAGATGACGCGGAGCGAGCCATCGGCGTTGTAGTCTGCGAGAAATCGCCCGGCGCTCCGGCGGCCGTGGGGACGGTGATGAGGCCGGTGCTTTGCGTGTTGGGCTGGCGCAGGCCTTCATAGCCGCCGAAGAAGAACAGGTTGTTGCGCTTCAGAATCGGGCCGCCGAAGTTGCCGCCGAACTGGTTCTGTTTGAACTGGCCGCGGCGGATGTACGTTCTTGTTGTTGTACCAGTAGTTGGCGTCGAGGCGGAGTTCTGGAGGTAGTCGTAGGCTTCGCCATGGAACCGGTTGGTGCCGGCCTTGGTGACGAGCGTGACGATGCCGCCGCCGCCCTCGTTCATACTGGGCGTCGTAGCTGTTGAGAAGAGCTGCTGCTCCTGAACGGAATCCTGCAGAGGCGAGACCATGAGCCCGCCCCAATCGACAGCCTGGGACGGAGCGCCATCGATCAGGATGCATTCGTTGCCGGTGCGGCCGCCGTTCATGCCGAAGTTGCTGGACATCTGGTCGAGCTGCCGTTGGTTTGGGTCTGGCCGCCGGGCGCTTGCGTGGTGCCGGCGACGGCGAAGACGAAGTTCAGCGGGTTGCGGGTGGAGTTGGGGAGCGACTGCGATCAACTGGCTATCGAGGGTGGTGGTGTTGTTGGCGGTTTCCGTATCGACCAGGACGGCGGAACTGCTGACTTCGACCTTCTGCTCGCTGGCGCCGATTTCGAGGGAGATGTTGACGGTGCTGTTGGTCTGCGCCTGCAGGATCAGGTTGTGCTGGATGGATGTCTTGAAGCCGGCGGCGGAGACGGTGAGTTGATAAGCTGCCGGGTTGAAGGTTGTTGAATTGATAGAGCCGTCGGATTTCGCTGGTAGTCGGAGCGGAGCGTCGTTAGTGGCGATGTTGTTGAGCTCCACTTTGAGCGCCGGCGACGACCGCTCCCGACGGGATCGCTACGGTGCCGGTGATCGATGAAGTGAATGTCTGTGCAAACGATGAGTGGCAGGCAGAAAATAGCAGAACTGCAAACAAATACGACAGTGGCCTCGCACGGAGAATGCGCACTGGTGGTACCTCCCTAGGACCCCAACTGAAAGTGATGACTGTTCTGCAAAGGTATCAAACCCGCGAACGCGGATCAACGGCGCTTGCTCATCGAAACAGCGTGTAGAGAACGTCGTACGGGCCAATTGTGCTGTTTGAAGCGAAACGACTGGCAAGCTCTCCCAGTGATGTAGTACTTGGAGCCGGCGCGACAGCGTTACCGAGCATCTTGCGGGCGTCGTCCGGATGTCCGGACGACGCCGCTAATGCCGCATGAACAGCCCACACGGCGTACCAATCAGGCCAGCGGTTCTCGATCTCTTTCAGCTGTGATTCCGACTTGCCGGTTGCCGCGCGAATGAGCAGAAGCTCGGGGTCGTCGGGCAGCTTCTTGAGAGCCGCGTTGAGCAACGCGGCGGCTTCCGCATGGTGCGCGCTTCCAAGCAGCGCGAGTTCCGCATCGCGAAACAGATCGGGCCGCGATGGATTGGGCTTCAGAGCCAGGCGAACGGCAGCGGCGGCCTCATCCGGGGGAAGCATGAGGGCGCGAGCGAGGTACCAGTCGCCGCCGTGCTCGGCTTCCGGTATGCGCGCGAGCTGCGCGAGCCCGGCTTCCTGGCTATCAGTATGGAAGGTCGCGAGCGCGAGATCCAGGCCCGGCTGTCCGGAAGTGCCGACGAGTTCCTTGGCCCAGGCATACTCACGGGCCTCGACTAATGATCGAGCCGCGTCGGCCCGCAACGCCGGGCTGAGGTTTAGGGCCACGAGCTTCTGCACGACCGGGGCGGCTGCACCGCGTTGGCCTTGGCGCAGCAACAGCTCCAGGTAGCGGACTTGCGCTTCGGCGTTGTTCGGGTCCTTCTCGAGGGTGCGTTCGAGACCGGCCTTGTAGCGGGAGAACTGCTCTTCGGGCGAGAGGTTGAGGAAGCTGACCAGACCGGGCGGTCGCGGATCGGCGGAGTGGTCCGGGCCGAGCTCGCGAGCGCGGGCCAGGACCGCCGCGGACTCGTCCAGCTGGCCTTCCTTGGCGAGAGCGCGGCCGAGGTGGAGCAGGATGCGGGAGTCGCGGGCGCGGCGGCGGACGCTTGGCGCAATACGGGGACGGCTTCGGAGGCGCGATCAAGCGTGAGCAGCGTCTGACCGAGGCGATCGAGGACGGCTGGGTTGGAGGGATCGCGCTTCGCGGCCAACGCGTAGTCGGCCAGAGCCTCGGGGTACTTGGCTTCGCGGTAGCTCAAGAGGCCGCGCGCCAGGTGCGCGGAGGTGAGATCCGGGTTCAGCTGGAGGGCGCGATCGAGTTCGGTGCGAGCTTCGCCCGGGTCGCTCGCCGCGAGAGCGATGCCGTATTCGAAGCGGCCGACGTGCGTCGCGGGGATGCTTGCGGGCGAAGGCGCGCAGGCCGCGAGCGGCGGACGTGATCGCCAGGAACATGGTTAGGCGAAGGCTCGTTCGCGGGCGGCTGCTCGTCCGTCGGGACGAGTGCAAGATAGCGATCCCATGCGCGATGGCGTCGCCGAAGTAGCCGAGCTCGCCGTGGTATGGGCGAGCAGCCGCTGGACGGCGGGGCGACGGGGACTGCAGCTTAGCGGCTTGGGCGAGCAGCGGGAGCGCGGGTTCCTCCGCGGCGGAGAGCTGAGATCGACGGCGGCAAGTCGTAGAGGACATCAGGTTCTCGGGTTGAAGACCGTGCGCGGATTGCAAGAACTTCGCGGGCGCGATCGATATGGCCGGCGTGGGAGGCCGCGAGACCGAGGCTGTAGATGCTTCGAAATCGCTGGGCGTGGCTGCGAGCGGCGAGAGAAAACTCCTCGGCGCGCGCGAACTTCCCACGGACAAGAGGGTGCCGAGCGAGAACAGAGCGCTCGCGGTTCTTGACAGGCGGGGAGAAGGTCTCCGGCTCGCGGTCGTCGCGGTGGAGCAGGAAGAGCGCCTGCATGCGGAGAGCAGGAACATCCGGAGGCTGGTCTTGCGGGAGCCTGACGTTCGAGCGCGTCGAGCTGGCGAGAGCTTCGGCGGGGGCCTTACCCTCGAGAGCGATATGGGCGAGCTGCACGCGGGCGTTGAGGTGGGCGGATCGAGCGCGAGCACTTTGAGGAACACGGCGCGGGCGTCGTCGGGTTTGCCAGAGGCGAGAAGATGGTTGCCGTAGTTGTTGAAGAGGCCGGGGGAGTGCGAGCGGCCAGCGCGCGGCGGTAGATAGGGGACACCGCGTCGGCGAACTTCTTCTCGTGATCGAGGACGATGGCGAGGACGTCGAGGGCAGGGACGCTATCGGGGTGGATTCGGAGCTCGGTGCGCAAGGGTGCTCGGCGCCCGCGAGATCGCCAGACTGAAGGGCGGCGACGGCGTCGGCGACGGCCTCCGACTGAGCGGCCGCGGCGAGGCAAGCAGTGCGAACACCATGGCTCTAGGCGGCTGTGCGCGCATGGGAGCATTGTAAGCGGCCAGCATCCATGTACTCTGAGAGCGTATGTTCCCGATGAGCCGGCGTGAACTAGCCGCGACCCTTCTGGCAGCACCTGCATTGGCAACTCGCAACCCTGGCGGCGACGACCAAGCCGCAGTCCGTAGCGGTGATCGGCGCGGGGGTGTTCGGCGCGTGGACGGCTTACCACTTGCGGACGGCCGGGCACCGGGTGATGTTGTTCGATCAGTACGGTCCGGCGAGCAGCCGCGGCAGTTCGGGCGGGGAGACGCGGATCATCCGCGCCTCGTATGGTCCCGACGAGGTGTATACGCGGATGGCGAAGCGCTCGTTGGGGATGTGGTCGGCGTTCTTCGCGCGTACGGGTCAGCCGCTGCTCCATCGCACGGGCGTGCTCTGGATGGCGAAGAGCGGCAACGAGTACGTAGAGCAGAGCAGGGAGACGCTGCGGCGGGCCGAGGTTCCATTCGAGGATCTGTCGGAGGCGGACCTGGCGCGGCGCTACCCGCAGATTCGTGTGGAGCCGGGGACGATCGCAATCTTCGAACCGGACAGCGGGGCGTTGATGGCGCGGCAAGCAACGGCGGGCGGTGGTGGCCGCCTTCGTGAAGGCAGGAGGCGTGTACACCCACGCGCAGGTGCGTCCGCCGGAGCAGGACGGGCGCGTGTCCAAAGTGGCGACGGCGACGGGCGAGACAATCGAGGCAGATGCCTTCGTGTTCGCAGGCGGCCCCTGGCTGGGAAGGGTGTTCCCGGAGGTGCTGGGGAACCGGATATTCGTAACGCGTCAGGACGTGATGTTCTTCGGGCCGGCGGCAGGCGACAAGCGGTTCGAGCCTCCGCAAATGCCGGTGTGGATTGACTTCAGCGACGACCGCGGCATGTACGGGTTCCCGGACATCGAGACGCGAGGATTCAAGGTGGCATTCGACAAGCATGGTCCCGAGTTCGATCCGGACAACGGCAACCGCATCGTCCCGGCCGACCGTATCGCCGAGGCGCGCGTCTATGTACGCGACCGGTTTCCGGCGCTGGCGGATGCACCGGTCGTGGACTCGCGCGTGTGCCAGTACGAGAACACGGCGAATGGCGACTTCGTGATCGACCGCCATCCACGGATGGAGAACGTGTGGCTGGTGGGCGGCGGATCGGGCCACGGATTCAAGCACGGGCCCGCGGTCGGCGAGTATGCGGCGGCGCGGGTGACCGCCGGCGGGGAGCCGGCGTTAGAGCCACGGTTCTCACTGCAATCGAAAGGCACCGAGCAGAAGCGCGCCGTTTACTGAGGGCGGCGTTCGTTCCAGCCGGCGTGCTCCCACCAGTCGAGCAACCAGAAATGAGGATATGGCTCGGTGCGGGGGAGATGTGCGAAGTCGACTATGTCGGCCTGCTGATGATTGCCGTCCTGCGACTGGTAGTACCAGAGCGATTCCTGCCCCAGCGGGCGGCCTCTCCCGGGACATGGAGCTTATCCTTCTCGAACTTGTACGGCGAGTGACGCCCCGGCATGGCGCCATACGAGATGTCCACTAACAGCTTGGTGTTGCGCGAGAGCTTGCCGTCGCGGAGCAGCTGCTGCATGGCGTCGACGACAATCCAGTTGTTGGTGCGGTGATCGACATGGCGCTCATCGGGATGGCCGGTAAGGATCAGGTCGGGCTGGTAGCGGGCGATGTAATCTCGCGCCGCGGCCACGACGGGATCCCGCGCGAAGGGGAGATTGGGGATGGCGGCGGCGCGATAGGGCGAGTGGTCGCTGGCGAGGAGAACAGAGAGGTAAGGATCGGCGGCAGTGGTGTGGTCGTACCAGATCTGCTCCATGCCGCCATCAGGCAGACCGAGGAACTCGATGTTCTCGCGGGGGACGCCGAGATGCCCGAGGGACGCGCGGGCTTCCTCCATGCGCACTTCGCCGAAGTCCATTGCGCGCGCGGCATCGCAGGAGTGCATGTAGTAACGATCGCAGCCGCCCGCGTCGCCGCCGGTGAAGTAGACGACGTGGATGGGGATGTGGTTCTCGACGGCTTCGCGGATAAGCGCGGGGTGGGCGGTGTCGTCGTCCTGGTGAGCGCAAAAAATCAG
Organism: Bryobacterales bacterium; assembly: GCA_963738525.1. Taxonomy (GTDB): domain Bacteria; phylum Acidobacteriota; class Terriglobia; order Bryobacterales; family Bryobacteraceae; genus Bog-113. The sequence goes on from CAVTXC010000005.1 coordinate 124,381, forward strand.
GATAGATTTGGGTAGCGGATTAACAGCGAACTCCAGCCGGTTGCGGGCGATGGGGATGCCGTTCTTAGCGATTTTGACCTCGAGCGTATACAGGCCGGTGGGAAGTGGCTCAATCACAAGCCGGCGGGGGGAGCCGGAGGCGTCCAAGTGCTGGGTGACGTCGACCGGGGTTCCGGCGGCGGAGAGGACGCGGGCGGAGAGGACGCCTTCCGTGGTTGCGACGGTGAAGTGGAAGGTCGGTTGAGCGCCGACGCCAAACATGGTGTGGCTGGTGTCGAACGCGATCACATCGGAGACAAACTCCGGCGGGTAGAAGCGCCGGTAGGCTTCGGATTTGGGGACATCGCCGGCGTGTTGATAAAGGTACAGGAAGGGGTACTGTTTGGGCTCGGGGGTATTGGGCGGGATGGTGAAGGCGGGAGGCGCGAAGGCCAGATCGTATATGCGATCAAGCTGCCGGCTATCACGAATCACCACCGAATAGTAGATGGCGACAGGCTGCTTGCCGGCCTGGACGACGGCCGCCTTGTCGAGGCGAAACTCCTTCAAGCTTTGGGCGGGCAGCGAGAGCCGGTCGGCGACGATGGTGCGCCAAGCGGGAGTTTCATCCGGCGAAGGGGCGATCCACGGGTACGTGTACGCCTCAAACTCGACACGGAGATTCTCGAGAGGCTGGTTCGACAGGTTGCGCACGACGATACGGGGGTTGACGCTGTCGCCCGAGGTGTAGAAGGTCTTGTCGAGTTCGACTGACTCTACTTTGGCGAGCTGGCGGTGGACGGCGAAGCTTGCGACACCCCGGACGGTCGCCCCTCCGGAGCTGGTGAGGTCGACGAGGTAACGTCCAGTGCGGGCGTTCCAGGGCACGGTCCAGAGCGGGGCGTAATCCGAGCCACTCACGGGGAGTGCGGACGCGACGGGCTGGTCCTCGCCCGCGTAGCGGATAGTCACGGTAGCCTTACGGGCGGGTTCGAGGCGGAGACTCACCACGGTTCCCACGTTGTAATTCGTGTTATCGGTGATGGCCACGACGCCGGCGGCTGGAGTGAGCCGCGAGATGAGGAGAAGGCAGAAGGAGAGCCGAAGAAGATTCATCAGAGGACAGATTGCGCGATTCGCTGGCGGGGGAACAGCCAGATCCAGCATAACGGACCTTCCGGATAGCATTGCCGGACGCAGAAAGAGTGTGGAACCGGCCGGGATTGGAAGTGGGAGGGAGTTATACGGCGACTTCGCCTCCGTGTTTGCGGGCCTGTTCGCGGAGCCACAGTTTACGGTGCTGTTTGCGCTGCGGACCGGAGAATTTGGGGGTCTTGCCGGCGGTGACGGGAGCGGAGGGGACCGGGAGAACGAGCGCCTGCGGGATGGCTACGGGAGCCGGGGAAGAAACTTGCGGAACAGAGCCAGCGCGAGCCGCGGAAGAAATTCGCGGAACAGAGCCAGCGGGAGCGGCAACCGCTTTCGTCTGAGGGCCGCGGCTGACGTCTAATTCACGGCGGGTGCGGTCGAGGAGGCGGTAGAGGCGGGCTTCGTGACGGCTCAACTGGTCGAGGGTACGCGCATTGGCGAGGTAGCCGGCGGCTTGGGCCAGGGTTTCGCGGGTAAGGTCGTCGAGACACTGAATTTCTCGTCCATCTGTGGAGGTGGTCGGCGGTGCCGATGGCGAGGATGGCGGATTCCAGGAGACGATGCGACCGAGACGCCATTGGGTTTCCAGAGGGTTTCGAGAAGCGCGTTCATCGTCGTCATTCTGGGGAGCGTACCGGGCGTCGCATGCGGCGGCTGAAGTCTTGGAAGCCGTCGAGGTCTTCGTAAGGCAGGACGACGGTGGCGGAATAGAGCCCGTGTTGGACGGCGTTGAAGCGCATTTTGGCTTTGCCTGCGGGGGTGCGTGGTCCGGTGGAGTTTTGGGCGTTTGCGCGGTTGGTGGCGGCGCGATCGAGGGCGAGTGGCGTGGGCTGTGACATCAAAAATCCTTTCGGTCACAGGCTAACGCGGGGATTTGGCGCGGGGGGCCGGAATTATGGGGAAAAATGGGGAAAAGGGCCGAAATCGGAGTGTAAAAATATTTTGTTTTCGCGTGACCGGCATTCTCCCGGTTGCCATTCCGGGCGTTCCACCTGAGCGGATCCGCTCTGGCACGGTTGCGTCAACGGGCAGGCGAACCAAGCGTTCCCCATCCCACCTGATCGTCAGCTTGCGAAAAGCCGACTTTGCCGGAAGCGGGCAGCGTTGCCATTACAGCCCGGCTGCTTCCCGGATGTCCTCGGGCCGGATGAACTCGCGAACTTCGACCGGCGCGCGACAAGCAACGGCGGCTTTGCGTCCCCAAGCCAGCGCCTCGTCCATGTCAACGGCTTCCAGCAGCCAAAAACCACCCACGTGCTCTTTGGCTTCCAGATACGGGCCGTCCGTGATCAATACCTCGCCATTGGGCTGCGCTCGCAGCGACTTCGCCTTGGCCGCCGGCTGCAGGCCGCCGGCGAACACCCTCACACCAGCAGCTTGCATTTCTTGGTTGAGCACATCGATATCGCGCTCCATCTCTTCGCCCTCGAGAGACGGGTCGTAGTCGTCGGGGTGGTGAATCGCAATCAAATACTGGGTCATGGTTACTCCTTTAAGGGTCTTTGGGCGGGCCGCTCTGACCTGCCTTCAATGTCTTCAGTTTTTTCGACAGCAATTCCTGCTCCCGAAGGTTTTCGGTCATCGCCATGGCGCGTTGAAGCTCTTCGCGAGCTTCGGCATATCGTCCCAGCTTCATCAGCAGATCTCCCCTGACGCTGGGCAGCAGATGATAGTTGGCCAGCGCCGGCTCAGCCGCGAGAGCATCCAGCGCATGGAGTCCAGCGGCCGGTCCTTGCGCCATTCCGACGGCGACCGCGCGGTTCAGCGCCACGATCGGAGATGGGCTGATCTGAAGCAGGGCGTCATAGAGAAGAACGATCCGCTCCCAGTCGGTCTCCGCCGCGGTGTTGGCTCGCGCGTGACAAGCAGCGATCGCCGCCTGCAGGGCGTAATTGCGGGCGCCGCCACCCAGTCTGCTGCGCGCGATGGAGCGCGGCCATTCCTCGCTGAATCTGTGCGTGGTCCCACAAAGAACGGTCCTGTTCCGACAAGAGAACGGCTTCTCCTGTTGGTCCGCGACGCGCCGCGGTACGCGAGGCCTGCAGCTCCATAAGCGCCAGCAGGCCATGGACCTCAGACTCTTCGGGAAGAAGCTCCGCCAGCATGCGTCCAAGGCGGAGTGCATCGTCACAGAGTGCTGCCCGCATCCACTCCTCTCCAGAGGTTGCGGTGTATCCCTCGTTGAAGATCAGATAGACCACGGACAGCACGGATTCAAGCCGCTTTCTCAACTCGTCACCGCGCGGGGTCTCGAAGGGAACATGGGCTTCGGACAGTGTCTTCTTGGCTCGAAAGATGCGTTGGCCTAGCGTCTTCTCCGGGACCAGGAATGCGCGAGCGATCTCGGCTGTGGTGAGGCCGCAGGCCACGCGCAGCGTGAGCGCAACGCGCCCTTCGACGGCGAGCACCGGATGGCAGGCGGTAAAGATGAGGCGGAGGACGTCATCATCGATGACCTGATCCAGCGCTTGATCCATTGCTTCCCCGAGCCGCTGCTGCTGAAATTCCAGTTCTCGCGCAATCTCTCCGTGCTTCTGCATGCAGCATCTGGCCGCGGCGCAGAGCGTCGATGGCGCGCCGCTTCGCCGCTGTCATCAGCCACGCCGCGGGCTTTTCGGGAATGCCGTCCTCCGGCCACCGTTCGAGCGCTGCAACCAGCGCATCCTGAGCGAGTTCCTCGGCGATGCCGATGTCGCGGGTAACGCGGGCGATTCCGGCGATGAGACGTGTGGACTCGATCTTCCACACGGCCTCAATCGCCCGGTGTATATCGATCATGCGCGGACGGATGACGCGTTCGGAAGGTCATCGAATCCCTCGACTGCCTCCTGTACATCCGCAGGGAAGTCGACGGTCTCGAAGATCTGGCGCACCTCGATCATGTCGTGGTTGGCCATCGGCGCTCGCTTCGCCCATTCGATTGCCTCTTCCCGTGAACGTACCTGGATAATCCAGTAGCCGCCGATCACTTCCTTGGCTTCGGAGAACGGACCATCTGTAACGGTGGCCTTCCCGTCGGTATAGGCAACGCGCGCTCCGGTCGAGGGCGGAAGCAGCCCATCGAGCGCAAGCAATACGCCCGCTTTCTGAAGACTTCTGTTGTACTCCATCATCTTGGCCACCGCCGCCGCGTCGGGGACTGTGTCCGGGGCAGCCGTTTCGTATCCCTTCGGGATCACGATCATCATGAATCGCATTGGATCTCACTCCTCGTCACGGATCCGGCAGGAATGCCGTCCTATATGCATGTCGAATGGGCTCGGACCATTTCTACCACTCGCGCGGAAAAATCCGTGCCGAAGCGCGGCTCTGCGTGCTCGCCAAGCCTCGTTACAATCAACATTGCTGACGCGTGGGGCGGATTTAGGGAACCGATTTTATGACTCTTGAGAAAGTGATGTACACAGCTAATACGACTGCAACGGGAGGGCGCGACGGCGTGGTTCGCTCCGACGATGGAAAGCTCGACGTCAAACTCGATCCGCCCAAACAAATGGGCGGCACGGGCACGGGCACGAACCCGGAACAGCTCTTTGCGGCGGGCTATGCAGCCTGCTTTATCGGCGCGATGAGGTACGTTGCGAACACGCGAGGTCTTCCTGTTCCCGGAGACGTCTCCATCGATTCAAAGGTCAGCCTTGGGCCCGTGGGAGCGCCTCAAAAAGGCTTCGGCATCGCCGTTGAGATGATCGTCAATCTCCCGGGGATGGACCGGAAGCAGGCGGAGCAGCTGATCCACGACGCGCACGAAGTCTGCCCATACTCAAACGCGACCCGCGGCAACATCGAAGTCAACCTTTCGCTGGCATAATCGCCGCCAGTTTACGAACGTTGGCGCATCGAGTCTAACGCGATTTCGGCTGGGCCTCCGCGGCGCGGCGTACGTTCCAAGCCTGCCATAAATGCCGCCGTTCATGGGCTGTAAGTAGGTGCAGTCCTGTAGCTAGAGTAAACCGGATTCCGGGAATAAACGGATTTGAGAACCGGATCGAAGCCAAGTCCAAATCACTGTGTCTGGTAAGGAAAGCTCTTACATGATCCTGCGACATTCGGAAGGCTGCAAGGGCACTGCCGAGTGATGTGGTTTGGCTCGGCTCGATGGCGCGCGGCGCCTTGGATTTCGAGCGTCTTTTCACCGGCGGCTCCATGGTTCCGGCTAACCACCGTCCTATAAAGCCCGGAACAGCGGGGCGCCGCCGGAACCTAGCCCGTTCGCGCGCCTGATCTCCGGCCGTCCGCATCGCCTGAACATATGTTTCGTTGTTGCGGGCCAGATGGTCCAGGCATTGTGCAACGCTCCACGAACGATCGTCCGATCGCCAAACGCCAAGCTCGTCGGGGAGACCGGCGACTAGGCTGTGCGCATCTTGCTCGGCCGTGTCGAGTTGCGCGTGGAGATCGAGGATATCAGGAGCACCCATCGCCTCCATACTGTAAGTATGGAGCACGCCCTGTCAATACTTCAGGGTATGGGAAGATCGATCACGGTGACTTCCAAAGGTACGGGGCCGAAGCGGCTTGATGAACCGACGCTCACCATGACCGACTGGACAGAAGGCGCGCTTCAGCTGATAGCGGAGGCCGGCGTGGGAGCGCTCACCGTCAAAGCTCTCGCAGCGCGGCTCGGCGTCACAAAGGGGAGCTTCTACTGGCACTTCAGGAGTAGATCCGAACTTTTGGAGAAGGCCTTACAACGTTGGGAGAAGCGGGCGACCAAGGAGACGATGACGGCACTGTCGGCCGTAGCCGATGCGCGTCAACGGCTCACCTTCATGCTCGATACAGCGACGCAAAAACCGAGGGTCCGTTCGTTATATGCGGCTCTTGCTCAAGCATCAGAAGACGAGACGGTAAGACGTGTGCTCAACCGCGTTGCGTCAGCCCGAGTCAAGTATCTCGAAGATACTTATCGCGAACTCGGACTTGCGCCACAGGAGGCCAAAGCGAAGGCGGTGTTCGCTTACGCGGCTTACCGCGGCCTTCTGCAGCTGGCGCATGAAGCGCCGGCCGTGCTTCCGGAGAGTTGGGCTCACTACTCTGAGCTCGTGCTTCAAACCTTGGGCCCCACCCCAGAGACGAAGCGACGCGCGCGGCAGCGCTAGCGAAAGCCCACAACCTAACGGGGTCTATTTGGCTGCGAGGCCAAAGCCGGCATCGATAGCGTCGAGCAGCGTGTTGCGCGGGTCGCCCGTGTACTGCCAAAACATAATGCCGCCGAGATGGTGCTTCTTCACGTAGGCCGTACGTGCGGTTTCGGCCTCGGCATCGTTGTAGGTGATGAACGTCCTGCTGGCGGCGTTATATAGGTACGGTGTGGCGGCGATGGCGTCCCAAAAGCGCAGGAAGCCTTGCTGGTTGACGAGACGCTCGATATCGCCGAAGTTCACTTCATTCCCGCTGCCAGCAATCGGCCGCCAGAGACCGTTGTTTGCGGGCGTCTACACCCTCCCAGCGTCGGCCATAGAAAGGAATGCCCACGACGATCTTGCGCGCGGGCACTCCGGCGGCGAGGTTCTTCTGCACTGCGTCGTCGATGGAGATGTGCTTGGGATCGGCGTCAACGGTGTGCAGCGGGGAGTCGTGGCCGGTGTTCTTCTCCCCGTTGTTGTACCAGTCGTAACACATCATGTTCACGGTAGTGAGCCACTTCGAGGCGGCGCGCATGTCGGTGTGGTCGAGCCAAATTTGCGTCGCTCCCGTGGCTGACGAGGTGATCAACTGGCGACCGAGACGCTTCTCTTCACGATCAAAGCGCTGCCGCAATTCTTCTAGCAGAAGCGTGTAGGTTCTGCGATCCTCGGCGCGGACGGTGGTGGTCTTGTCGAAAGTGTAGCCGGGGTACTCCCAGTCAATGTCCACGCCATCAAGGCCATACTTTTCGACGGCCGCGATGGCGGAGTCGACGAATTGGCGACGTCCCTCCGGTGAGATGGCCATATCAGAGAAACCGGCTGATCCGGCGTCTCCGCCTCCGACGGAGATGAGGATCTGCAGTTGCGGATTGGCTTTGCGCAGCGAGGTGAGGATGGCCAGGTTCTCGGCGTCGTGCACACTGCGTTCGCCGATGACGCCGTTCTTCAGGCCGAAGAAGGCGTAATTCATCCGCGTCATCTTCTTGGCAGCGATGCTCCTGGCATCCAGCGCTCCGCCGCGTGCAAAGATGTAGCCCACTACCTCGTACGGGGGACGTTTGGGAAAGCGAGCGGCGTGGGCTGGAAGCGTGCAGGCGACCAGGACGAGCAGTGCGCGGGAGATTCGCATACCGCATCAGGATTGCACTGTGCCTCTCCTGAGCGGCGCGTGTTATCTCGGTCTCCGGTTAATCGGCGCGGAGCGCCTCAACGGGATTCACCGAGGCTGCCTGGCGCGCCGGCAGATAAGTTGCCAGTAACGTACAGATCCCCAGCAGCGCAGCGACGCCGATCAGCGTAGGAACATCCCAAGATTGCACACCAAAGAGCAAACCTCTGAGCAATCCCGCGGCGGCAAACGAACACGCTAACCCCACCACGATCCCAATGGCCGCCACAAAACCGGCTTGGCCAAGGATGAGCCGGTAAACGGCAGCTGGCTGCGCCCCTAGCGCCATGCGCACGCCGATCTCGCGCGTCCTTTGGCTTACCGAGTAAGCGATCACTCCATAGAGGCCGATTGCTCCGAGCAGCAGAGCCGATACGGCAAATCCTCCGACCAGCCACGCCGAGGAGCGGTTCAGAAACGCGGCGGGCGAATCGTTGATCCGATCTTCCATCACAAATTCGTTTCGGACGCCCAGGTTTGGATCCACCTGATGGATAGCTCGAACCAGAGATGCCATCATAGGCGCGGGCGGCGGTTCTGTGCGGACTAACAGAAACAATCCGCCGTCGGGATCTTGTTTATACGGGCGGTAAAGAGCGGGCACTAAGGGGTCGATCAAGTCGCCTTCCCGAATGTCGTCCACGACGCCGACTACCTGCATGAGCGAATTCGGCGAAAGGTCCGCATCGCCAATCGTTCTGCCCAAGGGATTCTCACCGGGGAAGAAGCGTTTGGCCAGCGCCCGGTTGATCAGCGCGACTCGCGGCCGGGAGGCATCGTCTGTTTCCGTGTAGAACCGCCCGGCGATCAGTCTGGCCTGCAAGGTCTGGAGATAGTTGGCGCTCGTGCGCCGCTGCAGAGCTTCGTTGTGCTCTCCGTTCCACGGATGCCCGAGGACACGTAAGTCCGCCGACCCGCAGTTACAGGTAATGGGCAGGTCGCTGGTGTGGGCGGTTGCGATCACCCCCGGAAGGGTCGAGACGTGCTGCACCAGCTGTTGCGAAAGCGTTCTTTGCCGATCTTCACTTTCGTAGCGAACGTCATGAACATCAATCTCTAAAGTGGCGAGGTGCGCCGGGTTGAAGTTGAGATCGACATGAAACATATGGTGAAGGCTCTTGGTCAAGAGCCCCGCGCCGGTGAGCAGCATCATGGCGATGGCCAGCTGGGCAGCCACCAGGTTTGACCCGAAACGACTCCACAACGTGCCCGACGAGCCGCGGCCGCCTACGGCGAGATCTCCGCGCAAGCTGGAATGCGAGAGTCGCAGGACCGGCGTCACCGAGGCGACGAAGAGCGCAAGCAGCGCTACCGCGGCTGCAAAGAGGAGCACATCCGCATTGAGTCCGGCATTTCGAAAATACGGCATGCCGCGGAGCCGGCGTTCGGGGATGAGACTGAAAAGCCGGGGAATGACCGCTAATCCAACGGGCAGACCGATGGCCACCGCGCCCGCCACCAGCAAGAAACCTTCTGTCACAAACTGACGCACCAGCCGGGCCAGGGAGGCGCCCAGTACACCGCGAAGGACGGTCTCCCGTTTCCGGGTTTCGGCCCGGACAAGCAGCAGACTGGCCACGTTCACGTACGCGATGAGCAACAGCAGGCCGGCTCCGCTCAAGAGGACCAGGAGGGTCGGGCGGATATCTCCAACGATGGCATCTCTGAGCGGCACGAGTCGCGCGCTTCGCCCTTGGTTTGATTCGGGATGTTCTTTCGCCAGGCGCGCGGCAATCACCTTGGTTTCCGCGGCGGCAGCTTCGAGAGAAACTCCATCGCGCAGCCGGCCCAACCCGTAAAGATCCTGGCACCCGCGCGGCTGGGGGCAGCGGTTCGCGTCGTGGATGGGGGTGAAGAACTCCGCCGCACGCATGGCGAAGTGAAACTCGCGAGGCAGTACGCCGATGACGGAGTACGCCGCGTCGTCAAGAATTACGGACTGGCCGATGATATCCGGCTTCGCGCCGAAATGGTTTCGCCAGGTGTCATAAGTCAGCACTACGGTGCGCGGCGCGGCGGGCTTGTCGTCGGTATCGTTGAAGACACGCCCTAACAGCGCGGTCACACCCAGGCTGCGGAAGAAGCCGCCGCTCACGTCCGCGCTGCGAGTAGCCTGCACTCCGTCGGGACTTCGCCAGAGATAGACAGTCGCGTTCCATGCCTCGAACGAGCTAAAGACGGAGTTCGTCTGCTTCCAATCCAGATAATCCTGATGAGAGAGATTGCATTCGGAGCACGAGTTTGTGGTTTCGTAGGCAACCACCAGCCGGGAAGGGTTCTGGTAAGGGAGGCGCTGGAGCAGGGCCGCGTCCACGAAGGCAAAGATGGCAACGCTGGCAGCCATTCCGAGCGCCAGCACGACGATGGCGATAGCTGCAAAACCTGGACTCTTGCGTAGTTGCCTGATGGCAAATCGCAGATCCTGGAGCATGCTTTCGAGGCTGAAGACTGAAGCGTTGCGGCTTTGCTGCGGAGGTTGGAGAGGGGCGCTCAGTTCAGGGCGGGGAACGTGGCGAAAGATCAGCGGCGGGAGTTTCTTGAGGAAGCGCGGCAGCATATCTGGTATTCGAGCTACGTCAGGGTTTTTTGTAGCACGCGGCGGTCGTTTCGCGCTCTGGGAACTGGGTCAGAGTTTGCGCTTCGGCAGCTTGGTCGCCAGTCGTGGTGAATCCAAGGGGATAAATTCCTTCACACCGGGTCTTCCTTTCACCGCAAGCCAGATGCTCGCATCCGCTGCATGGTAGTCGATCTGAAACTCGTAAAACGGGCAGCACCGACGCCAGACATTCAGCCATTCGGCTACTTCGACAATCGAGGTTTTTGCCGGATCGACTTGGAACGCGTATCCATCGTTCAACTCGCGTGAGGAGGAGATCGCCGCGATCACATGCTGCCCGAGTTGATCCAGTTGCTTTCGCTGCTGCGAGGTAAGTGCCTTGAGGTTGCAAGCGATCGGCGGGACGTTCTCAGCTACGGCCATGTCCGTTGAGAGTATCCAAGCGGATGGGATAAGAATCGTGATCAAGAGGAGCGCTTTCAGGTTCATGTTGTGATGGTCGAACTTCAAGTTGACTTGAAGTCAAGTAGAATCGTGGGAATGACGATCGGGCAGGTAGCGCGGGAGTCCGGTTTCGCCGCTTCGGCGATTCGCTTTTATGAGCAGGCGGGCTTATTGCCCAAAGCCGCGCGGAGGGGCGGTCGAAGGCAGTACGATCCATCGATTTTGGAGCGCCTCGCCGTGCTGGAGCGCGCGAAAGCCTGCGGGTTCAGTCTGGCTGAGACACGGCAGCTATTTTACGGATTTCGCGAGGGAGCCCCACCTTCGATTAGATGGCAAACGCTGGCGCGCCGGAAGATCGCGGAGTTGGACGAATTGGCGGTAAAGATCGCGGCCACCAAGGAACTGCTCGAGCGCCCATGCGTGTGCAGAGATCTTGCCGAGTGCGGTCAACGGATCAGGGCTAAGCGCAGCGCTGGCAACGTGTTCCTCAGTTAAAGGTCGCGATGCTCAGATGGCTGGTTTTGGGGACGAGGAAATCGCTTGTTTAAACGTCGCCGCAAATTCGGCAAGCCAGGGTTGGGCTGCGTCGCGTTGCTCGCGAGCGGACTGAATGATGGCGAGATTCCGGGCCGTGGTGCCGAGCATGAACGAATCGGGCGATTCCGCTAGCGCGCTGGCGAGGGCCGAGGATGCGAGGTCCGGATCGCCTCCCAGGACGGCCAACTCGAAGGCGGTCGCGTACTCCCAATAGCCCGGTTTGGCGGATCGCATCTTTCGTTCGAGCGCGTAGCGGACCGCGGGAACGAGAGCTTCGCGGCGGGGATCGGGCGGCTGGCGAATTTCCATCAGAGTGACCGCGTTGATACCGGGATAGTAGTCGCGAGGGTCGGAGTCGAAACCACGCTGGTAGGCATCGATGGCTTTGTCGAGCAAGCCTCTCGCGAGAAAGGTCGCAGTGCCGGAGGTTGCGGCATCTTGCCAGCGGTCCTTATATATTCGGCCGAGCAGGCCATACGTTTCGCTGCTCGGACCGCGCTTGTCGATGAGGCTCAGTAACACGCGCTCGGCCTTCGCGCCCTCCTTGTCGCGATTGAGCGCTAGTGCATATTGCTCCTGCACGCTTACGCTGCCGGCGATGTAGTCCGGAAGAAGAGCGTAGAAGCGGATCATCTCTTTCCAGGCGCAGACCGAGCGATAGGCGAGGAAGAGGGAGTTTAGGAGCACGGGATCCTGTGACGAGAGAGCGCCCATTGCGGTCTCGATCTGCTTGAGCGAGAGGCACTTCGCGCGGTCATCGCGGGTCTTATCGGCAACGATGGCGTCCAGTTGCGACTGGAAGGCGGCGGTTGCTTGAATCTGATCGTAGAAAGAAGGCGCGGCGAGTTGCGTGAGGTCGGGCCCGCGGAATCCCATGAGAGTTTGGAAGAGAGGGCTGTCGTCGACGGCTTTTTTGGCTTCCATGAGCATCTTGGTGAGGGTCTCGACCACGGGAGCGGGATCTTTGGGCAAGCCGGTCTCGGTGAGCGAGTAGCGCAAGCCGCGCAGGGGCGCGACGTCGAAGGGCAAGCGCGAGCCATCGGCGAAGAGCAACACGGTGCTCCAGGGGCGCGCGGCGTGCCGGATGCCGAGTTCGTAAAAGACGTTGGGGTTTCCGGAAGTGAGATCGGCGACGGCGAAGTCGCACAGCAGGAGGCGTTCATACATGGGCCTATGGATGATGCCGCCGATCATTTCCTCATCGGCGCGCAGGGACGCCATCCCCGAGGCGTCAATGGCAGGCGCGATGAGGTCGTGGTAGACGGCATCGAAATCGATCTCAATGGGAGGCGGGACGGGGTTGAGCTTCCGTTTGAACGGCATGAGAACAAAGCACAACGGGCGTCTGCCTTCCGCCGGTGAAGTGGACATTGGAAAACTCCTTGCGGGAAATCGCCGAACGTAGAATACTCTAGTTCGGTTCCCGCGTGGCGCTTTTTCGCGCGGGCCCGGTCAGGAGAGATGGAGTGGCGCTTGGCGAGAAGTCGTTCCGCGACAAATTAGCACCAGCGAAGCAGAGGAAGCTGCTCGCATTGGATGGCGGCGGAATACGAGGCGTGATCACGCTCGAGGTGCTGGCAGGCATCGAGGCCGTAGTACGGCGGAAACTGCAAGCGCCCGACGCCGTGTTGTCGGATTACTTCGATTACATGGCGGGGACGAGCACGGGCGCGATCATCGCCACGTGTCTCGCGATCGGAATGAGCGTCGATCAGGTGCGCAAGTTTTATGTCGATAGCGGTCCGGAGATGTTCAGCAAGGCGAGCGTGTTGCGGCGCTTCTACTATAAGTTCGAACAGGACCGGCTGGCCGCGCAGTTACAGCAGGTACTCGGGTCCACGACGGCGCTCGGATCGAATCGCGTGAAGACGCTGCTCATGATGGTGATGCGGAATGCGACGACGGATTCTCCCTGGCCGCTCTGCAACAATCCAGCGGCTCGTTATAACGACCGGGCGCGGGCGGACTGCAACCTCAATCTGCCACTGTGGCAATTGGTGCGCGCGAGCACGGCGGCTCCGACGTACTTTCCGCCTGAACTGATCGACATCGGCGCCCACTCGTTTCTCTTCGAGGATGGCGGCGTCACCATGTACAACAACCCGGCGTTTCAATTGTTCCTGATGGCCACGGTTGAACCTTATAACCTGAAGTGGGAGACCGGAGTGGATAAGATGCTGCTAGTGTCGGTGGGCACAGGGACGAGTCCGAAGGCCAATGCGAATTTGCAGCCGGGCGATTTGAACCTGCTTTACAACGCGGGGTCGATTCCTTCCGCGCTCATGTTCGCCGCGCTGAATGAGCAGGACTTTTTGTGCCGGGTGTTCGGGGACACGCTGGCGGGGTGTGAACTCGATCGGGAGATCGGAGACATGCACGGCAAAGGGGGTCCGGTGACGCCGAAGCTTTTCACTTATATGAGATATAACGCGGAGCTGACGGAGGAGGGCCTGGGAAAATTGGGGCTGTCCGGTATCCGACCGGAGGACGTGCAGGCGCTCGATTCGGTTGAGCACATTCCAGAGATGCAGAAGGTAGGGCAAGAGGTGGCAAAGGACGTTCGGGATGCCGATTTCGCCAGGTTCTGACTGGCATGGGGCGGTAATCGCGCTGGCAGGCCGGCGCGTGGATGCACCGGATGCGAAGGAGCCGCGCTTTCCGGCTGAGAATATCGCCGAGGTGAAGCATCGTTTGCATGCGGAGTTTCGAAAGTCGAACGCGACGTCGCTGGTCTGCTCGGCGGCGTGCGGGGCGGATCTGCTGGCGTTGGAGGTGGCGGGATTGTTGGGTATGAGACGGCGAGTGGTGCTGCCGTTTGATCGCGACGTGTTCCGGAGGACGTCGGTGGTGGACCGGCCGGGGAAGTGGGGCGAAGTGTACGACAAGATCCTGGCGGAGTTGGAAGCGAAGAACGAAGTTGTGACATTGGGCTACGCGGAAGGCGATGAGCACGCTTACCCGGCCACTAACGAGTCCATTCTCGAGGAAGCAAGCTCGCTGGGGCAGAAGGTGATCGCGCTGGTGGTTTGGGAAGGAGAGTCGCGAGGACCCGGGGACTACACGGAACACTTTTCCGGGGAAGCGGGAGAGCGGGGAATCCCGGTACATTCAGTGCCTACGCGCGATGCTTCGAACGTCTCGTGAGCAGAATTAGCAGCGGTCCGCAGCCTGCCCCAAGGGACTAATCGTATTACAACGTACCATGCTATCGTCGAGACAAGCGATAGCCCATCATGCGGTCTCTTTCCCTTTTCTTTCTCCTCCTTTTCAGTTCTCTTTCGCCGGTTGCAGCGCAGGTGGTGCTGAACTCAACCCCGACCCGTGTTATCGGACAAGACAGTCTTAATGTGACCAGTTACGCGCCCAACTTAGTGGAGGGCAGGGAACTGGATTCGCCGCTCGGGATCGCTCTCGATGTGAGTGCAAACCCGCCGCATCTGTATGTGGCGGACACGGGTAATAACCGGGTTCTCGGGTGGGCCAACGCGGCGAGTTTCGCCAACGGGCAAAAGGCCGATATCGTGGTGGGGCAAGCGGACTTCGTTACCACGCTGTCGCAGGGACCGAATCGCGGGACGACGCCGCGGACCACCGGATTAACGTCGCCGGTTGGGATCGCCGTGGATCCGAGCGGGAACTTATATGTGGATGATTGCGGGAACAACCGCATTCTCCGCTTTCCGAAGCCGTTTATACAGACCTCGATTTTGCCGGATATGGTGCTTGGCCAGAGCGATTTCAATCACAACGGAGCGAACGGGACGAGCGGGACGCTGAGCGCGACGTCGCTGTCGCTGAATCTGAACAACAACGTGTACACCGCGTACCTGGCTTTCGATCCATCCGGAGACTTGTGGGCGGCCGATCCGGGGAACAACCGGGTGCTTCGGTATGATGCGGCGACGTTGAGCAAAGGCGCAAGCGGCGCGGTGGCGACGCTGGTCTTGGGGCAGGCCGATTTCGTCAGCAACAACGTCTCCGGTTACAGCGTGACGAGTCTCACCACCTTGCTAACGCCGGCGGGGATCGCGGTGGATAGCAACAACAATGTCTTTGTCGCTGAGTCGACCAATAACGCGTTGGGCCGGGTGCTGGTGTACGTGGCGCCTAACCAGAACGGGCAGGCGGCGGCGCGGCTGATCGGAGAGCCGAGCACCTCCCAGACCACGCAGGTGAATGCTTCGCAATTGGGAGTGGCGCCGGCAGGAATTGCGATCGTGAACAACGGCCTGGCCGTGGCGGACTCGGCCAACAATCGCATTGTGCTGTATGCGCCGGTGAGCCAGTGGACGGCGGATACGGGGACGCAGGTGGCGATCGCGGTAGTGGGTCAGCCGGATCTGATGAGCGGGTCGGCGAACCAGGGGCAGCCGGAGTCTTCGGCTTCGACGCTTTCGGGGCCGGGCGGCCTCGCGGCATCGAGCACGGAGCTTTTTGTGGCAGACACGGGGAACCACCGGGCATTAATTTTTCCGGCGAGTGGCTCGAGTTTTGCAGCGGCCACGCGGGTTCTAGGGCAGGATGCGATGAACTACAACACGGTGAACCTAATCGAAGGCAAGGAGCTTCGGTTTACCACGTCGGTGATCGGCAACAGCCAAGCCGACGGAGGCATTGTGATCGACACGCTCAGTTCGCCGCCGCACCTTTATATAGCCGACACCTATAACAATCGCGTGCTGGGTTTCAAGGACGCGCGGGGCGTCCATCCGGGAACCAAGGCGGATATCGTAATCGGCCAGCCGAATTTCTCGCTGAGCGAGTACAACTATCCGAGCAATGACCCGACGATGCCCAACCAGTCCGGGCTCTCGTCGCCGGTGGGAGTTGCGGTGGATATTCACGGAAACTTATACGTCGCGGATTCAGGCAATGGCCGTGTGCTGCGATTCCCAACGCCGTTTGCGAACCCGCAGAACATGCCGAATGCCGATATTGTGATCGGGCAGCAGAACTTCACATTGAAGATCACGGATGCGTCGCCGAGCACGTTGAACACGCCGTACGGCTTGGCCTTTGCGGGGGACACGGGCCTGCTGGTATCCGATACGGCGCATGAACGGGTACTCTTCTTTCCGGGAGCGTCGGCCAACTTCCAGAGCGGGATGTCGGCGACCAAGGTGTTCGGGCAGCCGGACTTCACCACGACGTCGACGGGCAACACCAATGACAAGTTGAATGGGCCACGGCACATCGCCACCGATAGCACGAACCGTTTGTATGTGACGGATTTCTATAATCAGCGCGTCAGCATATTCGATAACGTGGATAACGCGGGAGCGGATCCGCAGGCAGCAATCACGATTAACGGGATCAGCCCATATGGGATTTATGTGAATCCGACGCTCGGCGATATCTGGGTCGGCGACAGTTCCGCGCACGTTTATCACTATCCGGCTTACGACGCGCTGACGCTCAGCAACCTGCAGCCGGACTATAACTTCGCCGAAGCGGGGTCGGTGCTGGCGGTGACGCAAGACGCCTCGGGCTCGCTTTATGTCGCGGATAGTTTGAATCGCGTAGTGATTCATTTCCCTGGCCTGGCGGGCATCAACGCGGCCAACTATATCGTGGGGCGCGCGCTATCTCCGGGGACGATCGCTTCGCTATTTACCTTGAGCAACCAGGCCAACTTCTTCAGCTCCACATCGGCTTCGGCTTATCAACTGCCGATTCCGACCACGCTGGGCGATACGCAAGTGACGGTGAACGATGTGTTGTCGCCGGTTTACTACGTGGGAGCGGGACAGGTGAACTTCCTGGTGCCGAATGAAGCGCCGGTTTCGGGGACGGCGACGATCGAGGTGGTCCGCGCATCGACGGGGCAGGTGCTGGGCAGCGGAATCATTCCGATGGCGCCATCGTCTCCGGGATTGTTCACCTTAACGGCGACGGGCAGCGGACAGGTGGCGGCGGTGAATCAGGACAACACGATTAACGGTCCGAGTAACCCGGCGCCTTGGGGATCGATTGTGGCGTTCTATGGAACGGGAATGGGAATGGTGCCCAACGCACCGCCAGACGGCGCGGCGGCGACCGGCCCAACACCGACCACGTCCACGCCGCAGGTGGTGATCGGCTCGGCGTTTGTGCCGTCGGGTTACGTGAAGTACTCAGGCCTGGCGCCAGGGTTAGTCGGCGTGTGGCAAGTAAACGTGCAGATTCCGAACACGGTGCCGCCGACCACGACATCCGCGCCGACACCCGTCTTCTTCCTATTGGACAGCATTCCGTCGGGCGGGCCGGTGTTCAACCGTTCGGTCACGATGTGGGTAAAGTCGAACTGATCTCGGAACCGCCGGATCGGGCGGCCGATGTTGCAGATGCGGGCCTGCCGGCGCGATGGCGCGCGCGCTTGACCTCGTACATTTCGCGATCGGCCTGCTCGATGGCGGCGCGCAGATGAGAGGCGTGCGCTTCGGAAACGCCCCAGCTGAAGCGCACGGTGAGCGTGCCGTGTCCGCGCACGTGAAAGTCCTGTAAGCGCGCTTCCAGTTCGTGCATGCGGCTTTGCGCGATAGCGGCAGCTTGTTCCTTGAAGAGAATGGCGAATTCATCGCCTCCCCAGCGATAGGCCGTATCTTCGGCGCGGATGGAGGTGCGGAGCAGATTGCCGACCCCGCGCAGCACTTCGTCGCCGACGCTGTGGCCGAACTGATCGTTGATGTATTTGAACTCGTCGAGATCGCAGACTACCGCGACGCCGGTGAAGAGTTCCTCAGAGTCGAGGCGGCGGCGCAGGGCATCCTGGTTGAGGAGTCCGGTAAGGTAATCGAGATTGGTCTCGGGCGAGATCTCGCGGCGGGCGCGATCGAGTTCGTTCGCCACGTGAATGAGACGCGAACTCTGGCTTTCGATCCACATGGCAAACGCGGAGAAGGCGAGAGCGATTTGGAGCGGGAGTTCGGCCAAAGCCGCATAGCCTGAGAACGCCAGCGCCGGGGAAGCCGCGGCTACGCGCAGTTCGTCGAGCAGCAGATATGAGTAGCCGGCCAACTCGACAATGTAGAGCGCCGCGAAGGCGAGCAGGACGAAATGGAACAGCCGGCGGACCTTCACGGCAAGCTCCTGAAACGCGTAGAAGTAGATGACGCAGAGCGCGAGCGAACGCAATGCTTCGCCCATCGCGGGGTTCTTCGATCCGAGCAGACTCGCGAACAGAAGTGTGACGGCGGGGATGAAGAAAGCAACGCTCAGGGCAGAGAGGTGCGGGTCGTGCAGGCGACGAGGCGAGCCGATACGCACGGCGGCGATCAGCGCAAGAGCGAACGCGAATTCCAAAAGAGCGCGTCCGCCGAGCCAGCCCGCGAAGCCGGTAGTTTGCGCGATGCCAGCGCATAGAAACGCAGCAGCTTCCAAGCCCCAGGCGAGTGCCCAATAACCGAAGCATACGACGCGCGATTGACGCCACAGGTACAGGAACGCCAGCCCGGTGGTTACGGCGCCGAACAGCTGTAGATACGTTCCGTCCAGCATTCCTGCTTCAGTCTCCGCGGATGGTGTGACGCCGGATGGATACGGCGCGGCCAGTGTCGCTGTCTACTTCAATGATGACAGAGTGAAGTTCAACGGTACCCTTGGCGGCTTCCATGCGGACGGGCATGCCGGTCAGGAAACGATGGAGAATGATGTCGCGATCGACGCCGATAACGGAGTCATAGGGTCCGGTCATGCCGGCATCGGTTTGATAAGCCGTGCCGCCGGGCAGGAAACGGGTGTCGGCGGTGGGTACGTGCGTGTGGGTGCCGATGACGGCGGAGACGCGGCCGTCGAGATACCAACCCATGGCGACTTTTTCGCTGGTGGCTTCGCCGTGGAAATCGACAAAGCGGACTGCGGATGTCGGGATCGAGCTCGGCGAGGATCTGATCGGCTTTCCGAAATGGATCGTCGATGGGCGTCATGTGGGTGCGGCCCTGCAGATTGATGACGGCGAACGGCGCGCCGCCTTTGGTCTTGCCCGAGTAGACGCCTTGACCGGGGACTCCGGCGGGGAAGTTCGCCGGCCGCAGCAGGCGCGGCTGGCGCGCGTGATAGTCGTAGATGTCCTTCTTGTCGAAGCTGTGATTGCCGCCGGTAAGGACGTCTGCGCCGAGCGCGAGCAGTTCTTCGGCGATCTGAGGGGTGATGCCGAAGCCTCCGGCGGAATTTTCGGCGTTGGCGATGACGAGGTCAATGTTGCTGCGAGGTGCGGATGTCCTGCGAGGTGATCGGCCACGATGCGCCGTCCGGCGTGGGCGAAGATGTCGCCGATGAAGAGGATGTTCACAAGCCACTGGTAACAGCGCCTTCCGAAGCCGAACTGACCAGCGTGACGTATTTGGCGAAGACACCGGATCTTATAGCGGGGCGCGGGAGCGGTCCAGAGGTTAACGCGACGGGCCATCTCGGCGGAATCGATCTCGAGGTTCACCATGCCGCCATCGACATCGATGTGGATGATATCGCCTTCGTGGACCGCGGCGATGGGGCCGCCGTTGAAGGCTTCGGGCGCGACGTGGGCCACCATGAAGCCGTGCGTGGCGCCGCTGAAGCGGCCGTCGGTGATGAGGGCGACTTCCTCGGAGAGTCCGGCGCCGACAATGGCGCTGGTGACGCCCAGCATCTCGCGCATGCCGGGTCCGCCGCGGGGCCCTTCATAGCGGATCACAACCACGTCGCCAGCTTGGATGCGGCCTTCGGTGACGGCGGCCATGGCGTCTTCCTCGCGATCGAAGACGCGCGCGGGACCACGATGGTGCGCGCGTTGTGGCCGGAGAGCTTGATCACGCAGCCTTCGGGGGCGAGAGAGCCGCGCAGAATCTGCAGACCGCCGGTGGTCTTCAAGGGATTGATCGAGCGGGCGGATAACTTGCTGGCCGGGCGTTTCTACAGCTCGCGCAGCTTCTTCGGCGAACGTTCTGCCGGTGCAGGTCATGGCGGATCCATCCACGAAATCGCCTTCCATCAGGCGCTTGGCGATGACGGGGATGCCGCCGGCTTGATCGATATCGACCGCGACGTATTGGCCGCCGGGTTTGAGATCGACAAACAGCGGAGTGCGGTTGCTGATGGCGTTGAAGTCGTCGATGTCGAGGGGCACGCCGGCTTCGCGGGCCATGGCGAGCAGGTGGAGCACGGCGTTGGTGGAGCCGCCGGATCCGGCGACTCCGGCGATGGCATTTTCAAAGGCCTGGCGGGTGACGATGTCGCGGGGCCGCAGGTTGTTGCGGACGCAGTCCATGATGATCTCGCCGCAGCGGATGGACGACGTCTTCCTTGCGCGGATCCACTTGCGGGACGGCGGCGGTTCCCATGGGCGAGAGGCCGATCAGTTCCATGACGGTGGCCATGGTGTTGGCGGTGAACTGGCCGCCGCACGCGCCGGCGCCGGGGCAGGCGTGGTTCTCGATGTCGAGCAGTTCGGCGTCGGAGATCTTGCCGCGCGGCGTTCGCGCCCACGGCTTCGAAGACGTCCTGAATGGTGATGTCGTGACCCTTATAGCGGCCGGGAAGGATGGAGCCGCCGTAGAGGATGATGCCGGCGGATGTTAAGGCGGAGCAGCGCCATGGCCGCCCCGGGAATGGTCTTGTCGCAGGCCACCAGCGCGACGATGCCATCGAACATGTGGCCGCGCGCGACCAGTTCGATGGAGTCGGCGATCACTTCGCGGCTGACCAGCGACGCTTTCATGCCCTCGGTGCCCATGGTGATGCCGTCGCTGATGGCGATGGTGTTGAATTCCATGGGGGTGCCGCCGGCGGCGCGAACGCCTTCTTTGACGTTGACCGCCAGGTCGCGCAACTTGTAGTTGCAGTTCATGGTCTCGGTCCAGGTGTTGGCGATGCCGATGATGGGCTTCCGCAGATCCTCGTCGGTGAAGCCGATGGACTTTAGGTAGCTGCGGGCCGGAGCGCGGTTAGGGCCTTGGGTGATGGTATAGCTCTGTAACGCCATGGGAAAACTTAGTTTAGCTTGGGGCTTGTTGACATCGAGATCGGCAGTCCGTGACTGCTCTTGCGATGATCCAGCACGCACCTGTTTTCTGGAACGGAACGGTCTGAACCCGACGCCCGTTCGACAGGCGATTTCGCCCACCTTATTCGAATCGCAGGGCTTGCAGCGGGTCTAGCTTCGCGGCGCGATATGCCGGAATGCAAACGGCTACTGCCGCAACAGCCAGCAATATTCCGAGCGCAAAGGCAAATGCCATCGGGTCGTTCACCCGGGTCTCAAAGAGCAGGCTGGACATCAGTCTCATCAAGCCGAGAGATGCCGCCACCCCGATCACAACGCCTGCCATGACAAACCATGCGCCGTCCGTCAGCACCATTCCGATAATCCGGCTCGCGTTTGCCCCCACGGCCTGCCGAATGCCAATCTCTTGCGTCCTGAGGGAAACCGAGTACGCCAGAATACCGTAAATCCCCACCGCTGCAAGCACTACTGCGCAAGCGGAAAAAGCGGCCACGAGCAACGCCAGAAAGCGCTCCCGTGCATACGTATCGCCGACGATTTCTTCCATTGTTCGCACATCGGCCAAAGCCAGTGTGGAATCCAGATGGCGCATCGCTCGCCTTACCGCAGTTACCAGGGTAACGGGATCGCGCTCGGTGCGTACCACCAGGTTCATCTGCCCGTAAGGCATGTGCGAGTAGACGTGATAAACCGTCGGCACGGGGGCCGTGCCTAGCGACCCTTCCTTCACATCGCCTACGACGCCTATGATCTGCCCAAAAGGATTATTTCGAGCCATGCCCACGTTGATGGCTTGTCTCAGCGCGTCTTGTCCCGCAATGTAATTCCTGACGAATGCCTCATTTACGACGAATCGCAAGGGAGCTTGCGGCGTGTTGTCGCCGGCTGAGAAATCCCGTCCTCGCCGGATGGGAATCCCAATGGTTTCGAAGTACCGTGGCATGACCGTTCGAACCGTTGCGGTTAGCTGGTCTCCCGGCTTCGCCACCGCGTGGCCATTGATATTGATCGTTGTCTCCGCTGCCGCTCCATCGAATGGTAGGAAGCTGGTGGCACTTGCCGAGCGAACGCCGGGCAGTTTTTCTAATTCCGCGATCGCTTGTGCGAAGCGAACGACCTCGCGCGGAGACATCACACGGAAATGGAACGTTAGAACGTTTCGCGGGTTCAGTCCTGGATCCGTGTGCTGCAGCTTGAAAAGGCTTTGAGAGAGCAAGCTCCCTGCGGTGAGAAGAACCAGCGATACCGCGATCTCCGCCGCGATCATCCACGCGCGTGGGCTGCGTCGGCGCACGGTTCGCCAACTCCGGACAGACCTCACTCCGCCGACTGAGCCGATCCGCGCCCCGACGAGCGAAGGTGCCAACCCAAACAGAACACCGGTCAGCGCGGACAACCCGATGGCAAACAGAATAATTCTCCAATCGATGGAAACTTGAGCGGTCCGAGTAAGAGTTTGTGGAGCGATCGCCAAGAGTCCTGCCAGCGCATAACGTCCGAGCACCAGTCCGGCGGCTCCGGAGAACGCTGCGAGCAGCAGACTCTCGGTCAGCAATTGCCGGGCTAAACGCCACTGGCCCGCGCCCAATGCAGCTCGCATTGCGAGCTCGGGGCTTCTCGCGGAATATCGCGCGAGTAACAGATTCGCCGTGTTGGCGCAAGCCACGGCCAGCAACAGGCCAACCGACGCCAACAGGACAAACGACGAAGTTTGTACCTTTCGTGCAAACGCATCCCGCAGCGGCTCGACCGTCACGGTCCAATTCCTGTTAAATTGCGGTGCGGTGACCTCCAAATGGCGGGCAATGGAGGTCATTTGCGCCTGCGCTTGACCAAGCCTGATATTCCCCCTGAGCCGCGCCACCGCCTGCAAGCTTCTCGCGCCTCGGCTCTGCGGTGCCGATGGGTAAATTGTCATGTACGGCCACAGGTCCACTTCGCGGTCGCCAAATGAAAATCCCGATGGCGTCACCGCGCTGACCGTTCGAGGAAACGAATCCAACTGTACTTGCCGCCCCACAACATCCGGGGCACCCCCAAACCAGCTCTGCCACAAACGGTAACTGATTACTACCTCCGTATCGCTCCCTTTACCTGAAGAGGACGAGCTTTCGGGAGTCAATTGTCCTCTCACGGCCCGCACTCCCAGCAGGGTGAAAAAGTTGGCAGGCACCCGTTGTACGCGCAGTTCCTCGTTGCGGTCGCCGACTCTCAGTACGGAGCGGCCTTCGTCCACATAGGCCATGTCCTCGAAGGCCGAATTTCGCCCTTTCCAATCGAGGAAGTTGTCAGGAGATACGGCATTCCGCGCGGCTTCAGGGAAGTCCCGGTTTTTTTCCCACAGCATCACAAGCTTGTCGGGATGCGCATAGGGCAGGGGACGGAACAGCAGGTCATCGGCAGCCGTGAAGATCGCGATGACAGCCCCGATTGCTAGCGACAGCGAGACGATAATCGCGATGGCAAAAGCCGGACTCCTTTTCCAGGTACGCACCGCATAGATCGCGTCGGCAGCCGCGCTCTCAAGCCATCCGAACGTCCAGAGATCGCGTATCTGCTCACGAATCGACGTTTCGTTCCCGAATGGAGGAGCATCCTGGTCGCGCGCACGCATCTGTCGGTGAAACGTAATCTCGTCACCGAGATCTTTCTCCAGACGCCTTCTCCGGCGAAGCCTCAGCCACCAGTTCATCCTGCCTCCATGACTCGCGCGACCGCGGCCGTCAGTCTGTTCCAATTCGCCGTCTCGGCTGCAAGATGTTTCCGGCCAGTTGCAGTTATTTGATAGAACTTTGCCCGCCGGTTTGTTTCGGAGCGCTTCCACTCGCTTTTGAGAAGTCCAGCCAGCTCCAGCCGATGGAGTGCCGGATATAGCGCTCCCTCTTCGACGCGGAGCTCGTCCTCCGAACGTTGCTCGATGGCCACGGCGATCGCATAACCATGCATCGCTCCGCGCCTAAGCGTTTTCAGTATGAGCATGTCGAGTGTTCCCTGGATAAGGGCACGCGATGCTTTATTTCCCTCAGCCATTTATGCCTAAGTCATTTATGTATCAAGTCGCGACTCGTTGTCAAGCTGGTCGAACAAGGAACCGGCGTAATTCGTCCGACGGCGTTTCTGGGCCAAGCTCAAGCTCTTTTTGGGGCTTGTTAACATCGAGATCGGCAGTCCGATGAGGTCCCGATGAACGACAGCAGCTCACGCCGCAGCTTCCTTCGCATGACGATTGCGTCCTCCGCGGCGGGCATGGCGATCGCCGGCGTTCCGCAAGCGGCAGCGCAGACCACCGCCATGCCGGAAACCGGAGGCGAGTACCGCAATCGCCAACCCGGAATGGCTTATCGCCGGTGGGGCCGGACCAATCTGATGATCTCGGAGGTGGTGTGCGGGGGCGACCCGGTTCGCACCAATAATTACAAGCACCTTCACCTGGCGCTCGAAATGGGGCTGAACTACTTCGACATGGCCCCTCAGTATGGGGACGGGGACTGCGAGACGGCTTACGGGCGCTTCTTTCAGGAATCGGCGTGGAAGCGCGACCAGGTGTTTCTCACGACGAAGATCAGCGCTTTCGGGCCAACGCGGAACCGCATGTACAAGGAGATCTTCGACGGGCTTCCCGCCGCGAAGCAGGCCGTTATCATGGCGCGCGTGGATGAGATTCACAGCAACAACCTGGCGGAAAAGCCCGGGTACTTCATCGAATACTATCCGGGGCAGAAGGGTCAGTTTCCACCGACGTACCTGAGCAACGCCATGATGCCTGAGTTCGCCTCGCAGGTGGAAGGAAGCCAGAAGATTCGGAAGCTGATCATCGATTCGCTCGAGGGAAGCTTGCAGCGCGTAGGGACGGATCACTTCGACACGGTGATGTGCCCGCATGGGGCGTGCTGCGTCGAGGAGCTCGAGAATCCCCATATCTACGAGACATTCCTGGATCTGAAGAAGCAGGGTAAGGTGCGGTTCCTGGGGCTGACGTCGCACAACGATCCGGCCGCGGTGCTGCGGAAAGCAGCGGAGCTGGGCCATTACGATGTGATCATGCTGGCGTACAACGTGGTGAATGGCGGCTATCTCGACCAGGCGATCATCGACGCGTCGGCAAAGGGGATGGGGATCATCGCGATGAAGTCCGCGCATGCCGTGGCGACGCATCACAAGCAGTTGCAGCCGGTACCGCAGTGGCGTATCGACAAGGTGAACCGGATCATCCCGGGTGACATGAAAGCGCCGATGAAGGCGTATGTGTGGTCTCTGCAGAACCAGCACATCTCGGCCGTTGTTTCGAATCTCTGGGATGAGACCTTCATCCGCGAGAACCTGTCAGTCGCGGGCAAGAAGGTGGAACTGCAACCGGCATGAACCAGCTCGAAGAGCTGCGACGGCGGCATGCCGCGGCGGAAGAAGGCGGCGGCTCGGAACGGCGCGAACGGCAGCACAAGGAAGGCAAACTCTCCGCGCGGGAGCGGATCGACCAGTTGCTCGATGAGGGCACGTTCACCGAGACGGACAAGCTGGTGCAGCACCGGTGCCGCGACTTCGGCATGGATGAGCAGGTGATTCCCGGGGACGGGTTCGTCACCGGGTACGGCTACATTCACGGGCGGCTGACGTTCGTCTTTGCGCAGGATTTCACGGTGTTCGGCGGCTCGCTTTCGGAGGCCAACGCGCAAAAGATCTGCAAGGTGATGGACCTGGCGCTGAAGAACGGCGCGCCAGTGATCGGCCTGAACGATTCGGGCGGCGCGCGCATCCAGGAAGGCGTGGTTTCGCTAGGTGGGTATGCGGATATCTTCCTGCGCAATACGCTGGCGAGCGGAGTGGTCCCGCAGATCTCGGCGATCATGGGACCGTGCGCGGGCGGGGCGGTGTATTCGCCCGCGATCACGGATTTCGTCTTCATGGTGGAGCGGACCAGCTACATGTTCGTCACGGGGCCGGACGTGATTCGGACGGTGACGCATGAGGACGTGACGCAAGGAAGACCTCGGCGGATCGATGACGCACAACACGGTCAGCGGCGTGGGTCACTTCGTGGCGGCGGACGATGCAGACTGCATCCGGATGATCCGCGAGCTGCTGACGTTTCTGCCGCAAAACAACCGTGACGATCTGCCGCGGCAGGAGTGCACGGACCCTGTGGATCGGGCCGACAGCGTGCTGGATTCAATTGTTCCCAATGAATCCAACATGCCCTACGACATCAAAGACGTGATCGGGCGCGTGGTGGACGAAGGCTACTTCTTCGAGGTGCAGGAGCACTTTGCGCGCAACCTGGTGGTGGGTTTCGCGCGCATGGATGGGCGGCCGATCGGCATCGTGGCGAACCAGCCGGCGTTTCTAGCGGGATGCCTTGACATCAATTCCTCGGTGAAGGGCGCCCGGTTTGTGCGCTTTTGCGACGCTTTCAACATCCCCATCCTGACGTTCGAAGATGTGCCAGGCTTTCTGCCGGGGACCGAGCAGGAGTTCGGCGGCATCATCCGGCACGGCGCGAAGCTGCTTTACGCGTATGCCGAGGCGACGGTTCCGAAGATCACGGTGATTACGCGCAAGGCCTACGGCGGCGCCTACTGCGTGATGGGGTCTAAGCACATCCGCACGGATGTGAACCTGGCGTGGCCGACCGCGGAGATTGCGGTGATGGGGCCGGAAGGCGCGGCCAAGATCGTGTACCGCCGGGAATTGGCTACACTGGGCGACTCCGCGCTGGCGGCGAAAACGGAGGAGTTCCGCGAGCGGTTCGCCAATCCGTTTATCGCGGCCGAGCGTGGATTCATGGACGATGTGATCGAGCCGCACGAGACGCGCGCGCGCGTGATCTCGTCGCTGCGGATGCTGGAGAACAAGGTCGACACGAACCCGCGCAAGAAGCACGGCAACATTCCGCTTTAGGCGGGATGCGAAGTAGTCGCATCTCGGGCGATGAAATTGGCCAAGCGCTCTAAGCTCTCCTCATTCCCTGGAATGGCAATTCTCTTTAGCTGCGTATAGGAGGACGACGTTTCGAACAGCTGCCGGAACGTCAGCTTGGTGCGGTCGCCCAGCGCTTCAAACAGCGCGGTTAATCGGAAGTGGGGTACGGAAATGTGTTCCAAGACGATGCGCTCCGGTGCGACGATCTCGATAAACTTGACCTCATTCTCGAAGTTCCTGCCGTCGGGACCATGCATGGTATAGCGCCACACCCCGCCCGGCTTCATTTCGCATACGTGGACAGTGTTTGAGAAGCCCTTTGGGCCCCACCAAAGCTTCAACTGTTCCGGATCGGTCCATGCGTCGAATACCACTTCGCGCGGTGCGTCAAAGACCCGGGTGGTCACAATTTCCCGGCTGAGGATCTCTTCATATTCGTTCGTCATCACAACCTCTTCTTGTTTTTGGTTCGTTGTACCTGTTTCAGATGCGCATCCAACCGGTCGAAGCTATCCGTCCAGAATTGGCGGTAGCTGTCGATCCATTGGTCGATCTCAATGAGCGGTTCCGCAGTGAGCCGGCAAGGCCGTTGTTGCGCCACCCTTCCACGCGTAATAAGCCCCGCGTCTTCCAGCATGTGTAGATGTCTGGTCAGCGCGGGTCCGCTAATCTTGATAGCCGCCGCCAAGTCTTTCACGGGAGCGTCGCCCTTGCGGAGCTGTGCCAGAACTTCGCGCCTTACCGGGTGAGCTAGTGCGGAGAGGGTTCGGTCAAGGTGGAGCATTAATTCACTAGATGATTAATTAACATAAACGTGAATTAAAACGCAACAGATTTTCCGAAGAGTTTCCGTGCAGGAGGTTCCAAAGAAAAACGCACCAAAAAGGCATCTGGCGCGTAATGCACTAACGAGGTGTTTATGCGCGCTTTTTTCTCGGTTCTGTTGGTATTGGGAGCTTCCCATCTCGCCTTGGCGGATAACTGGTCGAAGACCTGGCCGGTGGGAGGATCGCCGGAATTGCGGGTGGATGCGGGAGACGGCCGCGTGGAGGTGACGCCCGGCAACGGGAACCAGATCGAGGCCGAGGTGACTACCAAGAACTGGAAGATCGCTCCCGGGGAAGTCACCATTATTGAGCACCAGGACGGCAATCGGGTGGAGATTGAGATTCGGGTTCCGAAGCACCATGACATGGTGAACTGGAACGGCTCACGCAGCATCGTGGTGCGGGTTCACGTCCCGCAGTCGACGGCCGCATCCATTCACACGGGGGATGGGTCGATTCACATCGACGGGGTGCATGGGCGCATCGAGGCACGAACGGGGGATGGTTCGATCGAAGCGCTAGGGCTCGATGGCACGATTGCGGCACATACGGGCGATGGACATGTGCGGATCACAGGCCGCTTTGACGACCTCGACATCGAGACCGGCGACGGCAGCGTGGAAGCTGAGATTGCGCAGGGGTCGAAGCTTCGTTCCGGTTGGCGCGTTCACACCGGCGACGGGCACGTAAACTTGCGGATTCCCGAGAACCTGCAGACCGAACTGAACGCGCACACCGGCGACGGATCCATCGTGGTGACTCTCCCGGTCACGACGGAAGCGGGCGGCTCACACAGCCACGACCTTCGCGCCAAGATGAACGGCGGCGGGCCAATTCTGACCGTCACCACGGGCGACGGCCCGATCCACATCGACCGTACCTAGAGGATCAACATACAATCGCCGTAAGAGAAGAAGCGGTAGCGCTCCCGCACGGCGTGACGGTAAGCGGCGAGCATCAGCTCCGTTCCGCCAAACGCGCACACCAGGAGCAGCAGGCTGGATTGCGGAAGGTGGAAGTTGGTGAGCATCGCGCCGACACGTCGAAATTGGGCGCCGGGGTAGAGGAAGAGATCGGTCTCGCCTTCCAGTTGTCCCGAGCGCGCGAGGGACTCAACGGTGCGAACGCTGGTGGTGCCTACGGCGAGCACGCGCTCGGCTTGTTGGATCTGCTCCCACGCCGCGGGAGACACCGCGTAGCTTTCATGATGGAGGCGGTGCGATGCGAAGTCCTCCGTCCCCACTGGTTGGAAGGTGCCGAGGCCCACGTGGAGCGTGACGCGCGCGATGGCAGCGTGATGGGCCCGAAGTTCGTCCAGGATATCTGGGGTGAAGTGGAGCCCGGCGGTGGGTGCGGCGACAGATCCGCGCTGCTCGGCGAAGACCGTCTGGTAGCGGTCACGGTCGAGTGCGTTGTCCTCGCGGTGGATGTAGGGCGGTAGCGGAATATGACCGAGCTGTTCTAGTAGAGCGAGCAACGCGGTGTTGTTCTCGACGCCGTAGAACTCGACGAGGCGTTCGCCGCGCTCATGCGTCTCGATTACTTCCGCAGTCAGTCCCCGATCGAAGTGAATCAAACGGCGCGGCAGAAGCCGGCGACCGGGGCGGCCCAGTGCGATCCAACGTAGCGGCCCGACGGGCTTCAACAGAAACAACTGTATGGCTGCCCCGGAGTCGCTCTTTCCAAATAGTCGCGACGGGATCACGCGGGAATCGTTCAGTACGACGCAGTCGCCCGGGCCGACGAATTGGGGAAGGTTGCGGAACTGGAGATCTTGCCAGGAACCGGAAGCGCGATCGATCACGAGCATGCGCGCGGCATCGCGTTCCGCGGGAGGGGATTGGGCAATCAGCTCCGCCGGCAGCTCGTAATCGAAATCGGAAAGCCGCACCGCTAAGAGAAGTGGTACTTGTTCGTCTGCGCGTCCCAGAGAATCTTGCGGTTGTTCTTGTAGCTGAGCGTGGCGAGGTGGCCGGGGATAGCGGCGATCTGCCCGGCGCGCGCGGGAGCGATGGCTTTCTCTTTCCCGAGACAGGCCATAAGGAAGTTGTGGACGTGGTCGGCGGTGGCGTCCGGCTGGTTGAAATCCTTCAGGTAGTTGAGGTGAATTTCGGCGGTTTGGCTGAACGGGGCGTGGCCCTTAATAAACTTGGGCTGCGGGTAGAAGTGGAGGTTCTGGCGATCCATCACTTCAATGGTTCCGTTGTGTCCCATGAACTGCTCGCCATATCCGTACTGATCGTTGCCGAAGTAGCAAGAGTAGTTGAGGTGGAAGCGATCCGGGTACTCGTAAATGGCGCTGAGAGTGTCGGGTACTTCGCGGTCGTCATGAAACTGGCCGCCCCACTGGTAGATGCCGCCGGAAGCCATGCAGGTGGATGGCACGGTTTGATTGCAGACGAAGTTGCTGATGTCGGTCTGGTGGACCAGGAGGTCGGTCGAGATACCGCCCGAATAGTCCCAGTAGTTGCGCCACTGGAAGTAACGTTCCTTGCTGAACGCGCGGGACTTGTCATCGGAGCCTTCGAGGAAGCGCTTCCAATCGGTGTTGTCCGGGTCGGAGTCGGAGGGGATGACGTAGCGCCACGCGGCGGGGGTGGTCTTGGAGGCATCGGCAGCCGGGTCGAAGTTGCGATACCAGAACGCGCGCACATAGTGGATCTCGCCGATGTCACCGTTGGCGACCATCTCTTTCGCGCGGATGTAGAGCTTGTTGGAACGGTTTTGGGTCCCGACCTGGATGACGCGATCGGACTTCTCCGCGGCCTCGACGATCTTTTGACCTTCCTCGATGGTGTGCGCGATGGGCTTCTCGAGATAGATGTGCTTCTTGGCCTTGATGGCCTCCATCGCCATGGGGAAGTGGAGATGCTCAGGGCTCGAGATGAAGACGACGTCGATGTTGGGATCGGCCAGCAGATCGCGGTAGGCCACGTAGGTCTTGGGGGAGTGGCCGGGCTCGTTGGTTTGGACGATATCCTTGCCGGTGTTGAGGTTCCCCTGGTAGGTATCGCAAACGGCGGTGACGGTAACGGAGTCTTTGCTCAGCAGGTACATCTGCTTCATCACATGCTGGCCGCGGCTGCCGGTTGCGATCCATCCGACGCGCAGGCGATCGTTCGGACTCTGCGCTTTAAGCAGGGCGGGTGCGCCGGCGAGGGCGGCCAGCGCGGTGGATTTCTTCAGGAAGTCGCGGCGAGGCAGATCGTCAGCCATGGGTTTCTCCGCCCCAATTCTAACAACGTCATTCGCCGACGAGGATGGTCATGCGTCCGTCGCGGCGGATACCGAGCTGGATCGGGCGGGGGGCGTTGGGAGCGCGACCGATCTCGGCCCATAGCTCTTCACCCGGCGCGAGGGTGGCGGGGATTTGCTGGTGTTCGGGGATGAAGAACTCGAACTGCAGCGCGGGGCGCGTGTCGGTGGTGCGGAGGACGAGGTAGCGCCCGCGCTGCAGCGAGTCGGGGTCTACCATCTGCACCTTGACCCATTCGCGGGGGAGCTTGGCGCGGTCGTACTGATACCTGCCCCAAACCGCGAGGAGCAGAAGCAGGTGGACGCTGGCGACGAGCAGTCCGCGGACGAAGGGCTTCATACGGCTTTCACCAGCCGGCGCCGGATACGTTCGAGGACCCAACCGCCGGCGAGCAGCAGGATGCCCAGGGTAATCAGGCTCGCCGAGCGGCCGAGCTTATCGAGAACGCTCGAGACATAGAACAGCAGGATGTTGAGCGCGAAGCCGGCCACGCCCAAATTGATGCGTTCCTTGCGCCCATCGCGCCAACCCCATGCGATGAGGCCGATGGAGCCCAGAGCGCACCAGAGGTGCACGAGAAACGAACCTCCGGTGGAGAGCGCCTGACGGAGGAGAAACCAGGCAAGCGCGTGCGAAGGAAGCAGAATGCAAAGCTGGAGATGCCCGACTTCGCTGGCGACGAGGAGTCCGCGGACGAAGGGCTTCATACGGCTTTCACCAGCCGGCGCCGGATACGTTCGAGGACCCAACCGCCGGCGAGCAGCAGGATGCCCAGGGTGATCAGGCTGGCCGAGCGGCCGAGCTTATCGAGAACGCTCGAGACATAGAACAGGAGGATGTTGAGCGCGAAGCCGGCCACGCCCAGATTGATGCGTTCCTTGCGCCCATCGCGCCAACCCCATGCGATGAGGCCGATGGAGCCCAGAGCGCACCAGAGGTGCAGGAGAAACGAACCTCCGGTGGAGAGCGCCTGACGGAGGAGAAACCAGGCAAGCGCGTGCGAAGGAAGCAGGATGCAAAGCTGGAGATGCCCGACTTCGCTGGCGACGAGGAGTCCGCGGACGAAGGGCTTCATACGGCTTTCACCAGTCGACGGCGCATACGTTCGAGGACCCAACCGCCGGCGAGCAGCAGGATGCCCAGGGTGATCAGGCTGGCCGAGCGGCCGAGCTTATCGAGAACGCTCGAGACATAGAACAGCAGGATGTTGAGCGCGAAGCCGGCCACGCCCAAATTGATGCGTTCCTTGCGCCTATCCCGCCAACCGCACGCGATGAGGCCGATGGAGCCCAGAGCGCACCAGAGGTGCACGAGAAACGAACCTCTGTTGGCGAGCGCCTGCGGGCGAAGAAACCAGGCAAGCGCGAGCGGAAGAAGCAGGATCCAAAGCTGGAGATGCCCGACACCGCGCAATCCCGCGGCGGCTGTGAAGGGAAGAAGCGCGATGGAACCAATCCAAACCGAGGCTATGCGCGCATGGCGGTGGACTGCGCTGGCGACGAGGAGTCCGCGGACGAAGGGCTTCATACGGCTTTCACCAGTCGGCGCCGGATACGTTCGAGGACCCAACCGCCCGCGAGCAGCAGGATGCCCAGGGTAATCAGGCTGGCCGAGCGGCCGAGCTTATCGAGAACGCTCGAGACATAGAACAGCAGGATGTTGAGCGCGAAGCCGGCCACGCCCAAATTGATGCGTTCCTTGCGCCCATCCCGCCAACCCCATGCGATGAGGCCGATGGAGCCCAGAGCGCACCAGAGGTGCAGGAGAAACGAACCTCCATTGGCGAGCGCCTGGAGCGCGACGATCCACCCGGCGAACAAGGCGGGGATCCACACTTCGCGACCGCGGACAAACCAGGCAAGCGCGAGCGGAAGAAGCAGGATCCAAAGCTGGAGATGCCCGACACCGCGCAATCCCGCGGCGGCTGTAAAGGGAAGAAGCGTGATGGAACCGATCCAGACGAGGGCCATGCGTGCATGGCTGTGGACCTCGGTTGAGAGCGAGCTGGTATAGACGAGCGCGAGCAGGAGAGCGCCGCCCCAGAGCTGAGGCCATTCCGTGGGCCAGTGGGCAATGAACTCGGCGCCAAGCCAGATGGGGATGAGAACGGAGGTAAGGGCAAGTTGGGCAGTGTCGCGGAGCAGCAGCCATGCAAGGAAGGCGCCTAAGCCCCACAGGAACGTACCACCCGGCCAGTTGAGCGGGAGTTGGAAGATCTGACCGGCAAGCGCGATTCCGGCGCCGAGAGCGACCGTGCCGATGGCGTGAAGGGCGGATTGGAAGGCCGGCGAATCGCGTGAACTGATCGCGCCGGTGAAGTGGAAGATGCCGACGAGGCAGAGAACAAGGCTGAAGCGGGTTCCGGGGGAGAGGCGGTCCCAATTGGCGGCAACGAAGAGGAGGAGACCTGCTCCTAACGCAATACCGCCCAGAATGAGAGCCAGAAGAACTGGCCACTCAAACCGGGCGGGGCGTGCTTCGCGGGTTTCCCAAGCGCCGATGCGCTGGGATGTTTCCGAGTCGATGAGTCCGGCGGCTTGCCAGCGGTCGAGCAGGTGCCGCCAGTCCGGACGCATCAGTGCATTATTAGGCGGGCTGCGGCCGTTCCCCTTCGGAAAGACCGGGGAGGCGGCGGCCACCCTCGGGCCGGATGACCTGCTGGGTATGATCGGCGGTGTCTTTCGAAGCGCCGGGCGCCATCGGCGGCAGGGTGCCGCCGTCGATGAGACACTTCACTTCGGCGCCGTCCAGCACTTCGCGCTCGAGAAGCGTTTCGGCGACCTTGACCAGCGCGGCAGAGTGCTCGTCGATGATCTGCGGGCGAGATCGTAGCCGTTCTGACACGAGCTTCTTGACCTGCTCATCGATGCGGATCGCGGTCTCTTCGCTGTAGTCGCGATGCTGCGACGATTTCGCGGCCGAGGAAGATCTGCTCTTCCTTCTTGCCGAAGCTCAGCGGACCGAGTTCGCTCATGCCCCACTCGCAGACCATCTTGCGGGCCATCTCGGTGGCGCGCTCGATGTCGTTGCCGGCGCCGGTGGTCATCTGGTTGAGGTACTTCTCTTCCGCGATGCGGCCGGCCATCAGGATGGCGAGCTGGTCTTCGCAATACGCCTTGCTGTAGTTGTGCTTGTCGTCGATCGGCAGCTGCATGGTGACGCCGAGCGCCATGCCGCGAGGAATGATGGAGACCTTGTGCAGCGGGTCGGCGTTCGGCAGCACGACAGCGACCACAGCGTGTCCGGCTTCGTGATAGGCGGTGGTGCGCTTCTCGGCATCGGTCAGGATCATCGACTTGCGTTCCGCGCCCATCAGGATCTTGTCCTTGGCGAGTTCGAAATCGATCATCATGACGACCTTGCGGTTCTGGCGTGCGGCGTTGAGAGCCGCTTCGTTGACCAGGTTGGCGAGGTCGGCACCGGCAAGACCGGGTGTACCACGGGCGAGCACCGACAGATCGACATCGTCGCCGATCGGGATCTTCTTGGTGTGGACCTTGAGGATGGCTTCGCGACCGTCCACGTCCGGACGGCCGACAACCACGCGGCGATCGAAACGGCCGGGGCGGAGAAGCGCGGGATCGAGCACGTCGGGGCGGTTGGTCGCGGCGACCAGGATGACGCCTTCGTTCGATTCGAAGCCATCCATCTCGACCAGCAACTGGTTGAGGGTCTGTTCGCGCTCATCGTGACCGCCGCCGAGGCCGGCGCCGCGATGACGGCCGACGGCGTCGATTTCATCGATGAAGATGATGCAGGGCGCGTTCTTCTTGCCCTGCTCGAACAGATCGCGGACGCGGCTGGCGCCGACGCCGACGAACATCTCGACGAAGTCCGAACCGGAGATGGAGAAGAACGGGACGCTGGCTTCGCCGG
This sequence comes from Bryobacterales bacterium, assembly GCA_963738525.1. GTDB lineage: Bacteria > Acidobacteriota > Terriglobia > Bryobacterales > Bryobacteraceae > Bog-113. The sequence goes on from CAVTXC010000005.1 coordinate 159,180, forward strand.
CGATGGCGCGGGCAAGCAGCGTTTTGCCGGTTCCGGGAGGTCCGATCAGCAGCACGCCTTTGGGGATGCGGCCGCCCAGCTTCTGGAACTTGGCGGGCTCGCGCAGGAATTCGATGATCTCCTGGAGCTCTTCCTTGGCTTCTTCCACGCCGGCCACATCTTTGAAGGTGACCTTCTTCTGCTGCGTGGAATGCAGGCGCGCGCGGCTCTTTCCGAAGCTGAGAGCTTTGTTTCCACCGCTCTGCATCTGGCGCATCATGAAGATCCAGAAGGCGATCAGCAGGATAAACGGCGAGGCGTTGCACCAGCAGGCTGACCCAGGGGGTTCCGTTGGAGTCCTTGAATTCGACATTGACCTTCTTGGCATCGAGAGCCTTGACCACGTCCTGGTAATTGGCGGGGAGCAGGGTGCGCAGGGTGGCAGTGTTCGTTGACGAAGTCCGCGCGCGCTTCCTGTCCGGTAATCACGACGTTTTTGACGTTGGTCTTCTCGACCTCGTCCATGAACTGGGTGTAGCTGATTTCCCGTTCCGGCTTGCTTTTACCGGTGTGGACTACGGTCCAGAGCAGGACGGCGACGCAGATCAGCACTGCCCAGAAAATGATTGTCTTAACGTTAGAGTTCACTCTGTCTCCGCTTCATGAGGCAAACCGAAAATCGGGTCCTCCACATCTATAGACGTTTGACGTTCGGTTCCTGATTCTGGTTTTGGAAAACCATTCCCGGCCGGCCGTTCACTCAGGATGACGGCGTTGGTGGTTCCGGAGTTCGCTGCATAATCGGCAGCAACTCCGAACTGGCGGGTCCAGACGATTGCGCCGCCCGACGCTTGGACCAGGACTGGCCAGGTGCGGCGCTCCCACAACGGAATTCGGGCATCCTGAAAAAGCGTCTTCAACTTGACAACGTTCGAATGCCCGACCGGGCGGTACTGATCCCCTGGCTGCCAAGTGCGCAGCTCCAAGGAACCGGCCACGCGATTACGATCGAAACAATTCCCGGTCTCATTATATAGGTTATCGGTCCCGAGGACTTCGGACTTCAGCAGGAAGTTGCTGCCGGGGAGGGGGATTTGCCCAGGTACTTCGAGAGTAACGCTCCAGTGCCGGTCTCCGCCGTAGGCTCCGGGCGGCGCGAGGCGGATCCGGTCGAAGGAGCGGAAGGCGTCGATGCCCGGGATCTGGAGGCGTCCGGAGCCCTCGGTTTGGGTGCAGAGGGAGCGGATCTGCTCGACGTGGGCGTAGTCTACCGAGCGGAGATCGCCCTTGACTAGAGCGATGGCATGTCGAAGGAGCCGGCGGGCGGCGGCGGCTGGTAGGGAGGCGAGAGAGCCGGCAAGGGCGATCACGGCCGGACCGGGTTCGAGACGCAGGTAATCGCGGGCGAGCGTGGCGACGATACCATCCCAATACTCCTCTTCGGCGCGGGCCCATTCGGCGGTCTGGGCGAGGGTCGTTTCGATCGAGGGATTCCAGTCGCGAGCGAGGGCGGGGAGCAGTTCGAGGCGGATCCGGTTGCGATCGAAGCGGGTGGCGACGTTGGAGGAGTCCTCCCGCCAGGGCTGGCCGATTGTGCAGAGTTGTGCACGGACTTCGGCACGCCCAATGCCCAACAGAGGGCGGACGAAGCCGTCAACGGTGACGGGGCGGATGGCGGCCAAGCCGGCGGAGCCTGAACCACGGAGGAACCGGAAGAGCACGGTTTCGGCCTGATCCGACCGGGTATGGCCGGTGGCGATGCGATCGAGGTTGTGCAGGATTGTGCATCGCTGCAGCCAAGCACGACGCACAAGGCGCGCCTCCTCTTCCAGGTTCCCGCCCGGAGGTGGCGGGAGATCTGCGTGATCGAACGGTGTATCGTGCTGATCCGCAAGGAGTTGAACGAAGGCCTGGTCTTCGTCGGACTCAATCCCTCGGAGCTTGTGATTCACATGTAAAACAAACAGCCGCCACCGCCGTTGTGCAGCCAGAGAGTGTAATGTGCGGAACAAAGCCACCGAATCGGCGCCCCCGGAGACGGCCACCCCGACATGGCTTTGTTCCGGCAACATGTGCCAGCGATCGATGGTAGCGAGCACATTCTCCTGGAAGCCGTCGATTGACATGACTGACTATACTTGGACCATAGGAAACGCTCATGGAAAAAGCAACGTTTGCAGCCGGATGTTTCTGGGGAGTGGAGGCGACCTTTCGTGCGCTGCCGGGTGTGATCTCGACGCAAGTGGGATACATCGGCGGGCATAAAGACAAACCGACGTATAAAGAGGTCTGCACGGACCGGACCGGGCACGCGGAGGCGGTCGAGGTGACGTTCGACCCGTCTAAGATTTCGTATGGCAAGCTGCTGCAGGTTTTCTGGGAAAACCACGATCCGACCACGCTGAACCGGCAAGGTCCGGATTGGGGATCGCAGTACCGCTCGGCGATCTTCTTCCATTCGCCCGAGCAGGAGGCGGAGGCGAGGGCGTCGGTGAAGGAAGCGCAGAAGTCGCAGAAGCGGCCGATCGTGACAGAGATCGTTCCAGCGCCGGAGTTCTTTGCGGCGGAGGATTACCACCAGCAATACCTCGAGAAGCGCGGGTTAGCGCACTGTCATATTCAGTAAGCGCGGTTCAGTAAGCGCTGAAATCCGAGGTTTTCCTGGCGGTTATCTGAATCGGTTTCGACCAAACGAGCGCTGTCCAGAGGCGAAGCCGCATGACACGGCCGCGGTGACGAAAAAGAGGAGCAGCGATGCTCTTATCAGAGTTCAGGATGAATTTCGCCAACGCGGCTGGCGATCCTCCTTTTCCCTAAACCTTTTCTCCAAAAAGCCGAATTGTATTACAGGTGCGACTTTTGGAAAAAGACACGACGGGCGAATCGGTTCTCGCGGCACGCGGTGCAGATGACGATTTAGAGGCGTACCGGCGGAGCATCAACCACGTTGGGATTTTCGTATTGGCGGCAAACCTGGTGCTGATGTGCGCGGCAGCGCCTCTGTTCCACAGTGGGTTCGGCCAAGCACTCGGCTGGAGTTTGCTGCTGCTCGCGGGACCGTTGTTGATGCAAAAGCGCCGGGTCAAGTCGCTCCCAACCTCCATCGCCCTGGCCTGTGCCTCCATGGGCTTCAGCGCCCTGCTCATCCACTTAGGTCACGGGATGATCGAGATGCATTTTCATATCTTCGTGATGTTGGGGCTGATGATCGTTTTCGGCTCGCCGGTTCCGATGATTGCGGCCGGCGCGTTGATCGCGTTGCATCACTTGACCTTTTACTTTTTGCTGCCGGGCAGTCTGTTGAACCAACACTGTCCCACGCTGGGCATTGTCTTTATTCACGCCGGTTTCGTGGTGGCGGAAGTTATCCCCGGCGCCTGGATTGCGTGGAGATTCGGGCGATTCATCCAGGCTCAACAACTCGCTACGGGGGAACTGTTTAAGAGCGCGGCTGAGATTGGCGACACGGCACATGAGGTCGGCGAGGTCAGCCGCGCGATTCATTCAATCGTGGACGATCAATCGGCTTGCATCACGGAGTTGATGACGGTGAACGGGACGGTGCAGTCGCTAGCCCACCGAACCGCGGAGAAAACGCTGGCCGCCTTGGACGATACACGTGCGGTTTCGGCGCTGGTCAGTTCCGGCGAGGGCAGCCTTCAGAAGCTCACGCAATCGATCGAAGGAATCTGTGAAGGATCACGGAAAGTCCGGAGCATCACACGCACGGTGGACGATCTAGCCCTGCAGACGAACATTCTGGCACTCAACTCGGCGATCGAAGCGGCACGCGCAGGGGAGTATGGGACAGGGTTCGCGGTGGTGGCGGAGGAGGTGCGGAACCTCGCCCAGCGCAGCTCGGAAGCGGCGCAGAGCACCAGCGCGCTGATTCACGAGGTGCTAGGGAATGCGGGTGATGGTCTCCAGAGGCTCGAAATCGTCAGGTCGATTTTCGGGCGGATTGCAGAGAGCTGCGGGAAATTGGATAAGGCCATGACCGAAGTGGACGAATCGGGGCGCGAGCAGCTGAGTGAAGTGGGCCAAGTGGAGCAGTTGACGGTTCGCATGCGAACGGCGGTGGAGAACACCACGGGCCGGGCACTCGCTGGGGCATCGGCCAGTGACGGTCTGGATCATCGCGCGGGAGCTTTGCAGGCGCTTCTGCAAGAGATAGCAACGCTGGCGGGAGTGTAACGCGGACGGAATAGGCGTCCACCCTTCGGTTAGGTCTGGTCATATGATTGACAGAAATGACTCGAAGAATTTTGTGGGTTGGTGTGGTGGCGGCGATCGCGGGGTTGAACTCCCAGGCGGCTGCCGTGGACCGCGTGAAGATCGACAGCGGCGAATTGAGCGGTTCGGTAAGCGGGAACGTAGTGTCGTTCAAGGGAGTGCCGTTCGCGGCTGCTCCGGTGGGCGACAACCGCTGGCGGGCGCCACAGCCCGTGCAGCCGTGGAAGGGCGTTCGCGCGGCAACGGAGTATGCGGCGGATTGCATGCAACTGCCCTTTCCGAGCGATGCCGCGCCGCTCGGGACCAAACCTAGCGAAGACTGTCTTTACGCAAACGTGTGGCTTCCGGTGAAACACGCGGGGGCTAAGCTTCCCGTCATGGTGTGGATCTACGGCGGCGGGTTTGTAAACGGGGGGAGCTCACCCGCGGTTTACGACGGATCTCACTTTGCGGAGAAAGGCATCGCATTCGTCAGCTTCAACTATCGAGTGGGGCGATTCGGGTTCTTTGCACATCCGGCTTTGACGGCGGAGAGTGCGGACGGGCTGCTGGGCAATTACGCATTCATGGATCAGATTGCCGCGCTTCGCTGGATACAGAAGAATATCAGGGCGTTCGGGGGCGACCCGGGGAATGTGACGGTATTTGGGGAGTCGGCAGGGGGGGCTTCGGTGTTGATGTGCCTGACCAGCCCGATGACGAAGGGCTTGTTTGCGAAGGCGATCATCGAATCGGGAGGCGGACGACGTGGGCTATTTCCAACGCCACCGGTTAAGCGAGGCACGGGGCCGGGGCCATCCGGAGAAGCGGCAGGACTGGCATTTGCCGCGCAATCGGGGATCACGGGCGAGGATGCAGCCGCGCTGGCCGCACTGCGTAAATTGCCGGCCGACAAGGTAGTGGGCGGCCTCAACATGGCAAGCATGATGATGCAGTCGAAGACGTACAGCGGGCCGATGATCGACGGGAAAGTAGTCGTCGAGACTCCCGAGGAGGCATTCGCCGGCGGGCGGCAGCATATGGTGCCGTTGATGGCGGGGGCGAACAGCAACGACATCGGGTTTTCGTTCGCGCGCACGATGGAGGATTTGTTCACGCCATTTGCGGCGGATCACGAGAAGGCGATGGCGGCTTATAACCCGGAGAACCTGACGGACGTGCGGGCCGTGGGGACGCGGGTGGCGATGGACCGGATGATGATCGAACCGGCGCGTTTTGTCGTGCGGCAAATGGCCGCGGCGGGGCAGCCGGCGTATGAGTATCGGTTCTCGTATGTGGCGGAGTCGATGCGGGACCAGTGGCCGGGCGCGCCGCATGCGACGGAGATTCCGTTTGTATTCGACACGGTAGCGGCGAAGTATGAGAAGAAGCTGGCACCTGGGGACGAAGCGACGGCGCAAGCGGCGAACGCGTACTGGGCGGAGTTCGCGAAGACCGGCAATCCGAATGGCACGGGATGGCCGGCGTGGCCGACCTACGATGCCGGCCGGGACGTGATTCTGGACTTCACGAGCAAGGGTCCGGTGGCGGAGAAAGATGCGTGGCAGCAGCGGCTGGACTTGACCGAAGGGCTGGCGACGGGGTCGAAGGGGAAGTAAGCGCGAGCTTGGTACGGCCTGGAGGTCCCATGCCGTACCAGATCGACCTTTTTCATTTCCTCTGTGTCGAAAACAGCGATATTCTCGACAGTTGGACATGAGCCTGATTCAATTTACACGCAACCATACCGACCATTCGACGGATCGTGGATACCAGTTTGAGTTCTTCTGCGATCGATGCGGAAACGGGTTTATGACGGGATTCAAACCGTCCGCTATCGGGATGGCGGGAAGCGCGCTGCGCACTGTAGGAGGTTTGTTTGGGGGATTTCTGGGGAGCGTGGGCTCGAACTCGTACGAGATCGAGCGGGCCGTGCAGGGAACGGCGCACGATAAAGCGTTTCGCGAGGCCGTAGAAGAGACGAAGCCGAACTTCCGGCAGTGTCCGAAGTGCACGCACTGGGTATGCAAGACGATGTGCTGGAACGACAAGCGCATGCTTTGTTATGAATGCGCGCCGGATGTGGAGACGGAGATGGCCGCGGCGCAGGTGCAGACCACGGTCGAGCAGATGAAATCGAAGCTGCAGCAGCAGGATCTAACCAAGGATTTGAACCTGACGGCGGAAGCGACGGCGCTGTGCCCGAGCTGCGGGGCGAGAACGCAGGGGGCGAAGTTCTGCCCGGAGTGCGGGAAGGCGTTGAAGCCGAAGACCGAGTGCGCGCGCTGCGGGACACATGTGGAAGCGGGGACGAAGTTCTGTCCCGAGTGCGGAAACAAGATGGTCTGAGCGGCGCATGGCTGCTTATTCGGGGAGGTTCGAGTACCGCGATGCTCATGGCGCGGTGGTAGTGGACGGCACGTGCCAGCTCCATTTTGAAGGGGAGACCTGCACGGTGACGCCCGGGACGGGGCGGGCCATTACTTTCGACTTGGGCGACGTGGATGAGGCGACACCCGGCGACTGGGATCTAACGCTGCGGCTGTACACGGGGTGCGAGCTGCGATTGAAGCAGTTTGGTCCGGCGTTCGAGAAGATGCGGGAGGAACTGCTGGAAGCTTGGCGCGAGCGGACGGTGCAGTGTCTTCTGCTCGAGGACCTGGAAGAGATCGCGCGCTATGCGGGGAGCGCGGCCTTATCGGGACAGACGGCGTTGGGACAGGCGGCGCCGGCGGAGATCCGCCTTTTTCAGAGCAACGTGGCCGTGTTGCCCGTCAAGGGAGTGCCGGTGCAGTGGCGGCTGGCGGATGTGGACGATTTCCGCTTCAACAGCGAGAGCTACCAGGCGGTATTTGAGTCGGTGGACCAGGAAGCGCTGGTGATCTCGCGGCTGGCGAAGAAGACCGACGAGTTCGTGCAGAAGGCAAGCGGAGCTTGGGGCGCGCTACGGACGGCAGCGTCCGTAGCTCTTCATACGGAGTTCCCTTTTCTGAATCCGGAGCAGCTCGGGAAGCTAGTGCGCGCGATGCCGGAAGGGCGCAGCGCAAAGCTTTCTCAGTTGCGTGAGGTTCATCCGAAGCTGGTGGATGCGCTGATTGCGAGGGCGGTGGACGAGCCCTTGCGCCCGTACTTTGAGGAGCTGCGGAAGCGGTCTGTCGAAGAGAGCGTCATGGCCGGGTTTAAGTTCATCCGCGGTGATGAAGAGGACGACGCGGCAGAAACGCCGGAGGATGGAGGGACAGCGGCAGCGAGCGCTGGTGGCGGGCAACCGTTGTTTTTCTGGTTCTTCTTTCCGCTGCGGGACAAGGATCTAGTGGCGTGGGAGGCGACGACGGGAAGCGGCCGGGCGACGTATTTTTTCCAGCTGAATCGGGAGATGCCGGTGGAAAAGCAGATTACACGGTTGACGCGCGGACTAGCTCTGATCAACTTCCGGCGGGAACCGGTCTACCTTTCGGATGAGGCGCTCGATTCCACACCGCGGTTTCACCGGTATGCGATCGGCGCGCGGAAGCTGGAGGATCTGCGGATGCTGCGGGCGGCTTACCGGGGGCGGGCGATTCATTCGACCTTTGAGAAGTGGAGCGCGCAGTTACTAGGGCGAGATTCGATCTAATTTCGAACATACAATTCGTCGGAGGTCTACTCAGCGGGAATGTGATCACTGGATGTCACGTATGTTTGGGCGGATGACAACGCGTAGACGGCAATCAGATACACACGCAAGATCCTGACCCGGTCTATCGGAGAGATTACGGCGTAAGGTCGGCAAACTTCCACGATCGTGCATGCATTCGGACCGAAGCTCCATTCCGGCACTCCGGCAGCTTCTCCGAATCCCTTGGCTTATGACGGAGCGGCGGTCAGCGCCGCAAGATTAGTAGCGGGTGTTGAGTGCCTTTTGACTTGTCCAAAGGTAAATGAATGAACTGAATCGAAGTCGAAACTGATCTGTTTGAGCACCGGGTATTCGAGCCGATTCCATCAACCAATGCTGCTTTGGTCAGGGCTCGCAGCATGGTTCCAGGAGCAATTGCAATCTCTCTCAAGAAATCACATGTCTTCTCGAATCCGACTCCGGAAGGTTACGGTTGGGGATTTTGGGGTTCGCGATCAGGGGATCGAGTTTGGATCGCCATCTCATCTGTGGGCGATGGACAAGAAGATGGTGCGGCACAGTGGGTCGTGTCGGTCGAGCAGGTTGGCGCTCTGTACGCGATTAAAAGTATGCTTCACAAACCCGATTCTGCTACTTTGGCCGACCTCGGGCATTGTGTAAAGTGTGCTCTTGATGGTCACAGTGCCCTCAAGATACGCGATAGCCGAATGCAATTATCCGTAGTTCCCTACAAGACCGGGCTACTCAAACGGTATTTTCGTGGTTGCCACTGGGGAGGCGCCGGTCTCGGCGTCCAAGTTTCTGCCGGTTCGGGCAGGCAGTAACATCGTCCAAGTTCTAAAGCAGGCAACAACCGTGCCTTTCGGTCGATTCCAACGCGATCACGCAAGAGTCGCTAACGTATGCGCTAATCGGCTTTCTGAGATTTATCGCAAAGCTGTGGACGGGTCCCAACATTGATTCAAGCGCCTCGAGGATACGTCTCGTCTCGACCTGGTAAGTCTTCGGTTTGCCCGAGCTAAGACTTTCCACCATGAGTACTTTGTACACGCCTCTCAGAGCGCTCGCGTTTCGAGCGATTCGCTCCGTGTCGAATAGGGATCTACTTGAGGTCACTTCGCGTCGCGCCAGTTGGGGCCGATGCCGACGTCGGCGACGAGAGGCACTTCGAGGGGGTGGACGCTCTCCATCTGGTGCTTGACCATGGCGGCGATTTCGGCGGCTTCGGATTCGGGGGCCTCGAGGACGAGCTCGTCGTGAACCTGGAGAAGCATCTTCGATTGGTGATGACGCAGTTCGTGATCGATGCGAATCATGGCGAGCTTGATGAGATCGGCGGCGGTGCCCTGGAGCGGGGAGTTGACGGCGGTGCGTTCGGCGAATCCGCGGGAGTTGGGATTGCGTGAGTGCATGTCGGGGATGGGGCGCTCGCGTCCAAAGAGAGTCTTCGTGACACCGGTTTGACGCACGTGCTCGATGGTGTCGTCAATGAAACGGCGAACTCCGGAGTAGCGTTCGAAGTAGCTCTGGATGTATTGCTCGGCTTCTTTTCGTCCGATGTTGAGCTGTTGCGCGAGTCCAAACGAACTGATGCCGTAGACGATTCCGAAGTTGACGGCTTTGGCGCGGTTACGGGCTTCGCGGGTGACGAACATGGGGGGCACGCCCATTACTTCGGCGGCGGTGCGGGTGTGGATGTCTTCGCCGGAGCGGAAGGCTTCGAGGAGAACCTTGTCGCGGGACATGTGGGCGAGGAGGCGGAGCTCGATCTGCGAGTAATCGGCGACGAGGAGCTTCCAGCCCGGACGGGGCACGAAGGCGGCGCGGATTTCGCGGCCGAGCTCGGTTTTGATGGGGATGTTCTGGAGGTTGGGGTTAGACGAGGAGAGACGTCCGGTGGCGGCGCCGGTGGGGTTGAAGCTGGTGTGGATGCGGTGGGTGACCGGGTCCATCAGAGCGGGCAGGGCGTCAACGTAAGTGCCTTTGAGTTTGGAGAGCTGGCGATATTCGAGAACCTTGCGGGCGATGCCGTGTTCGACGGCGAGGTCTTCGAGGACATCGGCGGCGGTGGAGATCGTCTTGCCTTTCCCGTACTTAAACGGGGCGGGGAGTTTCATCTCCTCAAAGAGAACGCGGCCGAGCTGCTGGGGAGAAGAGATGTTGAACTCGCGTCCGGCGAGGATGTGAATCTCTTCAGTGAGGCGGGTGATTTCTCCGTCCATCAAGGTGGAGAGGCGTTTTAGCTCGACGGGGTCAACAAGGATGCCGGTCTCTTCCATGCGCGCGAGGACGGACGCGAGGGGAAGCTCGATGGAGTCGTAGATGCCGCGGAGGTTGCGTCCGTCGATGGCGTCGCTGAGGGATTGGCAGAGTTCGCGGACGTAGATGGCGTGGTAGGCGATGTCGTCGCCGGCTTTGAGTTCGAGGCGGCGCTGGACGAGCTGGTCGAGCGAACAGCCAGAGGGATCGGCGTCGAGGAGGAAGGCGTAGAGCGCGGAGTCATGCACGAATCCGCGGGGTTGCATGCCGGCGCAGTGAAACGCGAGCAGCAGGCCTTTGACATCGCAGGCGGCTTTGGGGATGGATTCGTTTTCGATGAGCTTGCGAAGGCTGGGGGTGAGAGAGCGGGGCAGGGCGCGCGCTTCATCGTCGCGGAAGGCGATGGCGATCTCGTGTTCGGAGAGCGCGATGCCGACGGGTGCTTCGCCAGCGTGCGTGTTGAGGTATGACTCTACGGCGGCTTCGTCGGTGAGGGTGGCGACTTCGCGCGGGCGAGTGTCTTCGGCGGCGCCCAGTTCTTTGAGGTGACTGTGGAATTCAAGCTCCTTAAAGACAGCGCGCAGGGCAGCGACATCGGGCTCGGCGCCGGCGAGAGCGTCGAGGGAGAATTCGACGGGAACGTTGCGTTCGATGGTGGCGAGGCGTTTAGAGAGGAGCACGCGATCCCGATTACCCTGGAGGCTTTCGCGATACATCTTGCGGGTGACTTCGCCGGCGCGGTCGAGCGCGGCTTCGACGGATCCGAACTGATCGATGAGATCTTTGGCGCCCTTGTCGCCGATGCCGGGGGCTCCGGGGATGTTGTCGATGGCGTCGCCTTTGAGGGCCAGGAGATCGGCGACCTGGTGGGGGTGAACGCCCATGAATTCCTTCACCTTGGCGGGATCGTACCATGTGTCGTCCTTGGCGGGATTCAACATGGAGATGCGATCGGTGACGAGTTGGAGCATGTCTTTGTCGCTCGAGACGATGACAACCTGGTGTCCCTGTTCGGCGGCGCGGCAGGAAAGGGTGCCGATGACATCGTCGGCTTCATAGCCGGGGTAGGCGAGGATGGGGATCCGCATGGCCTCGAGCACGCGGCGGACGTAGGGAATTTGCTCGCCGAGATCCTGAGGCATCTCGGTGCGGTTGGCTTTGTAGTCGGCGTACTCCTGTTCGCGAAGGGTTTTGGTGCCGCTTTCGAAGATGGCGGCGATGTAGCCGGGGTGCTGCTCCTTGGCGAGTTTGCGGAGCATGTTGGTGAAGATGAAAACGGCTTCGGTGGAGATCCCGGTGCTGGTGCGCATGGGGGGAGCGCCGGTCCGCGCGCGGGCATGGTAGGCGCGGAAGATGAATCCATAGGTATCGATCAGGAACAGGCGGCGGGACGGCACTGGAGAAAATGATATCGAAGCGAACGGGCGGGACTGGCCCTTCGATGTGAACGCGCCGCCGGGTCACAAGCTTCTTCAGTCGTGGGAGGCAGTCGTAGGCGCTATGTGGATCGACGGATCCTTGGCGCTATGCGGCAGCGTGGGTGCTGCCCACTATTGCGCCGATGAATATCGCTGCCGACAGCTCTTTCGGATCATCGTCGACGTCTCGTCTGACGAACAGTTGGGTTATTTCTTTGCGGCAAATCGCAGGAAGTGCATCAAAGTATGAGCTTAAAGATGCTGTTTGTCGCTCAAGCTTCTATGAGATGAGGCGAAGAATGGCCAAAGGGCTGCCGCGCTTAAAAAGGGTCCCAGGTAGAGCCACTTCCCCGGGTGCTGAATTATTCCCCACGGTCTTGGGAGCCGCCAGAGCACTTGCCCAGACAGCCCACCCGCAAGCGGCTCCGAGGATGAGGCTCAGGCGTGAAGCCGCAACGTAGCCCCAGATGCCTACATGGGCAAGTTTTACCGATGCTATAGCACTGCTGATGGGGATCACAAAACTGATCAGCGTTAGCAAATCCCCTGTGCTCATAGCAGATTGCTTCCTATTTCACTGTTTGCTGGGTTCCCTTTCGTTTGAAATCAACGTATCTGCAACGCTGATTTCCTGCCTCTGTGCGGGGCTGCTCGGGAATGCCGTTTGACGTATCCCGCTGCCGGGGTTGCCGGTGTGGGTGTTCGGCTACAAACAGACGCGCGTGTGTAGCTTTTTCGACACGGTGAAACCTTTTTAACTTTTTGGGAATCAATCACTTAGATGTTCGATATACTGATCGGTTTCCATATGGACCTCTCCGACGCATTTGCTCAGGAAACCCTGCTTGCGCTTTGAGACGACGGTGCAAAGGGCAGTTGCCGGGAACGGCGTCGGGCTCCATAGTGGAGTACCGGTTAATATTCGAGTTGCTCCCGCTCCCGCGGCGACGGGCATTGTTTTTATCCGGACCGACCTGAATAATTTTCCGATTACCGCGAGTTGGCAGCATGTGGCGCGTGTTTCCTACGCCACAAGCCTGATGCGGCAGGGGGTGCTGATCTCGACGACCGAGCATCTGCTTAGCACTTTTTACAGCCTGGGAATTGACAACGCTTACGTCGAGATTGACAACCTGGAAGTGCCGATTATGGACGGGAGCGGGCAGCCGTTCGTGGACATGATCCGCGAGGCTGGGGTAAAGCAGACGCGGCGGATGCGGCGATATCTGCGGGTGCGCAGGACGGTGACGGTGGAGGACAAAGGGAAGCGGATTTCCATCATCCCCGCCGATAGCTTTCAGCTGACCTGCGAGGTGGATTATCCGAACCCAGTCGGGAAGCAGAGCCTCGAGATGGAAGTGACGCCGGAGAACTATCAGGCGTTTATTGCACCAGCGCGGACTTTTGGATTCGAGAACGATCTGGATCAGATGCGTAATATGGGGCTGATTCGAGGGGCGACGCTCGAGAATGCGGTGTGTTTCACAGCGGGCGGTGCGCTGAACCCGGGTGGGCTACGGTTCGCGGACGAGTGTTGCCGGCATAAAGCGCTGGACTTGATTGGCGATCTGGCGTTACTGGGTAAGCCGCTGCTGGGGCATGTGATTGCGGAGCGGGCGGGTCATGCAATGCATACGGCCCTGGTTTCGAAGATCATGTCAGACGCTACGCTTTACGAGACGCTGACATTCGACGAACTGACGAACCGCGTGGTGCATTCGTTGGTGTCGTAGTGGCGGGACGTAAACCCATTCGTAAGAAACAAGCGAAGAAGAAGTTTAACGCCGCGAGCGAAGTGCGGAGTATTGCGCGCGAACGCGTGGGCGTGGTGAAGGCTTCGCGCGAGATCGTACCGAAATCCGAGCGGAAGCCGAAGCATAAAGCGGATCCGCTGGTTGAAACCGAATCCTGATCGGGAGAGCGTCGATCCAAGATATTTGGACGCGATGATCACCGAGCAGGCAACCCCGAGCACCCTTTCCTCAAAAACAGTTTGGTTGATGGCGATCAGCGTGGGCGTGATTGTCGGCAACATTTACTACATTCAACCGCTGCTGGCGGAGATGGCGCGTGAGTTTCATCTTTCGGTGCCGAGCGCAGGGGCGATCGCGATGCTCATGCAGATTGGCACGGCGGCGGGGATGTTGGCGTTTGTGCCGTTAGGCGACACGCACGAGCGCCGGAAGCTGGTGACGATGCTGCTCGTTGCGGCAGCGGGCTCGCTGGTCGTTTTTGCGTCGGCGCGGAACGTGGTGTGGCTCGCGGTGGGAGCGATGACGATCGGGTTGTTTGGGGCGACGGTCCATGTGATTGTTCCGTACGCGGCGCATCTGGCGCCACCGGCTCAACGCGGGAAGGTGTTGGGGTTCGTATTTAGCGGGCTGCTGTTTGGCATCTTGCTGGCGCGGACTTTCAGCGGGTATGTGGGGTCGTGGTGGGGATGGCGATCGGTGTTTTGGATTGCCGCGGGAGCGATGCTGCTGTTGGCGGTGCTGATCCGCATGCAGTTGCCGGTGAGCGAGCCCGAGGTGGAGTTGCCGTGGATTGCACTGGTGCGGTCGACGGTGGAACTGGTGCGACGGCACGCGGTGTTGCGGGAGGCTGCGTTTCAGGGAGCGGTATCGTTTGCGGCATTCAGCGCGTTCTGGACGACACTGACCTTTCGCTTGCAGTCGCCGCCCTTCCATTACGGGAGCACGGTGGCGGGATTGTTCGGCCTAGTGGGCGCGGCGGGAGCTTCGGGGGCACCGCTTGTGGGGCGGTTTGCCGATCGGAACGGGCCGCGGCGGGCGGTGCTGATCGCTATGACGACATCGGTGCTGGCGCTGTTGGTGATGGGCGCAGGCGGCAGTACGCTCGCGGGGTTGGTGATTGGAGTGGTGTTTCTGGATCTGGGAGTCCAGGCGGCGCATGTGGCGAATCAGACGCGCATCTACGCGCTGGATCACACGGCACGGAGCCGACTGAATATGTTCTACATGGTTTCGTACTTTGTGGGCGGGGCTACGGGGTCGTACCTTGGCGCGCTGGCGTGGCGGCACATCGGGTGGTGGGGCGTGTGCGGGTTTGGCGTGATTGCGTTGTTGCCCGGGTTGTGGATGGCTACCAGCCGATCGCGTTCTTGAGCGCGGGATAGAGCGCCTGGTAGACGCGGTGTCCGTCGCGATAGACGGTCGCGTTCGCTGGGTCCGGTTGGATCGAACTGACTTCGCGGACGACGGCGCGGCAGGCTTCGGGGACGGTGGAGAACGCGCCGGTTCCGACCATGGCGAGAAGCGCGGCCCCGAAGGCGGAGCCTTCCTGCGTGTCGAGCGTAACTACGGGTTTGTTCAGGATGTCGGCTAGGATCTGCCGCCAGAACGGACTTTTGGCGCCGCCGCCGGAGGCGCGCACAGAGTTGACGGCGACGCCGAGTTCTTCGATGATGTCGAGGCAATCGCGCTGGCTATAGGAGACGCCTTCGATGAGGGAGCGGATCAGATCGGCGCGTGTGGTGCCGGGCGGTCAGACCCATCCAGCCGCCGCGCGCGGCGGCGTCGAGATGCGGCGTTCGCTCGCCCATCAGATACGGAAGCCAGTAGAGGCCTTGCGATCCGGCAGGCGCATGGTGCGGCTTCGTTCATCAGCGCGTCGTAGCCGATGCCGGGAGCCAGTTGGTTGCGGAACCATTGCAGGCTGAGGCCCGCGCCTTGGGTGACGCCCATCACGTGCCACTTCCCGGGCACCGCGTGGCAGAAGGTATGCACGCGGCCGCGCGGATCGTAGGCGACTTTCTCCATATGGGCGAACACCACGCCGGAAGTGCCGAGCGTGCAGGAGACGAAGCCGGGTTCCACGACGCCGTTGCCGACGGCGCTGGCGGCCTGATCGCCGCCGCCGCCCACTACCGGCGTTCCGGCGGCCAGTCCCGTAGCAGCGCGGCGCGCCGCGCTGATGACGCCGCTGACTTCGCTGCGATTCGTAGAACTTCCGGCAGGATGGAGCGCGTCGAGCCCGAGCGCGCTCGACCAACTCGGTGGACCAGCGCCGTTCGACCACGTTGAACAGAGCGGTGCCGGAAGCATCGGAAACTTCGGTCGCGTACTCGCCGGTCAGGCGGAAGCGGATATAGTCTTTGGGGAGCAGCACTTTGCGGACGCGGTCGAAGATGCGCAGGTTCATTGTCGCGGACCCAGAGCAGTTTGGGGAGCGTGAAGCCGGTGAGCACGGGGTTGGCGGTGTAGTCGAGAACGCGTTCGCGGCCGATCTTCGCGTTGACCCAGTCGACTTGCTTCTGACTGCGCTGATCGCACCAGATGAGCGCGGGGCGGAGCACACGATCGTCGCCATCGAGCAGCGTGAGGCCGTGCATCTGACCGGAGAGCCCGATGCCTTGGATGTCGCTGCCCTGGACGCCGGCTTCGCTGGAGCGCGCCGCGGATGGCGAGCGCCGCGGCATCCCACCAATTCTCCGGACGCTGCTCGGCCCAGAGCGGCTGGAGCATGAGCATCTCTTCATGCGCCGCGGTGACGCCGGCGAGAATGCGGCCTTCCGCGTCGACGATGAGCGCCCGGCTGCCGCCGGTTCCGATATCAAGTCCGAGCCACATAGGAAGTCCCGATGCCCCAGGGCAGGTACGCCGCTCCGTAAAGGCCGGCTTCGTTTCCGAGTTCGGCCTTTGCAATCAGTGTCTGGGACGCGCGGTAGGTGAACGATCGCGTGGCCAGCTCCTGCGAGCATGGGCGGGGAGAACACGTCCCACGCGGGCAGCGGGCCGCCGCTGATCAGGTAGAGCGGGAAATTGAAGATGTTGACCAGCATGGCAAGCGCGATGCCCAGCGCGCGGCCCATGTGATCGAACATGGCCAGAGCGCGTTCGTCGCCGGCCTTGGCCAGCGCATAGCACCTCTTCGCGAGGTCAGGTCGCCGAGCCCGATGAGCCAGGCGAAGGCCGCGATGGCAGTGGCGGAGGCATGCTTTTCGAGGCAGCCGCGATTGCCGCAGCCGCACGGGTTGCCGTTCGGGACGACGGTGATGTGGCCGACTTCGCCCGCCATGCCGAGGAAGCCGTGCAGGATGCGTCCGTCGGCGATGATGCCGCCGCCGATGCCGGTGCCGAGCGTCAGCAGGATCAGATCGTCAACGTCGCGCCCGGCGCCGATCCACTTCTCGCCCATGGCCGCGGCGTTGGCGTCGTTTTCCAGAATGACGGGGGTCCCCAGCCGGTTCTGCAGGGCGTCGCGCATGGGGAAGCCTTCCAGCACGGCTAGATTGTTTGAGCCCGCGATGATCCCTTCCTTCAAACGGATGAACCCGGGAACCGCCACCCCGATGCCTTGCAGATCCTGCGAGCCGAGCGCATGGCGCAAGGCGTCGATCGCCTTGGCCATATCTTCCACGACCGCTTCCGGACCCCGCGTCAGATCGGTGGAACCCCAGATTTTTTGCAGCATTTTGCCGTTGCGATCCACCGCCGCGGCACGCAGGTTGGTGCCTCCGAGATCGAGACCGATGGAGTATTCGGACATGAATGAGGAATGATATCAGGCACTCGATAAACGCCGAGTGGACCAAAGGACGTTCGATTCGAGCCGATATAGATTAGATAGGAAGATTGCATTAGACGGATGGTTAAAATCCATGGTAGGAATGGTAGATTCGCAGTCGAGTGCGACTTTTTTTATAGGCGGGTGCTTATGGAAGAGGTACGGTACGTCGAAATTCCCGGTGATCGAACGCACGAGCTTCCTCCGTTACTGGTGAGGGGTGTTCCTGAAGACACGCAACCGCGAGAGGATTTAGTCAGCGCGGCGGCGGAGATCGTGGAGTCGGAAGATCTGCTTCCTGAAGAGGATGCGGGGTCGGAACGGAGGCTTGATCTCGCGCTGCATTTGACGGATCAGTATCTTCGCTTGCTGTCGTTGTGGCAATGGGGGGATTCGGTGGTCGAGTGGATCCGCCAGTGCGAGATCACGTTCGGGGCAAGCGATACGCTACGTCCGCTACTCCATCCGCAGGTTTGGCCGCATGCGGGACGCAGCAGCTTCGTGGACCTTTTGATGGACAAGCAGGTGCAGACGCGCGGCATTGGGTTGGAGACAGCAGTGGGGACACGCCTTACCTTCCGTCAGCCGCCGCCGATCGGATGCTGTTCAAACCAGTTCCTGTTCTACCTGAAATCGTCGGTAGCCGATTCGGCGTATCGCACGTGGGCGTGCATGAACGTGGACAAGTTCGGCCATTTTCCACCGAACCGCTTTCACTTTGAAGTGCTCGAGATGTAGTCGAGGGAGCGAACCAGTTTCTGGCGGTCGATCGCGACGAGGACGAAGAGCAGCGCGAATCCGGCGAGCAGACCCACGGACACCTTTAGACGGAATGTTTCCGGTGCGCGATTGCGCAACACGGCAGAGGCCAAAGGTTTACTGCGGCCGAAACGCAGGCCGCGATTACCGGGAAGCCACGGATGATCAAATTTGGTAGCGCATGTCGTTGGAGTTGCCCCGTTGGAACGGCATTTGTGAGTTCGGCCATTTTCCACCGAACCGCTTTCACTTTGAAGTATTAGAGATGTAGTCGAGGAAGCAAACCAGTTTCTGGCGGTCGATCGCGAAGAGGACGAAGAGCAGCGCGAATTCGGAGCAGAATCGTAGATGCGCCCAGACTATTTATCTTCGGTGCGCAACTGCGCAACACGCAGAGGTACAGAGGTTCACTCTAACCGGAAGGCAGGCCGCTTTACCGCGAAGCCACGGGCGATTGACCTCGGAGCGTATGCCGGTGAAGGTGTCGCGTTTGAACACCATTTGTAAAGTTCGGCCATTTTCCACTGAACCGCTTTCACTTTGAAGTATTAGTGATGTAGTCGAGGGAGCGAACCAGTTTCTGGTGGTCGACCGCGACGAGGACAAAGAGCAGCGCGAATTTGGCGAGCAGACCCGCGGACGCCTTCAGACAGAATGTTTCCGGTGCGCGATTGCGCAACACGGCAGAGGTCCAGAGGTTCATGCCGGTCGGAACGCAGGCTGCGATTACCGGGCGCGATCAACCTCGGAGCGTATGCCGGTAAAGGTGTCGCGTTTGAACGGCATTTGTGAAGTTCGTCCATTTTCCCTGAAACGCTTTCACTTTGAAGTATTGGTGATGTAGTCGAGGGAGCGAACCAGTTTCTGGCGGTTGATCGCGACGAGGACGAAGAGCAGCGCGAATTTGGCGAGCGGACCTGCGGATGCCTTTAGACGGGATGTTTCCGGTGCGCGATTGCGCAACACGGCGGAGGTCCAGAGGTTCATGGCGGTCGGAACGCAGGCTGCGATTAACGGAAGCCACGGGCGATCATTCGGAGCGTATGCCGGTAAAGGTGTCGCGTTTGAACGGCATTTGTGAAGTTTGGCCACTTTCCACCGAACCGCTTTCACTTCGAAGTACTCGAGATGTAGTCGAGGGAGCGAACCAGTTTCTGGCGGTCGATCAACGAAAAAGACGAAGAGCAGCGCGAATTCGGAGCAGAATCGCAGATGCGCCCAGACTATTCATCTTCGGTGCGCGACTGCGCAACACGCAGAGGTACAGAGGTTCACTGTAACCGGAAGGCAGGCCGCTTCACCGCGAAGCCAGAGGTGTCGCGTTGGAACAGCATTCATGAAGTGCCGCCATTTCCATCGAACCGCTTTCACTTCGAAGTACTGGAGATGTAGTCGAGAGAGCGAACCAGTTTCTGGCGGTCGATCGCGAAGAGGACAAAGAGCAGCGCGAATTCGGAGCAGAATCGCAGATGCGCCCAGACTATTCATCTTCGGTGCGCGATTGCGCAGCACGGCGGAAGTCCAGAGGTTCATGGCGGTCGGAACGCAGGCTGCGACTAACGGACGCCACGGGCGATTAACCTCGGAGCGTATGCCGGTAAAGGTGCCGCGTTTGAACAGCATTTGTGAAGCTCGGTCATTTTCCACCGAACCGCTTTCACTTCGAAGTATTGGTGATGTAGTCGAGGGAGCGAACCAGTTTCTGGCGGTTGATCGCGACGAGGACGAAGAGCAGCGCGAATCCGGAGAGCAGACCAGCGGACGCTCCCAAACCGATCATCTCCGGTGCGCGCGTGCGCAACACCGCGGAGACGCAAAGGTTCACCGTGGCCGGAACGCAGGCCGCGATTACCGGAAGCCACGGACGATTGAGCGCGAATAAAGAACGCGATGTGATCTCCAAGAGGCTTAGTCCAATCAGGCTCGGCGCGAATCCGAAAAAAACATCAGAGACCATGCGGGTGGACTCGCCGGTGAAGTTACCGCGCTCGAACAGCAGCGCGATGACGGGCTGGCGGACGGCGATGCCGATGGCGCAACTGACAATGGCGGCGACGGCGGCTACGGTGACGGTGCGGCTGATCAGGCGGAAGGCGTCGCGTCCCCGGTTCTCGTTACGGAGGCGGGCAATCTCCGGGAGCAGGGAATTCGACACCGGCGAGACGAGATACGCGATGACTACGTTGACGCAGCGGATGCAGTAGTCAAAGGCCGCAGCCATACCGGAACCGGCTTGCGTGGCATAGGCGCGAGTAACGATGATGTTGATGGCCAGCAGGCTCGCGTAGATAAGAAAAGATCCTGGCTTGGCGAGAAGTTCGGCGGTGGAGTGATCGGTGCTCTCGGCGACGCCTGGATTCTTGCGCCAAGCTTGGCGGGCTACGGACCAGACGATCAGAAGCTGTGTGAATGCGCCCGCTGTGTAGCCGATGGCAAATCCATAGACTCCGAAGGAGCGCCAGAGAGTGAGGGCGCCGGTAATGACTCCGATGTTCAGGACGGCCTGGTAGAAGGCGAAGGGGCCGAAGCGCAGTTCGGTGTAGAGCAGGGCGGCATGCAGCGCGCCGATACTGGCGGCGAGGGTGGAGAACGAGGTGATGCGCAGAACATCGACGGCCTGGTGATAGACCGAGGGGTCAAGGCCCGGACCGAGCAGATGAATGAGCCAGGGGGCCATGGCAAATACGGAGATATTGAGGGCCGAGAATACCCAGGTGAAGAGCCGCGCCGTGCGGCGGAATAGCGCAATGCGGCCGGCGCCCTCGCGCGCCGCGAGCATCGGGACAAACCCGAAGATCATGGTGTTGATGAGGACGGAGTTGAGGGTGTCAATGGGGCCAAGCGCGACGACAAGACCATCGGCGGTGGCGTGAGTGCCGAGCAGGTAGGCGGTGACGGCGCTGCGGCCGAACCCGAGCACATTCCCGGTGAGGATTCCGGCGGTGATGATAAGCCCGCCGCGCATGACCGGACTGGTTTTTACGCGGTTGATTTGCCGGCTAAGAAACGACCCAGCAGCAGGGAGAAGCGGGAGCGGTGTATCGCTCGATGCGGCGTGCGCGGGTTCGGGTACGTCCAGCTTCAGAGTGTGGCCTTACTCGCCTTTCGCGGCAGCAAGCGCGGAGTCGAAGTTGGGAGGACTCGAGACTTCCTTCACATACTCCACGTGTTTGATTTTGTTATTTGGATCGACTACAAAGATGGCGCGGCTCTCGATCCGCAACTCTTTGATCAAGGTTCCGTAGTGTTCTCCGAAGGAGGCATTCCGGTGATCGGACAGCATCTTCACCTTATCTACCGCGAAGTTATTGCACCAGCGCTTTTGGGCAAAGGGAAGATCCATGCTGATCGTATAGACGTCGACATTCTCGAGCTGGGTAACTTCGTCATTGAAACGTTTGGTTTGAGCGTCACACACGGGAGTATCGAGTGAAGGTACGACGCTGAAGATGCGCGTTTTGTTTCCCGTGTCTTTTAAAGTGACGGGGCCCATGGATCCATCGACGGCTTCGAAATCCGGTGCGTTGTCTCCGGGCTTCAATTCCGGCCCCAGCAGTGTCATCGACTTGCCCATCAAAGTGACGGCTCCATTGCGTTCCATGTACGTTTTTTCTCCTGAGAATTCGATTCCGAGCGGGAAGGGAACTTTGATGGTTATTGTAGCAACGCGGCCAGCTTTGCTGGGTCGGTGACAGGGAGCTGGCACGTGAAGTTTTCGCACACGTAAGCGGCGGTCCGGCCCTCCACAGGGCGCATCTCCGCGATGGCCGGATTGGATTGGGCGAGCCCGGGAAGGGAGGCGGATGTGGCGAGGAGGACGACGCGGTGAGGCGCGAAGCGGGAGGCAATCTCCCGAGCCAAGGCTTTGGTTTCGGGCGCGTCCACTTCGCCGGCAAGAACGATTTGTTGGGGCGGCGCAAGCGAAAAATCGAGAGCGCAGAGCATGAGGGGGACACCGAAAGGCTGGGCTTCCATGTGGGCGGCGAATGCCTGGAGAGTTTTGCGGCCGAGATCGCCGAAATAGGTCCGGCCGGTCAACCGTTCGAGGCGGAGCAGATTGAGGGCGGCGATGGAGTTTCCGGAGGGCTCGGCTCCGTCGTAATCGTCTTTAAGACGGAGGAGGAGTTTTTCGCTCGTCGCCGGGCCTGTGGTTTCGGAAGCGGCGGTGCTGAAGAATGCTCCATTAGCTGGGTCGGCAAAAAGTTCCGTGTGACGGGTAGTGAGAGTGAGGGCGAGTTCCAGGTCGCGCTGGATCAAACTGGGTTTCGTAGAGATCGAGGAGGGCGCTGACAAAGAAGGCGTGGTCATCGAGGAAGCCGGGGATGGCGGCATCGCCTTCGCGGTAGCGGCGGAGCAGCGTTCCGGTAGCCGGGTTCCACATGCGATCGCGGAGAAAGGAAGCGGCTGTTCGGGCGGCCTCGCTATAACGGGGCTCGTCGAGAACGGCGCCAGCCTTGGCGAAGGCGGAGATCATGAGGCCATTCCAGGCAGTGAGAACTTTGTCATCGAGATGAGGCCGGATGCGATGCGAACGCGCGGCCATCAGCCGAGCGGAGGCATCGCTGAGCATGCCAGCGACCTCGGCTTCGGCGAGGTCGAAATGGTGCGCGGTTTCTTCGACGGTGAAGGCCTCGAAGAGGATGTTGCGGCCCTCGAATTCACCGTGGGGATCGTTCTGGACATTGCCCTCCTGTTCCGCGCCGAAGCGATAGAGGAATACGCGTCCGGCTTGCGGGCCAAGGAGATCGAGGATCTCCGCAGCGGTCCAGATGTAAAACGCGCCTTCGCTTTTCTTCCGGGGATCGGCGGCGTCGAGCGCGCTATCGGCGTCTTCGGCGGAGAAGAAAGCGCCTTCCGGGCTGGTCATGTCACGAAGGACGTAGTCGAGCACGCGGCGGGCTTCGGAGGAGAAGAGGGGATCGTCGGTGATCTGGAAAGTTTCGATCAGGGAAGACACGAGTTGCGCCTGATCGTAGAGCATCTTTTCGAAATGCGGGACGAACCAGTACTCGTCGACGGAGTAGCGATGGAAGCCGCCGCCGAGCTGATCATTCATGCCACCGCGGGACATGGCAACCAGAGTGGTTTTTACCATTTCGAGTGCTTCCTCGTTGCGGGTGCGTGACCAGTAGCGAAGAAGGAAGTCGAGAACGGCGGGGCGCGGGAACTTGGGCGCCTGGCCGAAGCCGCCGTAGCGGGGATCGAAGTGCGCTGCCAGACGGAAAAGGCGCGGTCGAGGGTCGCGGGCCCGGGCTCGCGTGCGGCTGCCTGAAGGACGACTGCCTCTCGAGCTGCCGCGAGTACGTCGGCGCTGGATGCGATGATGCGTTCGTGTTCGTTCGACCAGGCGGCGGCGATGCGGGCGAGCACGGTCGGCAAATCCCGGGCGTCCATAGCGATCTACCGGTGGGAAATATGTGCCGCCGACAAAGGGAGCGCCTTCCGGGGTTAGCCAGACGGACATCGGCCAGCCGCCCGCGCCCGTAGCCGCCTGCACGTAAGACATGTAGATGCGATCAATGTCGGGCCGCTCTTCGCGGTCGACTTTGACAGGGACAAAGTGGCGGTTCAGGAGGGCGGCGATTTCCTCGTTTTCGAAGGACTCGTGCTCCATGACGTGGCACCAGTGGCAGGTGGAATATCCGACGGAGAGAAAGATGGGTTTCGTATTCGCGGCGCGCTCGTTCGAGCGCTTCGGGGCCCCAAGGGTACCAATCGACTGGATTGTGGGCGTGTTGCTGGAGGTATGGGCTCTTCTCGTGAACGAGGCGGTTGGCTGGCATGAACCTTCATTGTGCGTGATAGTTGGCCTCAAAATTGCGCGGGGGAGTGCGTGCCGTCACGAAAACGCTCCGCCTGTACCCCGCACGTGGATCCCCGAGAATCAGCTGCTCAGGCGGGACTGCGGTATGTGACCAACGGCGGGCCGGGCATTACGCGGGTTCGGGCGGGAGATGGGTTTCGATACGTCGGCGTGGACGGGAAGCCCTTGAAGGATGAGGTCCATCTGCAGCGGATTCGGAGCCTGGTGCTGCCCCCAGCTTGGGAGAACGTTTGGATCTGCCCGTCGCCGCTAGGGCATTTGCAGGCGACGGGAGTCGATGCACGTGGGCGGAAGCAATATCGATATCACCCGCGGTATCGGGAAGTCCGGAACGAGACCAAGTTCAAGAAGATGCAGGAGTTTTCCCGCGCGCTTCCGCTAGTGCGGAAACGGGTGAACCATGATCTTTCTTTGACCGGGCTGGTACGGGAGAAGGTGCTGGCTACAGTCGTTCGGTTACTGGAGACGACTTTTATCCGAATTGGGAACGTGGAATATGCGCGCGAGAACGAGTCGTTCGGATTGACGACGTTGCGGAACCGGCATGTTCAGTTGGATGGCTCGACGGTCAAATTCCATTTCCGAGGGAAGAGCAAACAAGACCACGAAATCGAATTGCAGGACAAAAGGATCGCCCGCATTGTGCAGGCAGTGCCAGGAACTGCCGGGGTATGAGTTGTTCCAGTATGTAGACGAAACGGGGCAACGACACTCGATCGATTCGTGCGACGTCAACGCATACCTTCAGGAGATTACCGGCTCGGAGTTCACGGCCAAGGATTTTCGGACGTGGGCAGGAACTGTGCAATCGGCTCTGGCTTTGGCTCAGATTGGACCTTACGAATCCGACTCGGAGTGCAAGCGCAATATCATCTCCGCTGTGAAGTACACGGCGGAGCGGCTCGGCAATAAGCCAGCGACGTGCCGCAAATACTACATTCATCCGACGGTCTTGGAGGCCTATACGGATGGCACGCTGCTGCAGTATCGTGAAGGCGCCGGAAGAGGATTTCATTCCTACGGACACCAAGCTTCATCCCGAAGAGGTGTGCGTGATGAAGATCATCGAGAGCTACGAAACCGGTAAGGATCAGACTCGCGCTGCTTAGTTCGTTTTACTGCTGCCAGCCTCCGCCAAGCGCGTTGTAAAGCTGAACGAGGGAGAGTCTCTCGTCGAGCCGCGCGAGAGCGAGGTTCAGCTCGGCGGAGAAGTAGTTTGTTTCGTTCGTCAACACTTCGAGATAGCTAGTCACTCCGCCCTTGTAGCGAAGCTGCGAGAGGTCGGATGCGCTGCGTGCGGCATTGGCAAGCGCTTCCTGGTGCTCGCGGAATTCGCGATCTTTGCGAATGGCAATCAGCGCATTCGAAACATCCCGGAATGCGCCCTGAATGGTTTGCTGGTAACTTAAAGCGGCTTCCTGCTGCTGCGCCTGTGCGATCTGGAGGTTGCCCCTTAGTCGTCCGGCTTGGAAGACCGGCTGCGTAGCGGATGCAGTGTAGTTCCAGGCGCGCTGATTGCCGTTGAAGAGGCTGAGCAGAGAAGTGCTCTCGAAGCCGAACAGCCCGGTGAGCGAGACGTTGGGAAAGTATTGGGCACGGGCCACGCCGATCTGGGCGTTGGCGGCGACCAGGTTCTGTTCCGCCTGCAGGATATCGGGGCGTCGTTCGAGCAGCGCCGAGGGGATACCGGGAGGAACGTTGACGGGAAGCGGTTGATCGCCGAGCGCCTGTCCGCGGGTGATGGGGCCGGGGTTTTCGCCGAGGAAGATCCGGATGGCGTTCTCCTGTTGCTGGATCTGACGTTCGAGCGCGGGGATGTTAGCGGCAGCCGTTTCGACCAACTGCTGGGCCTGGAGGACGTCGGTCATCGGAACGGCTCCGCCGGATTCGAGAGTCTGGGTGAGCTTGAGAGAGTTCTGGCGCGAGGCGAGCGTGCGCTGTGAGATCTCGAGTTGAAGGTCCAAGGCGCGGAGTTGGAAGTAAGCGCTGGCCACGCCGGCGACGAGGTTACTGACCACCAGCTTCTGAGCCCATTGGTTGGCGAGCAGGGTGGCGCGAGCGCTTTCGGTGGCGCGGCGATAACGTCCCCAGAAATCGATATTCCAAGTGGACGTGAGACCGACCACAAGCGCGTTGTAGGTGTAGGCGGGGATGAAACCACCGAGAGGTGGATTCCGCTGCCCGGTGTCTTCGGGGGCGATGTTCACCGTGGGGAACTGATCGGCCCGCGTTACACGAAGTTGTCCTTGGGCTTGAACGATGCGGGCGGCTGCGATGCGCAGATCGTAATTCTGTTGCAGAGCGGTGCGGACGAGGGATTGTAGCTGGCGATCCCGAAACAGGGTCCACCACTTTTCATCGCCCAACGACTCTGTGGTCGATATGGCGGCGTTGTCCGGGCCACGATACGCGGGCGGTGTGTCGATCTTAGGGCGCTGATAGTTCGGTCCGACGGTGCAGCCGGTGAGGAACGCGATTCCAGCGAGGAGAAAGGCAGTTCGAGGAAAGCGCGTGGTCAAGCGGGCTCCCCTTCGACATCCGACGGCGGGACCGCGGTGTCGGGTTTCTTCCGGCGGGTGCGCGCGGTCAGTCTCTCGACCACATCGAAGGTGACCGGAATCAGGAAGATGGCGATGAGCGATGCCGCCAGCATGCCGCCGATGACGACGGTCCCGAGGACACGGCGCGAAACAGCGCCCGATCCAGTGGCCATCCAGAGCGGAACGCAGCCCAGGATGAACGCGAAGGCAGTCATCAGGATGGGACGAAGGCGGAGACGAGCGCCCGCTAAAGCGGCGTCCGCAATGCTCTTGCCCGCCTCGTATTCGGATTTGGCGAACTCGACGATCAGGATGGCGTTTTTGGCGGAGAGGCCGATGAGCATGACCAGCCCGATCTGGGCGTAGACATCGTTCTCGTAGTTGCGCAGCCACAGCGTCAGATAGGCGCCGAAGACGGCGATGGGAGTGCCGAGCAGAACGCTGAACGGCAGGGACCAGCTTTCATACTGCGCGGCCAGAATGAGGAACACGAACAGGAGCGAAAGGCCGAAGATGGCAGACGCGGGAACGCCTTTGGATGCTTGCTGCTCCTGAAAGGACATGCCCATGTAGTCGAAGCCCATCTCGCGCGGCATAGTTTGAGCGAAGACCTCTTCGAGCGCCTTGGTGGCCTGTCCCGAACTGTAGCCGGGCGCGGCGGCGGCGTTGATCTGAGCAGCGCCGTATTCGTTGTAGCGCATGGTGAACTCGGGTCCGTCGATGGTGCGGACGTTGGTGACGGCGCTCAAAGGAACCATGCCGCCGTGTGTTGCTGGTGACGTAGAACTGGCCGACATTTTCGGCGCGGGTTCGGTAATCGCCTTCGGCTTCGACATAGACCTGCCATTGGCGGCCGAACTGGTTGAAGTAGTTGACCAGGTAGCCGCCCATGAACGTTTGCATGGTGGTGTAGACGTCGCCGATATTGACGCCTTGGCGCGCGACCTTGATGCGATCGACGTCGGCGTAGATCTGCGGGACGCTGGGCAGGTAGGTGGTGTTGATGCCGGCAATCTCCGGGCGCTTGCCGGCTGCGGCGATGAACTTATTCACATTGGCGGTGAGGAAGGAGGGATCCGCGCCGGAGCGGTCTTCGAGAACGAAAGTTACGCCTCCCGATGTGCCGACTCCGGGAATGGATGGCGGCGAGAAGGAGAAGGCAATGCCGTCGGGGATGCTGCTGAGAGCGCCCGCGACATGTCGCTGGATGGCCGCGTATTGCACATCAGGCCCCCGTGCGTTCTTCCCACGGCTTCAACGGGACGAAGAAGAAGGCGCTGTAGGTGTTCTGCACCTGGCTGAGGAGACTGAAACCGATTACGGAGACGACGTTGTCTACGCCGGGAGTGTTCAGGAGCTTCTGTTCGACCTTTTTGGCGGCGTCACTGGTGCGCTGTAGCGATGCGGCGTTGGGAAGCTGCATGGCTACAAACAGGTAGCCCTGATCTTCTTCCGGCAGGAACGACGACGGTAACCGCATGCCTAATAACCCGGCGGCCACGGCCACAATCAATAGAAACACCAGGGCGAAGCCGGATTTCCGGATCAGCACCGCACTGAAGCCGACGTAGCCGTCGGTGGCGCGGCCGAACATGCGATTGAACCAGCCGAAGAAGCGGGCTAGCGGGCCACGCGATTCTTTCTTGGGACGCAGGAGCAGGGCCGCCAGAGCGGGGCTGAGGGTAAGCGCGTTGAACGCGGAGAAGATGACGGAGATCGCGATGGTGACGGCGAATTGCTGATAAAGCCGGCCGGTGATACCCGGGATGAAGGCCGTGGGAATAAAGACGGCGGCAAGAATCAGCGCGATCGCGATGACCGGGCTCGAGACTTGTTCCATGGCGCTGCAGGGCCGCATCTCGGGGTGACATGCCCTGCTCGATGTGATGCTCGACGGCCTCGACCACAACGATGGCGTCGTCGACAACTAATCCGATCGCTAGCACCAGTCCGAAGAGCGAAAGCGTGTTGATGGAAAAGCCGAGCAGCGGGAAGACGGCGAACGTACCAATCAGCGAAACGGGGACGGCGAGCAGCGGAATCAACGTAGCCCGCCACCCTTGCAGGAAGAGATAGACAACGACGACGACGAGCGCGAGCGCCTCCAGGAGCGTGTAGGCAATCTCGCGCATGCCCGCGGTCACTGCTTTGGTGGTGTCGAGCGGAACGGCGTATTCGAGGTCATGCGGGAAGCGCGTCTGGAGTTGCGGCGATGCGCTGGCGAACGGCTTGGCGGCGGCAACGGCGTTCGAGCCCGGAAGCTGGTAGACCGCCATGATCGCGGCCGGCTTGCCTTTGAAACGGCCGGTAAGGTTATAGGTTTGCGCGCCGAGTTCGATGCGGGCCACATCTTTCAGCCGCAGGTTGGAGCCGTCTGGATTGGCGCGCAGGATGATGTTGCCGAACTCTTCAGGCGAAGTGAGACGTCCCTGGGCGCGAACCGTGTAGGTGAATTCCTGACCGTTGGGGACGGGCTCGCCGCCAATCTGTCCGGCGGGGTTCACGGTATTTTGGGTTTGAATCGCCTGCACGATCTGGGGAACGGTGATGCTGAGCTTGGCGAGCTGGTCGGGCTTGACCCAGATACGCATCGAATACTGGCCGGCGCCGAAGATCTGGACGCGCGAGATGCCGGGGACGCGGGTCAGCTCATCGACTAGATTGATGTAGGCGTAGTTTGCCAGGAAGATGCTGTCGTAGCTTCCCTTAGGCGAGTAGAGCGAGATGATCATCAGCGGCGCGGACAGAGACTTTTGGACAACGACGCCGGCGGTGTTGACCTGAGCGGGAAGCTGCGACTGTGCCTGTGAAACGCGAAGCTGCGTCAGCACCTGATCGATATCCGGATCGGTTTTGACATCGAAATCCACCGTGATCACGGACTGTCCGTTATTGGCGTTGATGGAGTACATGTACGTCATGTTGTCCACGCCGCTGATGGTGCTTTCGAGCGGGGTGGCGACGGACTGTTCGAGAGTTTGCGCATCCGCCCCTGGAAACGTGGATTGCACGCGAATCTCGGGAGGAACGATGTTGGGGAACTGCGCGGTAGGCAGACTCAGCATCGAGACCGTACCTACGATGACCATAAGGATGGCGATCACCATCGCCACAATCGGACGATTGATAAAGAACTTGGCCATGGTTTTCTTTAGACCGCCGACTTATCCGCTAAGGGGTG
Source organism: Bryobacterales bacterium (assembly GCA_963738525.1). GTDB lineage: Bacteria > Acidobacteriota > Terriglobia > Bryobacterales > Bryobacteraceae > Bog-113. The sequence continues at coordinate 188,497 of CAVTXC010000005.1, forward strand.
AACGGTCGCGCCGGGACCCACCTTTTGGGTGCCTTCGGAGACTACGCGTTCTCCCGGCTGCAGACCGCTACGAACAACCCAGAGCTCGCGGACGCGCATGCCGACGTCCACATTGCGGATCTCGACCTTGTTTTCCGCGTTGACGATCGCGACCTGGTAGCGGCCTTGCAACTCCGAGACGGCGCGCTGGGGGACTAGCAGAGCTTGACGGAGAACTCCGGTCACTGCTCCGACGCGGCCGAATTGACCGGGGCGCAGAATGTTGCCGGGGTTAGGGAAGACGCCCACGACGCGAATGGTTCCGGTCTGGGCGTTGACCTGACGGTCGGTGAAATCGATACGGCCTTTGTGGGCGTAGGTGGCGCCGTCGGCCAAGGTCAAGGTAAGAGCCACCGCCGAGGCTTTCTTCAGCCAGTCTTTCGTGGACCCGCCGGCGACCTGCATGTACTCCTGTTCGCTGATCGGGAAGTACGCTTTGATGGGATTGACCTGGGAGATGGTGGTGAGCACCGTGGTTTGACTGACCAGGTTACCGATCTGAACGGTGGCGATGCCGGCAACCCCATCGAGTAGTGAGCGGACTTTGGTGAAACCGAGATTTAGCTCGGCCGTGGCAACCGCAGCTTCAGCGGCTTGGATTCCCGCATGGCTGGTCTGCACGGTGGCTTCCGCGGTTTTTTTGGCTTGAGTGTCGTTGTCGAGTTGACTCTGCGCGATGGCCCGGGCTTCCGCGAGCGGAGTGTCACGTTTCAAATTGATGTCAGCTAGACCGAGTTGAGCGTTGGTTTGCGCGAGTTGGCCGCGGGCTTGCGCGAGCTGCCCTTTGGCTTGGTCAAGTGCCGCTTGGAAAGGGCGAGGATCGATCTCAAAGAGGACGTCGCCTTTGTGCACGGCGGACCCCTCCCGGTAATTCTGCTTAATGAGATATCCGGAGACCTGAGGCTGAATTTGCGCGTTCACATACCCATCGAGGGTGGCGACCCATTCGCTCGAGACGGGTAGGTCGGTCTGCACGACGGAGCTTACCAGCACGTCCGGAATCGGGCGCGGGGGTGGAGCGGCAGGCTTCTGGCAACTGGTGAAGAAGGCAGCTTGGCCGATGATCATCAAGGCAGCGACGGCTTTTCCTAGCGGCAATCGTTCTGACGACAGGCGTTCTAGCGACAGGCATTCTAGCGACAGGCGTTCTGACGACAATCGTGGACCTCGTCCGGCATGGATCGCTCCTCGTAGCCGGATACACTTCTCCGGCGTCGCGAATAGGTTTCTGTAATTCAAAACAGTAATGATGCCGCACGGCATGAGATCGATTCGGCTTCCCTCTTGGACAGCGCGATGCAAATCGCGGGATCGAACTCGGTACAATCCTCGGTACACTCTTCCGTGAACATGGAACGCCGACAGATGCTCCTTTCGACTCTTGCCGCGCCGCTTTTTGGGCAGACGGCGTCCTCCGCACCGCCCGAGCGGCAGTATTATGAGCTGCGCTGGTTCTATTTGCGCAATGGAAGCCATGCTCCGCGCATGATGGATCTGCTGCAGCATCAGTGGGCTCCGGCTGCGCAGCGAACCGGCGTGCAGGCGAGGGGATTTTTTCAAGCTTCGATTGGGGACCTGTCGCCGTCGATTCTGATGCTGTCCGCGTTTAGCAGCGCGGATGAAGCGGCCGGGTCTTTCGACCGGATGATGGGGGATTCCGAATTCGCTTCCGCCTACGCGAAGGCGCATTCTCCGGAGCCGGCCTTTGAGCGCATGGAAGCGACGCTGCTGCGCGCGTTTTCGGGGATGCCAACCATGCAGCCGCCACCACCGGCTAAGGGTGGCGGCGCGCGGATTTTCGAATTGCGCACTTACCAATCGAACTCGATGCTGAGCTTACGAACCAAGCTCGACATGTTCAATGGCGGCGAGATCGGGATCTTTCAGCGGCTAGGAATGATGCCGGTGTTTTTCGGGGAAGCGGTGTTTGGACGCGATTTGCCGCATTTGACGTACATGCTTTCTTATGAAAATTTGGCCGCGCGAGAGCGGGTCTGGAAGGCGTTTATAGCGGACGCGGAGTTCACGAAATTGCGATCGAAGCCGGGCTATTCGGATGCGGAGATTGTGTCGAATATCAGCAACGCGATTTTGTCGCCGACGAGTTTTTCGTCGATTCGGTAATCGGGCCGCGGGTGCGGATTCCGGTAAGATACGAGGGACGGACTCCGGACTGCGAAGCATGGTAGAGACCACCACAATCCGCGAGCAGGAAGTCGAAGAAGAACGCGATCTCACGCCGCTTTACCGCGTGGTGCTGCTCGACGACGACGATCACACCTACGATTACGTGATCGAGATGCTGCAGAAGATTTTCGTGTTTACGGTGCAGGAGGCGTACCAGCACGCCGTTGAGGTAGACACGCGTGGGAGAACGGTTCTGATCACCTGTGAGCTGGGGGAAGCGGAGTTTGCTCGCGATCAGGTGCAGAGTTACGGGCCGGACTGGCGCTTGGAGCGCAGTAAAGGTTCAATGTCCGCCGTGGTCGAGCCAGCGGGTTGCGAGAGCTAGGCCGCCGGTGGCGACTTTTCCTGCAAGGTCGCGCGTACACGCTTGACCAAACCTTCGGGTGTAAAAGGCTTTCTCAGGTAATTACAAGGCGCGTCGACGCCCCCGCTTGCCATCTGGTTCAAGTCGTATCCAGACATGAAAATACAGGCAATTTCCGGTTTTTCGGCTTTGATGCGCTTCACCAGATCCGGTCCGTTAATCTCCGGCATGACGACATCGGTGAGCACCAGATCGAATTGCGTCCCGCGTGTTTCGTCGAGGGCGCGACGGGGATCTTCAAAATCATAAACTACATAGCCGCAACGACTTAGAATTGATCGCGCCAGTTTCAGTACAACCGGTTCATCGTCGACGAGGAGGATTGTTTCGGTACCGCGGTATTGGTCCAGCATGGACTCCGATCTATTTTTCTTGCGCGAGCACTGTACGTTTGGAATCTTCACTGTGAATGGAAAATGTCATTTCTGTCAAATGAAGGAACGTTCATGCGGCGGCGACAACGCCAAACCAGACGCACGATAAACTGGTAAGGTGAACAGAATCACCTTTCAGACATTTACATGGGGAGGGATTCTAGCCTTGTCCGGGCTAGTTTCCGCGCAGACCTCGAAGCCTGCCGCGCCTGCTGGATCTCCTGCGACAAGCGGGCAGCCGAGCGCCGCGGCAAGCTCAGGCATTACTGCCCCCACCGACCCGAACAAAGTCGTTTTGGAAATGGACGGCGAAAAAATGACCGCCGCCCAATTTGACGAGATGTTGAAGGCTTTTCCGCCGCAGGTTCAACAGGCGGTACGGGGACCTCAACGTCGTCAGTTTATCGACCAGTATGTGCAGATCAAGATCGCCGCTAAGGAAGCCGAGCGACGGAAATTGGGAGACCGGCCGGACGTCAAGCAACAAATTTTGATTCAGCGCGACCAGGTGCTCGCGGGAGCGCTCTACAAGGATTTTATGGACAACGCGAAAGTGACTGATGCGGATGTTCAGAAGTACTACGACGAGCACAAGAGCGAGTTTGAAACAGCCAAAGCGCACCACATTCTGATTCGCTTCAAGGGTTCTCCGGTGCCGCTTGGGAAGGATAAGAAAGAGCTGACGGACGAGGAAGCGTTGGCAAAAGCCAAGGAAGCGCAAAAGCGATTGGCGGCAGGTGAGGATTTTGAGAAGGTCGCAAAGGAGATGTCGGATGACACGGGCACTCCGAACGGTGGCGATCTGGGGTCATTCACCAAGGGTCAGATGGTGGGTCCGTTCGATCAAGCGGTGTTCTCGCTTCCGGTTGGAAAAGTGAGCGATCCGGTGAAGACCACGTTTGGATATCACATTATTCGGGTAGATTCGCGCGAAACAAAGCCATTGGCCGACGTGCGGGCATCAATCGAGCAGAAGCTCAAACCGGAGATGGCGCGCAAGGAACTGGACGATCTGAAGACTAGGGGCGGAGTAACGATCGACGAGACGTTCTTCAAGGCCGCCGGCGCAACCCCGGGACCGACGAGATAGTTGTAGCTGGAAGCGCGGCGGCCGGGGGACTATCTCGGCCGCTGGCGCACGACGTTGCAACTGGATTCTTCCAGGGCGGGAAACGTGTTGGACATGTGATCGTGCCAAGTGAGTTTCTCCTCATCGAGCATGGCCCAGAGAAGACCGATTCCGCCCGAGAGCACGCTGATCCAACATCCCAGGAACCTTAAGTAGCGGTTGCGGGGTTCAGGTGCAAAGCCATCGAAGTTGATGAGGCGAAGGTGCGTCCATCGCATGCCGGGTGTCACGCAACCGGCGATCACGAAAAGCGCGCCATAGAACGCTGCCGTGATAAAAAGCATTCCGCCAAGCAGAGCCAGTGACAACTTATCGAGGTGCGGCGGTTTGGCAACTGCCTCGAACATGATCACAACCACGCCGAACGCGAGCAAGAATCACCGAGACGTCGAGAGCCGCCGCAGTAGCACGATGCATGGGCGCCGCGGGTTTGGCATCGCAGCCGATGACGCCTTCCGCGTTGGTCTTGAGAGTGCGCGGGACGTTTCTCTGAGGGGGCAGGAAGTCGAGGGTGGATTGCGGATCGTCGGCCCGATCGTGAGAGAGCGACTGACGCCGCGGGGCGCGTGGAGTTCGAACCGGCGCAGGGGATGTGAGCGGAACTGCTACTTCTGGCGCTAAAGCTGTAGCTTCCCGGGCCATCGCGGGAGCGGCCGCGCCGCGGGACAGGGTATCAAACGGGATGATTTTCGGTTGAAACTCAGCTCCGAAAAGGGTGGGCTGCGAAGAAGGGAGCACCCGGGCGCGCGGCAACGCGTCGAGCGTTGCGCCGGTGTCAATCGAAACCTCGGGCGCGCGCGTCGCTGGACGCCGTCTTTCACCCTGGGTGGAACGCGTAACAGCTTTCAATTCCGGTTCGACTATTTGGGCGGCAAGCGCGTTCGCGCCCAAGGCTTGAACGGCAATCCGGACATGTTCACGTGCAAGATGTTGAGGAGCGGCTACGGCCGACCCGGTTAAGCGCCGGCCACAACGCCGGCAGCGGTGTTCTTCTTCGGTATTCGCGAACTGGCAGTACCCGCAAGTCATGGCTGATTTCTCTGCTACTCTGAACTCTGCGTGCTTCGGTTTCCCCGTGAGGCGATTTTCAGCAAGAATTCTAATTGGTTGAGTAACACAACTAAGTACCACAATAGCTGGAGATTCTCACGGAAAATACTGGTTTTAGTGGCCTTTGCAGCTCTATCCCCTAAAATTCTGTTACCGCAATTTGGCAGATTGCCGGGTCTTCCTAAAGATCCCGAGCCTGCGCCTCCGACCGAGCTTACCCCCGACCGTCCGGACCACGTGAAACGGCCGAACGCGCCATCGCTTGAGCAGACTTATATCAACGCGGAGGAGCGGCAAGAGTCGGAGGGCGGCGTCTACCACTTGCGCGGGCATGCGGTGATTGAGCAGAACGACGCGATCCTCAAAGCGGACGAGATCGACTACAACGAGGAGACCGGCGAGGCGGAAGCGCGGGGCCACGTTTTCTACGAAAACTTCGCGCACAACGAGAAGATCACCTGCGACCGCGTGGAGTACAACCTCGACACAGAGCGCGGGAAATTCTACAACGTGCGTGGGTACGTCAAGACGAGGGTGGATGCGAAGCCCGGGCTGCTGACCTCCGACAATCCGTTTTACTTCGAATCGAAATGGGCGGAGCGGGTGGAAGACGATACATTCTGCATGACGGAATGATCACGGGCTGCCGCCTGCCGCATCCGTGGTGGACTTTGCGCGGTCCGAAGTTCGACATTATCCCGGAGCAGCGAGCGCTGGCTTATAACTCCTGGTTCCATGTCAGGAACTTCCCGTTGTTCTACACGCCATTTTTTTACAAGTCGCTCGAGAAGGAGCCGCGGAAGAGCGGTTTCCTGACGCCAAACATCGGTCACAGCTCCTTGCGCGGTTACATCTCGGGCGTGGGGTATTACTGGGCGATCAATCGGAGCTACGACGCTGACGTACCTGTTTCAGGATTGGACGCGCGCGGGTATGCGCACCACTCGATTTTCGGGGCAAGCCGAACGACGGGACGGACTTCAACGTGATCGCGTACGGCGTGCAGGATCGGGGGATCGAACGGAACGGGACGTTCCGAAATACTCCCGGGGCCGACGTGACGGCGACGTTCAAATCCGAATTGGGCAACGGTTGGGTCGCGCGCGGGAACATCGACTATCTGAGTTCACTGGCTTTCCGCGAGCAGTTTACGGAGTCGTTCAACGAGGCGATTTTCTCGTCGTCCACTTCGACGGGATGGATCGCCAAACATTTCGGAGCGTATGATTTTGCGACCGTTGCGCAGCGCGTGCAGCTATTCCAGAACACCGATCAAGGGAACTACGTGATTCTGCGGAAGCTCCCGGAAGCGGATTTCGATAGTCGCGACCAACAAATCTTGGAGGGTCCGGTTCCGCTATGGTTTTCGTTCAACGCGCTGGCCGGGTTGGTCCATCGAACGGAGCCGACAGAGTTCGCACCGAGCGGAGAGATTCAGGAGAATCCGTTTACGACCAGTGGATTCATGCCGCGCTTGAGCATCGACCCAAGTGTCATGACGGAGTTTCATGTAGCTGGCATGACCGTGGCGCCCAGCTTCACGCTTCACGAAGCCTATTTTGGCCAGAGTTTCGTGAACGATGCGCTGGTAGGCCCGACGCTTGCGCCTGACGCCGTGACCAATGAGGGAGTGAACCGATTGGCCGGCGAGTTTGGGTTCGATCTGATTTTGCCTTCCTTCGAGCGCATCTACAACAAGAAGACGTTTCTGGGTGACAAACTGAAGCACGTGGTTGAATCGCGGGCGAGCTACAAATACGTCACCGGGGTGAACGACTTCAACCGGCTGATCCGGTTTGACCAAACGGAACTATTGACGGATACGAATCAGGTTGAGTTCTCGGTCATAAATCGCTTGTACGCCAAGCGTGGAGATGCGGTGAACGAGGTGCTGACCTGGCAGGTTTCGCAGCAGCGGTATTTCGATCCGACGTTTGGCGGGGCGCTGATCGCGGGACAGCGGAACGTTACGCTCGAGTCGCTTGACCTGACCGCGTACGCGTTCCTCGATCAGCCACGGAACTACTCACCGATCTCTTCTAATCTGCGGTTCAGCCCCATCCCGGGCGTGGCTGTTACGTGGCAGGCCGATTTCGATCCTCTTCGGGGCGGCGTGATCGATAGCGGACTCACCGCCGATTTCCATTACAAGCATTACTTCTTCTCGGCCGGGAACAATGACGTTCGCGGGGTGAATCTGTTCACGCCGACGGGGCTAACGCAGACGCTGAATCAGAACTACCTTTCGCCTCCGGCGAATCAGTTTCGCGGACTGGTGGGATTCGGCGACACCAACCGGCGCGGGTGGAACGGGGCCGTCTCGGCCGTGTACGATTACCGAGCTTCCACGCTGCAATATGCGGTCGCGCAGGTTACATACAACACCGATTGTTGCGGGATTAGCGTGCAACTGCGGCGGCTGAACTTCGGAACCCGTGACGATACCCAATACCGGGTAGCTTTCACCATCGCAAACGTGGGGTCGTTCGGCAACATGCGCAAGCAGGAGCGGATCTTCTAAGGCGTAGCGGTATCACGCACGAAACTTCGGTCGGACCGGTAGCGCCGCGTATGCATGGTACGCTGGGAGGATTGGTCGCTGGCTCGCTGCGTCCTCATTGCTCCCCGGTTTACGAACCGCAAACCGGTTCCGGGACGCTTGGTGAGCTGATCCAGCGGAAATCCTGAAAGTTTGTGGTGGATGGACTTGACTTTTCCGCACAAGTCCATATGATGGCAGTACCTTACGCGGATCATTCTTCGCGTGTGGTAATTCAGCGGTGGGTTGGAGGTGTGGTTCCAGTTTGGCAGAAGTTAAGTTACAAGATGGCGAGACCATCGAAAATGCTCTTCGCCGGTTCAAGCGAAAGGTACAGCAGGAGGACATCATCAAAGAGGTGAAGCGTCACTCCTTCTACCTGAAACCGGGTGAGAAGAAGCGGGTCAAGCAGGCTTTGGCACGCAAGCGCAATCGTAAGAAGAGCCGCCGCGAACCTGAGTAGTCCGTACCAACCTCCGAAGAAGCACAGGGCCGGTTAACCGCCGGCCCCGCAACCCAGCAAGGGCGCTAAAGCCCGGAAAGGGACCGGCAGGAGCAAGCCGATGCCAGAATTTCAGGATCGAACCCTCATCTGTATCGATTGCGGTAGCGATTTCATCTTCACCGCAGGCGAACAATCCTTTTTTCACGAGAAGAACTTCAAGAACGAGCCAAAGCGCTGCCGCAACTGCAAGCAGAAACGGCAAGGTTCGGCGTCAACAGGCAACCACGGAGGCAGGGTTGAAACTCATGCCAACTGTTCCCAATGTGGCCGCGAAACAACGGTTCCCTTCCGTCCGACGCAGGGACGGCCTGTGTTCTGCCGCGAATGTTTTCAAAACCGGAAAGCCATGCCTGCCATGGCCTAAGCAGGCGACTCTTCCCCTTCAAAATTTATCTGCCGAAGTGGATCGCCTAGCGATTCTCGAAGGATTGCTTTCTCTTCTCGACCCAGCCTTCTTTCACCACCTGTCGACTTCTTCCCAGCGCTAAAGCTCCTGAAGGAACCTTCTCCGTGATTACGCTTCCAGCGGCGATGTAAGACCCGTCCCCGACGTCCACCGGGGCAACCAGTGTGGAGTTGCTGCCGACGAACGCGTCTTGGCCAATCCCGGTGTGGTGTTTATGAACCCCGTCATAGTTGCAGGTGATCGTGCCGGCCCCGATGTTGGTCCGCTCGCCGACGGAACAATCGCCGAGGTAGGAGAGATGCATGGCTTTCGCGCCCGCGCCGATTTTCGCCTTCTTCAGCTCGACGAAATTGCCGATGTGCGCTCCGGGGCCAACTTCGCTATCCGGACGGATGCGCGAGTAGGGTCCAACGCGCGCTTGCTCGGAGATCTTCGCATCTTCGACGCTGGTAAAGGGCTGGATCTCGACGTGATCGGCAACGTGTCCGTTCAGGATGATGGAACAAGCGCCGATGCGACAGTTTGCACCGATGTGCGTGTTGCCGAGCAGGCGCACAAACGGCTCGATCACGGTATCCATCCCTACCGTTACTTTCGGATCGACCGTGACTGTCTCGGGACGCTCGACGGTGGTTCCCTCCAGCATTAACTCGTTCACCTTTCGGGTGCGGAAGAGGGTATCCACGGCGGCTAGCTCGACGCGGTTATTGATCCCCATCAGTTCGGACGGGTCAGCGACTCGGTGGGGCTCGACGCGATGGCCTCCCCGTATCAGAATCTCAATCATGTCGGTCAGGTAGTATTCGTGCGCGGGATTGTCGGGGCGGAGTTCGTCAATGAACTTCCAGAAAAGTGGGGCGTCAAAGCAGTACTGTCCCGTGTTGGCGTCGCGAATCAGGAGCTGCTCCGGCGTAGCGGCTTTCTGTTCCACGATGGCTTTGACGCTGCCGTCCGGATTGCGCACGATACGGCCGTACCCGGTGGGGTCGGCGAGCTCGGCGGTAATCATCACGGCGCCCGCGTTGCTTGTCTGTGCATGAGCGACAAGATCGAGGAGCGTCGTGGAACGCAGCAGGGGACCATCACCGTTCAGCACGACCAAGTGGCCGCCGAGCTTGGCGAGCTGCTCGCGACCGCAGAGCACGGCATGTCCGGTGCCGAGTTGTTCCTCCTGGTGGATGAACCCTATGCCGCGGGGCGTGAGAAGCGACCGCACCCGATCGGCCTGGTGACCGATGACGACGAAAGTGCGTTCCGGCGGCGCGATGGCGGCGGCCGCATCCAGAACATGTTCGACCAGAGTCTGCCCTCCCGCTTTATGCAACACTTTCGCCTGTTTCGACCGCATGCGGGTGCCGAGACCCGCTGCCATGATGACCACCGTTACGTCAGTTTTCATGCGCTTCTTTTATTTTCCTTCGCCGGTTTGCCCGCGCAAGTCTAAGAGCAATTTCAGCGGCAGGGCGCGGATCGTGCCGCACGATTTCCGAGTGTTGCAGCAGGTCGGCCGAAACCACGCGAATTCCCATGGCGCGAATGGTCTCGACATCGTTTTCGACGGGCTGGATTTTTTGGCGTGCGTAGCGACGCCGCATTTTGGGGCGTATGGGGCTGCAGTTAACGACTGCCGTATCGATCAGCTTTCCTCCGGCGTGTTGATGAATGGCCCGAATGTGATCGGAGGCGCGAAAGCGAATTGTCTCGCCGGGCTGCCACATGAGGTTAACGAAATACGCTTTGGTGGCGGTGGAGTTGCGGATGGCTTCGGGGATGCCGGCGACGAGCATATTCGGGATGACGCTGGTGAAGAGGGATCCGGGCCCGAGCGTAATCAGATCCGCCTGGGAGATCGCCTCCAAGGTTTCAGGCAGGGGCTTGCAGCGGCGCGGACGGAGACGGATGGTGGAGATGTGACGGCGGCTCTGGCTGATTTTGGTTTCGCCGGTGACGAGCGATCCGTCTTCGAGAACCGCTTCCAGTTCGACGTTCTCGGACGTGCTGGGGAAGATATGCCCGCGAATTTTCAATACCTCCGCGGATTGTTTCACGGCAAGTGCAAAATCGCCGCTAATGTGAGCCAGCGCGGTTAGAAACAGGTTGCCGAAGCTGTGACCTTTCAGCCCCATGCCGCTTTCGAAACGATATTGGAACAGTTTTGAAAGCAAGGCCTCATCTTCCGACAAAGCCACCATGCAATTGCGAATGTCGCCTGGAGGCAGAACGGCGAAATCGCGACGCAGGCGACCGGAACTGCCGCCGTCGTCGGTCACGGTCACAACTGCTGTGATATCGAGTGGAGTGCTGATTTGCTTCAGCCCGTGCAGCAGTGCGGAGAGCCCCGTACCACCGCCAATCGCCACAATGCGAAGAGGCGGGTTCATTCTGTGAAAGGCATGTGCCGGCAGCGCGGCCGTCGGGAGCTAGTGCATCTTCTCGGGATGCCACAGCTGCACAAATAACGGATGGTGCGAGACGGTGGCGAAGTCAGGATCCTGCCGCGCTGTGTTGCGGTTGCGCGGATCGATTTCGATGGCACGTCTAAGGTTCTCATATGCCGCCGCCGTATCCCCGCTCAGGGCAAGCGTAGCTGCAAAGCCGTAAAGTATGTAGTCGACTTCCGGGCTCAGTGCGAGCGCCACTTCAAAGTGCTTGCGCGCGTTTTCCAGATCTCGGGCGTTGAGACGTTCAACGGCGTAGTTGTAGTGATCGTCCCCCGTTTTCAGGTCAAGGGCCGGTTTCTGGATACGCCTGTCGCAGACGGTAATGTGGTTTTTTGCGGTGCGCGCCACGTCCAGCTGCGGCCCTCGCGTGGACCGTTCGAAGAAGTCGCGGGCTTCGCTGAATCGTTGTTCACGGAACAGTCGAATGCCTTGCTCCAAAGACTCGAGTTGCGCGCTGCTTTCGGCGCTTCGGCCCACAACCTTTGGCACTCCGTCCGGACTCGATGTATGCAGCCCGGCCGGATTAGCTTCCGGTCTTTTCCTGGTTGCCATAGCGATGCTGCATGAAGCCAGTGTTTATACCAGAGCGAGGGCTAAGAAGTCAAAGGGCGGGGTTTTGCCCCGCTGTTACAATCGCGATGGAAACCAAACTGAGCCGGTGCTTGGCCCGGGCTTCAAACCCGGTGAGTGGCGCTAAGCGTCACTGATGGGTTCGACACCCATTGGTTTCCGCCATCACTCTCCGACGGGCTGCAGCATGGCGTTCGACAGCACTGCCTCCAGGGCCAATGTCTTCGTGCCCGCATCGTCGAAAAGAACCACGATTTTGTCGCCCTCATACTTCTTGACGACGCCCTTCCCCAACTGGGTGTGCTCTACACGACTGCGCAGCGGGAAGGGAAGGCTTTCATGGGGTTTTGGTTCGGGACGGCGCATCTTCACCGGATCCGGCGGAGGCGCAGTGGCCTTTTCAGGGGCTGGCCGGGCGGCTTCCGGACGGAGACAGTTATCGCAGTTTTCGCAGTGCGCTGGACTTTCCTCACCGAAGTAACTCAGCAGATACTCCCTGCGGCAGGAACTCAGTTCGGCATAGGCCCGCATTTTTTCGATGCGGTCGAGTTCTGCGCCGTGGCGCTCCGTGATGGCCGCGGCAGCCTCTTCCGTGATGCGCTCGAGGTCTTCGGGATCAGCGGACGGTCGTACCTCACCTGAGGGAAGAACCTCGACAGCGCCGGCTTCTTGCAGTCGGTTCAAAGTTTGGGTGAGCCGGCCGCGGGACATCTCCGTCGTTCTCCTGCAGCTCCTCGATCGGCACGGGGTTGTCTTCTTCGAGTACCGCTGTAGCCACTTTCTCCAGCCGTTCCGAACCCGACTTGGCGCTCCCTGCGAAGAACTTGTGGATGCCGAGATCTTCTGGCCGGTAGAAGAGTAATGCGCGGGCGGGTTCGCCATCGCGTCCGGCGCGCCCGATCTCCTGGTAGTAAGAGTCAATGGAATGCGGCGCTTCGTAGTGGAAGACGAAGCGAACGTTGGGTTTGTCCACTCCCATGCCGAAAGCGGAGGTCGCGACGATGACATCGATCCGGTCTTCCATGAAGTCGTCTTGAATCGGAGACCGAGCGCGGGGCGCCATGCCACCGTGATAAGCCTGCGCATTCACGCCGCGTTCGACGAGAGCGGCGGCAATGTCTTCCGCATGTTTGCGGCTCGATACGTAGACGATGCCCGGCTTCGCCGCGTCTTCCACGCGCGCAATCAGAAGTTCTCGCTTGGCCGCCTCATTGGGAGCGGTGTTCATCCCGAGCCAAATGTTGGGCCGATCAAATCCGTTCACAAACACGGCGGCATCACGCATGCCCAGCCGCTTCACGATCTCGTCACGTACGTCCGCCGCGGCTGTAGCCGTGAGCGCCAGGACCACAGGGTGACCCAATTCGTTGATGACACGGCCCAGATTCAGGTAATCCGGGCGGAAATCGTGACCCCACTCGCTGATGCAGTGCGCTTCGTCGACGACGAACAACGAGGGCTTGGCCTCGCGCACGCGCTCCCGGATCTCCGGGCGGCTTAACTGCTCCGGAGTGAGGAACATGTATTCGAGTTCCCCCTCTTCGAGTTCTTCCAGCAGCTCTTCCTGTTTCCCAGCGCTCACGGAGGAGTTAATCACGGCCGCTCCGCCGACATTCTGCTCTTCCAGACTCTCGACCTGATCTTTCTGGAGTGCGATAAGGGGCGAGATGATGACCGCGGGTCCGGAGAGCATTTGCGCCGCAATCTGGTATACGGCTGATTTACCCGCACCGGTAGGCATAACGACCAGTGTGTCCCGGCCTTGGACAACCGATTCGATCGCTTCTTTTTGACCCACCCTTAAAGTTTCGAAGTCGAATTTTTCCCGCGCCACCTTTTCGACTGAAGGCGTTCGGCGCTTCCTGGTAATTTGCACGGCTCGGAGTGAAGCAACGTGAGGTCCATCCCGATCGCCGTATTGAGCGAGGGCGTACGGCAGAGATCGTGCTGGTTCAAGGGCAACATGAAATGGCTCGTTCCGTTGCTTTTGTGTGTTTCGTGCGCCTGCAGTTCCAGCCAAAGCTCTAATACGTCATCCAGTGCAAAGAAGGGCGATGACAGCAAGAGGAAAGCTGCGGCGGAGATTAAAGTTCCCGATCCGCACGCGTCTAAAAATCCGAACGTTGGACGCGAAGCGGGGGTGGGCAATGATCCTAACAATCTGGAGGTGGCGGATCCGCGCACTGGAGAGGCCGGGAGTGGCGGCCGTCAGGCACACGCTACCAGGTAACTGGACTGCGCGGAATAGCAGCTTCGTTCCAGTTGGCCATTGCCGCGCTCCAGAGGTCATGCAGGTTCGTTGCTGATGGCTTCGGCTGCCCTAGCATCCGGAGCTCGATTAGAAGAGCGGGTAGAGGCTGGGAATCCTGGATTGGCTCGGCTGAAGTCTGCTTGCTCAGCTTGAGTCCGCGGGCATCTACGACCACGGGCAGACGGGCGCATTGTAATCGTGGCAGAGCTAATGCGTCCTGGAGCACCAGTCGACGAGCCGTTGAACCAAGCAGGTCGGCGCCCCGTACTACTTCTGTAACCCCCTGATCAGCATCGTCTACAACCACCGCTAGTTGATACGTGTACACGTTGTCCGCTCGCTGAGTACAAAGTCGCCGATTGCGGACTCGACCCGTTCTTCGTGCGCGCCGAGAAAGCGATCAGTGAAGCAGACGCGGGTATCATTCACCCGCAGGCGCCATGCCGGACGGCGTTCGGGGCGGGCCATGCCCTCGCGGCATGTCCCCGGATGCGAAGCTCGCCGGATGAGCGTCCCGTGGCTCCATCTCCGATCTCCCGGCGAGTGCAGCAACAGAGAAAAACGCAGCCCCGATCGTTCAACCGATCGAACGTGCGGCAATACAGATGTGTGCGGCGACTTTGGTAAACCGCGTCGCTATCCCACTGGAATCCATAGGCGCCAAGCGTGCGGAGGATGGCATCCGCGGCTCCGGGGGCGGTGCGGGCTGTGTCGACGTCTTCGATGCGGACGAGCCATTCGCCGCCTCGCGACCGCGCGGAGAGATAACTTCCGACGGCGGTCACTAGCGAGCCGATATGCAAGGGTCCGGTAGGTGGCGGCGCAAAGCGGCCTCTCGGGCGGGCGCTCACGATAGACTATTAAATACACCACCATGATTGAGAACGGCATTCCCGAAGGTCTGACCTTCGACGACGTCCTCCTCATCCCTGCTCGAAGCGACGTTCTTCCTGCGGAGGCCGACACCCGCACGAAACTGACCCGCAAGATTACCTTGAACATTCCGATCGTGAGCGCGGCGATGGACACGGTGACGGAATCGCATCTCGCGATTGCAATTGCGCAGCAGGGCGGAATGGGATTTATACATCGCAACATGCAGATCGACCGTCAGGCTGAAGAGGTAGATCGAGTCAAGCGAAGTGAGAGCGGCATGATCGTCGATCCGGTCACAATCGAGCCGGATCAGAAGATTTCCGACGCGCTCGTCGTGATGGAGCGCTACCGCATCTCCGGCGTGCCCGTGACGAAGCACGGGAAGCTGGTAGGCATCCTGACGAATCGCGACTTGCGGTTTGAAGCCCGGTACGATCTTCCGGTGGAAGAGGTGATGACGAAAGAAAATCTCATCACCGTGCCGGTGGGCACCACGCTTGAAGAAGCCGAAGCGATTCTCCATCGTCATCGGGTGGAGAAGTTGCTGGTGGTGGACGACCAGTACGTGCTGAAGGGTCTCATCACCGTCAAAGATATCCAGAAGAAGCTGAAATATCCGATTGCCGCGAAAGATGAGCAGGGCCGCCTTCGCGTGGGCGCCGCGATTGGCGCGACCGGTGACTTCCTTGAGCGCGCGCAAGAACTGGTGAACCGCAAAGTGGACGTTCTCGCGGTGGATACGGCGCACGGGCACAGCGTTCGTGTACTCGACGCGGTTCGCGAACTGAAGCGGCGCATGCCGGATGTAGAACTGGTGGTTGGTAATGTGGGCACCTATGAAGGCGCGCGTGCGCTCATCTCGCTGGGAGCCGATGGGGTGAAGGCCGGGATCGGACCGGGTTCCATCTGCACTACGCGGGTTGTGTCGGGTGCAGGAGTTCCGCAAATCACCGCCATTGCCGAGTGCAGCCGCGCCACGCGTGAAGCAGGAGTGCCGTTGATTGGCGATGGCGGAATCAAATATTCGGGCGACATCACAAAGGCGCTGGCCGCGGGAGCCGATACGGTGATGATTGGCAGCTTGCTGGCCGGGACAGATGAAAGCCCCGGGGAGACGATCCTCTACCAGGGGAGAACGTTCAAAACCTATCGCGGCATGGGTTCGCTAGGAGCGATGTCAGCGGGCCATGCCAACCGGTACGAACAGGATCCGAACAAGAAGCTCGTGCCTGAAGGGATTGAAGGACGTGTGGCTTCTAAAGGGCCGTGCTCGGATTTCGTGTACCAGCTAGTGGGAGGACTGAAAGCCGGAATGGGATATACCGGCTGCGCCGACATTCCGACGCTGCAACGCGAAGCGCGCTTCCAGCGCGTGTCCCCGGCCGGTCTGCGCGAAGGGCATGTCCACGACGTCATCATCACTAAAGAAGCGCCGAATTACCGCGTAGAGTAGTTGATCGGATAGAGTAGTTCAGGTGCTCCGGCGCATTGTCGTCTGTTTCCTGGTTAATTGTTGGATTGTCTGCGCTGCACCGCCCCCGGGCGAATCGTTGTTCCTGAGCAACTGCGCGTTTTGCCATGCGGTGAACGGGCACGGCGGGCGCGGCCCGAGCTTGGTGTCCGTCAGGGTGACGCAGAACACCACCGACGACGCCATTAAGAACATCATTAAGGCCGGCATTCCCGGAACCGGGATGCCGGGGTTTGATCTGGAACCAGACGATCTAAATTTTTTAGTTGCTTACATCCGAAACTTGGGCGGAGTTGCTGGGCCGCCGGGCGCGCCGATCGGCGACTCAGCACGTGGCCGCGATCTTTATGCGGCACGCGGGTGCGCCGGTTGCCATCGGATTGGAAACGTAGGGAGCATCTTCGGTCCGGAACTGACGCGAATCGGCGCGGCGCGATCGCCCGAATACCTGCGCGAATCCATCTTGAACCCCTCAGCCGATATTTCGCCCGACTATGAGGGCGTGGCGGTGATCACGCCGGAAGGGAAGCGCCTTGAGGGAATTCGAATCAATGAAGATACGTTCACGGTTCAGCTTCGCCTGCCCGATCAACAGTTCGCGATGTTCGACAAAGCGGAACTCCGGTCAACCGAGGCACTTACCGTTTCGCTGATGCCGGCGTTCCGCCAAGTCTCCGAAAAAGACTTAAACGATCTTGTTGCGTACCTGCAAACGTTGACGAGCGATGCCGCGGGGTCGGACATCACGAAAGCGGCCGGGGTTCACTAAGTTGCGATTGCTTGCCTGGGGGCGAATTAGCGTCGCCCTGCTGATTCTGGTCAACACCGCGTCTGCGCAAGTGACCTCTGCGCAAGTGACCTCTGCGCAAGTTACTTCGGAGCGTCTTATTCACGCGCGCGGTGAGCAGCAGAATTGGCTTACCTATTGGGGTGATTACTCGGCGATTCGGCATCGCGATCTGAAGCAAATCGATACCCGCAACGTGAAAGATCTACGCGTCGACTGGATGTACCAGATCGGGAACGGCGGTGCATTCGAGACGATTCCTCTCGTGGTCGACGGCATCATGTACATCACCGCGGGTAACGGTGTGGCCATGGCTATCGATGCGCGCAGTGGGCGTCAGTTGTGGCGCTACGCGCACACTTTCCCGGCTGGGCACAACTCAGGCGGCGTGAATCGTGGCTTCGGTATTCTAGGCGACCGCCTCTTCATGGTGACTCCGGATGCGAACGTGGTGGCGCTCGAAACCCGCACGGGCAAATTACTGTGGCAGGCTGAAATGGCGCCTCCGGCGGCCGATCACTATGCGACTTTGGCGCCTCTCGTGGTCAAAGATAAGGTGATCGTTGGAATCTCGGGGGGAGAGCAAGGCGTCCGGGGTTTCATTGACGCGTACGATGCCGCAACGGGCAAACGGGCTTGGCGGTTTTACACGATACCGCTCAAAGGCGAACCGGGCGGCGATACCTGGCTCGGCAATTCGGCGGAGCGCGGCGGCGGCCCAGCTTGGATGACGGGCACTTATGATCCTGATCTCAATACGGTGTATTGGGGTGTAGGAAATCCGGGACCAGACTTATACGGGGACGTTCGCCAAGGCGATAACCTGTACTCCTGTTCGCTGGTGGCCCTTGACCCCGACACCGGTACACTCAAGTGGCATTTCCAGTTCACTCCGCACGATACGCACGATTGGGATGCGGCGGAGACACCGATGCTGCTCGATCTCCCTTGGGACGGCAAGCTTCGAAAGGTAGTCCTGCAGGCGAACCGTAACGCGTTCTTCTATGTTCTCGACCGGCAAACGGGCGAGTTCCTGAAAGGTTATCCGTTTGCTCGTCAGACTTGGGCGAAGGGTCTGGATAGTAAAGGCCGTCCCATAACTCTTCCTCATACCGAGCCGACAGCGGAAGGAACGCGTCTGTGCCCCGGACTTGCCGGGGGCGCGAACTTCATGGCCCCGGCTTATAACCCGGATACGAAGCTCTTTTATGTCGCATTCCGGGAGCAGTGCGATGTTTACTACAGCTCGCCTCCCGCGTATAAGAAAGGGCAATCTTACTGGGGAACCGCGTCCCGTTCGGATACGGATGATAAAGGCTACGGGGTGCTCAAGGCCTTTGACCCGTTTACCGGAGACGTAAAGTGGAGCTTTCGCTATCACCAGCCGCCCATGGCGGGAGTGCTCTCGACGGCAGGTGGCTTAATCTTTTCGGCGGACGAGGATGGCTACCTAATGGCCTTCGACGCAGCGACCGGCCGCAACCTATGGAAGATGAACACCGGGTCCCGGATCGTTAGTTCACCCATTACTTACATGATCGGCCGGCGTCAATACGTGACTATCCCTTCGGGTGCAGCCCTGATCACGTTTGCGCTCCCCGAGTAAGTCGAACATATGGCTCAATACGACGCTTTCGCGGACTTCTATAATCGCGATTGGGGCAAGGACTATCACCTTCAGTTGATGAGTGTCCTAGAGAAGCTTCTGCTCAAGAAGCTTGCTCCCGGAGACGAGATACTCGATGTCGGGTGCGGAACGGGCGCGGTCGCGGCACAGTTAATGGAACGAGGCTTCTCCGTAACAGGGATCGATCAATCGAACGCGATGCTGGAGTTCGCGCGTCGCAATGCCCCCGGCGCAAAGTTCTTTCAAGCGGACGCCGCGTCTTTCCAATTACCGGTACGGTGTAAAGCTTCTATCGCGACGTTTGAGGCCATGAACCACCTGCTGGAAGAGGACGAGTTGGCCGCCAGCTTTCGCCATATTGCCGAACACACCGACCGCGTCTTCGTCTTCGACATGCTTCGGGAATTGGCTTATGAGGTTTTCTGGGTGGGCGAGAACACCGTCGAGCATGACGGGCTTAGCTGCAGGTTCACCTCGACTTACGATCCGGTTTCGCGCATGGCAATCTGCCGGACGGAGGTCGGGGGACAAACTACGGAGATACGCGAGCGTTACTACGACGCGCCACATGTAGAGACGTTGCTCTACGCCGCGGGCTTTCGAGAAGTCAAATGCTACGACGCCATTCGTGAGTTAGGCATGTGGGGAGATGCCGCAGTCGGCCGATACTTTTACCAATGCTTTCGGTAATCACGGACATCTCGGATCTGGAGGAGATTCGAGCGGAATGGTCGGAACTCTGGCGCAATGATCCCAGCGCCACGCCGTTCCAATCGCCCGAGTGGCTGCTTCCCTGGTGGCGACACCTTTTCGGGGGTGGTCAACTGTGGACGGTGATCCGGCGTAGGGAAGGCCAACTCGTGTCGCTGCTGCCTCTGTTTCGCTGGGGCGATCGCAATCAGAACCTGTCTTTCATGGGAACCGGAATCACCGACTATCTGGACATAATCGGTGAGCCGGTCGACTCGATACCGGGTGATTGGGAGACTGCGGATCTTGACGGAATCCGCTCCATGTCGACCTTATTACATCTGGGAACCCCGGAAATATGTGGCGTATGCCCTTGTGTGGAATTGCCGGCGAACATGGACGAACTACTCGGCCGTATTGAGCCGAAACTGGCTGTAGACATCCGCCGCTCTTCCAACCGGCTGACGCGCGCGGGCAACCTAACTGTCGAGCGCACATCCGATCCGCAAGAGTTGTTCTCTCTGCACCAATCACGCTGGCGGGAGAGACAGAAAGAGGGAATGTTTGCGGCCGATGCGACACAAAAGTTTCACCGCGACGTTGCCGCGGGGTTTGAGAAACTCGGAATCCTTCGTCTGTATCTCATGCGCCTGGACGGAAACGCTATCGGAGCCATTTACGCCTTTACCCACCGGGCGCGGACCTACGCCTATCTCAGCGGATTCGACCCTGCTCACGCGAAGCTCAGCCCGGGTACGTCGCTCCTTGCGCATGTAGTTCAGGACGCCATTCAAGAAGGTGTTCAGGTCTTCGATTTCTTACGCGACGGAGACGGCTACAAGTATCGATGGGGCGCGCAAGATACTTCTATCTTCCGGTTGAAATTGGCCGGTAACCGCTAACCGTTCAGTTCCACGATAATCGGAGTGTGATCGGAGGGCTTTGCCAGTCTTCTCGGTTCGGTATCGATGCGGCATGATACGAGGTGTTGGGCGAGTTGTGGCGATAGAAGGAAGTGATCGATGCGGATGCCGCGGTTGTGTTCGAAGGCTTGGCGGAAGTAGTCCCAGAAAGTAAAAAGGCCGCCTTCTCCCGGATGAAGGGAACGGAACGCATCGGTATAACCGAGCTCGAGCATCGCCCGGTAGCGCGCTCTTGGCTCGGGCTGAAACAGGGCATCGCGCATCCAGGACGAAGGCTTGTGGCAATCGATGTCCTCGGGGATAACGTTGAAATCTCCACCAATGAGCACGGGCGCGCCGTTGTCAATCCACGCTCGCATTTGAAGCAACAAGCGATCCATCCAAGCTAATTTGTAGGCGAAGTTATCGCTTCCGGTCGGATTGCCGTTCGGAAGATAGATGTTCACGATCCGGATATCCCGGATCACGGTCTCGAGGTAGCGGGCGTGGCTATCCGCCTCGTCACCGGCAAGCGTTGTTGTTACCGTTTCGATTGGATGGCGCGAGAGAATGGCAACACCGTTATACGCTTTCTGCGTCACCGCCGCGGACTCGTAGCCTAAGTCCCGGAATAGGCCGCCTGGAAACTCCGTCCCCTTTAGTTCTTGGAGAAGAAGCACATCGGGCTTCTTCTCATTGAGCCAGGCGATGACATGTTCGAGCCGTGCCTTGATGGAATTGACGTTCCAACTGGCTATTTTCACTACGCCGTCGCGGGGTCGATCTTCTCGGGATTGATTCCTAAATCCGCGATTGCCTTGGTGGCTTTCTTCGCATCGAACTTGCCCTCTTGCGCCAGCTTCGAGAGCGCCGCTGATGCGATCGACGCCGCATTGATTTCGAAGTGCTCGCGCAGGTGCTTGCGGTTGTCGCTGCGTCCGAACCCGTCCGTACCGAGCGAGACCATTCGTCCGGCCAGCCACGGCGCCAGTTGATCGGGAACCATCTTCATGTAATCCGACGCCGCGACGATGGGCCCTTCCGACGCCCTCGATGCGCCGACCCAGAATGTAGGGTACTCTTCGCCGTTTCCGCTGGATGCAGGCGGTTCCAACGATCGGTGCGCAAAGCGTCCCGCCGCAGTTCGTTGTAGCTGGTGACGCTCCAAACGTCCGCCGCAACGCCGTACTTCTCGCTCAGAATGGCCTGCGCCTTCAGAGCTTCGTTCAGGATCGGGCCGCTCCCGAACAGCTGCACGCGAATCTTGGCTTTTTCATCCTCGGCCGCTCTTGAACTTATAAATGCCGCGAAGAATTCCTTCGCTGACGAGCCTTCCGGCATGCCGGGCTGCGGCATAGTTCTCGTTATAGAGCGTCAGGTAGTAGAACAGATCTTCCTGTTCCTGATACATGCGCCGGATGCCGTCCTGCACGATCACCGCGATCTCATACGCGTACGCCGGGTCGTAGTGGCCAGCGTAGGAACCGTGCTCGCCAGCAGCGGGCTGTGCCCATCCTGATGCTGCAAGTCCCTCGCCCGATAAAGTCGTGCGACCGGCCGTGCCGCCCATAAGGAAACCCTTGCCGCGGGAATCCGCAAAAGCCCAGATCAGATCGCCTACGCGCTGGAATCCGAACATCGAGTAATAGATGAAGAACGGAATCATCTCCACGCCGTAAGTGGAGTACGCGGTGCCCGCCGCCGTAAACGAAGCCATGGAGCCGGCTTCCGTAATGCCTTCTTCCAGAATCTGGCCTTCCTTCGATTCCTTGTAATACAGCATGATGTCGGAATCATGCGGCTTATAGAGCTGGCCGCCGCTGGCATAGATTCCGAACTGCCGGAACATCGCCTCCATGCCGAAAGTCCGTGCTTCGTCCGGAATGATCGGCACGATGCGCTTCCCGAGCTGTTCGTGCTTCATCAGGCGCGTCAGCAGCTTGACGAACGCCATGGTGGTCGAAGGATCCGGTCCCTTGGAGCCTTCCAGCATCTCGCCCAGGAACTCCAGCGTCGGCGCCTCGAATTGCGACGGCCCGAACTTACGCGCCGGCATGTATCCGCCCAGCATGCTTGCGGCGCTCATGCATGTACGCCATTTCGGGAGCTGGAGTCCGGTCCGGCCGGTAGAACGCGCCGTCGCGCGCCGCTTCATCCGGAATCGGAATCTCGAAGCGCGCGCGGAAGTACTCCATCTTCTTCTCGTCCAGCTTCTTCTGCTGGTGCGTCGCGTTGCGGCCTTCGAAAGTCCGCAATGCCGTAGCCTTTGACGGTCTTGGCCAGCACCACGCTCGGGCCGCCCTTGAAATCCGTAGCCGCCTTGAACGCGTTGTAGATCTTCTTCGGATCGTGACCGCCGCGCCGCAGCCGCCCGATCTCCTCGTCGCTCATGTGCTCGACCAGCTTCAGCAACTCCGGATATTTGCCGAAGAAGTGCTCGCGCACATACGCGCCGCCCTTAGCCTTGAACGCCTGATATTCGCCGTCCACGGCCTCGTTCATCCGCTTCACTGAGCAGGCCGGACTCGTCATTCGCCAGAAGCGGATCCCAATCCTCGCTCCACAGGCACTTGATCACGTTCCAGCCCGCGCCGCGGAACGCCGCTTCCAGCTCCTGCACGATCTTGCCGTTGCCGCGCACCGGGCCGTCGAGCCGCTGCAGATTGCAGTTCACGACGAAGATCAAGTTGTCCAGACTTCTCGCGCGAACCCAGCGTGATGGAGCCGAGCGATTCCGGTTCGTCGGTTTCGCCATCGCCCAGAAACGCCCAGACTTTGCGCGGCGTTGCGGGGATCAGCCCGCGATTTTCCATGTACCGCATGAAGCGCGCCTGATAAATCGAATTGATCGGCGCCAGCCCCATCGACACCGTCGGGAAATTCCAGAAATCCGGCATCAGCCACGGGTGCGGATAGGACGACAAGGCCCGGTGTATCGCGCAGTTCATGCCGGAAATTCTCCAGATGCTGCGGGCTCAAACGCCCTTCCAGAAACGCGCGCGCGTAAACGCCCGGGCGAAGCATGGCCCTGGAAGTAGACGAAATCGCCCGGCTGGTCGCCATAGCTGGCGTGAAAGAAATGATTGAATCCCACTTCGAGCAGCGCCGCCAGCGACGCATACGTCGAAATATGGCCGCCGATGCCTTCGTCGTACTTGTTCTGGTGCGACACCATCGCCATCGCGTTCCAGCGCGTCAGGCTCTTGATGCGGCGCTCCAGCTGCACGGTCGCCGGGGTAGGGAAGTTCGGCCTCCACCGGAATCGTGTTCACGTACGGCGTATTGAACTGGACCGGGATTTCAACGCCGTTCTGCCGTGCCCGCTCCCCCAGTCTTTCCATCAGGAACAGCGGCGCGGTCAGGGCCCGACCTGATCGACAATCTGATCGAAAGCTTCTAGCCACTCCTCGGTTTCGAGTGGGTCGAGGTCCACCGTGCGCTCGGTAAAGTTCTGGTGCATGGGATAACCTCCAGTATAAAACCCGGGACTTCGCCGTACATAAGCCTTTGGAACTATCCGGCGAGATCGCTATTTATGCGCTGACTTTGGGTGTCAGCATCCAGCGCAGGATTCCGCGAGGCTCCCCGCGCAAACTCCCGAATTCAATGGCCAGTAGAGCCGCTTTCTTCATGTCTACGCAGAGGGACGGGGAGTTCAGCAAATAGCTTGCGGCTTGGCTGAGCAGAGGTTCATGACCGGCCAAAAGCAACTCGTCCACGTCCTCTTGGGCCCGAATCTCCTGCCAGATCTCGCGCGGGTTTCCATGTGGCACGAGCGCCTCCCGAATTTCCGGGGCAGGCCCGCAAAAAATTTTCGAGGCTAGCCTGGCCGTCTGTAACGCTCGTTTATAAGGGCTGGTCAGGATTACGTGCGGCTTCACGCCGCTCTTATGCGCCTGCGTTAAGACTTCGGAAAGCCGCTCATGCCCCTCATGCGTCAGCTCCCGATCCGCATCGCGGCCGGTGGGTGAACTGTTCTCTGCAATCCCATGACGGAGCAAATACACGATCATGCTTTGGTCGACGCTCTTTATGATAAACGGATATGCCTCGCTTCGCGGCTATCGACATCGGTAGCAACTCGGTTCGCATGGAAGTGGCCGAGACATCGGCCGGTGAGCAGCCGCGGATTCTCGTGTCGGAGCGGCAGGTCACTCGGCTTGGCGCTAGCGTCTTTCGCGGCGGCCGTATCAGCCCGGAGGCGATCGATTTCCTGTGCGAAGTTTTAAGCGGCTTCGCGGTCCAATACCGTCGCCTGAACGTCGACGGAGTGCGGGCCGTAGCTACCAGCGCCGTACGCGACGCAAGCAATCAGCATGAATTCCTGGGCCGGACTTCAGCAGCCCTTGGAGTGGACGTTGAGGTTATCTCCG
Organism: Bryobacterales bacterium; assembly: GCA_963738525.1. Lineage (GTDB taxonomy): Bacteria > Acidobacteriota > Terriglobia > Bryobacterales > Bryobacteraceae > Bog-113. The sequence goes on from CAVTXC010000005.1 coordinate 213,078, forward strand.
GTCAGGAAGAGGCCCGCTTGATCCACCTTGGCGTCCAGATGCGATGGCCTCATCCACGGAAGCGGGTCTTCATGATCGACATCGGCGGAGGCAGTGCGGAGATGATCCTGAGCCACGATCAGAAGATTGAGTTCGCCGTTTCCAAGCAACTGGGTGCTTTGCGGCTCAACGAGGTTTTTCTCAAGTACGATCCTCCGCGCGAACGCGACGTCCATCGCATGGTGGAGTACATTCAGCAGCGCATTGGATCGGCCATCCGGAGAATTAATCGGAGCCTCGGAGATCAGTCGATCGACCGCGCGATCGGCACCTCGGCGACCGCATCCGCCGTAGTCTGCGCAGTGAATAAGATCCCGCGCCCGCGCCGCGAGGAAGCGGACCGCGTACGCGCCGAAACGCATCAGATCCGGAGGCTTTTTAATGAACTGGTCCGCAGTTCTCTCGCCGAGAGACAGAAGATTATAGGGATCGGGCCACGCCGCGCAGAGATCATCATCGCGGGTTGCGCCGTGCTGTTGCACACCCTGGAGGAACTGGAACTCCCTGCGCTTTATTACTCAGGCGCCGGCGTGCGCGATGGCATCGTCGCCGATCTCAGGGAGCGTGTGATTCAGGCCGACTCGCTCGGCCTTTCCGCCGACCGCCGGGCCTCCGTCGAGGAGTTAACGCACCGCTATGCGGTGCCCCTGGTGCACGCCCGGAAAACCGCCCAAACCGCGGTTGATTTGTTTCGCTCTCTGGCGCCTCTCCACAGGCTTCCGCCGCCTTTCGCCGGGCTAGTCGAAGCAGCCGGGTACCTCCATGACATCGGGCATTATGTCAGCGACACGCGTCATCACAAACACTCCTTCTACCTGGTGAAGAACTCCGATCTGCCCGGCTTTGAGGAAAAAGAACGCGACATTGTGGCGAACCTCTGCCGCTACCACCGCAAGGCCGCGCCTATGCCGGAGCACGCGAACTGGCAGGCGTTAGACTCGGAAGGACGGCGTGCTGTGACGCTCCTAACACCAATCCTGCGCATTGCCGACTCCCTGGACCGGAACCGCGATCAACGCGTCGAGCAGCTTACCTGCGCCGTGCGTGAGACTGACGTGCTGATCGAACTCCGCTCCACCCGCGATATCGACCTTGAAATCTGGGCCATCGAGCGCACCAGCGATTTCTTTCGGGCTGCCTATGGCCGGCCCTTAACGGTTCGAAGCCTTGCCCTATGAATCTCTCTGAGTATGTGCGTCAACACGTCACCGATTTGATTGAAGCGGTGGAACAACAATCGCGCCTCGCCGCAACCGATTCTTCGGAACACGGCGTCCACGATCTGCGGGTTTCTATCCGCAGGCTCTCCGAAAACCTGCGCGTCTTCGAAGATCTATTCCCCCGTGGAGCGGCCAAAACCGTCCGCAAAAACCTGCGGGTCGCGATGCATATGGCCGGCGAGGCACGGAATCACGATATTGCCCGCAAGCTGATGGACAAAGCGCGCGTGTCCGTACCAGCGGATTTCGCGAAAGGCCGCGAGCATGCCGGCGGTACACTCTCGCAAGTTCTGAACAACTGGAACTCCGGCGGCGCGTTCCGTGCCTGGAAGGAGCAACTTCATGGCTAAACGCCTCACCTCGTCTCATATCTGGTTGCCGGAAGAGACCGTCGGAGCGAATGCACGGCTGGTGCTGCCCGCTATGGCGAAGGAGTATTTTGCCGCTGGCCGGAAGATCGTATCCAAGCAGCCGGACCCGGCCGATCTCCATCCCTTCCGGCTCGCCACCAAGCGCATCCGCTATACGCTTGAGATCTTCCGGGGAATCTACGAGCACTCGCTCGAGACGCTGCTGGAACAACTGAAACCTGTCCAGGATGCGTTAGGAAATGTGAACGATTGCGTCGCCACGGCCGAAGCGTTCGACGTAGGGAAAAAGTTCAAGAAGTACCTGTTCAAGCGCGGTAAGAAGAAGGCGCGCGAGTTCAACCGGGTTTGGCGTGAAGAGTTCGATCGCCCGGGCCGGGAACAGACATGGATCCAGCAACTCTCCGTGGTCCCGGAAACAGCGCCCCGAGTTGAGCAACCTGTCACCGAAAGCAAGATCCGGCGCATGCCCGCGGCGCGTAAACGGTAGCCGCTGGTCCGCTCCTTACCTTTTCCCCGGGCAACGCGATGTTTGCTAGAGCATTTGCCTCGGACGGCCGATAAGAGTCGAGTGCTCAGTCAAGTAATCGAAAGGGCTGTCTCGGTGCTTGGCCGGTTTCGAGCCAATCCCCCCACGCGTTCTCATGAACCGTGTTCGCGGCCTGATTTGGAACCGACGGGTGACCACTTCTGGCATTGCGTTCAGTTATACGAGCATCCTACTTTCCTCGCCGACACGGTGGCTAAGTATGCGGCCCAGGGTTTCGCCATGAACGAAGCCGTGGTGATCGTCGCGAAAGACGATCATCGCGCGCTCTTCGAATCGGGCCTCGCTCGATTGGGCGCGGATGTGTCCGCCTTACAATCCAGTGGTCAGCTTACTTTTCTTAGCGCCGAACAGACATTAGCCCATTTCGTCGTGGCGGGATGGCCGGATCAGGCCGTCTTCAACCACGTCATAGGTGGCTTGATCGCGCGCCTGTCGGCAGCCCAATGGTCCGGGATCAGAGCCTTCGGCGAAATGGTTGCTGTTTTGTGGGAAGGCGGCCACCCCGCTATGGCCTTGCGTCTCGAGCAATTCTGGGAAGATCTTGCCCAAACCAATAAGTTCTCTCTGTTGTGCGCGTATGCCCTCAACTCGTTCCGGGGAGCCAACCACACCGATAATTTCCGGGGTATTTGCAGCAGCCATTCCCTAGTGTTGCCATCCGAAAGCTATCTTTCCCTGACCAATGAGGAGGATCGTTTAAGGGCCGTTGCAAAACTGCAGCAGATTGTCGCCTCGACGCTACCACCCGATAACCACTCGACGGACCCGAACCGCGAAGAACAAGACGCGTTAACCAGTCTCCCTACCGGAAAACAGTTGGATCGGCTGCTGAAACAGGCCTTTTTCCGTAGCGATGCAGCCTCGCTGATCGGCGTCATTGCTATCGGGCTGGATGACTGGAAACGGCTAAACGTCGATTTGGGACGTGCCGCTGGGGATCAAATCCTGGTAGAAGCCTCACAACGACTGAAGAGCTGCGGATCGGAGGAAGGCGGCAAAAAAACACTTTTGCGGACCGGCAGCGCGGAATTCATCATGATTGCCGAGAGCCTCCCGGATCTCAAAACTGTTCGTGCTCTTTCCGCCGCGCTCAGCGCCTGCTTTGTGGAGCCTTTGGCGATCGCCGATTGCGAATTGCACATCTCTGTCTCCATTGGGGTCAGCGTCTCCGCCCCCCAAACCACGGATTCACTGGAACTTCAGCAGAACGCCGGTATCGCCCTTTGGCAAGCTCGGCAGCAGGGTAGGGGCCATATTGAGTTTTATTCCGCCCGCCTGCGCAAGGCCGCGCAACTTCGCGAGAGCCTGGAGGCCGGTCTCCGCAACGCGATTGCGCGCGATGAACTTCAGGTGTACTTTCAGCCTGAGGTCAATCTGCGGAACTCGGCAATCACCCGCTTTGAAGCCTTACTGCGCTGGTTTCCCTCACTCGATTGCTCGGTTCCACCGTCTACCTTCATCCCCATCGCGGAGGAGACCGGCATGATCATACACGTGGGGAATTGGGTGTTGGAGCAGGCGTGCCGGAAAGCGGCCGCGTGGCAGAACGGGAGGCTCGCAGGCGTTGGCGTGGCCGTCAATATCTCGGCTCTCCAGTTCGCGTTGCCTGACTTCGTCGCAGTTGTCAAAAAGACTCTTCAGGACTCCGGACTATCGCCGCGGCTTCTCGAGTTAGAAGTCACTGAAACGCTTCTGATCCGAGACTTACAACACGCGACGCGAACCCTTGCGCAACTGGCGCGTCTGGGCGTAACCGTCGCTATTGACGACTTTGGAACAAATGCTGCACCGCTCGACTACTTGCACCATCTTCCCATCAACGCGCTAAAAATCGATAAGAGCTTGGTGGCCGATTTAGCCGACTCCGCATCCAAAGCACTGGCATTGCGTGGTTTGATCGCGCTCGGACATGATCGCGGGATCCGAGTGGTCGCCGAGGGCGTGGAAACCGCTGAACAATATGAGGCGATCATTCGATCCGGTTGTGACGAAGCCCAGGGTTTTCTGCTCGGGAGACCCGATGCTGAAATTGGACCGCTTTCGTTACACCTGGCGCCGAATCCAGCCGCTACCAGCGCTGCTCACGAATTGTTTGCACCCAGCGTTCAGTAACTTAACCGGACCACACCGACGCGAGGCGGAATCGGGTTAACCAAGCTTCGTCTGTTCAGATAACTGCGCCCGCACAAAGCTCCTCAGCTGCTTTTCGGTCATGTCCACCTTCTCCCTGTCGCCTAACTCCGCGGCTACCTCGATAGTCGTTCCCCACGCGGATATCTCGGGAAATCCGAACGCCGCGCCGCATCCCCTTAATTGATGCCCAATCACCGCTGCTGTCGAGTACTCACGTCTTTCAACTGAACGAGCCAGCATTTCGCAATCTTCCAGGACGTTTAAGAGAAACTCGGATACTAGTGCCGCTAACTCGCCGGCGGTATCTCCATCGCCACACATAAGTCATGAACCAAATTTTCCAGATATCTCACGGCCCGGATTACACCTTTTTTCATAGTATAGATCCGAATGTCCAAGGGAATAGCCATGTACACGACCTCCGAGTACCCGACCTTCCGCGTATTACTCATCGACGACTGCCGGAATAGCAGGGCAATTGTCCAACACCACTTACGCGACGCACGCATCGAAGTGCTTACCGCGAGCGGCGCACGCGAGGGCATCGAACTTGTGAAACAAGGCAATATCGACTACGTGTTCATGGACATCCAAATGCCAGGGCTGGACGGATGTGCGGCGACGAGGGCTATCCGCTATTGGGAACACTTCGAGGGCCGTCCGGCTCTGCCCATCACAGCTCTCACTAGCTTCAGCACGCGCGAACACCTCGAGAGCATCTACGCCGCGGGTTGCACGCACTATCTGCTGAAACCCATCACCCGCGTGATCCTGCTCCAAACCCTTCAGCAACATGCGAGCGCACGGCCGGTCGACCTTCGACTGACCTGCCGTGTCGAGCCTTCGCTTGTTCCCTCAAGGTAGATCCCAACATGCCGAATCCCAGCGTGCTGATCGTCGATGACAGTCCCATCAACGTAAAGCTTATGCGCTTGTTGCTCGCCTCGAGCGGCTTCGCCGTACAAACCGCCGACTGCGCAGGATCGGCGCGACAGCTCCTGAAGACATTCCGCCCGGATCTCATCCTGATGGACATGCAGATGCCGGAAGTGGATGGGCTCACGTTAACCGCGGAGCTCCGGCGCGACCCGGCCCTCGCATCCACCAAGATCGTGGGCTGCAGTGCCTATGCCATGCCGAAGGATGAAGCCGACGCGCTCGCCGCGGGATGCGACGGCTATCTCACCAAACCGATCAACACGCGAACCGTAACCCAGCAACTCCATGGTTTCCTGGCCCAATAATTCACTCCGTTAAACCGGCCCGCAATCTGTCGCCATGCTGACTCACGTTGATTCGTCATTCGCACACCAGAAAGACCTGATCGCCAAATATCAGGTCACCGTCACCGGTTCCGGCGATCGAACGCTCGTCTTCGCCCACGGGTTCGGGACCGACCAGACTGCATGGTCCCAGCAGGTCCGCGCCTTCTCCGGCCGTTACCGCATCGTGCTCTTTAATTTGCCCGGTGCCGTGGAAAATGAGCAATACCCGTTCAACGCTCGCCGTTACAGCAATCTCTACGTGTATGCCCAGGATTTCATCGAGATCCTTCGCGGCCTTCAGCTTCTCCCGATAACTCTGATTGGTCATTCCGTAAGCGGCATGATCGGGATCTTAGCGTCGGTTCTCGCTCCGGAACTTTTCTCCTCGTTGATTCTGATCGGCGCGTCGCCGCGATACCTGAACGATGGGGATTACCACGGTGGGTTCGAACAGCGCGATATGAACGCGATCTACGAATCCATGTCCACGAACTATCACGCGTGGGCCGGTGGATTCGCCTCGTTGGCCATGGGAAATCCCGATCGCCCCGAGTTCGCCGAAGGGTTTGCCCGATCTCTCCGTTCGATTCGTCCGGACATCGCGCAGTCGATCGTGAGAACGATTTTCCAGTCCGACCACCGCGCCGATCTCGCCAGGGTCAGCGCCCCCGTGTTCGTCGTGCAATCGTCAGAAGATGTGGCCGTCCCGGGTTCAGTCGGAGCGTTTCTCGCCGCGCGCCTCCCCCGTGGCCGCCTTGTGAACCTGACGGCTTCCGGACACCTTCCGCATATCAGCGCCGCCGCCGAGGTAAACCGGGCCATCGCCGATTGCCTCGAATCGTAGGAGCCGTATGGGCCGCCGCATCTCTTACGGACGCAGGTTGGAGCTTCTTCTCGCCGAAGTCGGCCAATACAACAACGACGAAGCCTTCCTGCACCGCGCGATAGAACTCCTTCGGGAATCTGCCGGGGCAACCGCCGCGTTGGTCCTCCGTGAGCACGATAGATACACGGCAATTCCTCTTGCCTGCGAGCCGGCAGATCCACTCCTCGAGAGCATTACGACCCCGTTCTGTCTCCGCAAAGCTCTTACCACCCGCCGGTGTGTCTTTCTTCCGGACTACGCGAGCGATCCCGCTCCTGAGCCTCTTCTCCTGGCTTGGGGCAGCGTCTCCGTCGCGGTTTTGCCGATTCGGGGTCCAGGTTTCAACGGCGGCGCGGTTTTTGTCTGGCGAGAGCGCCAAACGTTTTCCCCCGGAATGCGCCTGTTTCTCTCAGCTCTCCAGGGGTGTCTGCAATTGATTGTTTCGCCTCATCTTCACGCGGGGAACTTCGAAAAAGCGCAGCACCGGTTGGGGGCGATTCTCGAGACTATTCCCCAGGGAATCGTGTTTGTGGACGATAGTGGAGATCTCGGATGGGTAAATGCAACCGCGTCCCAGACGTTGCAACTCCCTGCCGGCGCGAACGCCCCGCTGGCCATCTCGGGAGCGATGCGTGATCTGCGTTCCCGCGCCGACGATCTGCCTATCTCCAATCGCGATGGCAACAGCTCGCAATGGCTCTGGATTTTGCGCTCTCCGGAGTTCCGCGTCCTAAGCGTCGCCACCCGTCTGACAAAAGCCGGGAATACCCAAGGTCGTATCTGGGTGATCGATGACATCACCGTCCGCTATCTACTCGAACAACAGGTCCGCGAATCGCATGACACGCTGGAGCGATCGGTCGCGGAGCGTACGGCCGATCTCGTCAAGATCAACGCGGCGCTGCAGGACGAAATTAAGGAAAGGCGCCGCACTGAATCCCGGCTCTGCAACAGCGAGGCTCGCAAAAGCGCGCTCTTCGAAACTGCCTTGGACGCCATCATTCTCGTGAATGAATCCGGCGCCATTCTCGAATTCAACCCCGCCGCCGAGCGAACGCTGCAATGCCGGCGCGACCAGGTCCTCGGCAAGCATCTCGCCGAAGTCCTCTTACCTCCGGAGTTCGCGGAGCCGGGGTCTCTCCGCTCCGTCCTGGACTGCATGGAGGCGGCGCATCTTGGGAAGCGCTTTGAACTCATGGCCATGCGATCGGATGGAACCCGCTTTCCAGCAAAGGTGGTTACTCACTCCATTCCTCTCGATGGAGTTCGCGGCTTCGCGTTCTATCTCCGCGACCTTACGGGACTTAAATACGCGGAGCGAGCACTCCGCGAGAGCGAGCTCCGCTTTCGCACCCTGGTCGAATGCATTCCCGACATTGTCTGGAGCAGCGACTCCAACGGGAGCTTGGCTTATTTCAATGAGGCCTGGTACCGCTACACAGGGCAGAACGAACAAGAGGCGACCGACTGGGGATGGGCCGCTGTCGTCCATCCGGAGGATCGCCAACGAAACATCGCCGCCTGGAAGCACGCCATCGCCATGGAAGAGCCCTTCCAGATTGAGTTTCGGCTTCTACACGCGAACGGAGGACACCGCTGGCATCTCGGCCGCGGAACCCCGCTGCGTGACGATCAGGGCGTCGTTCGCAGATGGCTGGGAACCTGCACCGATATCGAGGAACAGAAGCAAGCGCAACAGGTCCTCGCGCGCTCCGAGGAAGAACTAAAAGCCCTGGTAAGCGTGCGCACCTTTGAACTCGAGCAGGAGAGAGATCGTGCCGAGGCGGCTAACCGCGCGAAGAGTTCCTTCGTAGCCAACATGAGCCATGAGCTACGGACTCCGCTCAACGGCATCCTCGGCTTCTCCGAATTGCTCCGCGATGGCGTGGTCGGGCCTGTCACAAACACGCAAACGGAACTACTCGACGATGTTCTCAGCAGCGGGCGTCACCTCTTGCAACTGATTGATGACCTTCTTGACATCGCAAAAATCGAGGCCGGAAAGATGGTGGCCTACCCGGAATGGATCTCGCCGCAAGGAATCGCGGAAGAGGTCGCCCAGGCGCTTCGACCCATTTCCACGAGGTCGCGCATCGCTGTCCGTCTGATCGGCGATCCCGAATTGAAAGTGGTCTACACTGATGCGCGCATGTTTCGGCAGGTCGTGTATAACTACCTTTCGAACGCCTTGAAATTCACGCCGCTTGACGGACAGGTCGAGGTCCAACTCGCGCGGCAGTCGCAACAGACATTTACCCTTCGCGTGCAGGACACAGGTCCTGGAATTTCACCCGAAGGACAAACGCTGCTCTTCCGCCAATTTCAGCAGCTCGATGGCTTAATGAACAAGCGGTTCTCGGGCACTGGGCTTGGCCTAGCCTTAGTCAAGCAAATGGTCGAATTACAGAGCGGGTCAGTCGGCGTGGACAGCCAACTCGGCCGAGGCAGTACATTTTGGGCGAGTTTGCCGGTCGGGGAAGGGAGGAGAGGCGGTGATGAAGACGCCAGCCCTGCGGCTCTGGATCTGTCCGAAACGGCTGCAGCGGGTGTTAATTGAAGGGACCATCCGAGTGGACCGGATCAGGACAATCAAGGAACGGGTCGATTTGCTGCGATTGCTAGCTGCGCTTGGATAACCGCGCCTCAGTACACAATCCGAAAGCTTCCATCCGGTGCCGCGAAAGCGGCTACCAGGCCCCATATGGGCACGCCTTCCGCCCTGCCCACGTCCCCGATGGGTGCGCCCGTCTTATCGAGGATCTGCCAGGCGGAAATCCCGCCCTTTTTCCAGCCCATTCCCTCGGTCCAACCCAGCACCGCAAAACCTTGACGGTCAATTGCAAGTGCGGGGTACTTTCGATTGACTCCCGTTCCCGGAGCGGCCAACGGCTTCGGAATAGTCCCAACGGACGCAAGGACTCGGCCATAGAAAACCTGCTTCTCGGTCTCCCATGCGGCCCACACCCCGGACGCCCCTTCCGCAAAAGCCTCGCTACTCATCACGCAATAGCCCACGTTCCACTTCGATACATCCGTGCCCTGAAAATGACGGCCGTGATCGTCTGAAAGTAACAGATACATGTCCCGGTTGACTAACTCGTACGCGGATCGGAAAACCGCGAACACGCTGCCTCGTGAGTCCGCGAACGCGCTCATCCCGCAGCAGCCACACACTCCCGTCGGCTGATCGAACACTACCGTCTCTGTATCGAAGGACTTACCATCGTCGGTGGATCGAGTCATCCACACGCGGCGGTCCGCTTCAGATTTTCCCCCTGGCATCGGTGCGTGCCAGAAGACGAAAACGTTCCCCGCCCGATCAGCCGCCAGCGCTCCACCGCCGTCAATGCCGGAAGCTGTGCGTATCAGGCTGCGCTGCGGCTCGAAGGCGGTTCCAGCGCGATCCATACGCGTGTACAGCATCGGAGCTTTGCCATCGACCGTCCGAGGTTCCGCTAAACCGGAACCGTTCCAAGCGACATGCACCCTGCCGCCTCGCCCAATCGCAATCCGCGCACCGCGAATATTCCCGGCGGCGACCGCGCTTCCTTCTTGACTATTTACCCGAATCGGGGCGGAGAAACTGCTGCCTGCATCTTTGGAATGAATGTAGAACAGATCGCCATGAAAGGCGTCCCCGGCGAAATAGACGAGATGCACATCGCTATTACTATCCGTTGCAACCTGGGGTTGAATGCCTCCGCCCGGCACACGAATCACTTTTACCGCAGGTGTATACCGAGCGTCTCCCTGAGAGAACGCGGCGGTGCTCATCCAGATGAACGCGGCGGTTGCAAAGCTCGCGAACCAAGCGAATTTCATCCTCTCGTACCCCCCTGAATCGCTTCGCGTGATTTCTGGTCAAGCATGCGCCTGATATTCCTTACTGCGGGTCTAGTCTCTCACCGCGAGTTCCGGATGCCGGTCGCGTCGGGTCCCACGCCAATATCCGGAGAGAGGCAATCTTCCAATCGCTCCCATCCTTCTTCATCAAACAACAAAGGTACCTTCTGCACGGGGATGTTCCTGTATTCATACGTGCAGTTCCCCTCAGCCAGCGCAACGTCAGGCGTGATGAATCGTATATTGCCGCTCGCAATGCGCGGGTTCGTCCGGTCTCCGGTAACTGTCGATCCCATGCCCGGAAGGTTTAAATGCGCTTCGCCCCAAGGCTCGTTGGAAATGATCACTGTCGGATAGTCGGGTGCCGACGCGGAGACCCCATCCACGCTGTGCGAAGGTACTCGATAGACGAGCCCTTGCAACGGCCAAAGTTGCGCAAGGACGATGCGGGCGTCGGTACCCGCCGTAAAAAGGTCAGTGCGCTGAGGAAATTCGTTTAGGGCGGCGACCGTTCGGGTGATCGCTGTGCGGTCGGTGCCCTCATCCGCGCAAGCGCAGACACTGAACAGGAACGGTAGCCACACCAATCGGTTCACCTTCGAGAAATGCGGCATAGTAGGTCGTCCTTTCCGTAGTTGCGATAGGCGGTCCGATAAAATCCATCTTAAAACGCGCTCAGTTAAGTCGACGGATGGCATTTCCCAATCAGTCTTCCACAAGACTTGGCTATTCTCACTATTGGCCTGGGAACTATGCGAGAGTGCACGAATCAAATCCCCTTAACAAAGGTGGCAAAACAATGACTCAGGGAAAACACGGCAATGCGTGGGCATCATTAGTGCTAGTGCTGACTTTGTTTCCAGGCATTTGCTTGGCGAGCCAGAAACCGCTCATCAAGACGTTCCCACTGGGAACTAGTGCGTCGGGCGGTTCTGGAATCGTCGCGGTGGACGTCAATGGCGACGGCGTCTTGGACCTCATCACATGCAACCAATCCACGAACAACGTGTCCGTGCTGCTCGGGGAAGCCAACTTGGAGTTTGCGGCCGCGCTCGTGTTCCCGGCCGGGGGCCAGCCCAAATCACTGGCAGTAGCGGACTTTAATCGCGACGGTAAGCCCGACATCGTAACAGCAAACTTCAGCTCCGGAACCATCTCCGTTCTGTTCGGCAACGGCGATGGTACGTTCCAGCCCCATCAGGACTTCTCCGCCGGGACCCAGACTCAGTCGGTAGCCGTGGGCGACCTCAACAACGACGGCATTCCCGACATCGTTGTCTCGTCCGTGCAAAGCGAGAATACCGACGCTTTCTTATCGAATGGAGACGGCACCTTCCAATCCCCCATCACATTTACTTTCTTCAACGGCTACGCGGCCTGGACGCAGATCGCGCTCGCCGACATGAACAACGACGGCATTCTCGATTTCATCGGTATCTTCGGTTTTGGCCAGGGCTTCCAGGTATGGCTGGGGCGCGGTGACGGGTCGTTCTCCTACTGGTCGAATCCCCTCTCCTTCGGAACAATCGCTTATCCGGAAGGCCTGGCCATAGGAGATTTCAACGGCGATGGAAAACGGGATGTTGCGGTGGGACTCTCGGAGGCGAATGTCCTCGGCGTGTCGTTCAACGAGACCGGCGGAAACTTCGCTCCGGTAGTTGCTTCATCTGCCCCCATGGCTACGACGTTGCTTGCCGTCGGGGATCTGAATGGCGATGGCAAACTCGACGCCGTGACAACTGGAGTCGCTTTGAACGTGCTCGAGATCGAAATTGGCCAAGGAAACGGCACCTTCCAAGCTGCCAAACCGTTTCGGCTCGGCGTACACCCGAATACGGCAGTGATTGCTCCGTTCACTCGCGCCAGACTGCCCGCTATTGCGTTCGTCAGTGCAAACGAGGTCGGCGTGTTCGTACCTTAGGCTAGAATCATGGCGATACGCGCGACGATGGATCGCTGAGTTCCGCCTTCAAACGCTCCTCCAGTTCACGGGCTTCGGAAAAGACGCGTTCACGAATCGTGTCCACGTAGCGCGCCTGCTCTAGATCCATCCGTGCCAGAGCGTCTCTCTGCCACTCCTGACGCACCGAACCACGAGGGAAGTCATCGAATTGGCTCGCTATTCCCAAAAAAAGCGGCAACTCGGCGGCCCAAGATGAACCCTCCGCGGAAGGACCGAGACGCCCGGTGAAAGCAACAACGTAACCGCATCCCTCTACGAGATCAATGTGGTTGGCCAGCATTCCTCTCAACACTGTTAGGACGTGAATTTTTGTCTGCCTATCCACCTGCTCTCGATGCTCCTCACCGAAAAGGAGGAGAATCGGCATCTCTTCGGGAGTAAAGACGCGCACTTTGCTCACGAACTCCGGCTGGCTGGCGCCGACCTTAATATAATTCAGGCGCGCTTGTTCAAGATCAACTGAGTTAGCTCCGCCACACCATTGCGGCTCTGCATTCTGCACGGGATCGTCTTCCCAAAGACACACCGGGCATGTCTCGTAGCTATTCGGGGTCGTGATAGTCCGAAACCCGCAGCAATTGCAATGAGAGCGTGGAACCATCATCTGATTTGTACCGTACTTCCCGCCCCCAGGTGAGTTGGGGCGCAAGCTCTTCCGGCGTGGCGCCGGCGCTTATGGGGGTAGCGCAAAAAGGCCCTTCCTTTCTAATGCCGCCCGCGCAATGCCGGGAAGCGCACTTCGCCCTTATCCGGCCCCTGAGAGTCTGAAAAGCGGGCAACTGACATTACGCCGTGGAACCGTGATCCAATTGGATTCGCATGGCCCCAACTCCCGAACTCAAAACGACCGTCCCACGATCAAACGGACTCCGTCCCACGTGGTGTGCTCGTTCCCATACAACCGGCCGTGATAAATCTGCGCGGTTTGATCGTCGGTAAACCCGATCGCACCAAGCTGACGAAGAGCGGCGAATGTGAAAAACCAGCGCCCCGCGCCGTAATGGATGTTTGGGCCCAGAAAGAACGCTGTATGCTGCTGGTTTACCGCCAACAGAGACCAGTTGGCGTACTCGTTGTGGTTGCGGAACTCAAGACCAACTGACCAGTTCCGGCGGAACCGATATGACAAACCGAGATCCTCTTCCAGATAGGTGGCCTTCGTCTTTTCGAAGCTGGGCGGAGCGGCCGAAGCCACCGCACCGAGATTCGTGCCTTGCTCTTTGTCGAGTTCGACCCAGACGTTGCCGACAAGCAGCAAACGGTCGTCCAGGAAATCCTTCTGGATAATGGAGCGGACTTCGAGGCCGGATTCGCGCGGCCCATATTCCGGCTCGGCGTAAAAGGCCAGACCTACCTTGTGTTTGTAGGGGCTGAGCGCTCGCCACAGGAACTCAGCGGAAACGCCGTCGCTATGCCAACTCGATTGCGGCAGCAGCGGATTATGATCGGGGCTGATGTCGAGCCCTTCCGTCAGGTGACCGACGCTGTTGTTGGCCGCACCAATATACGTATAGTTTCCATAGATCGCTAACTGAAAATTGTTCGTGATCCCGACCTCGCCTTCCGACCTCATGTACACGCCGTGATAATAGCCGTGGGCCTGTCCTTCGCGATCAGTAAACCACTGTTCCAGTTCAAACTTCCCTTTGGGCAAAGTGTCGGTGGTGTACAAATACCCGAAGATGGTCTCCGCCGCGTATGTCGGCACGCTCGTCACTAGCGGCACCGCCAGCGCTAGCAGCGCCCGGGCGATAGTTTGTTTCACGATGTTTCCTTCCTGCTCCCAGGGATTCTTGCGAGTTTTCCATTTAAGCAGAGAAGTGGGACCTTGCGGGTCCTACTTTCTTCAGAGTGCGTTCTCTCAAGGGCGGGCGGGAGAATTTTGAGGTTGGATGGGGAAGGCCAAAAGCGGATAGTAGACTACAATGGTCCTAGATCAACTTTCCTCGAAAAGCGTGCACGCTTCGTTTGAATAGCTGATCCTGAACACTCGATGAAACATCGATTTTATCTGGTTCCCCTGGCCTCGCTGGCAATATCGAGCGGGCCCGTTTTCGCCAAGGTTTACCTCACAATGGAGCAGGCCCAAAACATCCTGTTTCCGGGGGCAACTTTTCATCCTGAGCCCAAAACGTTAACTGACGCCCAAGCAAAAGAAATCCAGCATGCTTCAGGAGTTGACGTCCGCAGCAAGGAGTTGAAGATTTGGCGCGCGTCGACTGGCGGCTGGTTCATCGTGGACGAGGTGGTCGGAAAACACGAATTTATCCCGTTTGCCCTGGCTCTTGACCCAACGGGTGTCGTAAAGGGCATCGAGATTTTGGAATATCGGGAAGCCTACGGCGATCAGATTCGTAACGAGCGGTGGAGAGCCCAGTTCGGCGGGAAAGCGCCGGGCGAAAAGCTCCGCTTGGATAAAGAAATACACAACATCTCCGGGGCCACGCTGTCTTGCCGCCATGTGACGGACGGGGTTAACCGCTGGCTAGCGACCTATGCCATCGCACTGTCACCCGGTCACTGAACGCGCGCAGCCTTGGCTGGGGACTTTCGTAGCCATTCGCGTGGGAGGTGTGGCGCCTGATTTGGCTCACCGGGCAATTGCGCAAGCCTATGCGCGAGTGGCGCATATACATCGCCGCATGAGCTTCCACGATGCTGCGAGCGATGTCGCCCGCGTTAACTGCAATGCGGCGTACAAGCCCATTCCGGTGGATCCGGACACCTTCGCCGTGCTCCAGTGGGCTTTACGAATTGCAGCTGCTTCCGAAGGTTGCTTCGACATTTCGGTAGCAAGCCAATTAGTGAAGTGGGGATTGTTACCGCGTCCGGAAGGAACCCTGTCCGTGCCATCCGGCGGAAATTGGCGCGATATCGAATTGACTGCGGGCGGATGCGTTCGTTTTCACCGCCCGCTATGGATCGATCTGGGCGGCATCGCCAAAGGTTACGCCGTGGATTGCGCTGCGGAGATCTTAAGACGCTCGGGTGTGGAACACGGCGTAGTGAACGCGGGCGGTGATTTGCGCGTGTTGGGAAATCAACCGGAGCAAGTCGCGCTGAACTTGGAGCATCTGACCGAAACTGCGCCTGTCGTGGAGGTCTCCGGCGGGAGTCTCGCCAGCAGCAGCGGGCATCTGACCCGGCGATTACGACGTGCCCGGCGTCATAGCGCGCTGGTTCATGGCGTTCGGCGCAGTCCGTCAGCAACCGACCGGTTCGTTTGTGTGGCCGCGGAGCGCTGCGTGGTGGCCGACGCGCTCACCAAGGTGGCGGTGAACAATCCGAGCGGTTGTGCACCGGTACTGCGTGAATTCGGCGCGTCGGCGTACATCCACGATATCCGCGCCGGGTGGAGTTGCGTGGCGTGAAATCTCTCCGTCATCGAAAACCCCAACAGCAGTCGCTCAGACTTAGCAGATCACGCAGATGGGGTTTGTATTTCGCTTCGTTCGGGATTTGGACCTCCGGTGGAATCTGGCTTCTGCTCCACTACTTCTTCAAGGTACGGGATGAGTTCGGGCCGCAAGTGAACCCCTCCGAGCCGTGGCTGATGAAACTGCATGGCGCGTTCGCGTTTGGCGCTATTTGGGTTTTTGGCTTGATGTGGGGCGAACACGTTACTCGCGCTTGGCCGCGTGGACGACGTCGTTTTTCGGGCGGCGTATTGACTTCGGCGTTCTTTGTGTTGATCGTGAGTGGATACCTGCTTTACTACGTCGGTAACGAGAACGCGCGCGCGGTAGTTTCCGTGTTGCACTGGGGAATCGGACTGGCGGCGCCCCTGGCCTTTATATGGCATCGGGTACGCCGCCGGAAGCGCGCAAAAAATGTGGTGAGCCAAGAGCAATCGACGGTGGCGCCCGGCTCCCACGTACGAATCCAAGACGCCTCGAACTTTTAGCGCTGGCCCTGTTTAACGAGGATATTAAGCTATTGCCGTCCGCCTCCGAAGAGCCACCCCCAAAACGAGAGTTCCGAGGCCGAGTAGAAAGAACGACTGCGGTTCAGGAGTCGGCGATACCGATCCGTTCAGGCTATAGTTCACGCTAAAACTGCCGAAATTGTCTCCGTACGCGCCGGGAGCGCCGTTGTACCCGCCCGCATCGGAGATGCCAAGGTACAGGAACGCCGCCCCGGTCGGAGTTTGGAAGATCTGCGTGGCGCCGGTGCCGTCACCGGTGAGGCCGTCGCCGATGAAAAACACCTGATCGAGTTGCGGCGCCAGGGTGGTGAAAGAGGTGCCCGAACCGGTGGTGAAATCCAGGTTTGTGGGAGCGGCGCCTGACGGGCCATTGGCGGCCACGAACACGCCGACCAGGTATCCAGCGCCCGGGGCGGCTAGGCCCGACAAGCTACCTGCGCCGGTATTGGAGGACGTGGACGCGCCAGCCCCGACGCCGTCAGCGTCATTGAAATTGCCGTAGCCGTTCAAAGTGACGCAGCCGCTCGGGGAAGCGCAGGAATAAGTGGGCGAGGTTAGAGAGCCGGTGACTCCCCCGAAGTCCACCGAGGTGGTCGTCGGCGAAAGCACGATGTCGCCGGGCAGGTTGCCGCCGCCAGGCGCGGAAGACTGGCCGGCTCCGTAGATATTGTCGGCGGAGTTTACCGTGATGTTTCCCGCGAACGCGGTGACGGCGGAAACTCCGAGAAAAAGAGCTGAACTGAGTAAAGTACGCATTGGATGGTTTTCTGATTTCTGGAACGAGGTTCCGGGGTAGATCAGAGGCCAGTATGGGCGAGACCGGTCAGCGGTAACAACGTCTCAGAGGGTGATATCACCGTGACACCGTGAAAACAGGGCTTCCGCGTCAAGTTTCGCTAGTACTTCGCCCGAGGTGACGACCGCAACCAAACGTTATACTTGCATTCGAAATGGACCCAGCAGAAGGCCGCGTTCGGGAGCAACTCGACCGCGTCTTGGAGTCTTCGCAATTCCGCGATTCGCTCCGGCTGCAGAAGTTTCTGCGCTTTGTGGTTGAAGCCACGTTGGCCGGCGACCAGGAGCGCATTAAAGAGACCACAGTCGGATTTGAGGTTTTCGGGAGATCGGGGACCGCTGACGACTCGATTGTGCGATCGGCGGCGCGACGTCTACGAGCGAGGCTCGAAGAGTACTACCAACTGAGTGGTGAAAACGATCCGGTCCGGATCGTGATTCCCCGAGGTAGTTATGTGCCGGTTTTCGAGTGCCGGAACCCTCCGCCCGCTCCGCCGGTTTTCCTGGATCCTGAGCCGCCACTAGAGCAACAGCAACTTCCGCCCGTAGCGGCCCCGTTGTCATCCAACTTTTTGCCCTCCAACCTAAGGAGCACACAAAGTGTGTTGGCGACGGTAGCCTTGCTCCTTGCGGTTTGCGCGGCTGCGCTCCTTCTTTTTACCCACCTAAAGCCGGAACGGCGGGCGAACAAAGAGGCGGAACAACTCTATCTCCAGGGCCGCTACTACTGGTCGAAACGGACGCCGGAGAGCTTGAATCGCGCGGTGGATTTCTTCACCCAGGCAATCGTGAAGGATCCTCGTTCGGCTGAGGGATATGTCGGATTGGCGGATAGTTATAACCTGCTGAGCGAATACTCATCAATGCCCTACCGGGACGCGTTTGCGCGCTCCATTGCGGCAGCTCAGACGGCGGTTGCGTTAAACGGGCGGTCTCCGGAAGCACACTGTTCGCTGGCCTTCGCCTCGTTCTATGGCGGTTGGAACGCCGCAGCGGCGGAGCATGAGTTCCGGACGGCGTTGCGGTTAAATCCGGACTACGTGACAGCGCACCACTGGTTCGCAACCTTTTTGATGTCCGTTGGACGTGAGGAAGAGGCATTGGAGGAGATCGAGCAGGCTCAGGCTTTGCAGCCCGCTGCTCCGTCGATCCTGGCGGACGAAGGCTTGATCCTGACGCATTCGTCGGGGAGTTCGGCGAAAGGGCAAGCGATGCTGGAGGACCTGGAACTGAGCGATCCCCAATTCCTTTCCCCGCACTCCTATCTGGCGCAAATCTACTTTGACGAAAAACGGTTTGGGGACTATTTGGCAGAGTTGAAGCAAGTCTCGGCCTCGACCGGGGATCTCGTCATGATGCGCGCGGTTGCGGAGGCGTCGACGCGGCTCGCGACCGGCGGGCCTGAGGAGATGTTACGAGGCATGCTCCACGTGCAGGAAGCAATGCTGGGCGAAAGGGCGCGATATTTCCCCGTGGCTCAGACTTGCGCCATGATCGGCGACCGGGAGAAGGCCTTGCACTACCTCGACTTAGCCGTCCAGCACCACGAGACTCCGTTGGTGGCGTTGGGCATCGATCGCGCCTTTTCGAGGCTGTGGAACGATTCCGCGTTTCGGGAAGTCGTCAGGCGCGTCGGCGTAGAACCGTAAGTAGATCCCGTGGTCCCAGCCCGTTCTGGGCGCCCCTTCCCCATTGCACTTGGCTGTCATACATATCCTTACTGTTGCCCTAAAGTTCTGAATGTCGCAGCCGATTCTTCTGGTACAAAACCCGTCCATCAACTCTCATGAAGACTCTTGAATTTCCCAAGTCCGCGTCAGGTTGCCCCATGAGCGGGCATTCCGCTAAACCGTCCCACTCTCCTCCGCAATCTACCGCTGCCGGATCGCACCAAGCGGCATCCGGCGAATCGCTGAGTCAGCGCTTCGGTATAACCGAAGAGAATCTGCGCTGGCGTCGTCAGTTCTTAGGACTGGGCGATGAGGACCGCTCGATTCTTTCCGAATTCGCGGGTTGGGCGCGCTCCGTCGCTCCTGCGCTGGCCAAGGAATTCTACGAGTGGCAGTTCAACTTTGAGCCTACACGCCGTTTCTTCGATACCTACGCCAAAGGGCGGGGCATGTCGCTCGATATTCTCCGCCAACACTTGGAAGAGGCTCAGGCCGGCTACTTTGCCGAAGCGTTCGAAGGCGCCCGTTCTAACTGGGGGGTCGAATACTTTGAACGGCGCCTGAGAGTTGGAAAACTCCATGACAAGATCAATCTGCCGATGAAATGGTACCTGGGTTCTTACCCGGCTTACCAGGAACTCGCCGGCAGGTACATCCAGCGTGACGTACCAGGCGACGCTAAAGTGCAAGCCGTAAAACTCGCGCTCGGAAAGGTCTTTAATCTCGATATGCAGGCCATCGCGGACTCGTTCCTCCTCAGTACCCTCGAGTCCATGGGCTTCAACATGAACGCGATTCGCTCTCAAGGGGATCGGACTGAATTCCTCCACGAAATTAAAGATGCGATTGGCATTCTGGTCGAGCAAGTAAAGGCGCTTTCGGTCGGAGATGTCAACCACGCGTCCTTTAAGTTATCCGCGGAGCACAACTTGGAAAATGCAGGGGTCCTCTTCACCAGCATTGCGCGTCTGTTCGAGACCATCAAAAACTTAATACGTGATATGAATCAGATGGCCGACGAGCATAACCGCGGCGACATTGATGTGCAAATGCCGGTAAATGAGTTTCAGGGTGCTTACCAGCAGATGGCGACGGGCGTCAATGAAATGGTTGCCGGGCACATTCTCCTCAACAAAAAGGCCATGTCGTGCGTTGCTGAATTTGGCAAGGGCAATTTACGAGCTCCCTTGGAGCGCTTTCCCGGTAAAAAGGCTTTTATCAACGAAACCGTGGAGCAGATCCGCGACAACATGAAAGCATTCGTGTCCGACGTCTCGAACAACTCCTCCACGCTGGCGGGCGCTGCGGAAAAACTATCCGCGGTAAGTCAACAGATGAGCGGAAATGCGGATGAGACTGAAAAGCAGGCGAACGTCGCCTCAACTGCGAGCAGTCTAGTCTCCGAAAACGTTGCTACGGTGGCGAGCGGTGCCGAGCAGATGCAGGCCTCGATTCAGGAAATTGCAAAGAACGCCAATCAAGCGGCGCGCGTTGCCAAGAATGCTGTTCAGGTCGCCCAGTCCACTAACCTAACCGTTTCCAAGCTTGGCGATTCGAGCCAGGAAATAGGCAAGGTCATTAAGGTCATCACATCCATCGCTCAACAGACCAATCTGCTCGCCTTAAATGCGACCATCGAGGCCGCGCGGGCCGGTGAGGCCGGGAAAGGCTTTGCGGTTGTCGCGCACGAAGTCAAGGAACTTGCCAAACAGACCGCGAAAGCCACGGACGAGATTAGCCGCAAGATCGAAACCATCCAAGGAGACTCCAAAGAGACACTCCATGCCATCGGCGAAATCGGATCGATCATCAATCAGATCAACGACATCTCGAACAGCATCGCCTCCGCGGTGGAAGAGCAGACCGTGACCACCAACGAAATCAGCAGGAGCGTCAACGAAGCCGCGCTCAGAACGACGGATATCTCCAAGAGCATCCTGGGGGTTGCCACGACGGCCAAATACACCACGCAAGGCGCCAGCGAAACCAGAACTGCTGCGCAGGAACTGAGCCGGATGGCCGGTGAACTGCAAGCAGTCGTCGCCAAGTACACCATCTAGCTCCATCGTGCAGGAGCTCGGCCGCCAACCTTCCGTGCAAACGGAGCGCGCCCGCAACCAACGAGTAGTCCTCCAGGCCGTTAGGCCCCGACGTTACACCCACATCGTCCTGTAACAAATAGCCATCAGGATCGGTGGCTTTCGACTCAATCAAAAGGCCGGAGTTCTTCGCGGTGACTTCTGTGATAAGCGAGCAGATAATGTCGCATTTGTCGGCCGCGTTCTCCATCCGCGCGCCTTCCCGGAAGAGGATCCGG
Organism: Bryobacterales bacterium; assembly: GCA_963738525.1. Taxonomy (GTDB): domain Bacteria; phylum Acidobacteriota; class Terriglobia; order Bryobacterales; family Bryobacteraceae; genus Bog-113. The sequence continues at coordinate 234,031 of CAVTXC010000005.1, forward strand.
AAGCGATAATCGAGCTTGGTCGAAGATACTCACCCATCGCTTCTTTGATAGCGGGACGGACAGGTGCAGGCGCGCCGACAAGTCTTTGTCGGTGAGACCCCCGAGCGCATGTAGGAACATTTAGCAAATCAAGTGCGACGCAACATCCGCGAACCCGTAATCCAAATGGCCAAAGTCACTCCTGATGTCGCCGACCCCCGCTCACTACACGAAGTGGGGATGATCTGCGAACTGAAATCAAGAACGCAGTAACCGCGGAAACTACTTTCGCCCGCAGTGATTACCTGGAGGACGCGGTAAGACATGTCTGACAGGTGCGTACCGAAAAGCGGTAAAGAGTGTCTGAAGTATATATGTACAAACTTCTCTTCAACCCGGGCGTAGCGTGCTCTACCGCGAAACTCCCTTTGCAGCCCTCAAATCCGTTTAACAACAACACATGTCAAAAGGACCGACGCATCGGCAAAAAGAGTTGACTGTAACTGAGCGGTTAGGGGACAGGGTTTATAAAAGATGTACCGTTTTTACTGGCCGGAGCTAAACTGGTTATTAAGATATCACTTAACTTGCGCTTATTACGGTAGGTTCGAAAGAAGCCTGACCCGTCACAAAGCGTTGCAGCGGATCACAAAAGGGGTGAACGGCCTATGCTACGTGACGAAAGCCAGCGTGAATCTGTGGACGCACTACGACAGGTTGTTAACAACCTGATGGTGCAGAATCGCGAGATGCTGACGAACGCGGCCGGGCTCGAAAGTGAGCTCAGCGATCGCACCCGGCAGCTTGCGCAGTCCGCGCAGGATGTCAAATACTATAGAGGATTGGTGTCCGCACTCGTTGAAAATGCAGACGATGCCATCATGGCGAAAGATCTGGATGGGACAGTTCTAAGTTGCAATCCGGCGTCGGAAAGGCTGTTCGGCTACAGCGAAAGTGAACTTGTTGGCCGTCCGGCGATGCTAATCATCCCCCCCGATAAAGAGGTAGAGGAGCGGGATAAGATTAGCCGCATCCGTCAGGGAGAGCACGTCAGCGACTACGAAACAGTTCGCCGCTGTAAAGCGGGGCACTTGATAGCAGTGTCGGTCAGGATGTCTCCTATCCGAGATGGGGCCGGGAATATCCGCGCCGCATCGACGATCATCCGCGACATTACGGAGCGCAAGAAAACAGAGCAGTTCATTCTTAACTCATTACACGAAAAGGATGTGTTGCTGCGGGAGATTCACCACCGGGTGAAGAATAACCTTGCTGTTGTTTCTAGCCTGATCTATCTGCAATCCACCCGTGCCACCGACCGGGCGATGGTTGGATTCTTCCAGGAAACCCGGAACCGGATTCGCTCCATGGCTCTGATACACGAGACGTTGTACAGCTCAAACAACTTGGCGGAAGTTGATTTCGGCTGCTATGTAAAAGCCCTTGCCGAAACTCTTCTCCGCACCTACGGAACGGCAGAGAAACAGATTGAACTCGTTTACGAAGTTGACTCTGTGTGTCTCCCGATAGAACAGGCAATTCCCTGCGGCCTCATCGTCAACGAGCTACTATCTAACGCTTTTAAGCATGCCTTCCACGACGGCCGGACCGGAGTCGTTACGATGAGCGTACGGAAGGGAGACGAGGATCAGTGCATCATTGGAGTTGGGGATGACGGAGTAGGAGTGACTCCTACGACCGGTATTAGCAGCGGCCACAGCCTGGGATTACATCTTGTTCGCACCTTATCACAACAACTGGACGGTGTGTTTGAGTTGGGCAATCAACAGCAAGGCACCCAAGCGTTAGTGCGATTCAAGATTATCCATGACACCAGCAAGCAGTAAGACTGATCCCGCTTCGTCCATTCTAGTTGTTGAAGACGAGGCGCTTATCGCTCTCGAGCTAGAAGATCGGTTAATCCGAATGGGCTTCCGCGTAGCAGGCGTGGTCGATACGGGCGATAAAGCTATTCTGGCAGCTCAAACCTTGCTGCCCGACCTGGTTCTGATGGATATCCGGCTCAAAGGTAAGATGGATGGCATTCAAGCTGCCGGACGCATCCGCGATTTGGTTAATATTCCAGTCGTTTATCTTACGGCCCATTCCGACAAGGAAACCCTAGGTCGCGCAAAGGAGGCTAATGCGTTCGGTTACATCATCAAGCCCTTTGAAGAAAAAGCGCTTACGGTTGCAATTGAGATGGCTATGTATCGGCACAGCCTAGAGACATGCCTCAAAGCGAGTGAGCGAAAGTACATCGCGACCCTGGATGCTATAGGCGAAGGGGTGGTCGCAACGGACGCGGGAGGAAAAATCACTTACATCAACCCGGTCGCGGAAGCGTTAACAGGCTGGCGTCTGATAGACGCCATGGGTCTCGCAATTGAAGAGGTTTATTCCATTTCTGACGAAGACAGACGAATGGTGATGGATAATCCCGCAAGAGTCGCGCTCCGTGATGGCGCTCCGGTGTTGCTTGAACAATCCGCGCTGCTTATCTCCCGTAATCGAGATTGTGTTCCCATCGACAATATCTCGGCCCCGATAAAGAATGATCGGGGCAATACCATTGGGGCAGTGATCGTGTGCAGAGACTTACGCGAGCGCCGCTTTGCCGAGAACGCTTTGCAGAAAGCGGAGCAGCAACTACGACAGGCCCGGAAGATGGAGGCGATCGGACGCCTGGCGGGCGGCATTGCGCATGATTTCAACAACCTCCTTACCGTAATCAATGGATATTCCGATCTCGTCGTGGAGAGCGGCAGCATGGACGATCTGTCGATGAGTCAGGTCCAGGAAATTCGTCGTGCAGGAGAACAGGCCTCCTCGCTTACACGCCAGCTACTGGCATTTAGTCGGAAACAGATGTTGATGCCGACGATTGTAGACCTGAATGCCCGAGTAGTGTCGATGGAAAGTCTGCTGCACCGGCTAATTGGCGAGAATATCCTCCTCAGCAGTGTTTTGAGCGCAGACCTGAGCGCTGTAAGAATCGATCCGGCTCAATTAGAGCAGGTCATTATGAATCTCGCTGTCAATGCCCGCGATGCCATGCCTCAAGGGGGCCGCCTGACCATTGAGACCAAGAATGTCGAGTTTGAGCAATCCGAAATCAGAGTCCACCCAGAAATCGAGCCTGGCCGCTACGTCATGATGTGCGTGAGCGACACCGGGTGCGGATTTGATGAGGTAGCAAGAGAGCATCTCTTCGAGCCGTTCTTTACCACGAAAGGACCGGATAAGGGTACCGGTCTCGGGTTGGCGACGGTTTACGGGATTGTGAAGCAATCTCAAGGTTATATTTATGCGTACAGTGAGCCCGGAGCGGGAGCGGCTTTTAAGATCTATTTGCCTGAAGCATTGAAGAGCGCGAGTTGGTCTACACCTGCCACAATCCTGGCACAGATCGATCCGCCTCTTCGGGGTACTGAGACTGTTCTCCTGGTCGAGGATGAAGAGAGCGTCCGTTCACTGTCTTCGTCAATTCTGCGAACCCTCGGGTATCACGTATTGTGGGCAAATGATGGTGAGGACGCTCTCCGCGTATTAGGTGAGTTTCAGGGCAAGGTGAGCCTTTTAGTAACCGACGTCGTGATGCCCAAGATGGGCGGTCCACAACTCGTGCAGCGAATGGCGTTTTCGTATCCAAACGTTCCTGTGTTGTATCTTTCCGGGTATTCGGATGAAGCTGTTTTTCGGCACGGCATTCTCGATGCCGGAGCGCCATTTTTGAGCAAACCGTTTAGCCCGTCCGCCTTGGCGGCTAAAGTTCGACTCGTTCTCGATTCGTAGTTCCCTCCACTCGCCCAAGCCGGCCTAATGTGGCCAGAGTCTTCGGGGCAGAGGACTGTTTCGCGAAATCTCTGCTTTCCCTATTCGGCGTCTTCTTGGATTTCCAGCAACGGATTCTACTCGCCTCGGGGATCACTCAAAACCGGCCAATGGTGATCACCTGAAAACCGGCCAACGGAGTTATTGATTCGGGACATTGACCCTGACGTGGGGAATACCCTCCGTCAACGTGAGCAATGTCTTGAGCGAGGAAAAGAGAGATCAGGTCATCGCGCTGGGACGGCTGGGCTGGTCGCTGCGCGCATTGAAAAGGCGGTACACATTCGGCGGGAGACGGTTCGGCGGCTATTTGAGGGCCGCCGGTATTCCGGTTCGACCGCCCGGTGCTTGGGGCCGGCGCGATCCCGCAAAACCGGCCAACGAGGTGATCACCGACTTTGGCGCGGAGTCTACCGGTGAAAACTCTGTCGCATCCGAGCCGGTTCCCGGTCGGTCTCCGTCCGCCAGCGCCTGCGAGCCCTGGCGGGAAGTCATTGAGTTGGGTCTTTCCCGCGGCCGCAACGCAAAAGCCATCTGGCAGGATCTGGTCGATGATCACGGGTTCACCGGCGGCTATCAGAGCGTGAGACGTTTCGCCGGGAAGCTCCGGGGATCGTCATCGCCGGAAGCGCGCGTGGTGACCACCACTCCGCCCGGCGAGGAAGCTCAGGTCGATTACGGCTCCGGCCCGATGGTGCGCGATCCGCAGACAGGGAAGTCCCGCCGGACACGGCTGTTCGTGTTGACCCTCGGTTACAGCCGAAAATCCGTTCGGCTCCTCGTATTCCGCTCCAGTACGCGAGTCTGGGCCGAACTGCACGAGAAAGCGTTTCCCAGGCTGGGCGGTGCGACACGTGTTGTTGTTCTCGATAATCTGCCCGAGGGTGTGCTCACTCCCGACGTGTATGACCCTTCGCTCAACCCGCTCTATCGGGACGTGCTTCATCACTATGGCGCAGTTGCTTTGCCCTGTCGTGTGCAGGACCCGGACCGCAAAGGCAAGGTCGAAGCCGGTGTTGCTCACGCAAAGAAGACGCCTCTGAAGGGACTCCGCTTCGAAAGTCTGGAAGAAGCCCAGGAGTACCTCGACCAATGGGAGGAACGCTGGGCCGATACGCGCATTCATGGCACCACCAAACGGCAGGTCTCCGGGATGTTCGCCGAGGAACGTCCTGCGCTGCTTGTAGTTGCCCGTTGAGGCGTTCCGTTATTACCAGTGCGGCGAGCGCACTGTGCATCTGGACGGGTGCGTGGAGGTCGAAGCGTCCCATATCCGTCTGATGGATCCACTCACGGGGCAACTGCTCCGCGAACATTTGCGAGAACAGCGAGGCCGTCATCGGATTAAGGATGAGGACCGTCCACGGCGGACTCCTTTAACAACACAGCAACTGCTGGCGCGCGCCGAAAAGGCCGGAGCCCATATTGGCGCTCTGTGCCAGAGCATGCATCGGAAGCCGGCGAGACCGCCGAACGGCGCATTCTCGGTGTGCTTTCACTGGCTAAGAAGTACGGCATTGCCTCCACAGATGAGGCCTGCGCGATGGGACTGGAAACAGGCGCTTGCGAATACCACTTCGTGCGCCGTTATCTGGAACGTAATCTGCAACTTCCGCTGAACCTGCGTCAGGTCGATCCGCTCATCCGGCAACTCACTCTGTATCGCGACCTTATCGAGAAACGAACGGGTACGGAGAAACAAACATGAACGCCATCGAACTGCAACGCTCGCTTCGCCAACTGCGCCTTGGCGGCATGGCCGATGCTCTCGAAACACGCCTGCGCCAGGCTCAGGCCGAAACCATGGCGCGCATCGACCTGATCTCTTGCCTCGTCAACGATGAACTGACGCGGCGCTCCGACCGGCTGCTGGAGCGTCGCCACAAACAAGCCGGATTCCGCGATCCTGACAAGACGCTCGACAACTTCGACTTCACCTTTAACCCGAAGATCAATCGCAGCCTGATTTTCGATCTGGCGACCGCAACGTTCATCAACAAGAGAGAAGACGCCTTGTTTCTCGGCCCCGGCGGAACAGGCAAGAGCCACTTGGCGCAGGCGACCGGTCACGCTGCGATTCATCAGGGCTACAAAGTGCTCTATCGCGAAACCCACATCCTGCTTGATGAACTAGCTGAAGCCGTCGCCGACGTGACACGCGGCGAGTACATCACTTCAGTCGCAACTGTGCCACTGCTGATCATCGACGATTTCAGCATGCGCAAACTGCCGCATACAGCGGCGGAGGATCTGCTGGAGATCGTCATGCGCCGCTACGAACGATTTAGCACGCTGTTGACCTCCAATCGACCGGTTGAAGACTGGGGCAAACTGCTCGGTGACGTCGCCGCCGTCAGCGCCATGCTCGACCGTCTGCTTCATCACGGCCATGTGCTCAAGTGCGGTCTCCGGAGTTGGCGCACCAAATCGTCGTCGGTAGCTGGTCAATGATTACTGCGGATGCGGAGGTTCCGGACACTCCATAGGCAGTATGCCGTTTCTGACCCGAGTTCGTTGCACAATTCGCTGCTTGCGGAGGTCGAACTCGAAGAGCCAGGTTTGGTCACCGTCTAAGAGTGCGAGCCCCTCCGCTTTCACGTAGAGCAGTTCGTTTTGAGCGTCCAGACGAACATCGCTTGGGTAGATGTACTCGTTAGGATCAGCAGCAACGACTACGCGACCTGCAGCAGGATAGGAGACTGTGACGTGGCCGCTCGGTGTGTCGCTCCCGTTAACAATGACTTGCGCTCCATCGCGAAGCGTCAGCGCCGTATCCCACTCGCGAACGTGCGAGAATCCGGGCTGAATTGCTGAAAAGGCAATACATGCAGCAGCACTGTATTTTGTGATGATCGGGCCACTGGACGAGGCCGGTGGATCGCAAGCTCCCGCACAGCAAGCCAGCGCAACGAAAGCGACACTCCGAAGTAGTCCCATCGGTAAAGGCTCCTTAGTTGGGGACTCTGTCCCCAAACCCTAGGATTTTAGCCTTCCCGCCAGAATGGGCTCGAAGGGCGGCGTTTGGCCGCCCTCCATTCCCGCCCTTGAGATGGCGCTCCGAGCGCATCCCTGCGTTGCCGTATCCTCTACTCAGGTGATTCAGTATAAGACCAGCGAGGAATAGATTGCTTTGCGTATGCCTGCCGCGTTATAAATACTCTTGTTCCGGACCAGTGCGACCGTTGGCCGGTTTTGCGCTGATCATCGTTGGCCGGTTTTCAGGTGATCACCGAGGCTCAGAGGCTTCTCGCTTACGGCGGAAAGATGGCCGACCTGAGTAGGATCTTTATTCTTACTGAGTATCATCCACCTCAGAAGTGAAGGTGAGTGTCGCCCTGTAACGTGACACGTCTAGCAAAGGAGGCGACAAGGGCCCCGCCTGGGTGGCGACCGAAGCCCACCGGGTGGGGACGAGTCGATTCGGAAAGCTGCCCATATCACGCAATTCAACCCACCAATGCCTTTTTAAACCTATTGCCGGCCATTTACAATCAGCCATTCATGCAACCGCAGGTTGAATAGCACAATACTTACCTAGTCGCGTACCAAAGACGAATCCGCCTTTAGGAATTGTCCTGGTTGATCTCTCCAAGAGACGGGGCACTACGGAATTTCAGTCAGTCGAACACCGCGGTCGCTAGGCTTGGAAAGGTGATTTCTTCGTGTGTGCCTCAGCGCAGTTTTGCAAGGCGCAGACCTCGACTGGTTTGTGGCGTCAGGTGGCCGGCCGAGCTTTAGTAAGCCGGTTGAATCATTCAGCCGCTTGATCACAAAAAGAGCTGCTGTAAGGTTATCCCGTTCCTTTTCAATTCGGCGACTAGTTACAAAAGCCTCACTCTAAACGAGGTGTCCCGCAATTCGAAATTACAATCGTGATCGGTAAACGCTAGACACCTTTGTAGGCCCGTTTAATTCCTAGCTCTTTCGATAACGTGTTTACAGTCGCGCTTGATGTGAGCAGTTCACGTATGATCGCCGAAATCGATAGCTTGCCCCCGAATCGCCTTCGTCTTGCTTCTGCAATGAGGTGAAGGCGCTCCCATAACGCTCGTTCCATTGTGAACGAGGAGGTTACAGTTTTACAAAACTCCGGTTCATCGTGCTCTTTCTTAGACGGGCGATTGGTAGGCAAAGCTGACCTCGGTAAACTGGGTGCGAGCCGCTTAAGCGCACGTCTGTTCTATTAACTAGTTGAGCGATATGCGGCCGAACCGCCCATGTTTCCTTACGACATTCAAACTCGCCCCGCATTCCACTTGCGGAGCACGACCGTACCCTTGACGCGGTACTTTCGCCGATGCTTAAAGCAGGTCGGCCCGGTGTGGATAGCCGGAGAGTGTTTTACATTTGGCACCCGTAACGGGTGAAGTCGCGAACTTGAAATAAGGTCGGTCGTGCTTTAGGTGGAACAACGGCCCAGTCCTTTCAGCATAGACCACCGGACGGCTTTTCAGATGAAATTGTTCGGTGCAATGGATACGCGAACGTGCTAAAAGGTAGGGGGAAAAGCGCCAAGGTAAGCGCGATTTGATCCCTTTGACTACAGCGAGGCGTGGAAACCAGCGAAACCGGGAACTCGGTAGCGATTTTCATGCGCGAGTCCACACGAAATTCTAAGACAAGCGGCTCTCTGCCGGGCGCCCACGGCTTGAAGTGGCAGAGGGTATTTGCAATCCAAATCGAGTTTGCTGCACCGTAGGCGTCTGAAAATCAGAGAGCAGCTGTGACATTTCAGGCCCGCGGTGTGCATTGCCAGGTTTGCGTTTTCTCACTCACGGCGACCGAGTCGCGTTCTCAGGTGCAGGGTTCGGCTTAATCACCAATACTGTTTCCGACTCACTCCGGTCGACGCGCATATCCAAGACTGTTAATCGACGTACTCTCCCATTGCTAGGCCCGCCGGTAGCATGCGATTTGCCATTCAAGCTACCGACCCGGGTTTACTGATGAGGTGCCCGCATTGACTGGAACGATCTTTTCACATTCTCCGTACCGCCGCCCGGGGTGGGTTAGCGGCACTGGTGCTTACCAGAAATTTTTATCCGCGGATTCGCCCGGCAGCGGTGGACGGTCGCAGGGGGGACCGCGTCGGCGTGATGTCCATGATCTGTCGCTCGACTGATCATTTCAAGTTCCGCCACTCACTCGTCCTCATACCCACGCGTTTCTAAGACCTGGAAAAGCACTGGTAACCACAAACCAGTGCAACGCAAAACCCCAAAGAACTGTTGCGTTGGTGTTACTGAAAATTCGGAACTTACGCCGGATTGGCGACACGAATGCTGCAAATATCTGTCCGAGGAGGTGAAATGGGGCTGAACGGAGCCGAGCAAATGGGGGCCGCTGATTTTACTTGCATCCGGCTCGCTACGCCGTTGTGTCTGAATTCCACCGTCGTCTTGGAAGTGTTCTCGCGCCAGGCGAACAGGTGCGCACTGAACCGCAGCAGCGACAACCTGTATGCCGGTAACGCTCTGAGAAAAGAGCCGCGCCGAAACCGCCGTTCATCAGGGTCATCCTACGCAGTTATGCCTCTCCGGGCGTTAAACCACTAACGATATCCGCGAATTACACACTGATTTAACCTGTCGTCTTGCCCAAGTCGTTTCGATTCAGCACCTGCTTAACCGTTGATTAAAATTTTTGAGCAACAGACAAATTTGTCGTACCAAATCCGAATACGTACGTTAGAAAAACACACATAAAAGAGCCGCTTAAACCGCAAAGACCGGCTGGCTCCTCTTTCCTGTAAGAAAGTAGGAGCCCCATGACATCGTCAATAGACGAGTTGAGCGATTTAGCCAAGCAGGCTTTAGATCGTTCAAAACGCCTCCGAAAAACAGCAGAGTGTTTCTATATTTGTCCGCGCGCCGGGCAGAGGCTCAACAGGGTTTTTTCTAAACAAAGCAACAGAATGTGTGTGCGTCGCTCTCCCAATAATGAGCAAGTCACGCGCGCGAGCTTCGAATGATTCGTGACGTGGATGAAAATGTCGTAAAGCCGCTCGAGTCCATTCTGGTTGTGGATGATGATCGACTAGTGTTGCAGGTAGTGGTCAGTATTCTTGAACAGGCGCACTTTGTTGTTCTTCAGGCCAACAACGGGATCGATGCAATCAGGTTGGCTAATGAGCTGAAAGGACCGATCGATTTGCTTCTTTGTGACGTCCAAATGCCAGGAATGTCGGGTCCTGATTTAGGGTCGCTCCTGAAAAGATTACGTCCCACAATGCGCATTATGTTTATGTCTGGCTACGCGGGGGGCGACATGCTCGTACTTAACTATGGCTGGGCGTTTATTCAGAAGCCCTTTGTTCCGGTCAAACTGGTTGAGATGGTCAGCAGCGTCCTCCGCACACCGAACAAGTCGCAAGGCCCAAATGGCTACGATACGCGTCTTGACAAGGGAACTTCCGAGTAAATGTTCCCACAAGCTCTTCGTGATAAGCCCGTGAGTCAGACCTGTCGGTTGCGCTGTAAGGAGTGCCAGGAATATTCTGCCGAGATGAAGGTGTTGGCCAACGGATTAGTCAGTGCTCTCGAAGGGTGGAAGTCCGCGCTGGACGCACAAGATTTCTCCGGGGCAGGTATTTTCAAAGATGAGTGCAGCACTGTAACCGACCAGATGAAGTGTCTCCAGCGCGCCAACGTTGCGCACCTAAGTTGGCACGAACAGCAACTGGTTACGCATTCCCGAAGCAGGCTCAAGTTGCCCGTGTAATGTTGGAGATTTCACGGGCAGGCGTCATGGCCGTTAACTCTTAACCGATGAGGAAGGTCGAGCTGTCAGTCGGAAATCGATCGATGGAGTTGGTTGAACAACGCGAGGTAACCTGTTAGCACGCCGCTTTTAGCATAGTCAAGCGGTAAGCAATGTTCGCAGCGTCACGGGCAGGTGCCCCGCGAGGGGTAACCTGCCGTCGCGCAAAGTTCTCAAGAGCAATGAACCGGTGGAGCGTAGATCCCAAAACAGTCCGGTTCATTCGGGTTGTCAGCACATGCTAGCAGCCGCAAGGGGCGGACTTTACAAGCTCGAACACCGCTCCTGCACCGAAGCTGCCACCCAGGTATGTGGTACCGAAAAGATTTCCAGCGCAATCCAGTGTCACTGCTGCGAGTGGGTTAGACCCATCGGGCGTGCCGGTGAACCCGTGAATCACCGTATACGTCCAGGAAACAGCCGGGGCGACTGGCTTGCTCAAGGAAAAAACCACGCCGTGTCCTGCGACCGCGAAGGTCGTTCCATAGAACGAATTCGTCGCCGGAAGATAAGTCATCCCCGCGGATGGATTTGAGCCGTCGAGTCCCGTGAAGCTATGAAGAACCGTCTCAACCCACGCACCGCCAGGTACTGCCGGCGGGTTCAAACTAAACGCAACGCCATAGCCCGAACCTCCGCCGAAGGCGGTGCCGTACAACGCCGGATCCGTCGCCGAATCGAAAGCGAGCCCCGCATATGGGAAGGATCCGTCCGCGCCGTTCGTAAAGCTATAGAGCGACTCGAATGTGTATGCCCCTCCCGATGAAGCCGGAGCGAGGAGTTCAAAGATGGTGCCTGCCTGCGAGGCTCCTCCCCTCACTGTCGTGCCGAAAAGATTTCCACTCTGATCGAATAACACGGGTGCGTATGGGATGGCCCCGTCCATACCGCCGGTAAAGCTGTAGAGTACCGTTTGGGTCCATGGCAACCCAGCAGATTCCGGGGGAGCTAGTTTGAACACGGTTCCACTACCTCCTGCGCCGCCTTTTGTGGTAGTGCCGTATAGCGCGCCGACTGCGTCAAACACCAGGCTAGAGTTCGGGAATCCGCCGTCCGCGCCTCCCGTAAAGTTATATAAAGCAGAGAATACCCACGTTCCGCCCTGAGAACTAGGCGGCGTCAATTTGAACACCACGCCTGCAAGTTCACCGTTGCTCGCTTCAGTCGTGCCATAAAGTGCCCCATTGTCGTCTATCAGCAAACCGGACGCGGGGCTACCTCCATCCGAAGCTCCGGTAAAGGAGTAAAGAACCCTTTCCGTATAGCCATTTGCTCCCGGAATCAGCTTGTAAACACTTCCTTTTGAAGCTTTTCCCCCGGCCAGAGTTGTTCCGTAAATGCCTCCCTGCCGGTCAAAGATGACAAAACCGTTGGGATTGCCGCCATCTGCCTGACCAGCAAAGCTGTAAAGGACCGACTCGGATGGACCGAGATTGGTGAGACTTACACCAGTCTCCGGCGATTGAACGGGCGGCGGTATCAACGTGCCCATAAAATCAACGTTGTCGGTGTCCATCGTTACCGCACCATGCAGCGCCAAAAGCCGGCCGCGCACCGATACATTAGTAGTCAGCGTGATGCTCGCGTTAGCGAGGATATTTCCGTAAAAAGAAGTGGATACGCCGAGAGTGGCGGAACTGCCGACCTGCCAGTTTGCAAAGCAATGTTGATTGCAATTAATGGTCTTAACAGCCGAGTTGGCGGCCGTAGTGAGAGTGCTACCGATTTGGAACAGGAAGATAGCTTGACAATTTCCTTGAAAATCGAGAGTCAACGTTCCAGTTAGCTGCGCGGAAGTGTCGAAGCAATAAACACCCGGTTTGAGCGTGAGACCGCCGAGATCCTGGCCAGTTATGTTGGAACCGCAAGGGAAAGTGGCCATCGCGGTGTACGCGCTAGCTGCATCGGCCTGGGCCTGCATGGCAACTGTATCACCCGCGTGTATGTCCCCCAGGACCATAGTGCCCGGCGGAAAACCGACAACCGAAGTACCCGGATAAACGCCGAGGTTGCCCGTGATTTCGGTCGTGCCGGTGCTCGTTACAGTAGAGCTCCCAAGGACGGCAAACGTCTCAGCTGTCCCTAGAGTTACTCGTGCACACGCCGGTGCAACGTCAATTACTGCGGCCAACAAAACAAACCATACGATTTTCATGCTGATTACTCTTTCATTTCACATAACAGCTTAAGGTCAGCCCAAGTATAGCGAGGTATCTTGAAATAAAACGACATTCTTTTGAATTGCAACATAATTGTCGGAAATAAGTTAGAACTGTGCAGTGATTGCTACGAGTCCAACTGGTTCCCTCTGCTCCTTCTATCAGAGTCTGTCAGTGGAGCTACTGCTTTCCGGCTCGTAACTGCTCGCCTATTCGATCTTTCAAAACCGAAGCTGCCGGTGAACAGTCGCACTAGGGAGGCGTGGCTTGCCAGGAGAATGTTTCGTAAGAAGACCTGACGGAGCTCTATCGCATGAGCGCCCCAAGATGAGCCCGAACGGCCCCGCCACTCCGCTGAATATTGACTGCCCCAAGACGTTCATGGAGTAACCTTAACAACGTTCAAGTTTTGGCTGTAAATGCTCAAATCACGGTTGTGCGTAAGAAGATGTCTTACGGATACTACACCCGCCATCACGATCGCTGCGTTCGGCAATCATGATCTCTCGTTCCCTCTAGGCCCATTCTTTCGATTCCCTGGATGCGTTGTTCGCGAATGGGAGGGTCGCTGATTTCTAAAGCTCTTGAGCCGTGGACGGAAGAAATCTTATAACCACGCTTTTCGCACGAATAGACGAGGACGATCCGTTTTCCTATCGAGGCGTTGTTCCTATCTTCGCGGCGCCCGCTCCCATTGTCCTGAACGCCGCCATCAACACCCATATCGGTATGCCAGAACAAGCGCGTATCGTGCGAGTAAGGCAGCGCTGCCTTGGCCGACGAGGACGCTCTCTCCAGCGATCTCATCGGTCGCCGCATTCGGCTGAACGCGATCAGCCCCAGCCAACTACAACGCCCCTTTACAGTGAGCCAGGGCTGTCGAAAGCTGAGCTGAATACGCCCACCGCGAGTCGCTTCGCGACCAGGATCCCGTGAAGCGTTTTGGCAACCCGAGCGATTGGCCACGCGGTCGCATTCCTTGCGTCCGATGAGGCGACATTCAATGTTTGCAGTGAGTTGATCACTGAAGGCAGCCACGCTGAGATAAGAGAACTGACACAATGTCGTGTGCGACTTGCCCTCCGCCGAAAGAGCAGCGAAATTACGATTGCGGTTGGTTGGAATGGTGACTGCGAGTCGCGTTAGGCCGCCCGAACTGCTGGAGAGAAAGAGGTTGCATCCCAATTCTCCGGCAGGTTCCCGCATCCCCAGCGTTCCGTAATCATTCTCTTCGACCCGGGCTTCGCCACCTCGGGGCTGAGCCGCCGGCCATCTTCTCTACAACTTATGCGGAGATACTTCCGTTCGTAGCCCGTTTCGAGGACGATCTGCGTCGCTTCAGCGTGCCCCACCGCGTCCGCAGGCGCTCGCGAGCAATGGAGAAGATCTCATCCTCCCTCCACGACTCCAACCCTCGCCTCTCACCCATGGCAACGAATTTCGACTTGAGCCGGTGTCAGTCTGTAACGTCTCGACTGATTCAAGCAATCGCCTTGGAAGTTCCCGCGAACCTCCGTTCTCGGGCACGCATCTCCCGTACCTTACCGCTTCCTTCGCGGATCACTTCGTCCGCGCGGATCAGGGCCACGCGTGACATGTCGCGTGCGCCATCGTAATGCTGAATCTGCTCGGTCGCATAACGAAATCGTAAGAGAAGCCCCTGCGCTCCCTGCAGCGGAGTATCGTGTAAGTCGCGTGCGACGCGCAGCCGCTCTTGTGCGCGAGCCTCCAGTTGAAGCAGCGAAAGGGAGCGCACACGGTCAGAAACTTGGAAGTTACTAAAACGCGGGGGTCACCATGAACCGGAGCGGGTTTAACTCGCTCCACTGACCGGTTCCATGGCGGCGCTTACTCGGAATCCATAGGCGGCGGGCTACAGATTCGTATCGAAAGCCTTGCCGCGTGTCTCTTCTTAAAAGTGAAAACGATAGCGAATCTGACCATAGATCTGCCGGGGATCCGCGTAATGCGTTCCGCCGAACGTGAGGCTGTTGTCGAGCAGGAATCTGCGATTGGTAATGTTCAAAGCCGTCACCGATACCGTCAACCTATCCGCAATGGATTTCCCGATCACAAGATCCGACGTGGCGTGCTCCTCTAAATGCGCGGCGTAGTCGAGCGAACCGTCCGTGAATCCCGATCCGTAGTAGAGGTTACCGCCCACCGTGAACTTGTACGGCAGGCTGAAGTTGAACCCGGCATGCAGCGTGTGCCGCTGATCATGATCCAGCAGGAAATAGCCGTTATCCGGGGGCGCGAAGTCTGTCAATCCGCCCGATACCGCGCCGGCGCCTTCCGCGTGAGCGTACGAATAGGCGACATTGACCTCCCCGCGATGAAACAGGCGCGGCGAACGAATGGTGAACTCCCACCCATACAGCCGCGCTTGATCCACGGTCAAGGGAAAGAACACGTTGGAGTTCCCGAGCGCGTCATGATCGAAATAGTTGTGCGCTCGCTGGTGATAGTTGTTCACGTCAAACGACCACCCGTGCAGCGGGACTGTTAAACCGAACTGATGTTCCTGATCGCGCTCCCCGCGGAGCGGGATGAACCCCAGTCCTTGCGTGACAGCGAACGCGAGAAGGGGCCCGTTGACCGTCGAAAGCGGCGGCGCCTGATAATACTCTCCCCAGAATCCACGCAGCACCCAGTGTAGATGTGGAATGCGAACCGAAGCTCCCAACCGTGGATCGGCTGCATTCTCTGAGAGGGATCCTGCAAAGTGAGTAAGTCGTACGCCACCAGTGAGTGTCAACCACGAAGTTGCTTTATATTGATCCTCGAGGAATAGGGCCTCCAGTTGTCCCGTCGGTGTGTCCGTCTGTTGCACGGAACTGCCTGAGCCGTCGTTGGCCAGCAGCCCAATAAACTCGCGATCGTGCTGTCCAAAGCCATACACGCCCAGCACCGCATTGTGCCGCTGCGTGACCGCGGCGATCGTTGCTTGGGCGCCGGCGTATACCGAGTCAAGATGTTGCGTCGCGCTGATGGGCGCATCGTTCGGAGCGCCATCATAATTTGCTCGATTGAAGTGGTAAAAAGGCGATGCCGTAAGAAGTACGCCCGGGTGCAGCGTATGGGCCCACGAAAAACTGACAACTGCGTCGCGCTCGCGTTCCATATCGCGGATACCCGCCGCTTGGGAATTCGGATCGTTCGGGATTTCGAAGTCGTCACGCCGGAGCGTCGCCACGAACCGTAGTTGATCGTTCGCATCCGGATTGTAGATAAAATTTGCCATTCCTCCCAAACCCCAAACCCGGTCATGGAGAACGTCCGGACCGGGAGTCGAGAGCCCGTAGTCGCTGCGGTTGCCATTCAAGCTGCTAAAGTAGGCGAACTTCTCGGTATGACTGCCGAAGTTGATCTGGTCGTTTGTCTGAAGAAAAGAACCGATAGTCGAGTAAAACTCTCCCTCGTTGTTCATCTCGAAGCCTGTCCGCGGAACAACGTTGAAAACGCCATAACTTCGGTCGCCGTAAACCGACGAGTATCCACCGCGCTGCACTTCTAAGTAATCAATGTCTTTGGGATCGATCTGCGGTCCGACATTGCTTGCAATGTTTGTGTTCGGAATAGGAACCCCGTCTATAGCCCAAGTAACCTGGTGGCCGCCACGGACGTGCAGTTGGTCGTGCGTCATCCACGCGCCCGGAACATAGTCGGTGATCATATTCATGCTGTTACTGAGATCGGCGCCCGGCGTCTGCTGTATCTCCTGACGGCTTACGATTGTGGTAGGAGTCATCGTTTCGGCAGTTACAGCTACCGCTTGATCTTCCACATTGACAACCTCGCTTGCCGCACCGATCACCAGTTGAAAATGCAGGACGGGAGCTCCGCGCGACGACACCACGACCTCCTCCGTTGATTGCTGAAATCCCTTCTGGCTCACCGTCACTCGATACCGGCCCACCGGAACCGTCACGGTCTCAAACGAACCGTCCATGCCGGTCGTGAGTGTCTCTGAGTAGCCCGATCCCGTCATCGCGTCTATCTTGATATGCGCGCTGGCCACAGGCCGATGGTCGGGGTCGTGAACCACGCCTCGGATAGAGTTCAAAACCACAGCCCGCGCCAGCGGAGTGAAGGCTAAAGTCAGAATCGCTACCCACACGTGCCACCGGCGAACAGCCGGAATCCTTATCATTGTGGGTCGGTTGAGCATGAGCATGATGGATGTACGGTGTGGTGCAATACGTTAAGTGTTCTCGGGCGCCCATGAAGCGAATCATGTGGCAGGGTCACTTGATTTCCAACGCCCGTTTGCCAGTTATACCCAGCGGGCGCCGCGGTAGAGGTTCGCAGATCAGTCGGCGCTGATCCGCGCTCTTCCAAATACATCTCGCCCAGATTGCTCGAACCGGACGAAATCTATCCGACAGGGCCAAGCGCTCTTTCGCGAGGATTTGATGGAGGGAACTAGCTAGCTAAGGGGGGACCACGCTGAAAGTTGCTGTTGCTGGAACGGGTTTGCGGCCAGCAATCAGCAATCTTCCCGAGGACTTTGTGTTCGTACAATGCCAGTGTCGAAGACACAGCCACAGCGACGATAGACTTTCCGGAGCTGTTAGCAATCGACTTGGGGTACAACGGACAAGTCTGCTTCGCCGCACTAACTCCTGCGGCTTTCGGCGGCGTGTGCGCCGAAGCTCCCATGGCGCAGTGATGTTTTCCGATTCGGCGGCAACACTGCGGAAGACCTGTTTCCACCCCACTGGCAATAGCCGGCGAAACTAGCCCGAAGCTAATAATGGCGAGAAGAAGATTGGCTACAAGGCGGACCAAAGCCGAGGATAGCGCGTTACCGGCAAAAGGGAAAGCACCCGCTGAAGGTGGCCGCGGCCCTACCGTGTGCTCCGATGAGCGGCCGTATAGTCGGCGATGACGATGCGACGCAGATAATCAATTTGGCCCAAATGCCAACTCAGGTGTGCGTAGAGATGGATCAGAAACGCCTCCGTCGACATCGGTGCCTTCAGAACTACCTCGGGATACTCCGATTCGATCTGCTCTGGGGAGAGACCTTCAACAATCGCCGGGATCGATCGTTTCAGTTTCTCCATCCGGGCCACCAACTCTTCCTTCGACATTCCCTTCTCACTGAACTCGACCGGGCGATCCCTTCTGTACGGTTGCCCGCCAAGTTGCCGGCCGATATATTCACGCAAATTTCCCTCAATGTGGAGCGCGAGATTTCCAGCCGAATTGGTGATGCCGCGCCGCGTTGCCCACAGAAGCTCTTCCGAGGGAAATTCATCGATCTGCTGCATCAGCTTGGAAAGATCACGATCGAACAGCGAGGCCAATGCTATTTGAAAGCCCATAACGGAATGGTAAAACTTCGTAGGAGCTACTTGAGTGTCTTTAAGTAGGCGATGATATCGGCTCGCTCGTGCGCGTTCGGAACGCTGAAATCCATGGCGTTCCCCGGCACGATGGCGTCTGAGTCCTGCAGCCAGCGTTCGAGGTTCGCCTCGGTCCACGTTATGCCCGTGCTCTTCAGAGCCGCCGAGTATCCAAAGTCAGGCTTAGTACCGGCTCTGCTACCAAAAACTCCTCTCAGCCTTGGCGCTTCGCGAACCGCATCGATTGCATGACAACCGGTGCAGCGTTTTTCGAAGGTGCTTTTGCCTTTACCCGGGTCACCGCTCACAGCAAGACCGGCTCTGTCGGATCCTCGGACAGTCAGAAGCGACAGCGCCGCCACATCAGCCGGCGTGAGCTTGGCATCCCAGTGCAAAGCCCGATAATGTGGCAGCGGCATCGCGCCCTTCTTGGCTTGTCGCTCGATCTCCGTCGAGAGCACGTCACGTCGATCCTGCGACAGTTCCAGCCAATGCGAGAGGTTGAGGTGCTCGCGGCCCTTCACGACGTCACGTTCAATCAGCCATGATCCCGGTGCTAAGCGTGAGTACGCAGGCCAATGCGTGGTGTCGGAGTGGCAATCGGCACACTTTGTGATAAGTACTCGCCGGGCCTCTTGCGGAATGTGCGCATCGCGCAACAAGGATTCGCGAGGCCCCGTAGACTCGGCGCGAGGGTTCCCGAAAGGGTGAGCGAATGACAAGCTGACTGCTGCTGCAAATCCAACGAGAGCAGTGTTGATTTTGGAGCGCGGCGTCAAGCGGTCTCCGCTAATGTGTGATCGACTACCGCAAGGTGACCGTGAACCCGCACAACCTTCACATTGGTCACGCCAAGTACGCTCTCCAGTTTGCCCGCGGGCACAACCATCGGGCCCGGATGTGGCGCGGATCCCGGTGCTGGTTGAGGGAAAGCCGTGGCCATGGCCGTGTGGAACGCCACGTTGCCTTCCACCTTCTGCACCACCTGGTGAATGTGGCCGTTCAGTACCGTCACCGAACCGAACCGCTTCAGCAGCGCAAGTGCCTGGGCGCCGTCGTTCGTACCCCAGCCCCACTTCTCGTAGACCATCCAGATCGGAATATGAGCGAAAACAACAATCGGCGTCGACGAACTCAGGCCGGAGAGATCGCTCTTCAGCCAGGCGAGTTGTTCGGCTCCTATGTTGCCCATCGCGTCTACCTGCACGCAATTGTTCAAGCCCACGAAGTGGACGCCTTTATGGTTGTAGCTGTACCAGCCGTTCCCGACGGTGCCTTTACCGAAAAGTTGCTTGTATTGAGCTCCGTCGTCGATGAAGTCATGCTCACCCGGCACATAAAACACATCGCTCTTGAAGCCCTTGATGATCTGGACCGCTGTATCGAATTCACCAGCCTTCGAGTTCTGTGTGATATCACCGGTGTGAATCATAAAATCCGGAGGCTTGCCACCGGGCGGCAACAGGTTTGCCCGATCAATTGCCGCCCGCAGCGTACCTGCTACGTCCGGATTAGCGCCTTTATTGAACCCGATATGGCAGTCACTGATTTGCACAAACGAGAAGTCCTCGACTTTACCGGCTCTTCCCGCCGGCGTTTGGGCCAATAGCTTTGAAGTGGGAACGCCACCCGCCATCGTCCACAGCAGCCCGGTCCCCGCCCACGCCATGCACTCCAGAAAGTTGCGACGATCGATTCCGTCACCCTTCCGCGCCAACTCTTCTTGGATAGTCTCTTCGTTCATCGCACGCTCCAGTCAGGCCATCAAGGCCGTCATGGAGAAGAACTCAAACAAAGTAAGTTCTATTCCACCGAGAAACGGGAATCTTCACTTCGGGAAAATTAGCGAATACGGAATAATTTGCGCTGGCATTCAGTTGCAAGTACAGTGAGGACGCACATTCATCCTCGGGAGCCGTATCGCACTTCAGTGATCCCGTCGCGAAAGCCTTCCACTAAGATCAACCATATGAGTACGAGCGCCGGAGGCTGGAAGGAGTTTGAAGCGCTTGCCATTCCCCTGCTCGGCTCGCTGTACAACCATGCACGCTGGATGACGCGCGATGATGCGGAAGCGGAAGATCTCGTTCAGGAGACACTCTCCAAGGCCATGAGAGCCTTCCACTCGTTTCAGCCGGACACCAACTTCAAGGCTTGGATGCTACGGATTCAACGCAACACGTTCCTCACTTCACGGACCGCAATCGCGAATGCCCGGACAGTGTTTCTGGAAGATCATCCCGATGTGTTAGAACAACTGAACTCCGACGACTCCCCCGAATCGGTTCTGATTCAGCTGAGCGACGCCGCTGTGCTGAGGAGCGCGATGGATCAACTTGCGCCTCCCTTGCGAGAGGTCGTCATTCTCAGCGACTTGGAAGAGCTCAAATACAAGGAAATCGCAGCCATCCTGGACATCCCCATCGGAACCGTGATGTCGCGTCTCTCTCGTGCGCGCCAGGCGCTGCGTCGGATGCTTACATCTCAGACTGGAGCAAGCGCATGACAGCGGATCATCTGAATGCGGAAACCGTCGGTGCGTTGATTGACGGCGAGTTGGACCCCACGACAGAGTCTGCGGCTCGCCGGCACTTGGCTGCGTGCCATGTCTGCGCACTGGAAGTGCTCACGGCGACGCAGCTTAAGTCGGCCACATCGCGAGCGGCCAAGCGATTTATTCCTTCACCGGCAGCCGTCGATCGGCTCAGGATGAGCATCCAGCCACCGTCGCCGAAGAAACGCGCACAAATTATGCCGTTCCGTTCCGTCTTGTGGGCGACAGCTGCCGCGCTTCTCGTCTTCGCCATCCTCGTCGCGGGTGACCGCCTGTTCCAGCAGTCGGGCGAACTGACGGCCGAGCTTGTAGATCAGCACCTGGTCACATTGCCGAACTCATCCATCCCACAGGTCGTCTCCACCGACCGCCATACTGTGAAACCTTGGTTCCAGGGAAAACTGCCGTTCAGCTTCAATCTTCCCGAGCCGAATGCACTCCCTCCGGAAACGGCTCTGGAAGGCGCCAACCTGACCTACTTTAACGGGAAGGCCACGGCTATGCTGCTCTTCAGCATCCGCAAGCACCGGGTTACCGTCTTCGTCACTCAAGAGAACAACGCTCTGGACCCTCAACACCACACTGCGCGCGCCGGATTCAACCTGTCCGCGGGGAAAGCCTCGGGCCTAGAATTTGTCGCGGTAAGCGACGCGAACTCTGCCGACCTCGACTCACTCGTCTCCGTTCTGCTGTCCGTCCAATAAAAGTAGATTGGTAAGCTAAAGGCGCATAATCTAGAACTCCATGCGTCAGAGAACCGCAAAGACTTAGCCGTAAATGGCAGGTAGGCTCCCTCCGTCTTGAAACATATCCCCGAACACATCAGAAAACATATCGAAACGATTGCCCAGCACGAGAAAGATTTCCAGTCGCGGCAAACGGCCTTCGAGAGAATCGGACATTTCGTAGGAGGTTTCGTCGGAAGTTTTCCGTTCATCCTGATCCACGTCGTTTGGTTTAGCAGTTGGCTATTCCTGAATAGCTCAAAGTACCGGTTCGTTCCCGCCTTCGACCCCTTTCCTTTTCCGTTGTTGGCCATCCTAATTGAGATTGAAGGGATTTTCCTGGCAAGCTTCATCTTGATGCGCCAAAATCGAATGGGCCGGCGTTCGGACGAAAGAGAACACCTGACACTACAGGTGTTGTTATTAGCCGAGCAGGAGATCACTGCCCTTATCGATATCGAGCGGCGTAAATCGATTCATCATGGCTTCGCCGACATAGCAGAAGACCGGACCGTTCAGAAACTCAGTCAACCTACCTCGGTCGACGATCTAAGTCAGGTTCTCCAGGAACACCTGCCGGCGGAGTAAATACTCACCGCTAAGATCGGAGGCAAGCACTCGGCAGCTCACCACGCGGTGTGCAGAAACCGACCGATAGCTTCGTGCGATGCGTGGGCAAATACGGCCCCGTTTCGAAGTGCAACCACTTGCGGTGACTCGTGTGTGATGCCGGTCACCTGTTCAATCAAAGCACTTGTGTCTCGGGCGTCGAGGACAGAGACCATAAAAACCTGCACATCCGGCCTTTCCGCGCAGAACTTCAAGACGGCTTGGTGTGCCCGCAAACTGGACCCGCAAAGCCAACTGTGTTTGAAAATCAGCGTGGGCGTTCGTAATGCGAAGATCGCATCTAGTTGACCCGCATCTCGAATCTCGACTAGATTCGGTGGCGAGGAACGAAACCAATCTCGAAAGTGCCTCATACGATCTCGTACCCTTCGTAGCCTTGTAAGAGACGTCATACACTTTGGACTAAAGTATTGCCCCGGGCCAACAGCGGAACGGTTATGTCCCAGCCAGTGGCGGCCAGTTATAAGACGTCCGTGTTCTTACCATCCGTTTGGATCAACCGCATCGCCCGGAATGGCCCCACGCTCCTCTGGTGCTCCCGAATCGGATCGTCGCGCCGCAGCTGCCGATTTGAGATAGATCAGCAACTCCCGCTGCCCTTCTTCCGGAAGCGCCTTCACCATCTCCATAATCTCGTCCAGTAACGCCGTGCTTGTCATCTCGCCCTTTAACCCCGCTATCCAGCTTACATTCTCTAACGAAAGAACATTCAACGTCTTTTGACGCAAAACCTCCTGCCTCTAGTCAAATCGCAGCGTCACCATACCCTGCCAAAGTACATGGCGCATCACATTCACAACATCCGCGCCCAACGCCATGCGAATACCGATGTCCCGTACGGACCGGCTTTACGCTGCAAGACACCCTGCCATACACCCCAATGGAACAGAGCAGAGGAGCCAGTGCTCCCACAATTCCAGACGGATGCCCGCCACACTTCGAGATAGTCTTCGAGGCGGCTCACGCCGATGGATACGTCTGGGTCGATCGATCGCCCTGCATCGCGAATACTCTTTGCCACGCCCGTGAAGCCGGCGGCGTTTAGCGAACCAGAATGTAGCTCCACGCGTCGTCTTCCAGCCCCGCGGGGAAGTAAACATACTTGGTTTGCATTTGACCGGGATGTGCGACCTGTGCGTCTCCGGCTGCGCCAAGGACGAAATAGCCACGGCCGGAAGCTTCGCGCAAATCGTCCCAAGTGGATTTTGCCCCCGCCCACAGTCTGTGCGCGGTCGACTCGGTGACGGTAATTCCCGGCGCGAGATGGCCGGAAATTCCCCCCCGCTAAAATCGTGGCTCAGCGGCGCGCACTCTGCTTGCGCAACTTGGCTGACTCCCGGCACACCTTTGATCCGCTCCCAAAAACGTTGCAGGAATTGGCTGGCGCGCGCCGGATCGTAGCCCTATGTCCGAAACCCCGCGTCCCATCGCGGCACCCTCGCCATCGGCGCTCATCTTCAGCTAGCAAGACAACGTCACGCCGCGTGGTATCGTGAGCGAAGCCGCCCCTAAACGCATGAGGCGTCCTTCCGACCAACTCAGAGGAAACGGCAATGGCGCCATTCTCATAGCTGCCATGGGTAGCGTGTGGATGGTGGTAGCTCTTCACCATCACCTTCTTCCTCTCGCCTTAACCCTTCTATTCCCCCTGTTGCTTGTGACGTTAGGTGTGAAGTTACTGCGCGCCGGCCAAGGTTTGCGCGAACTGGAGCAACCGCAAACTGCCGCCGAAGTCGCTGCCGAACGTGCTTTACAGAAACGGTTTACCTGGATCTTCGCCGCCGAGGGAATTGCCATCTTTCTCGCCGTTAATGTACTCGCGAACCTGGGAATGAGTGTGTTTCTAATGCCCACGATCGGAGTGATTGTGGGGCTCCACTTTCTGCCGCTCGCGGGTCTTTATGGTCGTTCGGTCTTCTATTGGAGCGGTGCCGCGCAAATTCTGCTGTGCATCGCCTTCGCAGTGACGTTGCGCGCCAACGCGAATCTTCTAAACATGGTCACGGGTGCGGCCATGGGAGCAATTCTTTGGTCCACCATGCTCGCGGTGGTGATCCAATCGCTTCGGTCCCTTCCGGCCAACCGAGCTTTGACAACCAACTCTGACGTCGACCCCCTGCGCGAGCAGCCCAGATAACAAAGATCCTGGCACTTTTCGGGAGCGCGTCCGTGCGGCTTCCGGGTAAGTGAGCGTGAACTAAGGATTTGTAGCCGATATGTCTTTTACTACGTGACCCGCCGCGTCCAGGAATTCAATCTTCGACTCTCCATTCGAGCTTACCCGCAGCCGCATCCGCGCCCGGCCGCCGCTGTCATTCAGCGTCAGGCCCACCGAGGTATCTTCCGCACGGCGCAAGATTGCTCGGGCATGTCCCGTGGGGTATTTCTGAAGCAACTCGTTCCAAGCACTCTGTTTCGCCGCGCTGTCTGGCATGCCCTTCACTCGCATAAATTCTGCAATCGTGTCAGGCGTCAATGGCCAATTCGGCTGGTCCGAAATAACCAGATCGGAGACCGTGCTGCCGTCTTCTTCACTGCGGGACAAACTCACTGTTTGATCCTGCCCGTACTGATCGAAACTAAGGTGGCCCGCTGTTACCGGTCTCCCGTTGACCATTCGGCCAGAGAAGATCAAGCCCCCGTCTTCGGTGCCTTCGTCGTCCAGCATCAATAAGCCTGCGGAATCCTTCCGGTCGGGGCGGGGCGCTTCTTTGCCATGGAAGAAGCTGCCGGGAAAGTTGTCACGATCGGAAATGATCAGCCGTTGCGTCCCATCCGCCTCCACCAGATCGATCCGATGTACACGGATCCGATCGAATTCCACCGTTCCGTGTGTCAGCGGACGATTCGTCAAAAGCAGATACACACAAAACGCAAACGCCAGTGTGACCACGGCGGAGTAGAAAACAAGAAAACTGCGTGAGCACTGTCTTCACAGGAACGTGCGAAACATTTCCGCGAGCCGTGGCGTCTCGCAACACGGTCGGCAACCAGTATAAAACGGTCGTGCAGCGCGCCATGCCTGGTCATCTGCCCGGCGGCGAATCTGAGGCTGTGCTTCATCGCGGGACGTGCTGCTTTCACCCGCCCGATGCACTGCTTTTTAGCCCAGCTTCGATCTTCCAGTCATCCCTAAGAAGAACGAGATGAGCAAAAGCTTCCTAAACGAAACCCAACGTATCTTGGGCAGCACGCAGGGCGAAGGTGACCGGTTTGGCGGGTCGAAAGGTTCCAGCAGTCAGGGTCTCCCTACCGGTCTCACCAACAACTTCTGGTTCGCCACCGGCATCGAATGCTCCTCTCCCGTGATCGAACCCCACCGGACCCGGCGCGATCTGCTCGCGGAAACATTTCACTATGAACGTTGGAAAGAAGACTTCGCGCTGGTTCGTGAGCTCGGTCTGAAATACCTGCGCTATGGCATTCCCTACTACCTCATGCATCGCGGTCCTGGCAAATACGATTGGGAATTCGCCGACCTTGCCCTCGCCGAAATCCAGCGTCTGGGCATCACCCCGATCATGGATCTCCTTCACTTCGGCGTCCCCGACTGGATTGGCGATTTCCAGAACCCGGAACTCCCGGCCCATTTCGCTCAGTTTGCCGCCGCCTTCGCGGCCCGCTATCCGTTCGTCCGCTTCTACACGCCCGTCAATGAGATCTACGTCTGCGCGAAACTGAGCGCTCTGGACGGAATTTGGAATGAGCAGCTCCGCACCGATCGCGCCTTCGTCACCGTTGTGAAACATCTCTCGGCAGCGAGTATTCTTGCCACTCAGCAAATCGCCGCTTGCCGTCCGAATGCCGTCTTCATCCAAAGCGAATCGGCGGAATTTACTCATGACATGCGCGCCAATCCCGACCCCCGCCTGCGGCTCCAAAACGATCTTCGATTTGTCGCGCTCGACCTCCTGTACGCCCACCCGCCCGACGCTTCCGTTGCCCTCTATCTCTTCGATAACGGCCTCACGCGCGAGGAGTACGATTGGTTCCTTGCCGGCAAACCCCCAGGCTTTCAGGTTCTGGGAAATGATTACTACGGCCGCAACGAACAACTCATCCTTCCGGATGGGTCGCGTATGCAGGGTGAGGATCTAATGGGCTGGTATGGCATAACCAAGAGTTATTACTTCCGCTATCTCCGTCCCCTGATGCATACCGAAACCAACGTCCTTCAGCCCGAAGACGCACCTCGGTGGTTATGGAAACAGTTCAGTAACGTTCTGCGTATGCGTGCTGACGGTATCCCCGTGCTCGGCTTTACCTGGTACAGCCTGATCGATCAGATTGATTGGGATATCGGGCTTCGCGAAATGCGCAGCGCCGTCAACCCATGTGGGCTGTTCGATCTCGATCGAAAGCCCCGGCCCGTCGCCGACTCGTATCGGATGTTGTTGCGCGAGTTCGGACACATGACACTCGTACCGCATGCCGAGATGCTCGCCCTCACGGAACTTCCCGCGCGGCTCCGGCTGGAAATCTGATCCTGCCAACCCGGCGTCTTCACCGTTCAGATGAGTACCTGTATCCCTTAATCTGAAAACAGAGAAATGCGTTCACAGATGCCAGCGGACAACATAAGTGTTCGACACTCGGAGTTAGCCGATGCGGACGCCTTAGCGGCCATCTACAACCACTACATCGAAACATCCATCATCACGTTCGAGGAGCAGCCCATCACAGCAGCGGAGATGGCGCGGCGCATCGGCGAAGTCCAATCGGCATCCTTTCCGTGGCTCGTCGCGGAATCTGACGGTGAAGTCGTCGGTTATGCCTATGCCACGCGTTGGAAACCCCGCAGCGCGTACCGCTTCGCCGCTGAGATCACCGTCTATCTCGCTCCGGAACGCGCCGGGCAGGGAATTGGCTCCCTGCTCTACACGCATCTGTTTCAGCAGTTGCGATCACAAGGCATACACGTCGTAATCGGAGGAATTTCCCTCCCCAATCCGGCAAGCGTAGCTCTTCATGAGAAGCTCGGTCTGCGGAAAGTCGCCCATTTCGAAGAAGTGGGTTTCAAGTTCAATCGATGGATCGACGTCGGATATTGGCAGCGCAACTTATAATCGCTCGCCCTCGCGTGTATAAAAACAAATGCGGCGTCTAGATGAGTAGACGCCGCGGAGGTTTTAGAGTCGGCTTGTCCAGCCGTCGATGCGACGGCGGAAGAGCAGAACGGCAACCAGGTCTTACTTACTTGGTTTTCTTAGTCGAATGTTTAGTAGTCTTGTCTTTTTGAGCCGATGCGCCGGGGCTATCCGGCGTGCTCCCTTGGAAGCGTGAATGCTTTCCGTCCCCGGGCTGCAGCGGCGACACGCCCGCTTTGCTCATCAACTGAGCCGCGATTTCGTAGATCTCTTCCGGCGCATAATCCGGAGAGAATAACGAACGGCACTCGCCGACAACGGGTCCTTCCGCTGCATAATCCGGACCACCCTGCACCACCTCGAGTTCTTCGCCATCCGCCCAATCCGCGGTACCTGACCAGACACCCGCCACATCCGCGTAGTCCGTGTCGGAGAACGTATACAGGCGGCGATGGCTGCCGATCTCCTGCCATTTCCGCGCTTCCGGTATCTTCGCGTCGTCAATATTGGGCGTAGGCAGCATCTTGGTCATCTCGACCCCGGTAAGTTTCCGAAGAGCCATGGCATAAGCCGCCTGATGAACTCCGCCGCGCACCATCAGATAACCGATCACATTGCGGGCCGCTTCATTCGTCGTCATCTGGTAGCAGCGATGCTTATGCATCCGCGCGCCTGTTTCCAGAAAGAAGTTATGAAGTAAGTCTGCCACCAGGTTGCCGCTCGCAAAAACGTGTTGTCCGGTCCAGAAGTGGCCCATCGAGTCCATCACCTGGTGCCCGCCGCCGCCCACGATCGTATGGTGGGTGTTGCGCAGATCCTTGCTGTCCTCAAGTGGAGCATCCACCGGTTCACCTTCCGGCACCGAATCTTCCAGCATCAGGTTAATGGCGGTCGAGATTAATTCGACGTGCCCTAACTCTTCTGCGGTAATGCTAGCCACCAGGTCGTAAAACGGCTTGAGCTTCTTCTTCTCTTTGAAACCGAATGACTGGTGAAGATAATTGTTGAGCGTAGACATCTCGCCGAATTTGCCGCCGAGCAGTTCCTGAATGGCGGCCGCGCCGTTCGGATCTGGTTTTGACGGTTTCTCTAGCGGGATGAGGAGTTTCTCTGAACGAAAGAACATAATATGTCGATGCCTAATTATGCGCCTTAATCGGATCGAATTCCCGGGGTACAGGTGCTCATCAGCACCGCTTCGCTGGAGTTTCGCGAAGAATGAGTTTGATATAGCGCAACCGAAATGTTTCGTGAGTGCAAGCTCTATGCAAAAGGACGGAAAAGCCCATTAGGCTCCGGAGGCGCGACTCAATAAGTTCCATCGATTGATCACCGCTGCTGGCTTTTACCGTCAACAGCATCACCTCCGGGCCCACAAGCTATCACGCTCCCTGCCCATCCGTGCTCCCCTCGAAAAGGAGTATCTTCTTGGCCCGGTTGCCCGAAGTGTTGAAGAACAAGTGAGGAACGCGCGAGCGTGCGCTAAGGTCAGTGGCAAGCGGCGTTCGCCTTTGCTTTAGTTCGCCAGGTCATGAGCGTTTTCCAGGATCCCGGCTAAAGCGGCCTTATTTGTTTCAGGGCAGCCGTAGTACGTGGCTGAGGTTCAGAATCACTCCCAAGCCTCCGACCAGCCATAACAATCCGCATACGATCCAAAATGCTCTGACAATGCGGATGACATTGTCGCGTTCCCAGAATCGTGAAATCGCTGAGTTTGCCAACAGCGACAAACGATTCGACGCGTGTCGATGGTTTCGAGGGAAGCGGGCCAATCGTTGCGCATTCACCACTAGGGAAAAATCGAGCACGCAGCAAACTGCCCCCTTGGCTACGTTCAAGCTCTGCACCGTTTTCACGAGCCCACAAACGACGCCGTCAATTCGATCCGAGCCGGTAAAAATCTTCCGTGTGGCCGTTGCCCATGAAGAACACTTGTCCGGGGAAGGTTCCAAAACACGGAAGCGAGTTAACACTTCGCATTCTGAAATGTTAGTGCCCGGGCTTAGAAGATCTCCGCCTCGAATACCTACTGCACCACAAGCCCGTTCGGCAGCACGGCCTCTTCCGTCGGGTCGGTCACCCAGATCGAGAGCGGCTCGGCAGGCGACGGTACGCTCGCCGTGACGTTGACCGTCAACGTGGTCGGACCCGTGACAGTGACACTATTCACCGTCAATCCCGGCACTGCCTTGACGACCGTCGCCCCGGACACGAAGTTCGTGTTGACGCCGGTCACCAGCAGCGTGGCCGTCGTATTGTTCGCCATGGTTGCGGGACTGACGGACGAAACTACCGCCATGGTCGGAGGCAGCAGATCGTTGAACGCCCCGCGCATGATAAAGATCGCCATGTCGCCGCGTGTGACAACATCGTTCGGGCAGTACGTTGTAGCGGTGCAGCCGGTGGTGATGTTATCTTCCTTCATCCGCTGGATATAGTTGAACGCGAACGCGTTCGATGGCACGTCCGTGAAGTACGGCGTTGTGGTGTAGTCGAAAGCCGTGTGAGCTCCGTAGCGCGCCCGGATGATGAACACCGCCATTTGAGACCGCAGGATCGAGTCCGCCGGGCAATACAGCGTGGCCGAGCATCCCGTCGTAATGCCCAACTCGTAAAGCTTCTGAATCCAGGCAAAGCCAAAATCAGTCGGCTGAACATCTGTAAAGTAAGGTGTGGGGGAGTAAGTGAAGTTATCTCCACCGAGGACGGAGCGGACGATGAAGACTGCCATCTGAGCGCGTGTGACTGATTCCGTGGGGCAGTAAGTCGTTGGCGAGCAACCGGAGGTAATCGCTGCGCCCTTCAAAAGATTCACCGCGTCAAAGTAGTAAGCGGATGGCAGGACGTCCGAAAACAATTCGGTGGTAAACCTCTGGGTAACGTTGACGGTAAAGCCGCCCACTTGTATGCTGCCCGTCCGGTCCGCGCCGGTTGTATTCGGCTGCACCGTCACCACTGCGCTCCCGGAACCGGTATGAACCGTCGGATCGGCGGCTAGCCAGGGTGCGCTGCCGGATGCGTTCCATCCGCAGGTCAAGCCATTTGTCTGAATCGTGATCGTAACCGCGCCGCCACTCGCGTCGAAAGCTTCAGCGGCGGGTGATGCCAACGTGTAAGTGCACGCGCCCGGAACCCCGAAGAAGATCTGGACGTTATTCTCCAGAACGTTTGTGACGGCTACATCCACCAGTCCGTCTCCGTTGAAATCGCCCAGCGCGATCGCTTGCGCGGAAGTCGTCGCATACGCCGCCGGAGCCCGCAGCGTCATGTCTCCATTGCCCAGCAACACGCCAAATCCGGCATAGTTGGTCACCACGACGTCTTGCTTGCCATCGCCGTCCACATCGCCCGCGGTAAGCATGATGGGGTCCATGCCTGCCGGGAAAGACGCGGAAAGTCCAAATGATTGCGGATCATTGGGATTATTGACGTTCGTCACCAGTTGTACGCTTCCACCCTCGCCCGTCGACAGATCGCCAAAGTCGGCAACGGCTAAGTCGAGTGCCCCGTCGCCGTTGAAATCCGCCGTAACCAGATCCAAAGGCGCACCCGAGTTGGTTAATGGACCCGACAGATTGAAATAGCCGCTATTATTTCCGATGGCGGCTTGCACAGAGGAGTAGCCGAACGTATCGTAGATGCCCACGCTACTCAGTGCTAAATCAATAATTCCGTCCCGGTTAAAGTCACCGGCGGTTAATTGGTACAAGCCGGACATGCCCGTAAGAGTTGAAATGATAGGAGCGCCAAATGTCCCATCTCCATTTCCGGGGAAAACATAAAGCTCGCCGGTGAAACCGGTCGCAGCCAGGTCGGGTATCCCGTCCCCGTTCAAATCGGCGGCGATCACCGCCGTTGTCGCGTCCGGTCCCGTATACGTCTGAGTAATCGTGAAGTGGCCGTCACCTTTGCCCAGAAGGACCTGCACCGTATCGTCATTGCCGTTCGCGATCACCAGATCAGGTGTCCCGTCTCCGTTAAAATCGCAGACGGCAATCTGCTCCGGGAATCCGCCGGTCGCCACCGTAATGCCGGGGAGAAACGTCCCGTCTCCCTTGCCCAACAACACGCTTAAAGTGGACGCATCCGAATTCGCGGTAATGATGTCGGTATGTCCATCGCGGTTGAAATCGCCGGTTGCGATCGCGATAGGTGAGGCGCCGGTCGCAAATGTTCCGCCTTGGGTCAGACCGGAACTCAATCGGGGAATTACCTGTTGCGATAAAATCGCCGACGTCTTCGCCGGACGCGCGGCCGTTCCCACCAGGTGCGCCGTAATCTGTTGCGTGCCCGGAGGCAGCGCGCTCGTCACCAGCGTAGCGGTTCCGTTGACCACGGGAGCCTGTCCTAGTGCCACCGCCCCGTTGTAGAACACTACCGTCCCCGTAGTCGACAGGGGATTGAAGGTGGCCGTCAGCGTTACGGGATGCCCGTAGGTGACCGGCCCGTTTCCACCCTGGAGGGAGATCTGCGGGTAAACCTCGCCGAGAGAAACGTAGAACGCGGAGTTGCCCGGCTCGATGTAAACGAAGTCAGCACCCTGTGTACCGGCTACACTCGCCACCAACACTTGAAATCCCGGCTGGACGTAGCGTGCGGGAATCACTGCCTGAGTGCTGATGACCGGCCCGGGGATCCCGCGCTGGTTCTGCGTAACCGATAACGGACCGAGCGTGGTTGTATTGGAGCCAAACGCCAGCAAATCCAGGTTCCCATCCCCGTTGATGTCGGCGAACCCCGCTCTCTGTGTGTTCCACGCGGTTGCGATCGCCCCGCCTTGGAACGTTCCATCCCCCTGTCCGAACAGAGCCACTAATTGATCCTGATGGGTCAATAGGTCCGGTATTCCATCATTGTCGATATCAGCCACCGAAATCTCGGTCGTAACGTTTTCAAATAGCTGAACGGAACTCCATGGCGCCTGAAACGTCCCGTCTCCGATTCCGGAAAACGACAGGAGGTTTTCATACGTCATCATGACAATATCCGGATACCCATCGCGATTGAAATCACCCACGGCCACTGCGATCACGTCACTGACATTCAGCGTCGTTCCCGCCCGAAAGCTCCCGTCCCCATTTCCCATCAACACTGCACCGGACTGCAGCACCAGGTCCGCATTCCCATCCAAATTGAAATCGGAGACCGAGAACGGAGCGGCAACGGCGTTAGTCGCTCCCGCTACGGGACTCCCAAACGTTCCATCTCCCACTCCCGGATACACCGCGATACCGGTTGCGCTCCCAATCGCGACATCGAGCTTTCCGTCGTTGTTGAAGTCGGATACCGAAACCGCGGCAGCGGCGGTAGCGAGAGTGACTTCATAACTGGACGAGAACGTGCCGTCGCCCTTGCCGAGAAACACTTGGACCCCCGAGCCAACCACCACCACATCGGCATTTCCATCGTGGTTAAAATCCCCCATCGCGATAGCGGCGGGAGCGAACCCGGTCGAGTACGGCACGGCATTTAGCCAGCTACTCTCCGGATTCATAGTGATCATTTCCCGGATTGGCGTCGATTGGCTCCCGAGAAACTGTCCGTCGCCGAAGTACCGCGCACACAACCAATGCCCTCCTGGACCGAGAGCGACATCCCCCAGCACCGCGGTTCCGGCGCTCAAGAGCGCGCTGCCCAGCGGATTACCG
The DNA here is from genome assembly GCA_963738525.1 of Bryobacterales bacterium. GTDB lineage: Bacteria > Acidobacteriota > Terriglobia > Bryobacterales > Bryobacteraceae > Bog-113. The sequence goes on from CAVTXC010000005.1 coordinate 266,757, forward strand.
CCCTCGTAGAAAACGACTCTGCCGGTAGCCCCGCTATCCGATACAGCGGCGGTCAATGCAAGCGGTAAACCGAATCCCACAGAAGGAGCGGACGCCGTCAGGCTGATGTTGGAGATCTCGGCCCCGAATGCAGGCGCGATCGCAAACGCAAGACTGGCGGCAAGGACAGCGAGCTTCATCGTCAGGTTATTTTAGACAAACGGAGGGAGAAAAACGCCGCAACAAGTACCGGGCCGATAATCGTGGCAAGTTCGCGCGATGTCGAGCTATGTAATTTCAGTAAGACGACCCAGCAAAAGCAATCAGAATGTCGCTAGCGAAACTCCCAAACCATCTCTAAACCGAGGGGTTCGATTTCTGCATAAACGGGTTACTGGAAGAAAACATCCGGTCACCCGAGACTCGATCTAAGTCGGCCTGTGCGACCTCCACCGGCTCGGTCGCATGATCCAGCCGTAAGATGACGCGCCCGTTTCCTTCTAACTCCGTCTCGAGCGCTCCCCCTTCCAGGAACGGACCGTGCCAGAGTAATCCCAAGCCAACCCGTACAACTGAAAAGATTTTCCATTTAAGATTTGCAGCTGTTCAACGATGTTCCCAAAGAGATCTGCCGGACCGTCTTCCAGTTGCTCGTACTGCCTCGAATCACGCGGACCTTGGGGCGAGCTTCGTCTTCGGATCCTTCCAAAACACCTCGAGAGTACGCCTCGATTCTTGCGGGAACACAACGGTGCCAGATGCCATTTCTCCCTCCCCCGCATCCAGGTCCTGATCAATGCAGTTCGCTGCTCCAAAGTGGCGGACCAGATCCTGTCTGGTAGAGGAGGCTGCGAAAGCACCGTCGTGCGCTCGCAGATCGACCACCCAGGTGTCTCCCCCGGAGTTGCCGGACACGCAAGTCCCAGCGACAAGTAACAATTCCAGCCGCAACACGCATTCCTCAAAGCCAATTGTTAAACCGCGCATCCAACCACTCCTTTGCGTTAACTCAACCAGCCATCCACCCGTACGCCACGCAAGAACGGAGGCGCGACGAAGATTATAGACTCACTTACCACAAGTCGGCTCGCCTGGGTTCAGTGACCCACAAAGCCATTTCGAAGATGGTTCGACTCGTTCCCGACGGGCCAATGCCCTTCTCAAATCACCGGGAAGAGACGGCCTGTGCCTAGTTCATGGATAGCGATACTTTTACACTCCGTGAAGCTGTTGCCGAAGAGCAAGCGCCGCACTAAGCTGTGGTCTTCATGTTTCGCGACCCAAGCTACGGCTAAAGGACTTGCACGCCGCTGCTTTGAGCCGCGCGCCGCAACTTCCCGTCCAGTGTGGCTATCGCAATTCCGCGCGATACCGCGAGCGCGAGATAGCTAGCATCATACACAGAGAGCTCGTGCCTCAGCGCTAGTTCCAGAATTTCCCCATCAGTCGTAACCTCGGCTTGCTGAATTGGCAACGCCTGGATTTCTTCCCATAGGAGCAGGGCTTTGCTGCGGGTCAGCCGCAAACGGCTGACCCCCTTTCCCAGGGCGTTCAACATTTCATATCGCCAAATTCCCGGTACCCAGGCGGTCGCATCCTGGTTCTGCAGCAACGTCAGGATGAATTCTGTACCGGCAGTCGCTTCATCCTCAAAGCACCAACGCAGCGCAAACGATGCATCCAGGACGAACTCTTTCACTCGCGGCCATCTTCAATCATGTCCTGAATAGAAGCACCGCCAAGCACAGCGCCCTTGCGCAACTCCCTTATCCGCTGCCCCGCCATTTGCGAGCGCGTTAAGGCGTGGTCGGACCGTTCCGAAACACGTTCCCGCAGTACTTTCTCTGCATACGCTTCAAGCGTCATCCCATTCTCCTCAGCTTGGGCCAACAGGCCTGCTTGTACTTCTGGTGTTAATTCCAGTTTCATCGTCATTGGAATGCGCCTTAATCCATTGTCGCAATCGTCTGTATCAGTTCAACGCGTTTTTCCCGGCTGTTCGCATTGCCTCGAACGACCGGGGATCGTGGTGGAAGCGCCCTTGGCCAACAAACCAATCGATAGCCCGCGAGGTACCTTGCGGAACTCGAGGGTGCCAAACACCGCTCCGCCGTCTGTACGTAAAAACCCGATTTGCGGAGCATCAACTTCCGATTGACGCAACCCTACAAACAGGGTTCTAAATGGAAGTTGAGTTGGTTCGCCTTTGCAATATGCAGATGCCGATACACTGTCAAGCGCTACTTACCTATTGTCTTACTGGGGCAATAGTTACTCATCAGCAACTCTTCGTTATATACCGGGCAAAAGTAGAATTGTGTGCCTGGTGTTTTCGTTGTTGGTTCATATTTCATACAGTAGTACAGTTCGTAGCCTTGGCCAAATTCGTCGCAATACGTCATTTTTGTGAAGGTGTATAACACCCGAGCACCTGAGTTTATGTCGGCTAGCGTTTCCGCAGGCAGGTTGCTGTCGGACCGGAGTGGACTAGTGAGAGGCGCTTGCGGCGGGATGTTCATCTGAGAGGCATCTGTCTCGTCAAAAGGCGGATAATCAAATCGCATCTCCGAAGGTTTTGTGACCGTCAGCGCCGGATATGAACGAACTTTGATAGCATTCGTCGGTGCGCGATTCTGAAATGAAATCGTTAGTTCCATGCGCTGTCCTGCCGCAAGCTGTTTGTCAACAGAGTGCTCACGTGCGCCATCCGAGCACGCGGGCTGACGTGCGAAGCAGTAATTCGACTTTCTAAGGATTGTTTCGCAATCTTTGCGCTATCGTCTGCCGCTCTAGCACTCCGGTGACTGTTCCGCAGTGACCAGGCTAGGGCTTCCCCAGACGCTATATCCTTGGTTCTTTGCGTCTCGGCGTCTCTTGCATCTTTCTGTTCCTGTTTAATCGCTAGAGCTTTGGCATCATCACGCTGGTCGCGGTACTGGTGTTTCTGAAATGACAGAGCGTCACCCGCAATGTTGGCTTGATCACGCGCGCTGCTCCAGCTTAATCCGCGTGAAAATAGCAGAAGCGACTCCCACAAGTCCGCCAAGAATGCCGATCCACCATCCAAATCCCCGCGGTTCTTTAGGCTTTGTAGGTGGAACGTGAATTAAGTGTGGAGGCTTATCATATCCATCGTTGATCATTTCGCCTCAGTAAGTCACCACCTTCAAATTATCCACAAGGATATACCACGGCCAACCGTGACCGAATCTCAATCAGGTACATAATACTAGCGCAAGCAGACAGCTACGACCGTCCTAGCATTTAACCCAGAACCCAACATGCAAGTCGAACGAAGTTGCCGGTAAAGTGCCCCGTAGCAGTCGGTCAACTCGGAGGTTCTGCAGAATTCGACTTGTATCAATATTAATGAACATGTGGAGTGACATCGCTAAGGATCTACTCGAAGTTGAACTCCGGGGCTGCACGACGGTTGGCCTTTCCCCCTTGATACCCGGCTGGATATGCGCGATCGAAACTGTAGCTGCCAGGCTTCGACAGATCCACCGATCACTTCTACGAATCTCTTCACGCTTGATCGTCCTTGTGATCTAGAACGGCTCCGCTAATCCCGAACGTTCTTCTAGGGTCAATCTCTTCCATTCCCTTTTCCATAAGACGCACAGCCGTATCGTGGCTTCCGGTAGACACCCGTACGTCTTAAAAAACGCAATGTGCGCCCATGATGCACTGGGCTGCCTCCAGAGGGGATACGGATTCGGACGAAGAGGACCAGCGCTTTGTCAATTTAATTCTGCTCGTAGTCAGGCGCCGGTTGCCCGCGAATGGCAAACGAGGAAAGAAAGTTCATCGCAGCGAGAAGCACTAGCGGAGGTGTCAGCCGGGTAGAACGATTTTGTTTCCTCATTGCATTGCTAGACGGTACGGAACGTAAATCGCACCTCCTCCCCTTCCTACGCCAAACTCAATCCCCCATCCACGGCCAGCGTCTGCCCGGTCACAAACCCCGGCGCGGTCAAAAAGAACCGCACCGCATCCGCAATCTCATCCGCGCTCCCCGCGCGCCCCATCGGCGTCTTCCGGATCAACGGCGCCGCATTCCCATTCGCCTCTTCGCCCGCATCAAAGGGAAACACCCCCGGCGCCACCGCGTTTACCGCGATATCCGGAGCCAGCGCCTTCGCCAACGCCTCCGTCAGCATGATCACTCCCGCCTTCGACGCGCAGTAATGGGCATGCGCCGCCCATGGCCGCAGGCCGCCCAGCGACGAGAAGTTCACAATCCTTCCCCCATCGCCCTTCCCCATCAGCCGCGCCGCCGCCTGGCAGCAGAAAAACACCGCGCGCAGGTTCACCGCGTGGATAAAATCCCAGTCGTGCTCCTCGATCTCGAACACATCCAGCTTCGTGAATCGCGCCGCATTGTTCACCAGCCCGTCCAGCCGCCCGTGCACTCGCTCGATCTCCGCGAACATCCCGCGAATCTCGCTCACGTTCTCCAGATTCGCCCGGTAAAGCGGGGCATTGCCGCACTCCCGCGCCGTCTCCACCGCCTCGCTCTCCGACGTGTGATAGTGAATCAGCACCCGCGCCCCATGTGCCGCTAAGTCCATCGCCACCGCTCGCCCGATGCGCCGCGCCGCCCCCGTCACCAGCACAATCTTGCCTTCGAGCGGAATCACGCCACCGGATCCCCGTGAATCTCCATCTCCACCTCCGGTTGCCGCGCCGGCTCCGGCAGCCGCCCCGTGAAATGCGCCCACCCCCAAAATAGCGCCGTCGTCGAACTCGCAATCCCCGCGCACAGTCCGATCGTCCGGATATCCACCCGCGTCGACGCCAGCCCCGTCGCCCCCATCGAAAGCATCATCACGGACCATTGCATCGACTCCATCGTCGAGAACACCCGCCCCCGGAATCGGTTGTCCACATGCCGAAGCAGTTGGCTCTGATTCATCACCGAACTCACCGCCACCCCCGCGCGCGAAATCGCAATAAACAGCAGCGCCAGCGTGAAGTTCCGCATCTGGCTGAAAATGATATAACCGCCGCCATGCACGATGTAACAGATCACGATGGTCGTCTTATACGCGCTCGAACTGCAGCCGCTTGCCCAGGTAAAAAGCCAGCGTCCCGCCCACCAGCAGCCCCATCCCCGCGAAGCTCCAGATCACCCGATCCCCGCCGGCCCGCGATGAAACACCAGTTCCCCAAACAAGCTGAACAGCACCTGCGCTGCGCCGCCGCCGGTCGCCCAACCCACCCCCACCAGCGCAATTCCCAAAATCAGCGGCGTGCTCATCATGTACCGCAGCCCTTCGGCGTATTCGTGCCAGGGCCGCACCACGTCCGTCTCGTTCAGCGCCGCGCGCTTCGACGCGGAACGATCCCGCCTGCAACCGCAATCCGCCACACGCACAACGCCGACACCACGAACGACAGCGAATTCAGCACGAACGCCCACTCATACCCCAGGCTGCTCACGTCAATCCGCCCAACGCCGCCCCGATGGTCAGCGTCGTCCAACCCGTAATCTGCGTCACGGAGTTCGCCGCATGCAGCTCTTCCTGGTGTCGCGATGGTCGGCAGAATCGCCGACCGTCCGCTCGTAAAGAACGGCGACGCGAACATCAGCAGCGCGCTGAACGCATAGATGCAACCAGTTGTCCGGATGGCTGATGGAAAGGATGAACCCGAGCGCCAGCACGCGCGCGAATCAGATCGCTGACGATCATCACCTTCCGCCGGTCCAGCCGGTCCAGCAGCACGCCCGCGATCGGCCCGGCCATCACCGCCGGAATCGCGCGCGCACAGCATCACCAGCGCCGCCGACGAGCCCGATTGCGTATGCTCCAGCGCCAGGCTCAATACCGCGATGTTGTTGAAGTGATCGCCGACTTCGCTGACAATTTGACCCGTCCACAGACGGCGGTAATTGCGGTTCGAGCGAAGCAGCTGCAACAACCGTCAACGCAATAGCTTCCTCGCGCACCGTGATGCTCCGGATGAAGTCGAGATCGAGTTCGTATCCGAACCCCGGCTCGTCCGCGCACCGCGATCGTTCCCGCGTCGCTCACCTCCACCGCCGGCAGAATCATGTCCCGCTTCCAGTAGCGCTTGCTCGCCGAAACATCGCCCGGCAGCGTGAAGTTCGGCAGCGTCGCCAGCGCAATGTTATGCGCCCGCCCAATCCCCGCCTCCAACATGCCGCCGCACCACACCGGGATCGCCCGGCTGCTCGCACACGTCGTGCACGCGCTTCGCTTCCGCGAAACCCCGCCACGCGCCCCAGCTTGATGTTGATGATCTTGCACGACCTCAGCCGGATCGCCTGCTCCGCATGATGCGCGGACCGGATGCACTCATCCAGGCAGATCGCCGTCTCGAGCTTGCGCCTGCAGCACCGCATGATCGATGATGTCGTCGTGCGCCAGCGGCTGCTCGATCATCATCAGGTAAAACTCGTCCAGCGCCTGCAGCCGGTCCGTGTCCGCCAGCGTGTACGCCGAGTTCGCGTCCGCCATCAGCCGGATCTGCGGGAAACCGCTCGCGCACCTGCCGGATCACATCCACGTCCCAGCCCGGCTTGATCTTCATCTTGATGCGCTGGTAGCCCGCCGCCAGCTCCGTCTCGATCTTCCCGAACAGCTGCTCCACCGAATCCTGGATCCCGATCGAAACCCCGCACGGAATCTCCTTCCGCGCGCCCGCCGCCGATCTCCTTCCACAGCGGCTGCCGTTCATGCGCGCCTGCAGATCCCACACCGCTGCTTCCAACCCGCCGCGCGCCATGTTATGCCCGCGAATGTGCGTCAGCAGCGGATACACATCCTCCGCGCTCCCGAGTTCCCTGTCGCACCAGCCGCGGCGCCGCGTAGTTCTTCGCAATGATCCACGCGCTCTCCGTCCACTCCTCGTTGTAGAACGGATTCTCGCCCGCCGTGATCTCGCCCCAGCCCGATAACCCGTTCGCCCGCGCTTCCACCATCAGAATGTCGCGCTCGTACGTGCGGCTGAAACTGGTCTCGAAAAAATGCACCAGCGGCATCCGCATCTGCCGCAGCACGAAGCTCTCGATCTTCATGCCCACTCTCCCCAGCAGATAATCGCCGGTCTGCTCCGTCTTCTCGAATCCGATCACTGCCAGCCCTGCTCGAAACGCCTGGTCGAACTGCTCGCTCACCGCGCTCTGAATCTCGCGCGCCCGCTTCCGGATCCGTCTTCCGGATCTCCGCAATCTCATTCGGCACCGCAATCCGCCGCACCGTCTCCGGCCGCTCGAACCGCTCCCCGCGCACCGCCGCCTGCACCCGATCCCGCGTCCATCCACCACTCCGCGATGCACCGGTCCGTCGGCAGCCCCGTATGCAGCGCGCTCGTCGTCTTCCCGTACTGGTTGAACACATATCGCCGGATCACCGCGCCCAGCCGCTCGATATTGAAGTAAGCGTTCTTGATCTCCAGCGGATCGAACGTCCACTCCATCAATCGATCCCGCGCGCCAGCGCATCCTCGCGCTGCCGCAGCTTCAGCGCCGCCCCACGCCGTGGTTGCGGTACTCCGCCGCCACCCCGACCATGTGGCTGTGCAGATAGGCTCCATACTTCGGCTTGATCCCCGGAATCGCCAGCGCAGAACGCGATCATCTCCCGCCGTCGAACGCCCCGAACACCTGCCCGCCGATCTTCGTCGCCACCACGAACAACCGCACCGGCAGCAGATCGATATCCTCGAACTCCCAGATCTCCTTCTGCAGCCGCACGGCCTCCCGAAATCTCGATCGGATCGCGGTCAGCGCATTCGACCGTGATCATGGCTCGACTGCTCTGCTTGGCTTCCTGCCAAACCGCCTCCATCTCCTCGATATCGGCTCTCCGCCAGCGTCTTCCCGCTCGCCGCCAGCCCCTGCTCCACATCCGCGAACCGTCGCCGGAACTTGCGCGTTCGTGCGCCGCAGCGCCTGCTCCGGATCCACTTTCAGAACCGCGCCAGGTTCACGAGCACGAACAACATATCCCCGAGTCTCATGCTCCCGCTCGGCCGCCGTCGTCAGCCGCGGCCAGCTCCGCCCGCTCTTCGTCCAACTTGGCCAGCACCTCGCCGACATTCGCGCCAGTCGAAGCCCGCGCTGCGCGGCGCGCGAGCTGATCTGCTGCGCCTCCACCAGTGCCGGCAACAGCGCGCGGCACCGCCGTCCAGCAGGCCCTCGCACGCTCCTGCTGTCTTTCTTCTCGCTCGCTTTGATTTCGCTCCACAGCTTTCGGACTTCGGCCTCGGTCTCCGCCTGACCGTCCCCGAACACATGCGGATGCCGGCGGATCAGCTTCTCGTTGATCGCCTCCAGCGCGTCCCCGATCGTGAAATGCCCCGCCTCCGCCGCCATCTGCGCAAAGAACACCGGCTTGCAGCAGTAAGATCGCCCAATTCGCCGCGCAACTCGTCCCAGTCTCGCCGGTCGATGGCGTCCATCACCTCATACGTCTCTTCCAGCAGGAACGGCTTGATCGAGTCGAAAGTCTGCTCGCGGTCCCAGGGACAACCGCCGGGCGCGCGCAGGCGCTGCCATAATGCCAACAAGGCGCTCAAACTGTCGCGCCGGGCGTGGAAGTCATGAAGGGAATCTCTCAAGATAGCATCGCCGCCCGCCTCACGCCCTCGCCGTACTCTCTGCGTCGCCGTTGCTATCCTGTCGAAGGATCATGACTCAGGCCCGCGGGAAGTGAATGTTACTCGTCCTGGGCTCCGGCACCAGCTCCGGCGTCCCCACCATCGGCTGCTCCTGCGCCGTCTGCCACTCCGCCGATCCGCACGACAACCGCCTCCGCCCTTCCATCCTGATCGAGCACGAAGGCCGCAACATCCTCATCGACACCACCCCCGACTTCCGCACCCAGGTCCTCCGCCACCACGTCAGCCGCATCGACGCCATCCTCTTCACCCACGCCCACGCCGATCACATCCTCGGCTTCGACGACATCCGCCCCTTCAACATCCTCCAGCGCTCCCGCATCCCCGTCTACGGAGCCGCCGACACCCTCGACGCCCTCCGCCGCATCTTTCCTTATGTGTTCGATGCCGTCCCCCGCACCACCTACGTCCCCGAAATCGAAACCCACGACCACCACGGCCGCCCCTTCGAACTCTTCGGACTCCACATCCAGCCCATCCCGCTCCTCCACGGCCGCCAGCACATCTACGGCTACCGCATCGGCGGCCTCGCCTACCTCACCGATCACAGCGAGATTCCCGAGTCCTCCCTCGCCATGCTCCACGATCTCGACGTCCTCTTCCTCGACGCCCTCCGCTACAAGCCCCACCCCACCCACTCCACCGTTGAAACCGCGCTAGAAAATATCCGGCTCACTCCAGCCCCGCGCGGCCTACTTCACTCACATCTGCCACGATCTGCCGCATCGCGCGACGGAAGCCAGCTTGCCCCCCGGCGTCCATCTCGCCTTCGACGGGCTCCGTCTGGAAGTCCCCGCATGAACCACGCTCGCGTCTGGTGGCGTCTCGAAGATGTCCCCTACGATTTCGGTCCTTCCGCCCTCACCATCGGTAACTTCGACGGCGTCCACGCCGGACACCGCGTCCTCATGCGCCGCGCCGCCGAAATTGCCCGCGAAAACGGCTGGAAACCCTCCGTCCTCACCTTCCAGCCCCACCCGCCAAAATCGTCGCCCCCGCCCGCGCCCCCCAACTCATCACCTCCTTCGAACGCCGCGTCGACCTCATGGCCCAGGAAGGCATCGAACAGGTCCTCGTTCTCCCCTTCACCCCCGAAGTCGCCCTCTGGACCCCCGAACAGTTCGTCTCCGATCTCCTCGTCCACCGCCTCGGCGTCCAGGCCGTCGTCGTCGGCGAAGACTTTCGCTTCGGACACAAACAAGCCGGCGACAGCCGCATGCTCGAAGAATGCGGCCGCAAATACGGCTTCCGCGAAGTTCTTATTCCCCCCGTCGAAGTCCGCGGCGAACGCGCCTCCAGCAGCCTCGTCCGCCAATCCGTCACCGCCGGCCGCGTCGCCCACGCCGCCCGCCTGCTCTGCAAACCCTTCGCCCTCGAAGGTCCCGTCGTCCCAGGGCAGGGAATCGGCTCCAAACAAACCGTCCCCACCCTCAACCTCCAGCCCGATTCCGAAGTCATGCCCCGCGCCGGCGTCTACGTCACCCGCACCCGCGACCTCGACGGCCCCCGCCGCTGGGAATCCATCACCAACGTCGGCACCCGCCCCACCTTCAACGGCCGGCGGCTCACCGTCGAAACCTTCCTCCTCCAGCCACTCGATCCCCCCGCCCCCGCCCGCATCCTCGTCGAATTCCTCCGCTGGATCCGCGAGGAACGCAAATTCGACTCCCCCGAAGCCCTCAAATCCCAAATCCTCCAGGACGTCCGCCGCGCTGCCCGCGTCCACGCGCGCCTTCGCCCGTTCTAGGCATGCGATAATCGACCTTCATCCCAAACAACCTGTTGAGAGGTAATCACCACATGAGCATTTCCGCGGGCAAGCAGAAGCATATGGACGCCCTGTCCAATCGGAGGGCGTCATCGCCGCGGCTGCCATGGACCAGCGCGGCAGCCTTCAGAAGTCCCTGGCCTCGGCCAAAGGCGTCGACAAGAAAGAAATCACCGATCAGATGATGGAGGAGTTCAAGACCGTCGTGACGCGCGTCCTGACGCCGCACGCCAGCGCCATCCTGCTCGATCCCGAATGGGGCCTCCCCGCCTCCAAAGAGCGCGCTCCACAACGCCGGCCTGCTGCTCGCCTATGAGGCCAGCGGCTACGACAACACCCAGCCCGGCCGCCTGCCCGATCTGCTGCCGCACGTCTGCGCCAAACGCATCGTCGATTGGGGCGCCGACGCCGTCAAAATCCTCATCTACTACACGCCCTTCGACGAGGCGTCACGTCAACGACATCAAGCACGCCTTCATCGAACGCATCGGCGCCGAGTGCGAAACCTACGACATCCCGTTCTTCCTCGAATTCGTCGGCTACGATCCCAAGGGCGGCGATGAGAAAGGCCTCGAATTCGCCAAGCAGAAGCCCGCCATCGTCACCGGCAGCATGGAGGAATTCTCCAAGCCCCAGTACAAAGTCGACGTCCTGAAAGTCGAAGTCCCGATCAACGCCGAGTACGTCGAAGGCAGTCCAGCGTCTATAAAGGACAGAAGGCCTACACCCGCGCAGAAGCGCTGGACCTCTTCCGCAAAGCCGCGGACGTCGCCACCAAGCCGTTCATCTATCTCAGCGCCGGCGTCAGCAACGCGCAGTTCATCGAAGTCTCTGCACATGGCCTCCGAAGTCCGGCACGGATTACTCCGGCGTCCTGTGCGGCCGCGCGACATGGAAAGACGGCATGCCCATCTACGCCAAGCAAGGCGTGCAAGGCACTGGAAGACTGGCTCTCCGACGAGGGCGTCAAAAACATCAACGCCGTCAACGACGCGCTGATCAAGTCAGCCAAGAGCTGGAAGACTCGAAGGCTGTAATCTAAGCCCCGACCGGCACGGCTTAATCAAGCGCAGGCGTCAACGTACGCACCGGACGGCGCGATCGAAAGGTCGACGCCCCTCGCTCCTCGCCACCACCGCCGTCGCCAGGCAATTCCCAGCACATTCACCGCGGTCCGGCCCATATCCATCACCGCATCGACGCCCAGAATCACGCGACGCCTTCCATCGGCAGGTGAAACGTCGCGAGCGTCCCCGATAAAACCACGATCGACGCTCGCGGAATCTCCCGCCACGCCTTTGCTCGAAAGCATCAGCGTCAGCATCATCAGTAACTGCGTCCCGAACGTCAGAGGGATTCCCGCCGCCTGCGCCACGAACATCGACGCCACCGATAAGTACAACGTCGCCCCGTCCAGATTGAAGCTGTAGCCGGTCGGCAGCACGAACCCCACAATGTGCGCCGGCACGCCGAACGCTTCCATGTTCTCGAGCGCCAGCGGCAGCGCCGCCTCGCTCGACGCAGTCGAAAACGCGATCAGCGCCGGTCCGCGCACCGCCGTCGACGAACCGCCCCAGCGGAATCTCGAGAACAGCGCAATCACCGCGCCCAAACGACCACCACGACGAACACCGCCAGCGCCACATACAGCGTCAGCCACCAGCTTGCCCGAGACCCGAACAGCACGCCCAGCCCGTTCGTCCCCACCGTCGACCGCCAGCGCCGCGCCCACGCCGAGCGGCGCCAACCACATCACATAATTCGTGTACCGGAACATCACCTCGGCCAGCGATCCGCAAAACTCCACCACCGGCCCCGCCTTCGCTCCGATCGCCAGCGCACGCCGCTCCGAACAGAAACGAGAACACCACGATCTGCAGCACGTCGCCCCGCGCCATCGCATCGATCACGCTCGACGGGAAAATGTGCTCCAGCACGCCGTCCAGCGTCTGCTTTGGCATCGCCGCGCAACCGTGCGCCGCCGCGCCCCGCGCGTCAGGTGTCATCCCGCGGCCCGGCCGCAGCAGATTCACCGCCGCCAGTCCAACGAACAGCGCCATCGTGGTCACCACTTCGAAGTACACGATCGCCTTCAGGCCGATGCGGCCCATCTGCTTCAGATCGCCCGCGCCCGCGATCCCGTACACCAGCGTCCCGAAAATCAGCGGCGCCAGGATCGACTTGATCAGCCTCAGAAACACTGTCGCTGATCGGGCCCAGATCTCCCTCGCCGCCCCCGGCGCAACGCCACGCCGAACCCCACGCCCGCCGACCATCCCGACCAGAATCCAGGCCGTCAGCGGAATTCGCGCCGTCTCACCGTTCGCCCCACTTAAGTTTCTGCCGCAGCACGTCGAAGAACGATTTATGCGGCGGCCGCACCAGATCAAACGAAGTGCGCGCGCTCCGGCATTCGATGCGGTCCCCTTCGTGCAGCGGCTCGCCCACCTGGCCGTCCACCGTCAGGAACGCTGAATCGTCCACGGCCCGGTTCACCACTGTGATCACCACATCCGACGGCACCAGCACCGGGCGATTCGTCAACGTGTGCGGGCAGATCGGCGTGATGCAAACCGCCTCCACCGTCGGAAACACGATGGGCCCGTTCGCCGCCAGCGAGTACGCGGTCGATCCCGTCGGCGTCGCCAAAATCAGCCCGTCCGCCCGGTACGCGCACATGAAGTGCGTGTTCGACGAAGCACTTCCACTTCGATCATGCGCGCGATCGACGACTTCGTGATCACCACGTCGTTCAGCGCCTCGTACGCGCACGCCACTCCGCGCCCTCGCGCTAGCAGCTTCGCGCTGCAGCATCCGCCGCTGGCTGACTTCGCAGTCGCCCGCCAGCGTGCGCTCCAGCTCCGGGAAAGATCGTTCCACCGTGATCGCGGTCAGGAATCCAAGGCTTCCCAGATTCACCGCGAAGAGCGGAATCTCGCGGCTGCCCCACCGCGCGCGCCGCCGAGAGCAGCGTCCCGTCGCCGCCCAGCACGATCATCAGCTGGCACCCGTCCGGCACATGCTCGCGCGGCAATCCGCGGCTCGTCCCGCGTACGCCGCCGTCTCCTCGTCCAGGCGGCACGCGATGCCGCGCTCCGCCAGCCACCGGAGCAGATGCGGCACCAGCGTCATGCGCCGCCGGCCGCATTCGCGGCTTCGAAAAGATCCCGACCCGTCGTCAATCGTCGCCATTGAAGTTCCGCCGGTCCCGCCGAAGCGTACAAGAGAAACTCGCGGTTCCCTTCCGCTCCCAGAATCGGGCTGTCCATCAGCCGCGTCTCGAATCCCAGCTTCCGCCACCGCCCGCTCACCCGCTCGCACGCCGCCCGATGCAGCTCCGGATCGCGCACGATTCCGCCCGCGCCCACCTGCCCTTTGCCCACTTCGAACTGCGGCTTCACCAGAATCACCATTTCGCCCGTCCGGCTTCAGCAGCGCGCGCCACCGCCGGAAGCATCAGAGTCACGGAAATGAAGCTCACATCGCAAACCAGCAGATCGGCAAGCTCCCCGATCGTCCGTCCAGCTCCAGATGCCGCGCGTTCAGATTCTCGTGCACCACCACGCGCGGGTCGTTCCGCAGCCTCCAATCCAGCTGCGCCGTTCCCGCGTCCACCGCGTACACCCGCGCCGCCCCGTGCTGCAGCAGGCAATCCGTAAACCCGCCCGTGGATGACCCGATATCCAGGCAGACCTTCCCCGCCGCGATCCACCCGAACTCGCGCCAGCGCCGCCTCCAGCTTCAGCCCGCCGCGGCTCACATAGCGCGGACGGCTCAGCACCTCCAGCCGCGCATCCTCCGCCACCAACTGCCCCGGCTTGAACGCCTTCTGCCCGTCCACCATCACTTGACCCGGCCATGATCAGCGCCTGCGCTTTCTCGCGCGACTCCGCCAGCTGCCGCGCCACCAGCAGGCGATCCAGCCGGTCGCGCCGCCCCGGCTCTCCGCCGCGCCTCGTCATGACTTGCGCGATCACGATCATGTCCGCAATCTCTCGCAGCCGCTCCGCACGCGCGCCGAACATCGCGCAGCGCTTCATGCGCCCGCCCGCACTCCACCCGCGCCATCTCCCGCGACCGCTCCAGCCCATACACCGCCGGAAACGTGATCTTCCCCTGATCCGCGTCTTTCCCCGCCGTCTTCCCCAGCGCCTCGGACGATTCCTCCACGTCCAGAATGTCGTCCACAATCTGAAACGCCAGCCCGACATGCTCCCCGAAGCTCGTCAGCGCCTCCAGCTGCTCCTCCGTCGCCCCCGCCCAGACGCGCCCATGCGCAGACTCGCCCGCAGCAGCGCCCCGGTCTTCGCGTGATGGATATACTCCAGCAGCTCCGCCGTCGGCGTCCTGGCGCTCGCCTTCGATATCGGCCACCTGCCCGCCAATCATCCCGTCCACCGTTCCCGACGCCGCCGCCAGCTCCGCCGACCAGCCGCACCCGCGCCTCCGCCCCGCAGCTCTCCAGCCCCGACAAGCGTGATGAAGCGCCAGCGTCAGCAGCGCATCCCCCGCCAGAATCGCCATCGCCTCGCCGAACACTTTGTGGTTCGTCGGCTTCCCGCGCCGGTAGTCGTCGTTATCGAGCGCCGGCAGATCGTCATGGATCAGCGAGTACGTGTGGATCATCTCCAGCGCGCACGCCGCCGGCTCAATGCCCGCGCACTCCCCCCGCACGGCCCGCGCCGCCTCCATGCACAGAATCGGACGGATCCGCTTCCCTCCCGCCAGCAGGCTATACCGCATCGCCCGGTGGATTGTGGTGGGCCGCTCCTCATCCGCCGGACACAGCGCATCGAGCGCCGCCTCGACGCGTTTCTGTTCCCCGGCGAGGTACTCCGCGAGATTCATCCTTTTTCCGGCCGGAACGGTTCCGCTTGCCATTTCCCATCCTTTCGGATCAGCGACTCCACCCGCGTCTCCGCCTCCAGCAGCTGCCGGCGGCAGCTATCGCTCAGCGACATCCCTTTCTCGAACAACTCCAGCGACCGCTCGAGCGGCAAGTCGCCACCCTCCAACTCCTTTACGATTCGTTCCAATTCGTCGAGACAGATCTCAAACGACGGCGTCGGCGCGTCGGACATTTTTCTAGTTTAGTGCTCTATTTCAGTCGGACTAACAAATCTCCTTGTCCCAAAGCCTGCTCCTAAACTGCGCCGCGCCGCACCGCTGGGATCCTCCCCCGATACCGCGGGGCGCTTCGAAAGACGCTCCACTGTTTCCACTGACAAAGCCCACCGGTATTCAGAACCCCCACATCACCACCGTCTGCGGGAAGCTCGTTGCATTCCACCTATTCGTCCAGACTGCGTCTGCCAAGAATGCACTCGAACTGATGCGATGCGCCCAAAGAGTAAGCTCCCAGTATTCACATCCCAGCCAAGAACGGCTCCGCCCTATCCACCATTTCGTTCTCGTACCTTGGGGAAGCAGCCACCATACCTCGCGTAAGCCATGACACCGAATTAGAGAGTTCGCGATAAACCCAAAGCGCCCATGAACCGGCATTCAAATGAGTCCAAGCCAAATACCTGCGAGAAGACTCAAATACATACCTGCAGTAATTAGCCGCAAGCCTTGATTTACAGCGTTTCCGCGATTAGTAAACAAGCTCCTCTGTAAGACAATTCATCCTCCAATTGGGCATAAGATTTTCCAAGGCCTCACTCGAAATTAAGCCTGAAGTCAATTCAGTCCTTTCCACGGCTGATGATTTACAAATGTACTTACAGCGAGCCCTTAGTACTTTCCAAAAAACGTTGTTTTGCGAATCTCCGCCATACGCTTGACTGACAAAAGCTCATTCGATACAAAGAATGTACTGCCTGCCGCATTGAGGGATTGCGAAATCCTCATAACGCTCACCGGAAACATTCAAGCGGTCATTGATCACAATCGGTGGTGAAGAAGTACGTGCGGGGTGCAGAACTTTGCCGTTGGTTAAATTGCCGCACCGCATGGAACAGGAGTGTGCTGAGGAATGTCCACTACTGTCTGAATGAACGGATTGTTAGACCACCCAGATATGTGATTGAACTTAGATTCGTCCCGGCGAAGTATCCTGCAAGCCTGATCTATCCCAGGGTGCCCTTTTTAGACGACGATGTCGTACCAAACCGGTGCGCGGGAAAATGTCCTCAACGGTGAATCCACAGCGGCCCGTCTAGTTCAGGCCGCCTCTTAATAACTCACCCGCTTGCATACTCTAGTGTGGTGGAAGCGCACGATCTATTTACAACCTACCTATTTGGGTGGACTCTAT
Source organism: Bryobacterales bacterium (assembly GCA_963738525.1). Taxonomy (GTDB): domain Bacteria; phylum Acidobacteriota; class Terriglobia; order Bryobacterales; family Bryobacteraceae; genus Bog-113. Next base: position 283,412 of record CAVTXC010000005.1, read on the forward strand.
TACGTGTTATAGCATCGAAGAAATATATCTAACTGATCGAACGGCAAGATCTTTAGCGGGCCCGTCATACGACTTATAAGAGTAGATAGTTAGGTCGAAGTAGCCATCTGAGAAAAGTTGTTTATTAGCGCTTTCACCGAACACCCAAAAATCTCTCCTGGTTGTAACAATCACCGGGCCGTTAACAAAACACGTCGGCAAACCCTAAGTTCTGCGACTCATAAGAGCATTGGTGCTTGCGCATTGCGAGGGCAAGCTGCCGCCACGCAGTAACATCCAAGCCGAAGTGACCGACTAACAGCACAGCCGCCTACTGAGTCAATGTATCGCAACTACAAAAAAGATCTTGATGTCCGAAATTCCTGTTGACAGCAAATGAACCACAATGATACGCTTCTCCCGTTGGCAGTCGGTTTGTATAACTAACTTGACGGGCTAACTAACCCAACTGATCCTAAGGAACTATTCAATGAACACCACTTACTTTGTACACGCGGCGGGTATTGCTCTCGGCGTCGCTCTTCTTGCTGTGGCTCCGGTCGCCAAAGCGGATGTAATCACGATCGCCCAAGATCCCAACGCCCCTACAAGTAACTTTCAGAACCCCGGTTCGACGGCGACTATTGGATATACGATTCAAACGAATGACGACGGAACCAACTTTTATGTCGACCTGACCGCCACGGATCCGGCAGCGCTGCCGTTCGCGAATCTCTACTTCGATACAATCGCGTCAACGCCCAACACCGGCTCCAACCTGGGTTTTGAATTTGGTCAAACATCGTCGGATGCGTTCGATCCTGACACCGGTACGAAATACGATCTCTCGAATACTGGCGTCACCTCGCTTTTCACCGTCGATACCAGCGGCGATACCCTGGCGGCGATCACCATCCCGAATAGCTTCTTCCTCAACAACCCGCTGGGCATGGAGTTCACTCCGACGCCGGATGGGTCACTCGTGTCACTTCACTTATCGCAGAGCTTCGGGTACTCGGTGGTGGGCGGTAGCGGGAACTTCCCGGCGCCTGCGGAGCTGGGCGATGCAACCATCGGTTCCCCGAGCGCCGTGCCGGAGCCGGGATCGTTCACGCTCCTCGGCCTGGGCGCGGCCGGCATCATGGTTGGGAGCCTGCGCAAGCGCTTCGTACGCGCCTAGCGACGGAAGCGGCCGGAACGTATCTGTCTGCAAACGAAAACCAGATACGTTCCGTGGCCGCGATTCCGATGACCTTCTCAAACTAGAGTTCCCGAAACATCCCGGCTAGGCCTCCCCGTTCAACGATTCTTCCGCTTAAAGAAGTTCTGTCTTCGCCTGGGTTCCTGCATTTCCTGTTCTCTTCTCGTTAGACGTTTCACTCAAAGGCGCTGACTTATTCGGGCGGCTATTGTCTCCACCGGAACACGAAAGAGTGGCTCAAGTACCTCCGGATTCTGTGTCGTTGGCAGAAACAAATTAACGGTAATTTGCAAGTCGTGACCATGGTTGTGTAGAACGCGCGGGCTCTCACTGTCGAGACATCGAAGCTGGTAAAAAAATATGTTTAACAGCTTGACGGAAGTGGACGCATCGGGTAAAAGAGGTGATACTGCTTTCCAAATAGACGTTGGTGTGTATAGGAGCATTCGAAAGCGTCTTTGCAGGGAGTCCTCGTGACCAAAATGGCAAAGACGGTTCATCAAGTGCGAGTCGCGCAGATGCTGTGCTCAAACGCGGGGATATCGTCTTCTCTTTTCGAATGTGTCAGGAGTGACGCCGGGAGCAACTTAGAACGCATTCGGTCAGAAGGCATAACGTACGCTACGAGGGTTGCGTGACCATTCTCAACCGCAAGAGTCGCATGATAAGCTTTCGCCTCTCAAACGAGGAATATGAGCGTGCCACAAAGTGTTGTGCGGAGCAGGGGCATCGGAGTGTGTCCGCGCTTGCTCGTTCCGCCACGCTTCATGCGCTACCCGACGGGAACTCCTGGTCGTCGGTCAGCCCCGGAGCCATTGTGGAGATGCGTGACGAGATTTATCGTATTCGCGCGGAACTTGATCGTATCAACGGACTGATCCCACAACTCCAGGCGTCCAGCGCGTCCTAGGGTTCGTCGTCCACCAAGGCCTTCCGCGCCTCAGCGTGGGTGGCCAACAGCCTCCAAACGCATATCTTCTGTTATATAAGGCCCCGCCGCTGGTATTTTGGGTGTGTCAGAAAGGGGTGTTATTTTACTCGGCGAAAAGCCCAGTGGGTACAGCTTAACAGTCGCCCGGGCAGAAAATACTCATCTGGAAAGGAAACGCCGCAGGGGCGGGATTTGCTCGAGAATCCCAGGACCATGCGACATTTTTAAAATCAACCTCTAACCGGCAGTTCCGATTTAGACTGGTGCGGCTGCCGCGACCCCGTCAAAAAGTCTCAATCCCTCGGTTCGATACCGCCTGCTGACCGCTCGTCATGAGCGGCCAGCAGGCCTCACCGATTTACTCCGTTTACCTCTTTACGGGGGACACAACGGCGTGCTTGGCGACTACACCCGCTCCGGTCGTCGCGGGTACCGAGTAGATCGTTTGCGGCACGATAAAGAACTTGTTTCCACTTTGCTGCACCGTGGAACCACCATCTAGATACAACCCGATCGGAGTCTCATTAATCGTGTTGTTACTGATCTTGTTGCTATTCCCGAATACATACACCCCAGACTCCTCGCTGTGAGTGATTGTATTTCCGGACACGGTAGAAGAATCACCCACGACGTCCACTCCGTCGTATACAAGCGTATCCGAAATGCGGTTCGATGTAATGGATGCGTTTAAATCGGTCGTGACGCCGTCATCGTAGAAGCCGTAGATTCCAACGTTGGTCTCGGTAACTGTGTTTCCCGAGGCGGTCACACCCGCGCTGTTGTAAATCAGGACACCCGTGGCAGCGGTGGGAGGACACGTAGCGCAGGGAACATAGGCCATCCCGTTAAGTGCGTTGCTTCCGATTGTCCCCGTGGCGCCATCGGAGAGCTGAATTCCGTTTTGGGCTGTTTGCGAGGTCGGACCAAAGCCGCTCACCACATTCCCCGAGATCGCAGTAGAAATCCCCGCGCCGTCCACCGTAATTCCATTTTTCTGGAAATCGTGAATACTATTGGCCTGAATCGCTACCGTTTGATTCGCTCCTCCCGGATTGTCGACCAAGATCGACAAACCCGTCTGACATCCGTAATTAGGAGGCGTCTGGATAAACTTCACCGCGTTGTGGGAGATGGTTCCTGAGGCGTTGCTGAAATAAATGCCATAGAAATCCGGGGCGCAGCCAGACAAGCCGCTTAGTGACCCATCGAAGGTCAAATTAGCCACTGTTACACCCGATGTGTCGTGCACGTAGAGGAGAGTTGCCGCGGGAATCGACGAAATGTTTACCACCGCTGAAATCGGTGCTATGGTGGCGCCACTCTGACCCGTGAGGGTTAGCGGCATCTTGATTTCAACCTGCTCATTGTAGGTACCGGCGCATACATAAACGGTATCGTTTGCCGCCGACGCATTCACTGCAGATTGGATGGTCGTAAACTGCAGCGGACACTGGGACGTGTTGCTCGTATTGTTTACATAACGTGTCTTGGCGTAGGAAGCGTTGAAGCTCAGGCAGAGCAACGCGACAGGGAAAATGACTCTCGAATGACGCACTAAGGGAAAACCTCCGGGATCGATGTTATAGATCAGATGACTAATTTGCAAGCTGATTCCGCGGCGATGCGGCTTTCCAGCAGGCGGCGCTACCTTCAGCGTCTCAGGCCCGGTACTACGGCCAAGTATTCCTATTCACCGTTTTCGAACTCTGCGCCACGAGACCCGAGAAGGTCAGGATCGGCATCGTTACTGATTCACGCTCTCAGGTGTCTCACCGCGCCAATCATTTTAAATACTATTTCGTGTACACAAAAGGCTATTAACCACCTATGGTTTCTTATCGCCGCCAACCCCAAAACAGGAGCGTCTCGTCAAGAATATCCGGTCGCGGTGAGTTAGAAGTACGTTAGAAAACCGTTGACCGTATGCTCGCAAGTGAGCACAATTTACTTTCGGCTCCGCCCGACCGCGGGCTCCGTCAAGGAGGCCTCAGATTTGGAATACGCTGATCCGTAGCCCAGTTTCTACTATTCCTACTTGCCTATCTTTCTGTACGTCGTGACTCCTAGCCCGCAAGAATCCCGCTAGCCACTGCCTGGAATTGCGTGAAGAGGATGAAAGCCGCGATGCGGACGGAGTCTTTGTCGGGGCTTTCAGGCTTCGCCAGGAACTTCTTAAGGGCTAAAGCGCCAAATTCTTTCTCAATGAGCTCGGTATCTTGGGTCTCCCGGCCAAACTCGTCAACCAATGCCCACCCGCTTGGAGACTCCCGGACGTTCACACTCAGCTGTTTAAAATATTCGACCAAACGCTCCTTCCGTCCATCGTCGGCGACGGCAATCCCGGCGTCGGCAAACGTCTTGAAAGCTTTCGAAAGAGCATTCGTCTTCTGCTCTCGGGAATAGGTTGGAAAGTCCGAATATTCTGTGGACTGAGCGCCTAGAAGACGTGACACATAGATCCGGGCCGAATCAGGCAGCGTAGATGGTTGACTGGGCGCCGCGCCATCGGAATGCGCGTACTTTGGGGCCCTCTTCATGGCGGATCTTATCTTCTTCCATTGCTTTTCTGTGATGCCCGCAGGCGGCGTTTCAGAATCCACATTCGGAGTTGGTTGTTCCGGCATGTGACTGGGGGAGGCGTCCAACAGAAAAACGGTTAACGGGCAGGGAAAAGTCACTTGGTCATAAAGCAGCCGCAGTGCTTTTGTGAGGTAGCGTACTCGCATCAGCGGCTCCGCTGACTCGAACTCCACCTCGGATGCGATCCCCAAGCGCGCAACAAGCAGTTTGAAATTTTGCTGATTTTGCATGGCGATGCGATCGACTCTGTCGTCTGCGTGCGCTTCCGCCGCGTGTCGGTCGACGCCGTCGCCAGCTTGCGCCTGACGGCCTGCACTGAACGCTTTGGCAATCGCCGCGCCGAACGGAATTCCTTCCAACCAAGCCGTACCCTGCTTGCTCCAATAGGAAGGCTTGGATATGGATGAACTTGAAGGTGTAAGCGGCGGCTCCACTTCTCCACGAACGGCTTCGGCAAAAGCAATCACAAACTTTCCGCTGAATGCTCCGGCAGGCATCGGATGGCGGGCCAGGAACTCTTGCCTGACCGCTTCCTCCCGGGCAATAAAATCCGGCGAATCAGGGGGAGGGGCTGTATCAGCGGAGAAAACGGGTAACTCCGTCCCAAATAGGAAAACCAGAAGTGCAACCGTACGCTTTTGCATGTCCCCTTCCTGCGGAAAATCAGATTACACCAATTCCCACTCCCGGCGACATATTAAGTTGAGAAATCACTCGCCGCTATGTCGGCCCGCGCTCTGCACAGCGGGGCAGGGAACAAATGCCCCCACTTACAACTTTCACCCCTTCTTCATCCACACACCCCACGTCCCCGGTCCCGCCACGTCATCCGGAATCGCGCACCCATGCGCCTTCAGCGCCAGCTTAATCTGCCCGTGATGGTACCCCTCATGCCAGATCATATGCTGCAGAAACAGAATCGGGTGATCGTAATGCTGAATCATCGGCTGGCCTGACTCCACCCGGTTCCGGACCGCATCACTTACCGCCCGCGCGCTCTCCTCGAGCATCCGCGCGATCCGGCTGCGGTCGCGCTCAGCCCTCCACTCCTCCTCGGGCGCCTCGCCCGCAAACTCCGGCGCATCCTCTGAATAAAAACACCACCCGCACATAGTGCATGTGGGTGAACATCTCCGCCACCGTCGGGCTTCCTTCCATCGCTCTGGCCTCTAAACCGCCCTCCGGCGTCGCGTGGAGTAGGTTGACCAGGATCCGGTTATTCCTGGCCCAGGAATCGAACAGCGCCTCCAGCAACTGGTCCAATGAATCCCCAAACGATGTCGTCCTCGCCCCACCTGCGCGTCCGCTCTGCTCATCCATTCCGGCTATCATAAGCAACCCTCAATGCAGGTCGGCGGACTCCTCGGTGAACGTCATCATCTGCGGGTTAAACCTTCCGTATTGCCTCCCCCGATGGCGGTTGCCGAGCACGTCCTCATAGGTCCACGTCACCCCATAGGCGAACTCGCGGTCTAACCGTAGCGCCGGTCGCATCTCTGCCACTTCCGTCAAGGGCATAATCAGCGTGGCGGACTCGCCTTGTGGCACCGTCCCGGCATCCATGGAACTATCCTTCTCCACGCTCGACATCTCGCCCATCGCATCCTCCATGCGCCAATCGACCACCGGGCAAATCTTCACGTCCAACGCCGGGCTCGATCCGGAATTCTTGAACGTGAACTTCACCCCCTTCGCTTGGTGAGATCCGCCGTCGAACCCAATGCTGGCTAACGTCATCCAGGGTCGGTTCAGCCGCTTAGTCAACTCCTTCGACTCCTCCGCCGTCGCGCGTGCCAGCTGGTCCACCTTTCTCGATTGGTAGTAAGTCGCCCCGCTCACCGTCAACGAGATCACGCTGATCACCGTGGCAATGATGTCCTTCGATTCCATCCCGTTTTCCTCTCCAGGTGTCCTCTGCGGCTATCTCTCCAGTTGTCCTCCCAACTGAAATACTCCGGATGAATCGGATTGGCAAGCGTTTTTTGATCGCCTGCCTTTCACGCCCCATCAATCCAACCGGCAATGCCCCCGCAGCACCGGATCATAATCCGCCACGCTCCGGTAAGTCCCCGCTCCTTTCCTCCCTCGCGCCATACCTCCCAACACTGCACTCGCGCCCGCTTCCACTCGCGCCGCTTTGATTGCTTCTTCTTGCTTGCGCGCGTCCACCCCCTGCTCCCCGCTCAACACCGTCCCCTCATACTGGACCCTCCCCGCCACGCCCCCATCCGGCCGACCCTCCTGCTCCGCCGGCATCTTCCCCAACCCGCCGACCTGCGCTAATGCGAATAAACTCCCATAACGCCTTCCTTCCTTTCTCTCTCTTCCCGTCTAATCCATCCCGCCTTACATCCCCGCCAGCCGCCCTGTCCCATAGGGACTCCTCTGCCGTTTCGCCAGCCAGCACGCCAGCGCCACCGCGATCACCAGGTCGTCGTGCTCCCCGCTCCCGTCCGCGCCCACCTTTATGTAGCCGCCGCTCTTCCGCGTCATCCGCATATCCCCCAGCTCCCGCACCAGCGCGGTCTTTTCCCCCAGCCCCCGCGCGATCTTCAGCTCCCCCCGCTCCAGCAGCACCTCCAGCCCCGTCATCAGATCTCGTTTCGGCACGCTCCACCGTGGCGCTCCGCCCACCGCGCTCCCCGACCCCCCGCTCGCATGCGCCAGCTCCCCGCTCGTGATCGTCACCGCCGTCACCGGGCACCCCAGCTGCGCCACCCTCAATTGGTCCACCACCGGAGCGCCCACCCCCGTCGCATCCACCGCCAGGCCGCACCGCCCCCGCAAGTCCCCGCTCTGCACCACCTCCCGCACCCGCTCGACAACTACCGGATACGGCGTCCGCAACGCCACCCGCTGCGCATACACCACCCGCACCCCGCCAAACTCCGTCCCCTGGTACGGACGCACCACGTCCCAGCGCTCCACCACCGCAATCGCCGTGTGGTCCCGCTTCTGCCCTAAATCCAATCCCACGTAGTACATCCTCTACTCCCTTCTCCCGCGTCCTTCCACCCCGCGCGCTGCCCCATCCCCCAGCTTCCGCCTCTATAAATCCAGCGGCTCGAACGACGAATCCAGCGCGTCTTCAATCAGCTGCCGGTCGAATAGCGCTCCCTCGCCATCGATGAACTCGCACCCGAACTCCTGCCGGAACCACGCATCCCCCAGCTCCCCGCGCTCCCGCTCCAGATACGCCTTCGAGATCCGCGCGCACTCCACCGCCTCCACCCGCACCCGCTTCCATTCCGGGCCCCCGTGCTCCCACGCCTCATAGAAGAAGCCCTGCCTCCCGTACGGCGTGCTCATCAGCCATAAATCCCCATCCCCCACCGCCAGCATCGGACGCAGCGCCTTGTACATCCGGTCCTCCACCCGCGCCGCTTCATCGATCAGCAGCAGCGACACCGCCGAAAATCCCCGTACCGTCGCCTCCTTCCCCGGCAGCCCCACAATCCGGCTCCGGTTCGGCAGCTGCAGCGAGATTGAGTTGTCCCCGTCCCCCCGCGGCCGTATCCCCATCCGCGCCACCATCTCCCCCGCCTTCCTCAGGAACTCCGCGCTCTGCCGCTCCGATGGACTCGCCACCAGCACCAAACTCCCCGGCCGCGTACTACGCCCGATGCACCGCCATCGCCGCCGTCACCGTCGACTTCCCCCACTGCCGCGTACAGTTCAAAATCCCTCGCTTCCCCTCCCAACTCAGCACCTCCTGTTGCCGCTCGTCGGGATCGAATCCGAGTCTCTTCTGAACGAACTCCACCGCCGTCATCGCTTCCCGCGCCTCGCTCCGTCTTCTCGGAAGCGGCGCCTCTGTGTCGTACGTGCAAACCACAACTCATCCTCGCCCGCCGCCCCCCGTTTTTCCGCTCCGCCTCACCCCCGTTCCCGCTCCCCTCGCCGCTCTTCCCCTTGCACCCGTTCGACTTACCGGATTCCACCCCTCCCGCGCATTTCCCGTGACCGCCCCATCACGCGCCGCGCAAATATTGCGAAATCCCTGATCCCGTGCGCTTTAGCGCGCATCTCCCCTGCGCGAACCCCTCGATTTCCCGCCGCCCGGCAGTACACTCAGGCCGCGGGAGAAAACTTCCGCCAAATACATCGGAGAAGGAATGGGAACAGAAAATCAAAAGCGGGCTGCACAACTTTCCCGCTCCGCCTCACCCCCGTTCCCGCTCCCCTCGCCGCTCGTCCCCTTGCACCCGTTCGACTTAGCGGATTCCACCCCTCCCGCGCATTTCCCGTGACCGCCTTATCACGCGCCGCGCAAATATTGCGAAATCCCTGATCCCGTGCGCTTTAGCGCGCATCTCCCCTTCCCGAACCCCTCGATTTCCCGCCGCCCGGCAGTACACTCAGGCCGCGGGAGAAAACTTCCGCCAAATACATCGGAGAAGGCATGGGAACAGAAAATCAAAAGCGGGCTGCACAACAAAACGGATCGAAGTCGAAAGGGCCTGTCACCGCCCGCGGTAAGGCCAACTCAGCGCAAAATGGCTTAAGGCACGGCATGCTCGCGCGTACCGTCGTCCTCCCGGATGAGTCGCGCCCTCGCTTCGACGCCCTGCTCGCTTCTTACTACCGCGACCTTGAGCCCGGCAGCGCCATCGAGGAAACCCTCATCGAAAAAATGGTCGTCGCCCAATGGCGGCAAATGCGCGCCTGGAGTATGGAGAAAACCGGCATCGCCCTCGGATCCACCGGGGATCGCGCCGGCGACTTTCCCGATAACCCCCTCGCCCGCGATACCTCCGCCTTTCTCGATCCCAACTCCGGACACTCCACCCTCAACCGCTACGAGATCAGCTGCGACCGCCAATTCCTCCGCAACCTCAAACAATTCCACGCCCTCAAATCCCAACGCCTCGCCGAAAAAAGTAAAAATTTCGATACGAACCCAGCAACTAATTGAAAACAAGCCGGATTGCCGAAATCGATAACCCACGGAGGCCCCCAAATAGCCCCCTCATAACCCAAAATCACCCGGGATTGGCAACAAAATCGGGTTCGCTCTAAAGTCCCCACGCGCTCGGCCGATATCTATTCCTGAGCGTCGGACAATTGACATACTGGCGAAAGCTAACCGAAACTTCCGAAACCCTGTACCGAAACAACTTCGGTAACCCCCGCTCGGCCCTCGCCCGCGCCGCTGCGGCTCTGGCCTCCGTCCAGAACCGCATCGGCCGCATCTCCTCCGAGATGGAGCAGCGCTTCATGCGCTCCGCGGCCCTCCTCGACACCCTCACCGACAACAGCTCAGTCCTCGTCACCGATAGCGAGCGCCTCGTGGCCCTCGCCACCGGCCAGCAAGGCGGCGAGGGCATGATCTCCGAAACCGTCGCCGTCGTCGAAGGCCCCCTGGAGTTCCTCCAGCGCTGGCAGGCCTCCATGGACGCCCACATCGAAGCCCTCCACGAAGCCGGCGCCATCGTCGTCAGCCTCCGGGACATCGAGCTAACGCTCGGTCGCCTCTTCCTCCCGCTCCGCCACGCCCAGACCATGTTCCGCGTCGAAGCCTCCCACCTCAGCGACGAAGCCCGGACCGTCTTCGCCACCCTCACCGATGAGATCGGCTCCGTCCAGGAGCAGGTCGGCGAAGGCTTCCGTGAACAGTTCCGCATCCTCGCCCGCACCCAGGAGATCCTCGAACAGGTCACCCGCATCATCTCCGCCGAGTCTGCCCGCGCCGCCGTTCTCGTCGCCGCCAAACAAGAACAGATCGCCACTTCGCTCGCCAAGCTCACCGACGAGATGAACCGCAACTCCGGCCGCCAGGTCCAGTTCAGCGCCACTAGCGCCAGCGTCTCCGAACAGGTGATGTCCCTCGTCATGGCGCTCCAAACCCACGACATCGTCACCCAACGGCTCGCCAACATACGCACCGGTCTCGGCAAAGCCGAGAACATCATCCTCGCCGTCCCCCGCGGCGAAGAACGCCGCAACATCGTCAAAGCCGCCTACCAGACCTCTGACCTCCTGAAGCTCCAGTCCGCCCAGATCAAGGCCACCGCCGCCCGCATGGAACAGGCCGATCTCGATGTGCAGGGCGCCGTCGGCACCATCCTCGCCAGCATCGATGCCATCGGCGAGGAATGCCTCCAGTTGCGCGAGTTCACCGAAGTCACCGTCTCCGCCGATGGCACCATCCAGATCCTGCTCGACATGATCGATGACGTCCGCCAGCTCACCGTCTCCGGCATCGAGGTCGCCCAAAAGGCGCGCACCCTCGTCGAACCCATCGCCGGACTCGCGAATGCCTTGACCGGCACCGTCCAGCGCCTCGCCAGCGAGATGCTCCACATCGCCCTCAACGCCCAGCTCCGCGCTGTTCAAATCGGATCCGGCACCGGACTCGAAGTCCTCGCCGCCCACACCGCGGAAGTCTCCCGTCACACCTCGCTCGCCGCCGGCAACATCTCCGAGAAGATGACCCGCCTTACGTCGCGGTTGACCGAGATGAGCACCCAGTTGGAAGAGCTGTCTATCGACGGCGAATCGAATCTAAACCTGCTCGCCACCAACGGTGTCGCCCAGGAACGCAAGCTCCATTCGCTACGCGACGAAATGCTGAACCAGCTCATCGCGGTCTGCAACCGCGCCGACACTATCGGCCAAGCGGCCAAAGCCGTCGGCGATGCCGTCGCCGGTCAGGATTGGGCGCTGCTCCCCCTGCGGGGCAGCATCGACACCATCGACGCGCTCGAGTCCAGCATCGTGGCCGCTTCCCCGGGCCGCTCGTCCGAGTGCCAGGTCGAAACCGACCACCACCTTTCTTACACCATGAGCGCGGAACGCGAAACTCATCTCTCCGTACTCGGCGGCCACGAACCGAGCCAGGAACCGAACCAAGAAGAATCCCTCGTGGAGTTGTTCTAAGGAGTCAAATGGCGAAAACGATTATGACGGTTGATGATGCGGCTACCATGCGGAAGCTCATCGCCTTCACTCTTAAAGGAGCCGGTCACAGCGTCATCGAAGCCGAAGACGGTCCCACCGCAATCAGACTGCTCGGCGCGAACGCCGTGGATCTGATCATCTCGGACGTCAACATGCCCCATATGACCGGCGTCGAACTCACCCGCCGGGTCCGTCAAATGCCGGCTTACAAAACCACCCCTATCCTCATTGTCACCACCGAATCCGAAGCGGGCATCAAAAGCCAGGCCAAAACCGCTGGCGCCACTGGCTGGATTGTCAAGCCGTTCAATCCTCAGCAACTGGTAGACGTCGTGAACAAAGTCTTCAAAACATAGGAACTATTCAGCCAAATGGAAGCAGATCTTCAGACACGTCTAGTACGCGATCTCGTCACCGAAAGCATCGAAGGCCTCGATCAGTTCGATGATCAACTCCTGGCGATTGAGAACGGAGAAAGCTCCGACGAAACCCTCAATGTCATGTTCCGGATCATCCACAGCCTGAAAGGCACGAGCGGCTGCCTGGGGCTCAATCGCATTGAAGCCCTTTCTCACGTGGGCGAAAACCTCCTCAGCATGTTGCGCGAGGGACAGATCGTGGCGACCCCGCCGATGATCACCACCATGCTCCAGTTCGCCGACGCCTTGCGAGCGATGCTCAGTCACCTCTCCACCGAAGGCATAGAACCGGAAGACGACCACGCTGTTCTCGTGCGGGACCTCCAAGCTCTTTCGAAAGCCACGGCAGCAGCTCCCGAGCCGGTGCGTGAGGTTTTCGGACTGTTCGAAGATGAACCTGAAGTCCGCACTCCGCGCCAGATTGCCCGTTCCGCACCGGAGGCGGTCGCCGCTTCCCCAGCCCGGCAGCCCCCCGCCGCCAATGAAGGCGCAATCCGCGTGGACATCGAGCAACTCGACAATCTCATGGATCTAGTCGGTGAACTCGTCCTGGCCCGCAACCAGATCGTTCAGTTTGCCGGACTCCTGCGGGAACCCGTCCTTCAAAACGCAACCCAGAGACTGAACCTGATCACGACTCAGCTCCAGGAAAACGTGATGAAGACCCGGATGCAGCCAATAGGAAACGTCTGGGCGAAGTTTCCGCGCATCGTCCGCGACATCTCTCTAGATCTCGGCAAACAGGTGAACCTTTCTCTTGTCGGCAGCGAGACCGAACTGGATCGCACCATTGTCGAAGCGATCAAAGATCCCCTCACTCACCTGATTCGCAACGCTATCGACCATGGGCTGGAGACACCGGAGCGAAGACAGTCTGTCGGAAAAGCTCCGGAAGGAACGCTTCGCGTGCGGGCCTTCCATGAGGGCGGTCAGGTCAACATCGAGATCTTCGACGACGGCGCAGGAGTCGATTGCGATAAGGTTCTCAATCGCGCGCTTCAAAAGGGGTTGATTACCGCCGATCAAATGTCCCGGATGACTGACCGGGAAACCCATCTGCTACTGTTTGCACCCGGCTTCTCCACCGCGGAAAAGGTGACTAATCTTTCGGGACGCGGAGTCGGAATGGATGTTGTCAAGAAGAACGTTGAGGCGATTGGCGGGTCCGTCGACATCGAAAGCGAATTTGGCCGCTCCACAACCGTCCGAATCAAGATTCCACTTACGCTCGCGATCATTCCGGCTCTGATTATCGGTTGCGGTGGTGCGCGTTACGCAATCCCGCAGGCAAGTCTCCTCGAACTGGTGCGAATTGAAGCCGGACAGGCCGAATCAACGATTGAATTCATCGATTCCGCCCCTGTCTACCGACTACGCGGAAATCTTCTTCCGCTTGTCTTCTTGAGAGAACAACTCGAGTTACCCGGTAAACCGGATTCCGATGACAGTTCCGTTTTCCTCCTGGTGATGCAAGCCGAAGGTCAGCCGTTTGGGCTCGTTGTGGATGCTATCAGCGACACAGAGGAGATCGTAGTAAAACCTCTGGGCAAGGAACTGAAGCGAACCAGCGTTTATGCCGGCGCAACGATCATGGGCGACGGGCGCGTGGCACTGATTCTAGATGTGATTGGGATCGCAAGGCGAGCAAAGGTTCTCGATCAGCTCCAGTCGGCAACCTTGCAGTTAAATAACGCGGCGGAGGCGCAGAGGAAAGCCACTGCGGCGTCGAGTCAGCGCTTGTTGTTGTTTGCACTCGGTGCGAATCAGCAAGCCGCAATTCCACTGTCGCAAGTAGAGCGGCTCGAAGAATTACCCGCGGAAAGGGTGGAACGCAGTGGAAACGTGGAGGTGATTCAGTATCGAGGGGAAATCATGCCTCTGCTACGCGTAAGCCAAGCGTTACATCTTCAGGAAGGCGAACAACGCGGTAGTCTCTCGGTGATTGTTCATAACGAAAATGGGACGAATGTGGGCCTGATTGTCGACCGTATTCTCGACACCGTCGACGAAGCGGTGATGCTACAGAGAGCCGGTCACCGGCCAGGCATTCTAGGCTCGGCGATTATCGGCAAGCGCGTCACGGACTTTGTCGACACGGCTGCACTGATCCGGAACTCGGAAGTCGGCCAGTTTGGAGCCGTACAGGTGGAAACAGATGAGCGACATTAAACAATTCTGCACGTTCTATTTAGGGGACCGCATGTTCGGCCTCGAAGTTCTTAAGGTGCAGGAGGTCATACGACACCAGGAGATGACCGATGTACCCCTTGCGCCCAAAGTGATCAAAGGATTGATCAACCTACGCGGGAGTATTGTTTCGTGTGTAGATTTACGCGCACGATTCGAGATGCTGCCGAGCGATCGGGACGAACCTGCGATGAACGTGGTCACACAAACTGCGACAGGTTTGATCAGTTTGCAAGTGGATCGGATCGGCGACGTCGTCGAAGTTACAGGTGAATCGTTCGAAAACCCGCCAGACACGCTGGGCGGCACTGCACGAAAACTGATAGAGGGCGTCTACAAGCTAGAAAACGCTTTGCTGTTGATCTTGAATGTAGAGCAGATCGCAGATGTCTAGGGAACAACTTGGGGCGGGACGGAAATGCCGTGTTCACCCTGTCCAGAACCGCTAAAGGAGAAAATCTTGAATACCACCGAAGTAAGTAAAAAAAAGAAGATAACTGAACCCGCCGCGCCGTTGCGTAAGGCGATCCAGAAAAATCGGGTCTCCGATGATTTAACCACTATTGCGAAAACTCAAAACTTGCATCAGGCAATCGAAGAGGCCAACGAGAACACGCGCGCGGTTATCGAACTAGTAACCCAAACAGCCAATGCGGCCTCCGTACCTGAAGCGATCCAAGCGGCTCTAGAAGCAGTGCGCAATGCGTTCGGATGGGCTTACGCTTCCTATTGGAAGTTGGATCGTGAGGCTCGGGCATTGCGTTTTGAGCGTGAGTCCGGATCTGTAAACGACGACTTCCGGCGCGTTACGATGAGCGCTCAGTTTCGGGAAGGAGAAGGACTAAGCGGCCGAGCCTGGAAAAGCCGCGACGTAGTGTTTACTGCGGATATCGGCGAAATGACGGACTGCTGCCGCGCGCCGATCGCGAAAACCGCAGGTATGCGAAGTGGGATTTGTCTTCCCGTGATTGTAAAGGGCGAAGTGGTCGGCACGATTGACTTCTTCTCGGCCGATGTTCTCACAATCTCGCCCTCTCGAATGGAAGCCCTTCGACACGCCGCAATGTTACTGACATCCGCGATCGAAAGAATCTCCAGCGCCGCGCACACTGAGGAGACCGCCCAGAATGCACAAGCGGTGAATGCGGTTATGGAAAGGATTCTGGCTGCTAAGAGCACGGAGGAAGCCGCCTCAACAGCGCTCGCAGTTGTCCGCGAAAAGTTCGAATGGGCATATGGCTCCTATTGGACGGTGGACTCAGACAGCAACGCATTACGCTTTTCCGTCGAGTCGGGCACCGTTAACGAAGCATTCCAAAAAGTCACATTGGAGGCTCGTTTTCGCGAAGGTGAGGGGCTAAGTGGCCGTGCTTGGAAGACTCGAGATCTCGTTTTCACCAGCGATCTGGGACAGATGACCGACTGCTGCCGGGCACCGATTGCGCAACGCGCCGGTGTGAAGAGCGGCATCGCGTTCCCGGTAATCATCGAAGGCGCTGTGATCGGTACCATGGACTTCTTCTCCCTGGACACCCTGGTGCTCTCGGAAGATCGCCTGACCGTTCTACGCCGAATTGGGCAACTCGTATCTACCGCGATAGAGCGCATCCGCGCCACGGAGCGCGAGGTGGAGCGTGCGGCAAACACGCGCGCCATGAATGAGGTTTTGGAGACTGTTGGCCACGCGAGTACTGTTGAAAGTGCTTTAAAGTCGGCACTCGATACGGTGCGTCAGGCGTTTGGTTGGGCATACGGCTCATATTGGGCAATGGATGAATCCGAGCACGCGCTGAAGTTCAGCGTTGAGAGCGGCTCTGTAAACGCAGAGTTCAGGCGTGTCACTATAGAGGCGAAATTCCGAGAGGGCGAGGGACTCAGCGGCCGCGCGTGGAGAAGCCGTGACCTCATTTTCACCCGTGACATCGGTCAAGTGACGGACTGCTGCCGCGCGCCTATCGCGCAACGTGCAGGCGTGAAGAGCGGACTGTGTTTCCCGATTATCGTCCAAGGTCAAGTTGCGGGAACGATGGACTTCTTCGCCATGGAAGTGCTCACCCTGTCGGAGGAGCGCGGGGTCGTCCTTCGGAAAGTAGCCAATGTCGTATCGGCTGGACTAGAGCGGCTGGAAGTGGCTCGCCGAGAGAGCGAGATGGCGGAGCGGCTGCGGGTTGCCTTCCGAACCGTGGCACAAAAGGCGCAAACCTTGGCGAATGCGTCTGAAGAACTGACGGCTTCCAGTCAGCAGATGGGCAGCAACGCAACCGAGACGTCCGCGCAAGCAGGAGTAGTATCCGCGGCGTCCGAACAGATCAGCACGAATGTCAACTCCGTCGCCACAAGTGCGGACGAAATGAACGCAAGCATTCGGGAGATTGCACGTAACTCCGCCGAGGCGGCTCGCATCGCTTCCACCGCTGTGAAGGTGGCAAAAGAGACCAACGAGACAGTTCACAAGCTCGGTGAGAGCAGCATCGAGGTAGGCAAAGTGATCAAGGTGATTACCTCGATCGCGCAGCAAACCAATCTCCTCGCTTTAAACGCGACGATTGAAGCAGCACGCGCCGGAGAGGCTGGCAAGGGTTTCGCAGTTGTTGCTAACGAAGTCAAGGAACTAGCTAAGCAGACCGCCGCGGCTACCGAAGAGATCAGCCAAAAAATCGAGGCTATCCAGACCGATACCAAAGCGGCTGTGCGCGCAATCGCCGAGATCGGCACGATTATCAACCAGATCAGCGACATTCAGAACACGACGGCTTCCGCTGTGGAGGAGCAAACGGCTACCACGAACGAGATAGCCCGAGCGACAGCCGAGGCGGCACATGGCGGTAACGAGATCTCGCGTAATATTGCGAGCGTTTCCGAGGCAGCCCGCCATACCGCACAGGGAGCAGCCGAGTCGCTTGAATCTGCTAAAGAACTGGCGAAACTTGCGACTGACCTTAGTCGCGTGGTGGAGCAGTTTCAGTCTAACTAAGACGGAATAACGCCGGCTGCTTCCCGCAGCCGGCGTAGAGGAGTAACTCATGCGAATGCTGATAGTAGACGATTCGCGCACAATGCGCAATTTTCTGGATGTAGCCGCGAAGGATCTAGATTTCGAGACAGAGCAAGCCGTCGATGGCGAAGAGGCGTTAGAAGTTCTTGCAGCCTCAGAACCGTTCGACGTGGCGCTCTTCGATTGGGACATGCCCCGCCGGAATGGCATATCTTTGCTCAACGCGGTACGCGCTGAAAAACGGTTCGATCCGATGAAGATCGTGATGGTTACGTCACAATCATCGTTCGAAGCCGTATCGAGGGCGTTAGCGAGCGGGGCCGACGACTTCCTTATGAAGCCGCTTACCCCGGCGATGCTTGCAGACAAAATCCGACTGTTAGGCATGATTGATTAGTGATGACGAGAAGTAAGATCCGAGTCCTCATCGTCGACGACGCGGTAGTTATCCGGCGTTTGCTTGTGGAAGCCCTGAGCGGCGATCCTGATTTGGAAGTCGCGGGATGGGCGTCGAATGGGAAGCTCGCTTTAGCGCAGATTCCAAAAGTGAATCCGGATTGCGTGACTCTCGATCTAGAGATGCCCGAGATGGATGGGTTGGAAACTTTAGTGGCAATCCGAAAGATCTATCCACGGCTCCCTGTCATCATGTTCAGCACGCTAACTGAACACGGAGCGGTCAAGACGCTCGAAGCCCTTGCGCGCGGGGCATCCGACTACGTTACTAAGCCCGCAAATGTGGGAAACGTTCTCCAGACGATCACCAAATTAAGAGAGGATCTTCTCCCTCGAATCAAGGCAATGGTGACGCACGAACTTCTAACTGTCAGCGAGCCTGGCCCACGGACAGCGATGCGCGCGCCAACGCTGCAGTTAGATCCCTCTCGACCGGCTCCGACCAGCCCCGGTAAAACCGGCTTGTGGCAATGCAAAGTGATCTGTATTGCATCCTCAACTGGTGGTCCGAACGCCGTCTCGTCCATCGTAAGTCAGTTGCCTGAGAATCTGCCAGTTCCGATCCTCCTCACCCAGCATATGCCCCCGGTTTTCACGGCTGTCTTCGCGGCGCGGCTAAAAGCCGGGTCGAAGCTCAATGCGGCAGAAGGATCCGAGGGTATGAAGGTGGAACCTGGCTCCCTATACGTAGCGCCTGGCGGCAAGCACTTGACGGTGGAACAGGTATCCGGCAGTGCTGTCATAAGAATCACCGATGATCCGCCAGAGAACTCTTGTCGGCCCGCCGCCGATGTGATGTTTCGAAGTGCGGTGAAGGTCTATGGAAAACATGTTCTCGGGGTCGTGCTGACTGGAATGGGTCAGGATGGGCTAAGAGGTTGCAGAGCCGTATCAGAGGCAGGTGGTCGTGTGATAGTTCAGGATGAAGCCTCTTCGGTAGTGTGGGGCATGCCCGGAGCTGTCGCAAAGGAAGGCTTGGCCGAACAAGTTCTTCCTATGAGTCAGATCGCATCGGCAGTACTTTCTATTTGTAATTCAAATACTCGTGTCCGGCTACCATAATTATGGCTATTTCATCAACAGATTTTGAGTTCGTTCGCGCAATGGCCAAAGATCGGGCCTCGTTGGTCATCGACAATGGAAAAGAGTACCTCGTCGAGACCCGCCTGACTCCGGTTGCGGAAGGCGAAGGTTTTTCCTCTTTGCAGGAGCTGGTTCAAGCCATGCGAAACGGGAGCCCGTCGAAGCTGCTCCAGGACAAGGCGATTGATGCCCTTACGACCAACGAAACTCTGTTCTTTCGTGATTTTCATCCTTTCGAGGCGTTACGCGGTACCGCGATTCCCAACCTAATTGAAGCTCGAAAGACGCAACGCGAGTTGAAAATCTGGTCAGCTGCGTGTTCAAGCGGGCAGGAAGCCTTCAGCTTTGCTATGATGCTACGCGAAAGTTTCCCCACGCTGCGCTCCTGGAAGATCTCTATTTTGGGAACTGACATATCCGGCAAAATACTTGAAGATGCACGCAAGGCCGAATATCGGCAGATCGAGGTTAATCGCGGCCTCCCTGCAACGTTGTTGGTCAAATACTTCGAAGCGTCGGGTGGAAAGTGGAAGTTGCGGGAAGAGATCCGGTCGATGGTTCAGTTTCAACATCTTAACTTAGCGTCATCCTGGCCGATGTTGCCGCGGTTTGACTTGATTATGATCCGCAATGTGATGATCTATTTTGATGCTGAGACGAAAGCCCGAATCTTAAACAACGCCGCGTTTCATCTTGCTCCAGATGGTTATTTGATCTTGGGGTCAGCGGAAACTCCAGTAACAGTTACTAATCGTTTTGTTCCGGTAGGCGTAGGTAAAGCAACCTTCTATCAGCTGGCCGAGCAGGCATTGTGAAGCCAATGATGAAAGCGCAAGGGCAGGTCGACGGGTGGTACGGAGGTTGCCATGGCAGATGATGCGGCGTGCAGGTATTCCGAAGAGCACGTTCAGATACTGTTCAACCTATCTTCAGACGCTCATTTGATGTTCGACGGAGGCGGGATCTCCGACTGTAATGCGGCGGCGCTGCACATGCTTGGTTACGACAAGCGGGCCGACATTGTCGGGCTGCACCCTGCAGTGCTGTCACCCGAGTTCCAACCCGATGGTAGCCGCTCCGATGAGAAATCCGCACGGATGGATGGGCTCGCGCGGCAACGGGGAAAACACCGATTTGAGTGGCTGCATCGAAGACGCACGGGAGAGAGCTTCCCGGTTGAGGTAGTGCTGACGCACGTGCCCCTGCCAGGAAGATCACAATTTCTCTGCGTTTGGCACGACTTAACGGAGCGGAAGCAGCATGAGCAGATGCTTCAGGCTGCACGGACCGAGGCAGAGGTGGCGAGTCAGGCAAAAAGTGAGTTTCTGGCGACAGTGAGCGAAGAACTCCGTGAGCCGATTCACGGATTGTTGAGTATCGCGCGGTTGCTCAGTGCGACGACCTTGTCGTCTGACCAACATGAGTATGCCGGCCAGATTTCGAAAATCGGCCAGAGTCTCCTGTCTGTTTTGAATAGCGTTCTCGATCTCTCCAACATCGAGACCGGACGGCTTAGTCTCGAGCAAGGTACTTTCGATATCAGGTTAGCTGCCGAAGATGTAGTGGACCTCCTTACTCCGAAGGCGGATAACAAAGGGATCGATCTAGTGTTGCGCTATTCTCCTGATTTGCCGCGTCGCGGGGTCGGTGACTCCGGCCGGTTTCGGCAGATCTTGATCGGTCTCGTGGAGAACGCCGTGCAGTTTACCGATCGTGGTCATGTGGTGCTAGAACTGACCGGTCAACCGCAGAAAGGTAATCGGCTTTCGATTACCGGGATTGTCCGCAATACGTCCAGTGGAGTGTCACAGGAACGACTTCCTGGGATGTTTTTTGCTCCCGTTGCTAAAGACCGCCCGGTTTCCACTATAAGCAAAACGGGACTGGGACTAGCCATTGTCAAGAGTTTGCTTGGCTTAATGAGCGGCGAGGTTGAAAGCTTCACTGAAAACGAAAATGGTTCGGAGCTCGTGTTCTCGATCAACCTCGGTCTCGACGAGAGCGAATGGCCTAGCCGCCTTCCGCCGGCGTCGATTGTAGGCAAGCGAATAATGGTTCTTGATAAGAGCCAGGTAATTGGGCAATCGCTTCGGGCTGTATTGGAGCGCTGGGGATTTGAAGCGTCCACTGTAGAAGATGCGTCGGAAGCGCTGCTGCAAATCGCCGACGCTGACATCGCTGAGCGCCCTTTTTGGTGTGTTCTGGTTTCAACAGAGATTAGTGGAACAGACTGGGAGAGCTTCGCGCAACAGTGCTCCGAGGCCCATTGGAAAAATCCCCCTCTGCGCGTCCTTTTGGCTCGCTCGACAGCAATGCCTACCAGGGTCGAGGTAAGCCGCTTCGGATACCTGAATGTAATAGCGCGAAACGTACGACACTTAAAGTTACTCGATGTTCTCTGTGAGATAGCGGGCGAGAGTGATGGCGCCTCCCCAACTACCGCGACTGACGGGCGTCAGGGAAAACCATTCGGACGGGTTCTGCTGGCGGAACCCAACTCGGATGCGCGGAAACAGATCCTCGCGTGGTTGCAGCAGTTTTCGTTAGCGTACGACTTAGCGGAAACGTCGGAAGAAGTGGTCACGCGGGTGGCGGCGGAGAGATATGAAGCCGTTCTGGCGGGGAGTCTGCTGTCAATCGGAGCTGCCAAGGCCGGGATTGAGAGCTTCTGTGCGGCGAGGAAGGTTCTACTTCTGGAGATCTTGCCTGACGATCCCACAACTCAACCTGAAGGAATTCCGACCTTGGCGAGAGACTCTACGGCGGTCAAAATTTCTCTCTCGAGGTTGAGCCGGTCACTGGCAACTTGGGCGAAGTCGCTGCCGTCCACTCATGAAGCGTGTTTCGACCAGGAGCGGGTCCTGGCATTATGTGGAAACGATTTTCCGATGTTTGCGGAACTCGCCGGCGACTTTCGAGTGAGATCCGGCACCCTGCTTCAGCAACTAATGGAATATGCTGGGCAGCAGAATTATGCTCGTACGCAAAGCTGCGCAAACGAGATCCGCCGTAGCGCTCGATTATTTTCCGCAGAGCCGTTAGAAGGAGCTGCGCGCCGACTTTCATCGACGGCAGACCTCCTGGATTGGGGCGCCGTTCCGGCCTGTATCTCAGCCGTGCGGCTGGAATTGACCCGACTGCTTTCACAACTCCCGTATTTCATCCGTTCGGAAGCAAATTCCGAAGGTTCGTCAACAGGTACCCAGTGCTGAACAAACGAAAAGTACTTGCCGTAGATCAAGACTTCATGTCTAGACGGTTTATGGAGCTGAGCCTGCGACGAGTAGGTTACGACGTGACAACGGTCGAGACGTCGAAAGATGCCAGGTCTCGGATCGAGGATGCCGGGGCTGACCATTTTGGCTGCCTAATCACGGATGAGCACATGTCTGATGGAACGGGTCTAGATTTGCTGCTCTGGCTGAGGGAGCGAGATCCGAGTCTAGCGACAATCGTGATTGCTGCTGAAAGCGAGCAAAAGCTCGTCGAAGAGACGATGCGAGCGGGAGCTTGCGATTTTCTTAATAAGCCCTTCGCCAGCGATCGCTTGCAGAGCTATGTAGGGCGCGCCATAGGAGTCACTGAAAAGCGACGTCAACTGGCCAGCATGGCGACCGCCGTGGAAGAGGTTGGCCGCATTCAAAGTTGGATGGTCCGCTCAGGGGCCTCGGCAGGCCCGCTCGATGTGGAACTGGTCTCCTTTCCTAAGCATGAAGCTGGGGGTGATTTCTTCTCCTGTTATCCGGTTTCAGACAATTGCACCGCGGCTTTGATGACGGATGTCTCGGGTCATGACCTAAAGGCCGCTTATATCGCCGCGTACATGCAAGGGATTGTCCGCGCCATGCTCGAAACCGGCAGTTCGCTGAACAGGGTTTTCGAGCGTTGCAATGAAATTTTGATTGAGGAGTGGGGAGTTCGGGCCGATTCTGTTCCTTCATCGGTGGCGGCTAATTCTCTGCTAATAGATCTTAGGTCCGGAGTTTTCCACGTGTCCACCTGTGGTGCTCCCCTTCCATTGTTTACGAATCAAGATGGTCGTTCCGAACTCCTTGGGGCAGGAACATCGTACCCGCTCGGCTGGTTTCCTGCGTTCGAAACCGACAGCGTGACACGCCCTCTGCAGCCGGGACACATTATATTTTGGACCGATGGTGTCACTGGACTTGCCGAACAACTCGGCGTCAGCCCATTAGCGGTTGCATCGGCACTCATGCTAAGTCGAAAGCGCGCCTGTTCCTGTCCTTGGATGTCCGGAGCAGAAGACGATGTGATGTCCTCCCGGCTTAGCCTACACGGAAACGCAAACGTTCTCGGCGCCGAAGGTTTCTATCCGATATTGTCTGAATTCTATGAGCCGGAACACGTTTCCAACATCGATGAAATGCAAGCTTCCTGGACACGAAACCTACTGCTCGTCATGCCAGAACTTTCGGGCAGTACGCTACACGACGCCCTACTTTGCTCGAGGGAAATGGTGTTGAATGCTATTCGTCACGGCTGCAAACCCGGGGAGAAAGCATCGCTTCAAATGGCACTGCAGCCGTCAAGCGACGTGATCCGAATTCTGGTCGACGATCCTGGTCCGGGACACGATTTTCAAGTTGACGAACACGAGAATTCGCCTTCCGGAGAGCTTCCGGACGCCCATTTCGGTCTAATCATGGTTCGTCATCTGACAAGCCGCTTCACGCGAGCCAGAAATGGCGCGAGCGTAACGATGGATTTCAAAAGAAAGTGAACAATATGGAACTGATCACCTTAAAGAAAAACCCTAGTGAGAAATCCCTCAGTATCTCCTTGCCCGGAGATGTGCTGAGCACGAACTCAGAATCCTTCCGTAAACAGATCTTCGGAGCTATCGAAACAACGCAAGCTACCAGTTTTTCGATTGAGCATGTTGAGATAGACCTCGCCCGGGCGAGCATGGTCGATTCCGTGGGTCTAAACTTACTCGTATCCATTATGAAGACCGTGAAGGCGCACAAGGCGGCGATGCGCTTTATTGTGGGGAACGCGAGCGTAGAGCGAACGTTCCAATTCACGAGGTTGAATTTGCAGGCCGAGGTCTTGCGGTCGTCGTCTGCTGTCTGATAGAAGAACGTGGAGCATTTCT
Organism: Bryobacterales bacterium; assembly: GCA_963738525.1. Classification (GTDB taxonomy): domain Bacteria; phylum Acidobacteriota; class Terriglobia; order Bryobacterales; family Bryobacteraceae; genus Bog-113. The sequence goes on from CAVTXC010000005.1 coordinate 307,259, forward strand.
CGCAATTCGCTTCGCCGTAGCCCCAATCCGGGTTGCGAAATTGCAAAAGTTCGCGCATGCAGGCAGATGACATCATAAGGAAGATCGAAGTACAGGAGTGGCTCAGCCCAGCTGAAGACGCCCTTAAACGGGGGCTAGACGCCGTTTTCGAGCCTGACCGCCAGAAAGGCAAACCAATCGAGAATGCTCTGCATGGCGTTTGGCTCGGCCATGCGCTTCATCCCGTGCTCACTGATGTTCCCATCGGTGCTTGGACTGTGGCTTTGGTCCTGGACGTGGTTGAAGGTTCCTCGGGTACCCGTAAATATCGCGCCGGGGCCGACGGGGCTATCATAATCGGGCTGGTTGGCGCAGCCGGGGCTGCGCTTACGGGATTAACCGATTGGAAAGAGATCAGCGTCGAGTCTCGCCGGACCGGACTGATTCACGGCTTGCTGAATTCCGTCGCGACCGGGTTCTACCTCGCTTCTTCAATCCAAAGAGCGCGGGGAAAACGCAGCGGTGCTCGATGGTTGGCGTACGTCGGATACGGCATTACCATGGGCGCTGCCTGGCTAGGCGGCCACTTGGTTTACGCGAATCAGATTGGGGTTGAACGCACGGCTGGCAAACGACCACCTGTCGATTTTGTGCCTGTGATGGCAGTTGCGGAGCTTCCGGACGAAAAGCCTCGGCGGGCGGAGTATCAAGGTTACCCTATAGTCCTCGTCAAGAAAGCCAATACAATCTATGCTCTTGCAGATCTGTGCAGTCATTTAGGTGGGCCGTTATCGGAGGGGCAAGTGGAAGGCGATTGCATCCGGTGCCCTTGGCACGGTTCTTTGTTCTCGCTAGAGAACGGCGCCGTGATTGAAAGTCCTGCCACACGTCCCCAAATCGCTTTCGAGGCTCGCGTCCGCGGTGGTCAGATAGAGATCCGTGCAAATCAGACTTGCGGTTCCGATCTGGGAACACCAGCGCCTAAATAAAACAACAAGGCAACACAAAGGGGTGAGCAATGCTCACCCCGTAACATCGGAGTTTACTTTTTGTTTGATTTCGAAGCAGTGGACTTCTTATGGGCTTCTTCAGACTGAGCATGAGCGCTCGTGGAATGCTTGTGAGCATCTTCGGAGTGACGATGGGCGGCGTCGTGATCGCCCTTCTCGTGATGCTCTGCCGCGGTACGGTGCGACTTTGCCGCGTTCTCGTGATGCTCGGCTGCTTTGGTATGTGTGTCTTTCGGCATGGAAAGAACCTCCATTCGCAGTATACGGGCGGGTTGACCCGTTTCGACTACAGATCTTCTCGCGTTTGTATGCGATTTAACGAGTCGGGGGCGAGCATGGCTCAAGAGCGGGGCAGTGTTCCACCATCCCGCTCTTCAGACTTATTTTGTTACAGGCACTCCCTCCTCCTGGGAACCCACGGCTAGCGGCAGGTTCAAGCCTTTCGCCACTCGGTCACCGTAAACCTGGTCCGCTTGGCGCAGGTTAGACACCATCCGCTCCTGAATGTCCTTCCGGCATTGCGACAACGCCGACACCAGATTGCTGATTAGTTCGTCGCGCTCCCAATCCTCAAAAGCCCGGAATCGTTCGCCAGCTTGCTGGAAGTTGTTTTCGCGATCAATCCGCTGCCGAACCAGTTTGCCTTCCACGTAGGGAGTATGTTCTCGGCCCGCCTTCGCTGCTTCCTTCAGTCCGCCAAGTGCGCTCGGCTCGTAGTTGACGTGGGGATTGGGGGAGTGGTCTACGTGATAGGTCATCTGACCGTCACGCTGATTCGTGGCGACATCCACCCGCGGTTTATTAATCGGAAGCTGCAGGTAGTTCGGCCCGACGCGATACCGCTGTGTATCGGAATAGGAAAGAGTACGGCCCTGCAGCATTTTGTCGTCGGAGAAGTCCAGACCGTCCACCAGAACTCCCGTTCCAAACGCCGCCTGCTCGACTTCCGCGAAGTAGTTTACCGGGTTGCGGTCCAACACCATACGGCCAACGACGCGGATCGGAAACTTATCCTCGGGCCAGATTTTGGTGTCATCCAACGGATCGAAGGAAAGTTCCGGGTGCTCGTCATCCGACATGATCTGAACGCCCAACTCCCACTGCGGGAAGTCGCCGCGTTCAATCGCATCGTAGAGGTCCTGAGTCGCATGATTGAAGTTCTGAGCTTGCAACTTCATCGCTTCGTCTTGAGTGAGATTGCGAACTCCCTGCTTGGGAATCCAGTGGTACTTCACCAGGACGCCTTCCCCTTGCTCGTTGTACCACTTATAAGTGTTGACACCCGAGCCTTGCATTTCTCGGTAGCTGCCGGGAATACCCCATGGGCTGAACAACCACGTGATCATGTGAGTCGCTTCAGGCGACAGGCTGATGAAGTCGAATATCCGCTGCGGATCCTGCCGATTCGTAACCGGATCCGGTTTGAAGGAATGTACCAAGTCGGGGAATTTGAGCGGGTCGCGAATGAAGAACACCTTCAGGTTGTTCCCAACCAAATCCCAGTTGCCATCTTCCGTGTAGAACTTGGTCGCAAAGCCGCGGGGATCGCGGAGCGTCTCGGGTGAGTGGCCGCCGTGGATAACAGTCGAAAACCGAACGAACACCGGCGTTCGCTTTCCCTTTTGCTGAAAGAGCTTGGCTCTCGTAAACTGCGCAATCGGCTCATCGCCCACTTTGCCGTAAGCCTCGAAATATCCATGGGCGCCAGCGCCGCGAGCATGCACTACCCGCTCCGGGATGCGTTCTCGATCAAAGTGAGTGATCTTCTCGATAAAAGGGTAGTTTTCTAAAGTGGTGGGCCCGCGCGAACCGATCGTGCGGACGTTCTGATTGTCGGAAACGGGGTGGCCCTGACGCGTGGTCAGAGTTTCACTTTCCCCATGATCGCCATTGGGCGATCCTTTCCCGTTCTTCATGGAATCCATGGCTTGACCTCTGGGGCTATTTTACGACGCGGACACATTTCGAGGATGCAGCTAGCTACGGCCCATCCATCTCGAACGCTTCAAAAGCTTAGGATCCCGATTTGAAGATTGGATAATCCGCGGTTAAACCGGAAGAAAATGTCACTTCCGTAGGTTGCGGACAAAAACTATGTTAACTGTCGAAGAAGAATCATTTGCAATCAGCCTGAGCCTCTCGGTCGCGTTTTCAGAAAGGACAATCCAAATGTCCCCGCAAAGGGCACTCGATCGAATACGGGAATTGGTTGAGGGAAATGCGGCTTTACGCGAAGAAATCGCCGAGCGCGCACAAACAGAATTCAATTTGCGAAATGAAAAGGAAATCCTGCAGAAGATTTTTGATCATATCCCGATCATGATCATCTTCTTCGACGAGCATGGACGGATCCTACTGGTAAATCGCGAGTGGGAACGCAAACTTGGTTGGCCCGCGAGCGAGGCGCATCTTCCCAGCCTGAGCGCCCAAGTTCTTGCCGATCCTGAGGAGCGCGAACGAGCTCGGGCGTTCATTGCGGAAAGCAGCGACGAGTGGAAGGAATTTAGCCCGATCGCAAAAAACGGAAGCGTCGTTGATTCAGCATGGTGCAACATCCGCCTCTCCGATGGATCGAAGATCTCTATCGGTCAGGACATTACGGAACGCAAGCTCGCCGAAAGGCGGCTTCGTACAAACAACGAACAGCTTCGAGCGCTGTCGGCGAAGGTTCTCCACGCTCGCGAAGAAGAGCGCACGCACATGAGTCATGAGATTCACGACGCACTCGGCTCATCGCTTACCTGGCTAAAATGGGAACTCGAGACTATTGGTAAGGATCTGGGGAGTTCGCACAATTCCGCAGACGCTGAAGAATTGCATCGTAGGCTTGCGACCATGACGAACCTGACCGAAAACGCAATAGACACGGTGCGAAGGATTGCCTCGGAATTGCGGCCCGGCATACTGGACAACCAGGGTTTGGCCGAGGCACTGCAGTGGCAAGCGCAGCAATTTGAATCGCGCACGGGGATCAAGTGTCATTTCGAATGCCATTGTGAAAACCTGGATTTGAATCGGGAGACGACCACCGCGCTGTTCCGCGTTGTTCAGGAGGCGCTCACCAACATCCTCCGCCATGCCCGAGCGAGCAGGGTTACAATCGAAGTGGAAAGCGACGCCGACGCGCTAGTTCTGCGGGTTGCCGATAACGGGCGGGGCATTACGGAATCGGAGAAATCAGGGTATTTGTCTTTGGGCCTGCTGGGAATGCAGGAACGCGCGCATCAGGTGAATGGCACGATTGAGATTGTCGGCCGCGCCGGAATCGGCACAATTATCACAGTTCGGATTGAAACTCCGAGACGGACGTAACATTTGTTTGCAATTCGAAGTTATTCTTCCAAGTAATGCCGCTCACGTCCGGTAAATTACAAAGGAAAATTCTCATCGTTGACGACCACGAAGTGTTGCGGGACGGCGTAAAACGTATATTGGGGGACTACCTGCCAGATGTGACCTTCGGCGAGGCCGGGACGGCATCGGAAGCTATCGACCGAATCAACCAACAGGACTGGGATGCCGCCATACTGGACCTATCGCTGGGCGGAACTAGCGGCCTTGACGTTCTCAAATATCTGAAGCAGTATCGCCCCCGCACTCCCGCCCTGGTTCTGAGCATGCATGCGGAAGAACAGTATGCAAAACGAGCCTTCCGCGCAGGCGCTAGCGGTTACATCAACAAGGACTGTACCCGTCGCGAACTCACCCACGCACTGGACCTGGTCACAAATGGCGGACGGTATATTAGCCCTGCTTTCGCGGCCAAGCTAGTAACAGATATTGAAAGGGGTTCGACCGGACCAGCGCACGAATCACTTTCCAACAGAGAGTTCGAGGTGATGCGCTTAATCGCTTCAGGCAGAACCGTCACCCAGATCGCCGAGCTGCTTTGTCTAAGCGACAAAACCATCAGTACGTACAGGGCTAGGGTTCTCGAGAAGATGAGGATGAACAGCAACGCGGAGCTAACTCACTATACGATTAGCAATAATCTGCTGACCAGCGCTGCTTGATCGCCGTTTTCGCAGCTTAGGGTGGCGGAGCAACTGAAGTTGTTCCAATGCGTTGATCGCGCTTGTCAACGAAGCGCTTCGACGGCGGAGATCGTGAATATCCTCTCGCAATAAAGCCTCTTTATGGAGCTGCAGTTCAGGGCTGGCGCACTTCATCGATCAATGCTCTCTTCTGATCGTAGGGCTCCCAGGCCTTACAAACCATCGGTGAAAACCTGAAGATGTTGTCAGAATCTGCCCTACAAGCCGCGCTGCGGGTGTTTTAGACGCTATTTCGGTTTTGCTGACGGTCTCGCATTCTGGATCTCTTATCTTGTATAGATACCCGCAACAGTGCTGCATGGAACTCCTTCCTCTCACGCGATCGCTGATCGAAATCGAATCCATCACCCCCAATGAGGAGCGAATCGGTTTGTTTTTGTACGACTATATTGCGCAGCTAGCCTCGCGCTACGGCGGGGTGGCCGAACGGATGGACGTGGAGGCGGGTCGCTTCAACGTCTTTGCCCGGTTTGGCGACGCGCCCGTTGTCACTCTGTCGACGCACATGGACACCGTACCGCCTTTTGTCGCGTGGCGAGAAGAGGCCGAGTTCATCTGGGGACGTGGCGCGTGCGATACCAAGGGCATCATCGCGGCCATGCTGACCGCGGCCGAAGAACTTTTGAAAAGCGGTGAACGCGAGTTTGGGCTTCTGTTCGTCGTAGGCGAGGAACGCAATAGCGCCGGCGCTCTCCATGCGGCGAAACATCCTCGTGGCTCACGCTTTCTCATCAACGGTGAACCCACCGAGAATAAGCTTGCCATTGGGGGGAAGGGCGGTCTGCGATATGAAATCCGATGTCACGGCCGGATGGCCCACTCCGCTTATCCCGAGCTTGGCGAATCGGCTATCGAAAAACTCCTCGATGCCCTTCAACTCATTCGTCAGATCCCGCTACCGGTCGATCAGGTGCTCGGCAAGAGCACTCTCAACGTGGGCACGATCGAGGGTGGACGCGCTCCCAACGTAATTCCGGATGAGGCTCGCGCGGAGATTTTCATCCGGCTGGTGGGGGACTCGGCGGAAACTCGTCAAGCCGTCGAGGAAGCCGTGGCGGGACTGGGCGAAGCCGCGTTCGTTCTGGAAATTCCGGCCGAGCGTTTCGGCGAGTTGCCCGGTTTTGAGACTTGCACGGTTGCATTTGCTACCGATATTCCCGCATTCAATAAAGCCTGGGGTCAGCCGTATCTGCTAGGGCCCGGCACGATCCATGTGGCGCACACGCTTGAGGAGCGGCTCTCCAAGCGGGAGCAGCAGGAAGCGGTCAAACTTTACTCCCGCATGGTGCGGGAACTGAAAAGGTCATGATGAACAGAGTGGAAGTAGGTATCCTGGGCGCGACCGGGATGGTTGGCCAGCACTTTATCCGGTTTCTGGAGAAGCACCCATGGTTCGCGGTGACGTGGCTCGGGGCAAGTGAACGCTCGGCCGGCAAGGTTTACCAATCCGCCGCGAAGTGGAATCTGAGTGGAACAGTTCCGTCCTCGGTAGCCGACATGGTCGTCTCCGCGGCTCGAACCGGACCCGTCTCAGCGCATCCCGAAGCTTCTTTTTTCCGCCATGGATGCTTCGGTGGCAACCGAGATCGAACAGGCCTTCGCGCGAGCTGGGCACGTCGTCGTGTCCAATTCTAAGAACCATCGTATGGATCCGGACGTGCCGCTGCTCGTGCCCGAGATCAATGCGGAGCACCTTGAAATTCTCGCCGACACAGCGCAAGCGGCGGGGCTGGGCGGGCGCTGATCGTGACCAATCCGAACTGCTCGACCGTCGTTCTCACGATGGCGCTCGCTCCGCTGAAACGGTTCGGAATTCAGAGCGTCATCGCGACGACGATGCAAGCCGTGTCCGGCGCCGGCTATCCGGGTGTGCCCTCCATGGACATCCTCGGCAACGTCGTGCCTTTCATCGGCGGCGAAGAAGAGAAGATGCAGCAGGAGACGCAGAAGATCCTGGGCGAGTCTGATGGGGACAGAACTCCGCCGCTGGATGCCAAGGTCAGTGCGCACTGCAACCGCGTGCCGGTGATCGACGGCCATACGGTCACGGTATCGGTCGCGCTTCAAGTGAAGCCGAGTGCGGAAGAGATCATTGCGGCGATGAACGATTTCTGCGGGATTCCGCAGCAGAAACAATCTGCCCAGCGCGCCATGGAAGCCAGTTCAGTATATGGAGGAACCGGATCGCCCGCAGCCCCGCCGCGACGCGGAACGTGAACGTGGCATGACGTGTTTCGTGGGACGTCTGCGCCCGTGCGCGGTGCTCGACTGGAAGTTTGTCGCTCTTGCGCATAACACGATCCGCGGCGCGGCGGGCGCAGCCGTTTTGAACGCCGAACTCATGTACTCCGAAGGGGCGTTTGACTGATGGTGGTGATGAAGTTCGGCGGAACGTCGGTCGAGTCCGCCTCTGCGATCGAGCGCGTGGCGCGCATTGTCGGCTCCCGCGAGCAGCGCAAACCGGTGGTAGTCGTTTCGGCGATGGGAAAAACCACGAACCGGCTGCTCGAGATAGCCCGCACGGCGATCATCGGGAAGCGCGAAGATTTTCTGGCGCGCATTCACGACCTCCGCGCCTTTCACTCTCGTGAGGCGCGACTCGTAGTTCCCCTGTCGGAGCGCGCTGAATTAGACCGCACTCTTGATGATCATTTTCAGGAGCTGACGGAGCTTGTGAAGGGACTGGCCGTCGTCGGCGAACTCACTCCGCGCTCCATCGACGCTATCTCGAGTTACGGCGAGCGCCTGTCCAGCATCATCGTAACGCTGGCCTTTCGCCATCACGGGCTGCGCGCCGAACACGTCGACTCGCGCCGCTTGATCGTTACAAATTCCAAACACACGCATGCCGCACCGAACTTTGCGGAGACGTATCGACGCTTGGCGGCCACGGTGCCTCCCTTGGCGGAACGCGCCGTGGTGGTGATGGGTGGTTTTATCGGCTCTACGGAAGAAGGGGTGACGAGCACGCTGGGGCGCGGCGGTTCGGACTTTACCGCCTCGATCGTCGGCGCGGGAATCGGGGCGGAAGAGATTCAGATCTGGACGGATGTGGACGGGATGCTCACGGCGGATCCCACGATTTTTCCCGCCGGCCACCGTGTGAAATCCATCTCTTTCGCGGAAGCCGCGGAACTCGCCTACTTCGGCGCCAAGGTCCTCCATCCGGCGACAGTGGTGCCCGCGATCGAGAAGAACATCCCGGTTCTGATCCTGAACTCGCGCCGTCCGGAAGTCGAAGGAACGCGGATCGTCAGCGAACGCGTGGCCTGTGCGAATGCCGTGAAGTCGATCGCGTGCAAGCGGCGGATTGCCGTTGTGAGTGTTCACTCCAACAGCATGCTGATGGCGCACGGGTTTCTCCACCGCATTTTCGAGATCTTCGACCGTCACGAGACGTCCGTCGACATGGTCGCCACTAGCGAGGTGAGCGTTTCTTTGACCATCGACAACACCGAACGGCTGCCCGTCATCTGTGAAGAATTGAGGTGCTTTTTCCGACGTGTCGATATCGAGCGCGAGCAGACGATCGTCTGTCTGGTCGGCGACAACATCCGATATACGCCCGGGTTGCCGCCCGCGTGTTCCGCGCGTTGGGGGACGTGAATGCGCGCATGGTCTCGCAAGGCGCGTCCCTGCTGAATCTTAGCTTCGTCATCGCGGACAGCGATGTGAAACAGACAGTGAGCGCTTTACACGAAGAGTTCTTCCATCAACTCGACCCGGCGGTCTTCGAGTAAGTCATGCGAATCGCGCTCATCGGTTACGGCAAAATGGGCCGTCTCATCGAACAACTCGGCCCCGGAAAGGCGCCGAGGTGGTGCTTCGCCTCGACGATCGGAATAACGCCGACGGCGCGGCATCACCGCGGAAAACTTCGCAGGACGTCGACGTCGCGATCGAGTTCTCCGCGCCGCATGCCGTGGTGCGCAACATCAAGACACTTGCCGCGGCTGGGCGTTCAACCTGGTCGTCGGCACTACGGGCTGGTTTGCACAGCTCGCGCGTACGAGAGATCGTCGAAGAGTCGCGGCATCGGCTTGGTCTGGAGCCCCAATTTTTCGATCGGCGTGAACGTCTTTCAGAAGCTGGTGGCGGAAGCCGCGCGGCTGCTCGAGAATCGAAGCCTCAATACGAAGCGTGGGCGTGGGAGATCCATCATTCCGCCAAGAAAGACGCGCCGTCCGGCACGCTGCTCAAGCTGGTGGAAGAGATGCGGAAGTCCGGATGGGACGCGCGATCGATCAGGCTTCCAGCCGGGCCGGGTGCGATTCCGGGCACCCACGAGATCGGTTTCGATTCCGCGCGCCGATACAATCACGTTGCGCCACACCGCCCGCAATCGGGAAGGTTTCGCGCGCGGCGCGTCTGACCGCCGCGCACTGGATCGCCGGCAAACGCGGCATTTTACGAGTTCAGCGAGATAATCTTCCGGTAGCGGAGGCAATACATGTTTACGGGATGCGGCACGGCGCTGGTGACTCCTTTTCGCGCAGGACGGCAGTGCTGGATGAGGACGCGCTGCGCCGGCTGGTGCAGCGGCAGATCGAAGCGGGGATCGACTTCCTGGTTCCCTGCGGCACCACGGGCGAGAGCCCCACGCTGACGCGCGAAGAGCATCTGCGCGTGGTTGCGATCACCATCGAAGAAGCGCGCGCCCAGCATGTTCCGGTGCTGGCCGGCGCGGGCGGCTACAACACGCGCGAAGTGATCGAACTGGCGCAGCGCTGCCAGGCCCTGGGCGCCGACGGCATTCTCTCGGTGACGCCTTACTACAACAAGCCGACGCAGGAAGGGCTGTTTCAGCACTACCGCGCGATCGCCGAAGCCATCCGGATTCCCTTGATCGTTTACAGCGTGCAGGGGCGCACCGGCGTGAACGTGGAGCCCGCGACGCTGGCGCGCTTGGCGCAGATTCGACAGCATCATCGGCGTGAAGGAAGCGTCCGGGAACATCTCGCAGCAGGCGGCCATGGTGCAGCGCGTTCCGCCGGAATTTCTGGTGCTCTCCGGCGACGACGCGATCACGCTTCCGCTGATCGCGCTGGGCGGACGCGGCCTGATCTCGGTGGCGTCGAACGTGATTCCCGCGGAGATGACGCGAGCTCACGCATCTTTGCATGGATGGCGAATTTCGGAGGCGCGCGCAACTGCAGCGCCAGTGGCTGCCGCTGATGGAAGTGAACTTCATCGAGTCGAACCCGATGCCGGTGAAAGCGGCGCTGGCCATGATGGGGCTGCTGGAACCGGTGTATCGCCTGCCGATGGTGGCGCCGCAGGCCCGAGTCGCTCGCGAAGATCGAAGCGGTGCTCGAAGCTTCGGGGTGCTCTACGGCAGCCTGTGCGGCGCATCAAAGATAATGGCTGATCTCAGGGGCAGATGGAAGCGCTGTTCGCGAAAGCCGGCGCCTTATACGAGGACGGATTTCGCGCTGTTCGCCGAGTTCAAAGCAGCTGCTGAACGCGGGCGCGATTCGCGCCGCGGAGCCCGATCCGGCGCGCCACCGGATGGCGCGTGAATGCCTGGGTCAAGAAGGGCATTCTGGCGGGCTTCCGGCTCGGCGGAATCGTCGATATGTCGGTGGACGCAGGCTCGGCGCAGCCGTTCTTCGATAAGTCCACGTACCCGCTGAAGGCCTAACGCCGCAAGCGGCGTGCGCCTGGTGCCCGGCGGTTCGAGCATCCGCGACGGCTGTTACGTGGCGCGCGGCGTGACCTGCATGCCGCCGATGTACATCAATGCGGGCGCTTATGTGGACGAAGGCACCATGGTCGATTCGCACGCGCTGGTGGGAAGCTGCGCGCAGATCGGCAAGCGCGTTGCATATTTCGGCGGCCTCGCAGATCGGCGGGGTGCTGGAGCCGGTGGGCGCGCTGCCGGTGATCATTGAAGACGACGTTTTGATCGGCGGCAACTGCGGCGTTTACGAAGGCACGGTGGTGAAGCGGCGCGCCGTTCTGGGCACGGGCACGATTCTGAATCGCTCCACGCCGGTGTACGATCTGGTGCGCGAAGACGGTGCATCGCGCCGAAGGGGTCAGCCGCTGGTGATTCCCGAAGGAGCGGTGGTGGTGGCGGGATCGCGCGCGATCGCGAGCGGCCCCGGCAAAGAATGGGGCATCTCGCTCTACACGCCGGTGATCGTGAAATACCGCGACGAGAAGACGGAAACCAAGATTCAACTGGAGGACTTTCTGCGATGATCGATCTCGCAGGCAAAGCCGCCATCGTGACCGGGTCCGGACGGGGCATCGGACGCGCCATCGCCGCGAAACTCGCCGCAGGCGGGGGCGCGCGTGATGATCAACGACCTGGATCCCGCGCCTTGTGAAGAAGCCTCGGCCGCGATTCCAGGGTCGGCGGCATCTGGCCGGCGACATGACCGGCGCCGGAATTTCCGCAGCGGCTCGTGGACGCGACGCTCGCGCGGTTCGGCGCGATCGACATCATCGTCAACAACGCCGGCTATACCTGGGACAACGTCATTCAGAAGACGACGGACGAGCAGTTCCAGGCGATGCTGGATATTCATCTGGTCGCGCCCTTCCGCCTGCTTGCGCGCCGCATCGGCGTGGCTGCGGGAAACCGCCAAGCGCGAAGCGCCGAAGGCCGCCGCGTGATGCGCAAGGTGGTCAACATCACTTCGATCGCGGCGACCGACGGCGGCCCGGGACAAGCCGGGCTACGGATCGGGAAAGGCGGGCGTGATCGGGCTCACCGCGCGTGCTGGCCAAGGAATGGGGCCGCTACAACGTCAACGTCAATTGCGTCGGCTTCGGGACTGATTGAAACGCGGCTGATTCAGCCGCTCACGCCCGGAATCTTCGCATCGAAGTGAAGGGCCGCGAGATTCAGGTCGGCGTGCAGCCGAAAGTGATGGAAGCGCTTACCGCGATGAGCCCGCTGGGCCGCAGCGGCACGCCGACGAAGCCGCGGGCCCGGTGGTCTTCTTCTGCTCTCCGCTGGCCGACTTCATCACTGGCGAAGTCCTCATCGTCAGCGGCGGCATGCACTTTTAACGCCGTGAATCGAGCCCGCCACAGCCCGCGAACTGGCCGATGCAGCTTCGCTCCGCCGCGGCGGCCCAGCAGCGGATCTCGCATGGGCGGCGGCGTTTTCCAAGCGCTTGATGGCCGGCCCCAACGACCTCGGAGCGGCCGCGTCACCATCTCGACCGCGCCGCCTGAATCGCCTGCTGAACTATGAGCCGCGCGATCTCACCATCAGCGTGGAAGCCGGTATGCCCTATCGCGGCTTGCAGGAGACGCTGGCGGCGAATCAACAGATGATGCCGCTCGATCCTACCTTTCGCCGCCGCAGCCACCATCGGCGGCGTCGTCGGCGCGAACATCAGCGGTCCGCGCCGCCGCCAATACGGCACGGCGCGCGATCTCGTGATCGGGATGCAATTCGCCACGCTCAACGGACGGCTGGTGCAATCCGGCGGCATGGTGGTGAAGAACGTGGCGGGCCTGGATATGGGCAAGCTGATGATCGGCTCATTCGGCACGCTGGCGGTGATGACGGCGATCAACTTCAAGGTTGTGCCCCACTCCGCCGGCCGAGCGCACGCTTCGCACTCGAGTTCGCTATCCGTCGGTGAGGCGCTGGCGTCGCGGGAACGACTCATGCGCGGACCCGTGCCGCCCGGCGCGATCGATCTGATGAATCCCGATGCTGGCCGCCGAACAATGGCCTCCGCGGATGGAGCTCTGCTGTTTGCGCTTCGGCGGCAATGAGGCGCTGATGACGCGGTGCGAGCGGAACTCGATGGCGCTCGCTAGGGCCGTCGAAAACCGGGAAGGCCGAGTTTTGGGACGAAAGTTCAGGAGCTCACCGCCGCGCTTTCTGGAGACGTACCCGGATGGCGCGGTGGTGCGCATCTCCTGCCCTGCTCGATCAGGTGGGCGTGGCGATGGAGGAGATTGCCCGTCCCGGCGACTGGCGCGCGCCGGAACGGGAGTGATCTACGCCTACTTCGCTCGGAGCGCGACGCGGCCCGAGTGGATGCGCGCAAGCGCACGCGCGCGGCCGTAACGCGTTATCGAGTTCGCCTCCGAACCGCCGCGCGCGGCATATGACCTTTGGCCGGAGCCCGGGTCGGATTTTGCGATCATGAGGAAGATCAAACACCTGTTCGATCCGGACCTCCTGCTCAACCGTGGCCGACTTTACCGTCATCTCTGAAGCCTCCCGGTGCGCCGACGGCCGCAGCAGCGCGACCTCGACCGGTGCGTGCATTGCGGCCTGTGCTCTGCAAGCTTGCCCCACCTATCGCCAACTGGGCGTGGAGATGGATTCGCCGCGCGGCCGCATTTACCAGATGGTGCAGGTGGCGAATGGCGAGCCGATCACAGATGCGTATCGCGAACACATCGATCTGTGCCTGGCCTGCCGCGCTTGCGAAACCGCTTGCCCTTCCGGCGTGGAGTACGGGCGACTGGTCGAAGCGGCGCGGTCGGAGATCGAAGCGCACACAGAGCGGTCCTGGCGCCGCTCGGCTGTTCCGCGGGTTTATATTCAACCGGCTGCTGTGTTCACCCGCCGCTGCTGACCCTGGCGGGTTCCGCGCTCTGGGTTGTACCAGGCCAGCGGGCTGCAGAGGCTGGTGCGCGCCACCGGGATCCTGAAGCTTGCTGGGGCTCGCCGATCTGGAAAGCCTGGCGCCGCCCGCGTGCAGCCGCCCTTTTTTTTCAGCAAGCATCGGGAAAACGTTCCCGCGCCATCGGCGAGAAGCGAGTATCGCGTTGCGCTGCTGGCCGGCTGCATCGCCAATGTCATCGTTCGCGCGCTTGAATGAAGCGACCGTGCGCGTGCTGCGCCAGAACGGCTGCGAAGTGGTGATTCCCGCCGGGCAGACCTGTTGCGGCGCGCTGCACGTCCATTCCGGAGTGCGCGATCCAGCGCGCAAGCTGGCGCGGCAGAACATCGACGCGGTTCTGAAGCGGCAGATTCGACGCGATCATCAGCAACGCGGCGGGCTGCGGTTCGACGCTGAAGGAGTACGACGAACTGCTGGAGCACGATCCCGCGTACGCGCAAAGCCGCGCGCATTTCGTCGCGCAAGATGACGCGATGTGAACGAGTTTCTGGCCTCCATCGCGCTCAATCCCGCGCATGGGTCCGGTGAGCGCGCGGGTGACGTACCAGGATTCCTGCCATCTGGCGCATGGGCAGAAGATCACGCAGCGCGCCGCGGCAGTTGCTCGCGCAGGTACCCGGGCTCGCAGTTTCCGGAGATGCCGATGGCCGACCTGTGCTGCGGCAGCGCGGGCATTTACAACGTGCTCGCATACGGAGATGGCGATGGAGATTCTCGAAGAGAAGATGGCCAACGTCAACAGCGTGCAGCCCGACGTCATCGTGACCGCGAATCCGGGTTGCATGCTGCAACTGGAAGCGGGCGTCCGCCGTATGGGGTAACGGCCAGCGCGTGATGCACGTCATCGAACTTCTCGACGAAGCGTACCGGTGCGCGGACCACTCCAGGTAGCATAACGTTGACGGTGCCTACTTCCTTTGCTTCTCCCACCGCGCTTCTCCTGCTGGCTGTGGTCCTGCAACCGTGTGACGCGCAGATGATCTATCAAGGCCGCCGTTTCTCGGTGGAGTCGGACCGCGTGCGCGAAGGCACGTCCGAAGCCCGGGCCCTTTCCAGCACGGAGCTTGTCTCCAACTACGGGAAGTCGGGCGCGGCTCGTCACTGGAAGCTCGAGGCGGACGTGTCCAGCTACCCGGCGCTCCACACCGATCACGTGTTGATTGATGCGCTCTACAACCTGTCGCTCGACGAGCTGCGTCGCGACATTCGCCCCGACGGCGCGTTCATGGCGGGAGCCAAATGGGATGGCGTATGGACGCGAGATATCAGCTACAGCATCCTGCTGGCCCTGGCGGCAATCGAACCGGAGACAGCAAAGACGAGTCTTCTCGCGAAGGTCGCGCGCGATCGCATCATTCAGGACACCGGAACAGGTGGATCTTGGCCTGTGTCGACCGACCGGATGACATGGGCGCTGGCGGCTTGGGAGATCTACCAGGTAACGGGTGATCGGGCTTGGCTGGCCAAAGCGTTCGATGTCGTTCGTAAGTCCGCCGCGGATGACGAGCAGATCGTGTTCTCCAAAGAGACGGGGCTGGCGTTCGGCGAGTCTTCGTTTCTGGATTGGCGCGAGCAGACGTACCCGCGCTGGATGAGTCCAGTGGATATCTACGCTTCGCACGCGCTGGGCACCAACGCCGTGCATTACCGGACGTATCGAATTCCCGTCGAGCGTCAGCGCCCAAGGCCCCTTGCGGTATTACGCCATGCGCTGGGATCTGATCGATGCGGCGTCTGGCCTGCGAATCTGGTCCCGCGTCTACAATGGATCGTATTGGAGCCGGAACGATGAGAATGCCCGGGATCGGGCCAAGGCGATGCTGCGCCCGGTGATCGGCGATTTCAGGAAGGCAGGCGTGCTTTAGTGGCGGGCAGGCTTCAGGCCACCACGGGCCTGGCGGAGCGCCATCAGAGCGGCGCGCAGACCTGCTCCAGCCAGTCCCGGACGGCCGGTTCGACGCTGGGTCCGATCACGGCCAGCACGCGGGCGTGGTAGGCGTCGATCTG